>BNBP01000322.1 GCA_014656015.1 Streptomyces griseoaurantiacus | reverse complement strand
CACGGCCTCGGCCAGTTCCTTGCGGCGTTCCTCGTGGTCCACGACCTTCGGCATGCCCTCTTCCTAACACATTCGTGTTGCCAACCCACCGGTGCGCGTGCTATCCAGAACGGGAATTAGCACGACTGTGTTGAAACGGGGGGGCGTCGTGTTCCTGGCCGTCGTCATCGGCTGTGAGATCGGGTTCTGGGTGCTGCTGCTCGCCGGACTGCTCACGCGTTACCTGCTCAGGGCGCCCCGCGTCGGCGCGGCGCTGCTCCTGCTCGCGGCGGGGACCCAGGTGGTCCTGCTCGTCTCGGGCGCCGTCGACCTCGCCAGGGGCAGCACGGCGTCCATCGCCCACGTGATCGCGGCCATCGCGGTCGCCATCGCCCTGGTCTCCGGACGCCATCACCTGCACACCGCCGACCGCTGGGTCCGCCGCAGGCTGGGCCGTGACCACGAGGCGGCCCCCGAGGCCCCGCTCTCCCCGCGCGACCACGCCCGCAAGAAGCGCCGCGAG
>BNBP01000321.1 GCA_014656015.1 Streptomyces griseoaurantiacus | reverse complement strand
GTTGTCGATTGCTGCCGTGCTGGTCGCCGCGCTGCTCTGGCTCCCGCTGGATGTGGAGGCTAGGCCGGGTGTTGTGCTGGTGCAGGCTGCTAGCCCCAGTCCGGCCACTGCTACAGGAATAATCGCTGTACGCCGCATCGGTGACTTGGTCCTATCAGCTTGCCGGTGGCAGGTTGGACAGGACCATGCCGGCGACCTTCTCGGCGAACGCGCACCGGTCCTTGTACTCCGGCTTGGCGTCCCGACGTACGGTCACAGTACCAAGGAATACCTGGTTGTCGGAGACCCCGACGTAGACACTGCATGCCATGCTGATCTTTCCGGTGCGGAGCCCGGGGTAGCCGCCAACGGTGGTTTCTTCTGAATTCGAGAGGCTGTCGCGATTTGCGTAGACGGTAGACAGGCCCTTGCCCTGTGTCGTGTCAGGTGCCAGAGATACCACCAGGTTGTCATTGTGCCAGGAGCACTTCGCCTCTCCCCACTGTGACTTTTCTTGGCGTGGTT
>BNBP01000320.1 GCA_014656015.1 Streptomyces griseoaurantiacus | reverse complement strand
GGCGTCGTCGCGGACGCCGTCGGCGAGGTGGGCGCCCACGCTCGCGCTGACCGCCCGCGCCGACGCCGTCGACACCGCCGACGCCGTTGTGGACGGGACACCCATGTCGGTGAGTCTAGGCCGCCGACCGGGCCCCGCCGCCCGCCGAGCGGGCGCTCAGACCTCCACGAGATCGTCCTCGCGGGGCGGGAAGACCGGGATCAGGTCGAGGAACGCGGCGGGGTCGCCCGACCACGCCCATGCCGCCATCTGGGCCCGGCTGCGCCGGCCGAACACGGCCCGGTACAGCTCGTAGCCGTCGACCTCCAGCTCCGCCACCGGGTCGCCGGCGCCGACGACGCGGCGCCCGTCGGTGGTCGCCAGGACGAGCGCTCCCGGCAGCTCGGGCCGCCTGGCCAGGCCGGCGAGGGTGTTGTCCAGCAGCGGGGACCACGCCTCGCGGGGCGGCCGGCCGCGGCCGAGGGCGCGCAGCAGGTCGCCCTCGTGCTGGACCAGGTCGTGGGC
>BNBP01000319.1 GCA_014656015.1 Streptomyces griseoaurantiacus | reverse complement strand
GCTCCACCTGCTCCGCGCGGCGGACGACCTCGTCGGGCACGGTCTCCTGCTGCCGCACGCCCGTGATGCTCTCGACGACGTCGTTGAGGCTCTCCAGGTGCTGCACGTTCACCGTGGACAGCACGTCGATACCGGCGGCGAGCAGCTCTTCGACGTCCTGCCAGCGCTTGGCGTTGCGTGATCCGGGGGCGTTGGTGTGCGCCAGCTCGTCGACCAGGGCGACCGCGGGGCGGCGCGCGATGACCGCGTCCACGTCCATCTCGGTCAGCTCGACGCCGCGGTGCTCCAGCACGCGCCGTGGCACGACCTCCAGCCCCTCGAGCAGCCGCGCCGTCCTGGCCCGGCCGTGGGTCTCCACGTAGCCGACGACGACGTCGGTGCCCCGCTCGGCGCGTCGGTGCGCCTCGCCGAGCATCGCGTAGGTCTTGCCGACGCCCGGTGCCGCCCCGAGGTAGATGCGCAGCTCCCCGCGTCGTCGTCGGGTGGGTCGGTCGGTGCTCTCGTT
>BNBP01000318.1 GCA_014656015.1 Streptomyces griseoaurantiacus | reverse complement strand
CCGGCTGTCGCCGAAGCCCGTCCCGTCGTCACCCCGCGGCCCCCCTCACTCCGCGCGGTCGAGGAGCTGGCAGATCACGCGGTGCAGCGTCGCGGTCGGGTCCGGCACCTCGACGGCGCTGCGCCACGCGACCACGCCGTCCGGTCGGACGAGGCTGGCCCCGCCGTCGCCGATGCCGTAGGCCTCGACGAGCCGGTCCTCGGGGTCGGTGAGCTGCCCGTCGAGCCCGACGGCGCGCAGCGGCACGCGGAGCCGGTCAGCGACGTGCCGGGCCGCCTCGTGCCACAGGCCGCCGGCGTGCCCGAGGAAACGGTGGTGGTGGCCCGTTCGGGAAGAAGATCGATAGGATTTCTGGCCAGAGGTCGGCTTCGGGGTGAAAGATGTTTTTCTTCCCCCTCGGCCGCGACGTGTTGCGGTGTCCCGCGACGGCGGGGCGGCCCGGGTGGGGTGCCGTGGGCGGGGTGCCTCCCGCGCCGCGGCGATCGTGTCGGGGAGGGGACGTGTC
>BNBP01000317.1 GCA_014656015.1 Streptomyces griseoaurantiacus | reverse complement strand
TCGGCCCGCTCGGGGTGGAAGTGCCGGAACTCGTGGATGCGCGTGTAGGGGACGTCGGCGTCGGCGTAGTTCATCACCGACGTGCCCTGGAAGTCCCCGGTCGGCAGGACCTCGGTCTCGAAGTCGAGGGTGCGCCAGCCGAGTTCGCCCTCGCTGTAGTCGAAGTACCGGTCCAGCGGGCCGGTGTAGACGACGGGCACGCCGGCCGGGAGCTGGTCGCGCACGTCGAAGAAGTCGACGCCGAGCCGGACCTCGATGTTCGGGTGGTCGGCCATCCGCTCCAGCCACGCGGTGTAGCCGTCGACCGGCAGGCCCTCCCACGTGTCGTTGAAGTAGCGGTTGTCGAAGGTGTAGCGGACCGGCAGCCGCGAGATCGTCGAGGCGGGCAGCTCCTTGGGGTCGGTCTGCCACTGCTTGGCGGTGTAGTCCCGGATGAACGCCTCGTAGAGGGGGCGGCCGATCAGGCTGATGGCCTTCTCCTCGAGGTTGCTGACCTCGGCGCTGTC
>BNBP01000316.1 GCA_014656015.1 Streptomyces griseoaurantiacus | reverse complement strand
AAGGGCGTCTACCCGCACCTCGAACTGTTCGACTCCCGGGACTGGGGCCTGATCCCCAGCGACGAGGTGCGCCTGCTCCCGGCCCCGGTCTTCAAGTTCACCGCCGACCTCCAGGCCCGGCGCCGGCTCGGCCTGACCGCGACGCTGGTGCGCGAGGACGGCCGCGAGGGCGACGTGTTCTCGCTGATCGGGCCGAAGCGCTACGACGCGCCGTGGCGGGACATCGAGGCGCAGGGCTGGATCGCCCCCGCCGACTGCGTCGAGGTCCGGGTGACGTTGACCGACGCCGAGCGCCTCGCCTACGCCACCTCGGACCCGGAGGAGCGGTACAAGGTCTGCGCGACCGCGCGGACCAAGCTGCCGGTGGTCAGGGCCATCCTGGACCGCCACGCCGGCGAGCCCACCCTCGTGATCGGCGCCTACCTGGAGCAGTTGGAGGAGCTGGGCGCGGCGCTGGACGCCCCGGTGGTGCAGGGCTCCACGCGCAACAAGGAGCGCGAGGCCCT
>BNBP01000315.1 GCA_014656015.1 Streptomyces griseoaurantiacus | reverse complement strand
CGAACTCGACGAAGTCGGCCAGGTCCCCGAACTCCGGCAGGACGGCCGTGTAGTCGGAGACGTCGTAGCCGCCGTCCCGCAGCGGTGACTTGAAGAAGGGCGGCAGCCACAGGCAGTCGACACCGAGCCACTGCAGGTAGTCGAGTTTGGCGGTCAGTCCCTTGAGGTCCCCTACGCCGTCGCCGTCGCTGTCCTGGAAGGAGCGGACCAGGACCTCGTAGAAGACGGCTCGTTTGAACCAGTCCGGGTCCCGGTCCTTGGCGGGGGTGTCCTCGAAGGTGTCCGGGACGGGCTCGTTGACGATCATGGTGTGGGTGACCCTCCGATCTGCGGTGAGGACGGTCGCAGGACGGTCAGCACGTGTGCCGGCCTGTCGCCCGGCTCCAGCCGCACGTAATTGGCCCTGCCCCAGGAATAGGTGTCACCGGTGAGCTCGTCACGCACCGGCACCACCTCGTGCCAGTCGAGGCCGAGGTGCGGCATGTCCAACGACACCGTCGCCTCCTG
>BNBP01000314.1 GCA_014656015.1 Streptomyces griseoaurantiacus | reverse complement strand
GGAAGCCCCCGTCCTCCGCGACCCGCATCCGCTCGACCACCTCGCGGGCCGGCGGATCGGTCTGCAACACGACACCGAAATCCATACCCCACCCCCTCAGTTCAGGTACTGGCACAACGCCCGGTCGAGGAACCGGCCGTGACCGGGACTCCCGTGGTACTCACCCCGGTCGACGACGACGCGGCCCCGCGACAGCACCGTCTCCACGCGACCGGTGACCTCCATGCCCTCGTAGGCCGAGTAGTCGACGTTCATGTGGTGCGTGCTCGCCGACAACGTCTGTCGCGCCGTCGGGTCGTAGACGACGATGTCGGCGTCGGAGCCCGGCGCGATGACGCCCTTGCGCGGGTAGAGGCCGAACATCCTGGCCGGTGTCGTGGAGGTGACCTCCACCCACCGCGCCAGCGACAGCTCCCCCGCCACCACGCCCTGGTGGATCAGATCCATGCGGTGCTCCACCCCCGGCAGGCCGTTGGGGATCCGGGTGAAGTCCCCGCGCCCCAGCTC
>BNBP01000313.1 GCA_014656015.1 Streptomyces griseoaurantiacus | reverse complement strand
TACTCGCCTCGCGAACGTGGACTACGGGTCGTCGCGAAGCTATGCGAAGGTGGGGCTCTGGCGGAAGCAGGACGAACTTCGTGCCCTGACAGAGATGTCGCGAACGGTCCGTCACTTTCTTCCGGCGATTCCGACCGGTTTGTTGCAGGTGCCTGATTACGCCCGTTCGGTGCTGTCCCGAGTCGTCTCCTTGAAGGCCGAACGTGACGTGGAGAAGATCGTTCAGGCCCGTCAACAGCGGCAGGCCGGTCTGGACGATCCACGGCGTACCTTCTTCTTCCTGATGACCGAGCAGGCGGTTCGTTGGCGCCAAGCCGATTCCGAGGTGATGGTCAGGCAGCTATCGCACATGGCGGATCTGGTGGAGAAACCGAGTGTCGAGATCGGGATCATCCTTCAGTCCACGAAGGTGCTCGAACCGCCGATGAACATCTTCGTCGTGTATGACGACCGGCTGGTGACCGTCGAACTGTTCTCGGGGGAGGTCGCCCTGCGGGACCCGCAGGAG
>BNBP01000312.1 GCA_014656015.1 Streptomyces griseoaurantiacus | reverse complement strand
CCACTCGACCGTCCGCGCCCGTCGTTCGGGGATGTGGGCGACGTGGGTCACGGGGTCCTCGCCGGCGGGAACACCGGCCAGTACCCGGTTCAGCAACGCGTGTCCGCGGTCCTGTCCACCCACGACGTCGAGCGTGTCACATCGGACCGACAGCGGAACCGACGACTGGACCAACCCGGACGAAGGAAAACCCCGCAATGTAGACGACCATATGGGTGATCGAGAAACCGAGAGTCGTCAACGCGGTCCGATGTGGACCCTCACCCGTCGCGGAGAGCGCCTGACTGCTCTCTTTCTGTCGTTCTTGATCGATACAAACGCCCGAAAATCGGCCGTTCGAGAGCGGTGAGGGTCACACAGTGAACTGAGCCACTAGGCGGCGGAATAGACTCCGCGCTCGTGACGCCGCCCACACGGGCGGCGCGCTTCTTCCCCGGCGTCGGAGCCGACGCAACCGCCGGCTCCTGGCGCCTCCATAGCTGTCATCACCAGGAGGACGGATGTCCCG
>BNBP01000311.1 GCA_014656015.1 Streptomyces griseoaurantiacus | reverse complement strand
AGACCAGCCCGTACTCGATCGGCGCGGCGTCGTGGAACGGCACGTAGACGACGCCGCGCGGCGTGTAGTAGCGCGCGACGTCGGCGCCCACGGCCGAGATGCCGTGCCCCGCGCCGATCAGGGCGAGCGTCTCCTGCACGGTGCCCGCCGTGCGACCCCGCCGGACGGGCCGGCCACTGGGCGTGTGCGAGGGAGCCATGTGCTCCTGCCAGTAGTCGGGCACGTTCGCGTGGCAGGCGAACACCTGGTCGTGGGCGAGGTCCTCCACCGACACCGTCTCCCGCCGCGCCAGCGGGTGGTTGGCGGGCACGGCCAGCATCCGGGGAACCCGCAGCACGACGGGGCCGCGCACGAGGTCGGGCTCCCGCACCGGGAACTGGGTGACCAGCAGGTCCACCTGCCCGGAGCGCAGCGGCCCGAACATGTCCCTGACCTGGGTCTCGTGGATCTGAACCTCGGTTCCGGGGTGCCGGCGGGCGAAGGTGCGCATCACGTCCGTCACGAACTC
>BNBP01000310.1 GCA_014656015.1 Streptomyces griseoaurantiacus | reverse complement strand
AGCCCTCGAAGATCCGGTTGATCCGCAGGTCCCGCAGGAGCTGCTCGGCGGGGACGCCCCGCTCGCCCCTGGCCGCCTGCGACGCCGCCGTCTCGTACCCGCGCCCGCCCCTGATCTGCACCAGCTCGTCGGCCACCAGCCAGACCAGCTCCGACCCGTACAGCTTGGCCAGCGCCGCCTCGATCCGGATGTCGTGCCCTCCGGCGTCGGCCAGCTCGCCGCACAGCTCCAGCACCGCCTCCAGCGCGAACGCCGACGCCGCGACGAACGCGATCTTGCTGGCCACCGCCTCGTGCTCGCCCACGGGTCGGCCCCACTGCACCCGGACCACCGACCACTCCCGCGCGATCCGCAGGCACCACTTGGCCGCGCCGGCGCACATCGCGGGCAGCGACAGCCGCCCGGTGTTCAACGTGGTCAGGGCGATCCGCAGGCCCTGGCCCTCCTCGCCGATCCGGTTCTCCGCGGGGACCAGCACGCCGTGCAGCCGGGTCACGCCGTTCTCGATG
>BNBP01000309.1 GCA_014656015.1 Streptomyces griseoaurantiacus | reverse complement strand
GGGTCGCCAGGCAGGTCGAACCGCCTCATGACGGCGCGCAGTTCCTTGAGCTGCTCGTCCTCGCCACGCTGGGGCACCGCCTGACCGAGAACCTCGTCGAGGGTGACCCCCATGCCTCGGGCAAGTGCAGCGGCCACACCGGGGCTGAGCGCCCAATCACCGATCTCGATCTTGCTCAGCAGTGACACGGACACACCTGCCGCGCGGGCGAGTTGCACCTGACTCATGCCCCGCTGCTTACGGATGATCGCGACGTTCCTGCCTGGCCCGGGTGTTTCGGTCTTCATGTGTGTGGCCTTCCCACGAGGGGGCACTTCTCCCTCATAGTGCCACCGCTGGGTAATTGCCTCATGACACGCTGTGCAAGAAGTGTGCACGTTCGCCGAGTTCAACTGGTGTTGAGTGATGCTCCGCCGGGGTGCGGCAGGACTCGGAAGCGTTCCCGAGGTGTGCATCTCGCCCCACGCCCAATGCCTTCAGGAGCGCGGATGGTGGAAATGCCATCGCTAC
>BNBP01000308.1 GCA_014656015.1 Streptomyces griseoaurantiacus | reverse complement strand
AAGTACGTCGCGTAGTACGCGCCCATCCAGCTTCCGCCGGAGTAGCCGACGTAACTCACCTTCTCCCGGCCGAGCAGGTGCCGCAGCAGGTCGAGGTCCTTCACGGTCTGCTCGGTGGTGACGTACCGGCCCAGCTCGCCGGACTTCGTCTGGCAGAACTTCGCGGCCAACGCCGCCGAGTCGAGCATCAGGTCGATGTTGCCCTGGCTCCGGTCCCTCGGGTCGAGGCCGGCGCCGATCTCGCTGCCACCGCCGCAGCTCACGTTGCTGCTCTCACCGGTGCCGCGCGGGTCGATGCCCACGATCTCCATGTTGTCCAGCAGCTTCGCGCGGTTCTGCTGGAGGAACACCAGCGGAAGCGTGCGGCCGGGACCGCCGGGACCACCCGGGTTGGTCAGCACACTGCCCCGGGGCTCCCCCTTCGCCGGGCGCAGTCGGCTCACCGCGACGACGATGTCGACCTTCTCGTCCGGTCTCCCCCAGTTGCGGGGCGCGCTGAACGAGCCACACT
>BNBP01000307.1 GCA_014656015.1 Streptomyces griseoaurantiacus | reverse complement strand
GCCGGCGCCGCCTACCTGCGCACCACCCTGTTCCGGCCGGTGGTCCCCGACCTCTGGGCCGTGCGGAGCGAGCTGTGACCACAGTGGACGATCTTCGGCGCGCCCCCAACGCGCTCGCCGCGCACTACCGCCGGTTCCGGGTCGCCGACCGGCTGTTGCTCTCCGGGCACTCCCACCAGGCGTGGCCGGACGTCGCGCTGGAGGGTCAGGTCGAGGCGTTCGAGGACGCCGCGCGCCACGTCGACGACAAGTGGGAGCACGCGTTCGCCAGGGCGGAGGAGGTGCGGGAGGGCTACCGCCGCCTGCTCGGCGACCCCGACGCGGAGATCGCCCTGGCCGCGAGCACCCACGACCTGGTCATCCGGTTCCTCTCCGGGCTCGACCTGGCCGCCCGGCCCCGGCTGGTGACCACCGACGGCGAGTTCCACACGCTGCGCCGGCAGCTCGCCCGGCTCGCCGAGGAGGGCGTCGAGGTCGTGCGGGTGCGCACCGACCCCGTGGACACCCTCGCC
>BNBP01000306.1 GCA_014656015.1 Streptomyces griseoaurantiacus | reverse complement strand
GTTGTACCTGTGTACCGACGCCCGACGGGACCGGGGCGACCTCGGGGAGTTCGTCGACGCGGCGCTGGCCGGCGGCGTCGACATCGTGCAGTTGCGGGACAAGGCCGACGGCCCGCTGGAGGCGGCCGAGGAGCTGGCGGCGTTGGAGGTGATCGCCGAGGCGTGCGCCCGGCACGGCGCGCTGCTGGCGGTGAACGACCGCGCCGACGTCGCGCTCGCGGCCGGGGCGGACGTGCTGCACCTCGGCCAGGACGACCTCCCGGTGTCGTGGGCCAGGAAGATCCTGGGCGAGGACGTGGTGATCGGCCGGTCGACGCACGACGTCGCGCAGGCGGTGGCGGCGGCCGTCGAGCCGGGCGTGGACTACTTCTGCACCGGCCCCTGCTGGCCCACCCCCACCAAGCCCGGCCGTCCGGCCCCGGGACTCGACCTCGTCCGGCACACGGCCGCCCACGCGGAGCGCACCGGCCACGGCCGGCCCTGGTTCGCGATCGGCGGCATCGACGCGGCCC
>BNBP01000305.1 GCA_014656015.1 Streptomyces griseoaurantiacus | reverse complement strand
CACGGAGCCGTTCGCCACCACCGCGACACCCGGTACAGGTCGGACGTCGCCCGCTCGACGGGCAGGACCGGCTCAAGATCACTCACTACTCGGGTGTGGTGGCCGCGGGTGTAGTGGCGTCCGTCCCAGATCGCACCCGGTAACAGCTTCCACCCGTGACGGGCGTAGTCCACCGCGGCATCCGCCCGGCGCGCCCACGGATGGACCGTCCTGTCCACTCGGCCGTCTCCCGTAGGAGCTTCGCCACGAGCCATGTGAGGTTTCGTCAACGCGCCTGCCCTCCTCAATGAGAGACAGAAGGTGATCGAGAGAGACGCGAAGCTAGGACGTTGACAGCAGAAGAGGTTTCCTCAGAGGAAACTCGAGGCTGGTGTACCCGTTCGGGCGCACGTACCGTCAGGTCATGACCACTGGCGAGGCACCCCAGATCGGGACGGCCATCCGGCGGATGCGCCGCTGGCGCGGCATGACACTCGACGCGCTTGCCGGCCTCAGCGGCCTGAGCAAGGGGT
>BNBP01000304.1 GCA_014656015.1 Streptomyces griseoaurantiacus | reverse complement strand
GCTCACGCATCCACGCCCGATCGACCGGAGACAGGAAACGCGCCCCCTCAATGCGTT
Organism: Streptomyces griseoaurantiacus; assembly: GCA_014656015.1. Taxonomy (GTDB): domain Bacteria; phylum Actinomycetota; class Actinomycetes; order Streptomycetales; family Streptomycetaceae; genus Streptomyces; species Streptomyces griseoaurantiacus. The sequence continues at coordinate 455 of BNBP01000304.1, read as the reverse complement.
CGGTCAGCCGCACGAACGGAGAAAGCTGCGGAAGCTCGAACGCGTCCGGCGGCGGCAGTGATCAGTCCTGGTGACAGCGCGTCAAGGGTGGTCGTAGCAGTCCGCATCACGTCACAGAGCGACACGGGCGAGGGGGCTGTTCCCCACTGTTCCCACACGGGAGGGGGGTTGATCGACTCCCCTGATCGCCGGGAGGATCGCCCCCATGCGCCTCCTCCTGCTCGGCGGTTCGTGGTTCCTCGGTCGCGCTGTAGTGGACGCCGCCCTGGCGGCCGGTTGGGAGGTGACCACCTTCCGCCGGGGCCGCACCGGCCACCAGGGCGGCGTCCGCCTGGTCCAGGGCGACCGGACCGAGCCGGCCGACCTCGCGCGGCTGGCCACCCACGGCCCCTGGGACGCGATCGTGGACACGATGAGCTACGTACCCCGCGAATCCCTCGCCATGGCGCGCATCC
>BNBP01000303.1 GCA_014656015.1 Streptomyces griseoaurantiacus | reverse complement strand
CGGCGGGACGACGGCCATGCGGGCGATCTCGTAGCGGGTCTCCAGGAGCGCGGGCGCGGTGGCCTCGCTCGCCGTGTCCGCGTCGACCAGCACGGTCGCGCCGCCCGGCGTGAACTCCGGGTACGAGTGGGCGCTGTAGGTGTAGCCCTTGTCCTCGCGGATGTTCTCCACCAGGCGCGAGGAGAAGTAGCCGCCGAACACCAGGTTCGCGAGCTGGAGCGCCGGGTAGGCCGGGTCGGTGCGGGACACGAACGGCGCCGACAGCCGGATCTGCGACTGGACGGCGCCGGGGCGGTGCACCAGGAGCAGGTCGCCGCCGGGCACCTCGGGCAGCGGCGGCAACTCGACCGCAGAGCGGTCGGAGTTCCAGCCGTGGAACGCGGCGGCCACGGCGTCGACCGCGCGCTGCGGGTCGATGTCGCCCACGAGCACCATCGCGGACCCCCGCGGCAGGACGGCGCGCGCGTGCAGCTCGCGGACGTCCTCGGCGGTCACCCGCGCCACGTCCTCGGC
>BNBP01000302.1 GCA_014656015.1 Streptomyces griseoaurantiacus | reverse complement strand
AGCTGATAGGCCGCGGGCTCATCCTGCACCGCCGGAGCTTTCCACCACCACGGATGCCCGCAGTGGTTGTATCCGGTATTAGACCCCGTTTCCAGGGCTTGTCCCAGAGTGCAGGGCAGATTGCCCACGTGTTACTCACCCGTTCGCCACTCGTGTACCCCGAAAGGCCTTACCGTTCGACTTGCATGTGTTAAGCACGCCGCCAGCGTTCGTCCTGAGCCAGGATCAAACTCTCCGTGAATGACCGTTTGATCACGCGCACACACCCACCAACGCGACCAACCCCCAAGGGCCAGTCAACGCCAGTGCCGGCGCGCAGTGTTGTTGCATCTCAAAGGAACCCCATCATCGGGGGTATCCATCACTGGCATACTTTTGGCACGCTGTTGAGTTCTCAAGGAACACACGCACACCCTCACCAGACACACAACCGCATGTCCCGATCCGGGGCGCTGTCTCACTTCGCTTGTAACGCCCACCAACCCTAGCCGGACCAATTCACCCCGTCAAATCC
>BNBP01000301.1 GCA_014656015.1 Streptomyces griseoaurantiacus | reverse complement strand
AGCTGGGGCGCCCTGCGGGTCTTCGTGCGGGTGTGCCAGTGGTAGACGGTGCGGCCGGTCGTGTAGAGGAAGGGGTATTCCTCGCTCGGCGGCTCGTGGGCCGGCAGGTAGTGCGCCGCCTTGAGGATCGCGCGTCCCTCGGGGTGCAGCGCCGCGTGGTCCTGCCGTTCGTACGCCGCGCCGGTCAGCAGGTCGTGGCCGTAGTCCTCGCAGTAGTCGGTGTCGGTGTTGAAGCGGTGGTCCGCGTAGAGGCGCTCGGTCCCGTCGGGCGTGTTCTCGTCGCACGGCCACTGGATTCCGCCGCTGCCGCGCAGCTTCTCGTAGGACAGTCCACTGTAGTCACAGGGACGGCCGACGGTGACGCGCTTGAACTCCTCGAAGCACTCCTCGGGCGTGCGCCACTTCGGCAGGGGAGCGCCGTCCTTGTCCGTCAGCTCCATGCGGCGGGCGTAGTCGAGGAAGATGTCCATGTCCGCGCGGGCCTGGCCCGGCGGGTCGACCGCCTTCTCCGACA
>BNBP01000300.1 GCA_014656015.1 Streptomyces griseoaurantiacus | reverse complement strand
CGAACACGGAGGACAGGGCGGGGCGGAACGCGGCGTCGTGCTCCTGGCCCGCCGGGTCGTGGCCGAGCCCGGTCAGCCCCGTCCGCCTGCCCAGCGCGGAGCCGTGCGCGGCGGACAACCCGAGCAGGACCACCGTCTCGATCCGGGCCGTGTCCGGGGCGTCGCGGTCGGGCAGGATCAGTCGGCTGCCGGCCTTCATGGCGTCGACCAGATCGCACAGCCCCTCCCGACACCGGGTCGACGTCCTCGTCGTGCAGCGCCGACCAGGCGCACAGACGCAGTGGCTCTCATCCGCGAGCGTCTCGAACAGCACCTCCGTCATCCCGCCCGCGTACGGGACACCCCGGTCGGCTCGCATCCGTTCCCGGACCCGTTCCCGCTGCCGCTCGTTGGCAAGGCGGGCATTAGCGACCGCGACAGGAGAACGGCGGGCGAGTTCGCTCATGTGCGCGCGACGGACTCTGACTGGTCCGCGCACCGCACCGGGCTGTGACATCCCGGCGCACGACGTCGCTGA
>BNBP01000299.1 GCA_014656015.1 Streptomyces griseoaurantiacus | reverse complement strand
GGTGTGGTGCGAGCAGCTCTGGCCCGCGCTGACGGCCCCACCCGGCCTCCAGGTGCTGTCGCAGGGGCGGTGCGTCGAGGCGGAGGTCCTCCACACGTGGGGGCAGTTCTTCGGTCTGTTCGTCACCGTGGGGGCCGCGGCACACCTCGTCGTGGGGGCGACGTTCATGCTTCGGGGTGGCCCAGGAGCGGGACACCACGGTGAGGAGACGGAATCCGATGGTCGACGGGACCGGGAAGACGGCGGGCACGACGCCTGAGGGGCGCGGTGCGGCGCGACGTCCGATGTGGGTCGTCGTGCTGCTGCTGGTGCTCGCTGCCGGCGCGCTGTGGGGCTCCTCGCGGCTGGCCTGGACGGCCCTCGTCGAGGAGCGGCCGGGGGGCGCCGTCACCGTCGCCCTGCGGGAGGGCGATGAGCACAGCCCCGCTCTGGTGCCGCTGGCGCTGCTGGCGTTGGCCGGGATCGCCGCCGTGGTGGCGACGGGCGGGTGGGTGCGTCGGGTGCTCGGCGCGCTGCT
>BNBP01000298.1 GCA_014656015.1 Streptomyces griseoaurantiacus | reverse complement strand
TCTCCGCACAGCTCCAGAGGGGTGTCCAGGGCGGCGGACACGACGTCCCTCCACAACGCCGCACGGAAGGACTCACCCGAGGCCCGAACCGTGCGCACGGGGGCGCCCGTGGCGAGCACCGCGTCGCGGACCAGGGCGAGTTGTTGCCCAACCCCCTCCACGAGCGCCCTGGTCAGCTCGGCCCTGCCGTGTTCGCGGCGCAGTCCGAGCACCGCGCACCGGGGCAGCGGGTCCCACCAGGGCGCGCGCTCGCCGAGCAGGTAGGGCAGGACCACCAGGCCGCGTGCCCCACCGGGGACCAGGGCGGCCTCGTCGAGCAGGTCCTCGGGCTCCTCCGCACCGAACGCGTCGGCCGCCCACTCGCCCACCACGCCGCCGTTGCTGATCGCGCCGCCGACCGCCCACAGGCCGTCCACCACCGAGTGGCAGAACAGCTCGCAGCGCTCTCCCACCTCCGGTGTGTCCCGGACGACCCGGAAGGCTCCGCCCATCCCGAGGCTGAGCGCGCCCGTGCCCGGT
>BNBP01000297.1 GCA_014656015.1 Streptomyces griseoaurantiacus | reverse complement strand
ATCTTCGTTTCCCGGGGGAACACGCGGTGGTCGGTTCGCCTCACCTGAACGGGCCATGGACACCCAACAATCGACAAGTATCCTGTCCGTGGCACGCTGAAACGCGGGCGAAACCTGGGGGAAGATGTCGGGATGATCAGTTTCAGACTCATTGGGGCGCCGCGCGTCCACATAGACGGAAAACCGTTGCCGATTTCCTCCCGACGCCAGCGGGTGGTGCTGGCGTCGCTGTTGTTGCGCCCTGGCGAGGTGGTTCCGGTCGGCACGCTCGCCGAGGCGGTCTGGCCGGAGCGGCAGCCCAAGAACCCGGAGAACCAGATCGCGATCTGCGTCCACGAGCTGCGGCGCCGCTTCGCGGACCGCGGCGTGACCGGCGGCCTGATCGTCACCGAGTTCGGCGGGTACTCGGTCCGGGTGGCCAGGGAGTCGGTCGACCTGTTCGCCATCCGGGCCCGCGCCGCCAGGGCCGACGAGCTGGAGCGGGCGGGGCGCCCGCACGAGGCGGTGGAGCAGTACCGGAC
>BNBP01000296.1 GCA_014656015.1 Streptomyces griseoaurantiacus | reverse complement strand
GGGACCGTGGGCGCCTCTCGCGTCCATCCGTGAGGGTAGTCGGCATGATCGCCGGGCTGATCACGGAGTTCCTGATCGGCGTGGACACGCGGATCCCGGGGCCCACGGGAAGGCGGCGAGGGTGGCGCCCGTCGCACCGGCTTGACCTCGAGCCAGCTCGAACTCTTAGCGTGCGCAAGTGCTCAACCGCAGTCAGCAGCGCATCGCCCCACCCGGACGGTCGAGGCAGGAACGCGACAGGACCGCCGCGCCGCCCGGTGGTCGATGGCATCGTGGTGACGTCACCGCACCGCAGACGCTGACTGTTCGATCGCCAGACCGTAGCGCTCCACCCAGTCCCACCGCGAGTGAGGGGTTGCCTCCGCGCACCGCCCACCACGCGCCCGCCCCAGCGACGTCCGACGACCAGTGTCGAACCCGACCCGACCGTCTACCAGCGGTTCTCCGCCTACCTTCTCAGCTTCCTCGGTGATGGGAGGATTCCCCATATGAGTCTGACCGTGGTGGGCATCGGCGGGTCGATC
>BNBP01000295.1 GCA_014656015.1 Streptomyces griseoaurantiacus | reverse complement strand
CTGAGACGTCCACAGGGGACAGCGGGTGCACGGCGGGGCCGTGGAGCACGCTCCCGTCGGGGCGGAACCGCGACCCGTGGCACGGGCAGTCCCACGTCCGCTCGGCGTTGTTGAACGCCACGAGGCACCCGAGGTGCGTGCAGCGGGCCGAGACGGTGTGCAGGACGCCCTCCTCGTCGCGGTGGGCGGCGACGAGCCGGGAGCCGACCCGGGTGACCGTCGCCTCGCCGGGAGCGAGGTCGGCCGGCTGGCGCCGGTTGCCCAGCGCCCGCGCGTGGTCGACCGCCGCGTGCCGCGCCACCGTGGCGTTGAAGCGGCCGACGGTCGGCAGGGACCCGAGCCGGGGGCGTCGCGCCGGGTCGTACAACGGGGCCCAGTCGTTCTCCTCGCCCGTGACGAGGTCGCGCAGCAGCAGCCCGGCGAGGGTGCCTCCGGTCATTCCCCACTGCCCGAACCCGGTCGCCACCCACAGGTTGTGGACGCCGGGGAGGTAGCGCCCGATGTACGGCAGGGCGTCGGGGGTC
>BNBP01000294.1 GCA_014656015.1 Streptomyces griseoaurantiacus | reverse complement strand
GGCCCCCGCCCTCGGTGCACACTCGCAGTCAGCTCAGGTCGAGCCGACCGGTCTTCACGGCCCCGATGAACGCCGTGAACGCAGCCGGCGCGAACACCAACGCCGGACCGCTGGGGTTCTTCGAGTCCCGAACCCCTGTCACGCCGGACAGGTTTGCGACCTCTACGCAGTTCGCCGACCCATTCTGGCTGCGACTGCTCTTACGCCAGGCCACGCCACTCAGGTCCAGCTCGACCATCGCGCTCCCCTTCACATCAGGACTGGGGCTCCGAAGCCAGGCTACTAACAGCGAACCGCATGTCTGTCCCCTGACCGCACCAACCCTGACGACGACACCGAGCCAAGACGGTACGTTGAAAGACGGCGGCGGGGGCCAACGCGTCTGGCCCCCGCCGTCAGTTCACATCTGGGTCAGTGTAGGTCGAGCCGGCCCTGCTTCACGGTGTTGACGAACGCGGTGAAGGCGGCCGGCGCGAACACGAGCGCCGGACCGGACGGGTTCTTGGAGTCACGCACCGCAGCAAC
>BNBP01000293.1 GCA_014656015.1 Streptomyces griseoaurantiacus | reverse complement strand
ATCCGGCGCGCGGTTGTCCGGCGGCTGCGTGCCCACCTGCCCGCCTCCGCCCCGCCCGGCCGCGGCCTTCTCCTCCGGTGCGGCGTTCCCCGCCGCCTCGCCGTGCCGCGCTGTCGCGGGCGCCGAACCCACGCTGCCGCTCGTGCAGCCGGCCAGCCCGAGCAGGAGCACGCCCACAACGGCGAGTCGCGCCCAACCTCCTGGCATGACGACCTCCCATCGCTGTTCGCGATGGGACGGGGAGAGCACCGCCCGGCGTTGCCGGGCCGGGCGCGACGGCGCGGAAAGCGGCCGGTCGGCCTACTCCGCCACGGCGCTCGGACCGGAGCCGGCCTCCTCGCGCTCCACCAGGTGGCGGAACGGCTGGAGGTTGGCCAGCGACTCGCCCCGCGACACCCGCCAGTCCCACTCCCGGCGGATCGCGGTGGAGAAACCCAGCTCCAGCAACGTGTTGAAGTCGCCGTCGGCGGCCTCCAGCACCTGCCCGAGCACCCGGTCCAGCTCGTCGGGGGTCACCGAGGGCAG
>BNBP01000292.1 GCA_014656015.1 Streptomyces griseoaurantiacus | reverse complement strand
ATCCCGCTCGCCCTGGCCAGCTCCCCCACGCTCCAGCGGCGCTCGTCCCCACTCATACCGACGACGCTAGGACCTCACGTCGCGTGAGGTTCAACCAGGCGAGGCGACGGCACCAACGGGTGATTCCTGAGGTCAGATCTTTTCCGAGTTCCTCCCTGGACTGGCGACCATGAGCGCGCGGGACGACGCGCACCGCCTGGTGGACTCCATGCCCGAGGACCGGCTGGACGACATCGTCGACGTGCTTCGTGCCATGTCAGAGGCCGAAGAGCCACTGAGTCGCCACCTCTCCCTCATCGGCGTCTTTCGTTCGGGCCAAGGCGATCTCGCCGCCCGGTCCTCGGAGATCCTGTGTCGGGAGCTGGGTGGCGAGGGAGGTCGAAGCACGGTGTAGCACGTGGAGTTGATCTCCGCGGAACACGTCGGCGTGCGGGAGCTCCGGCAGAACGCCAGCGCGTATCCGCGGCGCGTCGCCGAGGGCGAGTCCTTCACCGTCACCGACCGGGGCGTTCCGGTCGCCCTGCTGC
>BNBP01000291.1 GCA_014656015.1 Streptomyces griseoaurantiacus | reverse complement strand
GTCGGCGTGCACGCCGACGCGGGCGGGACGGGCCGGCCGCGCCGGGCGGTCCCTGTCGGCGCTGGTGCCGGCGACGCCCGTGGGCGAGGTCGCCGTCAAGGAGGTGCGGACCTGGTGGCGGGACACCCGGCGCCGGTCCGTCCTGATCCCGGGGCTGGTGCTCGGGCTGGTCCTGCCGGTCCTGCCGGCGGTGCTCGGGGACGACCGGGGCCTCGGCGGGTTCGGGATGCTCGCCTACGGTCCGCTGTTGGTCATCCTGCTGTCCTGCATGAACTCCGGGAACCTCTACGGCTTCGACGGCACGGCCCTGTGGCACACGCTCGTGCAGCCCGACGGTGTGCGGGCCGACGTGCGGGGCCGCCAGCTCGGGTGGCTGGCCTACGTCGCGCCGGTGGCGGTGGTGGCCTCGCTCGCGCTGCCCGCGCTGACCGGCAGGACCGACGCCTACCCGTGGCTGCTGTCCCTGGTTCCCGCCCTGCTCGGCGGCGCCTCCGGTGTGGTCATGGTGCTGTCGGTGTTCGCCGCCTAC
>BNBP01000290.1 GCA_014656015.1 Streptomyces griseoaurantiacus | reverse complement strand
ACTCGGCGGGCGGGCCGGAGCGGAACGTCCGTGTCCGCTCCAGCGTGGTCCGGTCCCACCAGCACACGGCAGGGACGCGGGAAAAGGGGATGCCGACCGGGCGTCCAAGCCCTCACCGTCGACGGTGAGGCGCTCGACCCCTCCGCGAGGCAGGCTGAGCGCCACGTCCACCTGGTGTTGGACGGGCGCGGCCCGCCGGTGCGGATCATCGTCACGCCGCGCGAGGGATGGTCCTGACGGTCCTGGAGGTGCTGCTGGGTGGCATCCGCGTCAGCCGCCCCGGTCCGGGGCACCCCTTCAACGTCCAGCGCTCCAGCCAGCGCACCGTGGTCGAATGCCGTGGCGACCGACTCGCGCGGTTCGGCGGCCTGACCACCCGCCATGCCCAACGCGACACCGACTACCAGGCCGAACTCGCCGTCACCGCCATCGTGCGCTGGCTGGGATGACGACTTCCAGGGCAGGGCCTGGTCGCCGGGCGGCGCGCGCCTGGTCAGACGGGCGGCACGACACGGACCAGCGGCCGCGCC
>BNBP01000289.1 GCA_014656015.1 Streptomyces griseoaurantiacus | reverse complement strand
GACGTCGACCGACGTCGACCACCGACGTCGACCAGCGTCGACCGACGTCGCTCGGTGGCGTTCTCGGGAAGGCGGCGCCTCAGCTCGCCCTCGGCGGGTGGCGGCGCGCGGCGTCGGTGCTCCCGGCCGCGGGGCTCCCGTCGTCGGCCTCGACGTCCACCGTCCGAACAGGACGGTCGCAGGGCGGTTCCGGCAGGAGGCGGGCGAGTTCGGCCAACTCCGCCCTGAGCGCGTCCGCCGCGGCCCGCGCGGTCAGCCGGACGATCTCCGCCCCCAGCCGCTCTGGCCCCAGCTCGAAGGCCCTCCGGTCCAGCCTCTGCTCGGCGAGCGCGCCGTGCGCGATGGCGGTCACCCGCACCGAGCCGTCGGCGTTGCCGCCCCGGCCGCACACGGCCCCCAGTCGCCGTTCCAGGTCCTCGTCGCCGCCGGGCGACGGGCTCACGGCCGTCCGCGGCGCCGGACCGGCGTCCGGCGACCGCTCCCGGGACGGCCCGGTGTCCCGCCCCCACCCGCCGGACCCGGCGTCCGACC
>BNBP01000288.1 GCA_014656015.1 Streptomyces griseoaurantiacus | reverse complement strand
GGTAAGGCCCGATCCCAGATTTGTCCCAGGTCCTTTCCAGACCGAGGCGACAGGCTGCTGTCGCAGGGGATGTGGTCCAGAAGCACGACACAGGGCAGGAGGACAGAGGAGAAGGGATAGGTTTGGGGGTCGAGCGACATCGGCACGAAACCAGGCGCTGCATCACCGTCGTCCCTGGTCGCTCCTGGTCAGGCGGTCACGAGCGCGCCGCTGCCAGTGATTTCGTCACGCTGGCCGCTTCCCGGATCGTTTGCGGTTGTACGCATCGACGGCATGCGCCGGCAAGACCGGCGACTGTGGACAGTCAGTAGCCGATCACCCGAACAGCGGGCCACGAATGGCAGGCTCCCGACATGTTCCGGTCGTGTCTCCACCACGCTGGGATGATCGCGACGGGTAGCGTCACCCACACAGTTGACCATCGCGATCACCAAGGCCGCCGGCCCGGCTGTCCCGTCCACCGAGGGCGCCGGGCGCAGCGGCGGGACGGGAGCCTGTCTTGACCACCGCACTGATCATCGGCGACCTCCAG
>BNBP01000287.1 GCA_014656015.1 Streptomyces griseoaurantiacus | reverse complement strand
GAACACGAAGTCCGGGCGCGGCGAGGGGTGCACGTCGCCGGCGCGGACCACGGCCACCACCGAGGTGCCCGTGCGGGTGCGCATGGCGGTGTCCCCGAGGGTGCGGCCGTCGAAGGGCGAGCCGTGCACGATCGGGAACTGCTTGGTGGCGATGCCGGCGACGTCACGCTGCTCGTCCCTGAGCTGGGCCACGAGCTGCGGGGCGCCGAGGAGGTTGGCCAGGGTGGCCGACTCCTCGGGCGTCAGGGGGACCGACGCCGAACACGCGTCCGGATCCTCGCGTTGGGAGATGATCAGGTCGAACCGGCCGTCCCGATAGGTCACGACGCCCACGCGTCGGCCGGAGCGGGTCATGAAGTCCTGGCGGGTGCCGATACCGGGCAGGGGGGTCACCTCGACGTTCACACCCCGAGGGTAACCACCAATCCACGCCATGGCCGCCCGGGCGATCACCGCTCGCCCGGCCCCGGTCCACCCGAACCAGCGGCTTGCCCGCCCCGCGACGCACCCGGGATCATGAAACTGGGGGGACAC
>BNBP01000286.1 GCA_014656015.1 Streptomyces griseoaurantiacus | reverse complement strand
CCTGTCACGGCACCCGTGCCGTCCACTCCGGGTCGCTGAACTTGGTCGCGGCCAGGTGCTCGGCGCGAGCCATCTCCTCGGGGGTGACCTGTCCGGTGGTCAGGCCGTGGCGGGCGCGGAAGGAGGCGAGCATGCGGTCGATGACCGTCTCGCGGGGCAGGCCCGTCTGGCGGCGCAGCGGGTCCACCCGCTTCTTCGCACTGGCCGTGCCCTTGTCCGACATCTTCTCCTTCCCGATGCGCAGCACCTCCAGCATCTTGTCCGCGTCGATGTCATAGCTCATCGTCACGTGATGCAGCACCGCACCCGGCCCGCCGTCCGTGGCCACCATGCGCTTCTGCGCCGCCCCGCCGATCTTGCCGACCTCCGTCGCGATGTCGTTCAGCGGCTGGTACCACGCCTTGATCCCCATGTCACCCAGCGCCGCCAGCACCCACTCGTCCAGATACGCGTAGGACTCCGCGAACGACAAGCCCGACACCAGCGGGGCCGGGACCGAGAGGGAGTAGGTGACGGTGTTGCCCGGTTCGACGAA
>BNBP01000285.1 GCA_014656015.1 Streptomyces griseoaurantiacus | reverse complement strand
CGGGGGTGGCCAGGCAGGCCATGCCCGGCGCGGCCTCCTCCACCTCCGTGGCCAACCCCGTCCGCCGGATCAGCCGGAGCTGCGACTCCAGCTCGCGCGGGGAGGTGAGGGTGTTCGGCGTGAGCTGGTGCATTCCGTTGGCGGCCAGGTAGCGACGCCGGGCCGAGGCCGACCACGACGACAACAGGACCTTGCCGTGCGCGGTGGCGTGCGCGAACGGGTCGCTGCCGAGGGAGATGCCCCACTCGGCGTCCCGGTCCCTGGGCGCGGTCATGTCCGCGATCACGATCTCGTCGTCGCGGTAGGTCGAGTAGCAGGCGGTGGCCCCCGCGACCCGCTGGAGCTGGCCGAGCAGGCCATGCAGGTCGTCGGTGACGCTCATCTGCCGCCAGAACGCCTGGTTGAGCCAGGACACCTGGTGGCCGAGGACGTAGCCGGCCGACGTGCGGGCCAGGTAGCCGCGCGCCGCGAGCGCCCCGATCAGGTTGTACACAGTGGACAGTCCGCAGCCGACGGCGCGGGCGAGGGCCTTCGC
>BNBP01000284.1 GCA_014656015.1 Streptomyces griseoaurantiacus | reverse complement strand
GGCCACGGCCCCGAGACCGACCGCGGCCGCCGCCGCGGCGACGGCCGCGCCGGAGGGGGTGGGAATCCTCGCGCGCAGCGACACCGGATGCGAGAAGGCCAGGACGGGCCAACCGCGCTGCACGGCCACCTTGCGCAGCCCCCGGTCCGGGTTGACGGCGGTCGGATGGCCCACCGCCTCCAGGAGGGGGAGATCGGCGATGGAGTCGGAGTAGGCGTGGCAGTCGGCCAGGTCGTACCCCCGCTCCGCGGCGAGCTTGCGGACGACCTCCGCCTTGCCCTCGCCCGAGCAGTAGAAGTCGACCTCCCCGGTGTACCGGCCGCTCTCCACGACCATCCGGGTGCCGACGCTGTCCGTCGCCCCCACCATCTGCGCGATCGGGCCGACGACCTCCTCGCCCGACGAGGAGACGACCACCACGTCGTGGCCCCGCTCCCTGTGCTCGGCGACGAGCTGCGCGGCCTCCTTGTAGACCAGCGGGTCGACGACGTCGTGCAGCGTCTCCTCGACGATCGCCCGCACCTGCTCGACGTCC
>BNBP01000283.1 GCA_014656015.1 Streptomyces griseoaurantiacus | reverse complement strand
AGCACCGCGTACATGAGCTGCCGGTAGACGACCTGTTGCAGGGGAAGCAGCCACAGCAGCCGCAGCCGCTCACGGTCCAGCCGGAAGGCGTACACCGCGCCGAGGAGCTGGACCAGCAGCACGCCCGACCAGCCCAGCACGGTCTCCCACGGCCGGTGGAACAGCAGCCCGTACACCAGGAAGATGTCGACGAGCGGCGCGAGGAGCGGCAGAAGCACCTGGAACACCGCCAGGTGCGGCAGGCCGATCCGCCCGAACCGGCCGGACGCGCCGCGCTCGAACACCGCCCTCCGGTGCTTCCAGATCGACTGCATCGTGCCGTAGCTCCACCGGTACCGCTGACGCCAGAGCTGGCCCCAGGTCGTGGGCGCCTCGGTCCACGCCCGCGCCCCGTCCTCGTAGACGATGCGCCAGCCGCGCCGGCCGACCGCGATCGTCAGGTCCGTGTCCTCGGCCAGGGTGTCGTCGCTGACGCCCCCGACCTGCTCCAGCGCCTCCCTGCGGAACGCCCCGACCGCGCCCGGCACCGTGGGCAT
>BNBP01000282.1 GCA_014656015.1 Streptomyces griseoaurantiacus | reverse complement strand
GTTCACCGCCCTGATGGTGCTGGTCGTCGTGCTGACCACCTGGTTCACCGGCTACGTGGTCTACCGCCTGTTCGCCGACCAGCGCTGACGACGACCCCAGCGAGACCATGACTGAGACCCCCGGCCAGCCCGTTCCCGGCAGCGGCGCCGCCGCGGTGCGCGCCGCGGCCGAACGCGCCGCCGCCACCCGGAACCGCAACCTGCCCCAGTTCGACGACCTGCCGGTCCCCGCCGACACCGCCAACCTGCGACAGGGCGCCGACCTGCACGAGCAGTGCCTGTCCCTGCTGCCGCTGGTGGGCGTGTGGCGCGGTGAGGGCGAGGTGGTCTACCCGACCATCGACGGCCCGTACCGGTACGGGCAGCAGGTCACCTTCGCCCACGACGGCCGGCCGTTCCTCTACTACGAGGCGCGGGCCTGGCTGCTGGACGAGGAGGGCCGGGTCGTCCGGCAGGCGGCGCGCGAGGTCGGCTGGTGGCGGCCGCAGCCCGACGACACGATCGAGCTGCTGCTCGCCCACTCCACGGGCGTCGTGG
>BNBP01000281.1 GCA_014656015.1 Streptomyces griseoaurantiacus | reverse complement strand
GCCGTGGGCATCCTGCTGCTCGTCCCGCTCGGCGACCTGGTCGACCGCCGGCGGCTCGTCGTCCTGCTCGGGTCGGCGACGCCCCTGCTGCTGGTGGGGGCGGCCGTCGCGCCGTCGGTGCCGGTCCTGTCGGCGTTGGTCGGCCTGGCCGCCGCGGCCACGGTGGTCCCCCAGGTGCTCGTGCCCCTCGTGGCGGAGGTGAGCGCGCCGGAGCGGCGCGGCTCCGCCGTGGCCTGGGTCCAGGCCGGGTTGATCACCGGGATGATGACCTCGCGGGTCGTGAGCGGCGCGGTCGGGGACGCGTTCGGCTGGCGCGCGGTCTACCTCGTCGCGGCGGCGCTGACCGCGCTCGTGGTCGTCCTCACCGTGCGGACCCTGCCCGTCGACGCGCCCCGCCCCCGGCAGCGGTACCGGGATCTGCTCGCCGTGTTGCCCGGTCTGGTGAGGCGACCCGTCGTGCTCGGGCCGAGTCTCGCCCAGGCGGCGGTCTTCGCCGGCTTCAACGCGCTGTGGACCACGCTCGCGCTGGTGCTCACCC
>BNBP01000280.1 GCA_014656015.1 Streptomyces griseoaurantiacus | reverse complement strand
ACGTCCGCCGCGGATCAACTGCTACTCGTCGGCTGCACCGGCCACATGGCTTCCGCAAGCAGAGGCGAGGGAAAAGCGCTTGGGCTAATCCTGAGTCTTGACGGCGTAGCCGGCGGCGACGAGCTTCTCGAGGGCGTTGTGCACGGCACCCGAGGAACGGTTGAGGGCTTTGGCGATGGTGTTGGGGGTGAACTCCTCGCCCGGGTGGTCGCGGAGGAAGCCCTCGACGAGGCCGCGTAGTGCGCCGGGGGCCAGCCACTGCGGCGGCTCAGTGGCGAGTTGTTCGGTGGGCGGGGCGTCGTGGGTGCTCGTGGCGTCGGTGGCCCAGCGGGCGAGGATCTTGGCGGCCGTGGACTTGCCGAGGCCGGCTTGGGTGGCCAGGTCAGTGGCGGTGGAGTTGGGGTGGGCGTACAGCGCGGCCCACAGCTTGTCCTCCGGGGTGGGGACGACCCGTAGGGCGGGGCTGTCGGATGGGGTGCGGCGACGGTTCGTGGCGGCACATGACGGTGGTCTTCTTCCTGGTGTGGGGTTGGTGGTCATGT
>BNBP01000279.1 GCA_014656015.1 Streptomyces griseoaurantiacus | reverse complement strand
GCCAACGCGCTGGGCGCCGACCCGCTGCACTGGGTGCTGACCGGTGGCGAGGACCACGCGCTCGCGGCGACCTTCCCGTCGGTCGAGTCGGTGCCGGCCGACTGGCGGGTGATCGGCTCGGTGCGGCAGGGAGAGGGCGTGACCGTGGACGGCCGGCCCTACGAGGGGCCGCAGGGGTGGGAGCACTGGCGCTGACCCGGCACCTGCATACGTATGCACTAAAGGGGATTGTTACGCGCCGCTGTTCTGTCTAGGGTGCCGCACATGGAGCTGCGCGCGGTCCGGAGCCCCAGATCCTCGAACCGCGTGGTGGTCGAGCGGTCACGGGGTCTGACCGGGTCTCACCCGGTCTCACCCTGGGTCACCGGGTCGTGCCGGCGTGGGATGACGACCGCGCCACGGCCATCTCGCGCGTCTGTCTCGCGGACGGGACCAGGTCGAGGCGCGTGCGGGTGGGCACGGTGTTCACAGCGTTCACGGCGGGCGTGTCGCCCTCGGTCACGGGGTGTCCTGGCCGCCGAGCATGGCGGCGAGCTGGGGGAGC
>BNBP01000278.1 GCA_014656015.1 Streptomyces griseoaurantiacus | reverse complement strand
CGTGTCCCTCGCTGCTATCTCACGATGGATGACCTCGACGACGACCACCGGCGGATCGAGCTGCACGACGTCGAGTCGGGGTCGTGGGCGGCCGTCGACCTCGTGCGCGGTGAACACCCGTGGACGGTCCGCCAGCTCGGCCCGCGCCGACTGTGGGACGAGGTGAGCGAGGCGCACGCCTGGTGGGTCAGCACGGGGCGGCTTGGCCCCGACCACCTCACCCTCACGGTAGATCCTGACGGCATCCAGTGGGCCACGCTGTCGGCTGGTGGTCTCACCACCGCGTGGCAGGTCGCGGTCTAGGTCCAATACCGGTGACTTAGGGGCTGATCGGGTAGGTTGTGGGTCCTGGAGGTGTCTGGATGCCACGGCCTGGGCAGGTCAAGCCCGAGACGGATGCGCGGTTGTCGGATCGGATCGCGATCGGGTTGTTGACCAGGTCGTTTCCGCAGGAGTTGGTGGATCGGGTGATCACCGAGACCGGGCGTGAGGGACAGCGTGACCGGCTGCTGCCGCCCCGCGTGGTGGTCTATTTCGTGTTGGC
>BNBP01000277.1 GCA_014656015.1 Streptomyces griseoaurantiacus | reverse complement strand
GACCCGACGGTCCTCAGGGCGACGTACGGGCCGCGAATGGGCGAGGTGACCGGGACGCTGCGGGGGTGGAGCGTCGTCGACCGGCTGGAGGGGATCGCCGCGCCGACGCTGCTGCTGTCCGGCAGCTACGACCACGTCGCCCCGGCCGCGATGCTGCCCTTCCACCAGCGGGTCCGTGACGTGCGGTGGGCCGTCCTGCCCGACTCCGGCCACTTCCCGCACATCGACGAACGCGAGTTGTGCATGCGGTTCGTGGCCGAGTTCCTGGCCTCCCACGACTGATCCGGTCGGGACACCGGTCCCGTCCCGGGGACCTCGCGGGGACCGCCCGGGGACCAGCGGCTGATTGGCGGCGGGGGCCACCAAGCCTGGCCCCGCCGCCGGCTTCTGTAACAAGGTCAGCTCAGGTCGAGCCGACCGGTCTTCACGGTGTTGACGAACGCGGTGAACGCGGCCGGCGTGAAGACGAGCGCCGGACCGGCCGGGTTCTTAGAATCTCGCACCGCAGCAACGTCTTCGACAGACGCCACCTCGACGCAGTTGCC
>BNBP01000276.1 GCA_014656015.1 Streptomyces griseoaurantiacus | reverse complement strand
CCTCACGGCCCGCGCGAGCGCGCGAATGAACACGCGTGAGCCCTTCTCGGTCGCACTCGAAAAGAATTCGGAAAGAAACGGCCCATTGGTCCGCGACAGTCGGTCGCGACGACACCGCACCCCGGACGGGGATCGTCCCCGGCAAAGACAGGAGGTCAGCCAGGAACCCCCACCAACACCTTCACGGTTACCCACCCCGAGGGCGGTCACACCCGACGAAGGAAGGAGAACCTGTCAATCCGTGGACAGATTTCCGACCTACCCGACGCCCCACCTTCGCTCTCGAACACCGAGCGGACGAGACGCTCCTCAGAAGAGGGTACTAGTCCGTTCGGCCGAGGTTTCACGCGGGGAGGTCGCAGGTCAGGACGGATGCAAACACACCAGTCCACCGGGGGTGTGATAGCCGTCACCAGCGTGTTTCGATGACGTCCAGCGGCATGGTCGCATCGCCCAGCGGGGGAGTGGGCCGGTCGGGCGCTGGTTCCACGGCCTCGGACACGCCGCCGCCGACGGCCAACATCCCACCGGTGACGAGCGCGGCG
>BNBP01000275.1 GCA_014656015.1 Streptomyces griseoaurantiacus | reverse complement strand
GACGAATCCCCTCCACAAGGGACGTGACCGCGTCCCTCCCTTTCCCCTCCTCGTCTGGTCGGTGTTACCTGATCGGCCTTGACTGATCGGCGTTGTCTCTGGTCGGCCTTGCCCGGTCCGGTGCTGGTCATGTCGCCTGGTCTGGTCGAGGCCGCACCCTGTGGGGTGTTCCTGCCGGGTGTTTTGCCACGCCCCGACCAGAGCCATCGGTGTCGATCCGTGTCGGTGTCGGCGTGGGTGTCGGTTCAGTCGGTGCTGGTCGGTGGGACCCGCTGCGATCGGTCAGTGCCGCTGCCACTCCCGCGCTGCCGGATGACCTCCGCAGAGGATCTGACAGCGTCCCCGCCTTTCCTCCGCGTCTTGTCCTCACGCTGTGCATCGGCACTGATGTCAAGCACCAGGCGGCCGGCCGGGATGATGGCCCGGGACACGGTTTGGGATGACGGCGGCGGGCGTGTTCCTGCCGGTGTTCGTCGCGCCCCGACCAGAAAATCCAGACGAGGAGACCCTGTCACGGCAGGGATGGGCACGAAGGCCAGTCAGGG
>BNBP01000274.1 GCA_014656015.1 Streptomyces griseoaurantiacus | reverse complement strand
AGTGAACAGTTATCGGACGAACACAGGTTCATCGAGATCCTGACGTTCGCGGAAGCCGACGAGATCCTCGCCATGCTCCACTACGTCATCGAGGAGGACTACTTTTTCCTCGTCTGGGCGAGGAACCTCGCGTACCGACTCGCGTGCCTGCAACGGCCCGACGACCCGGACCTCCTCAGGGAAGCCGCGATCGACCTGTTCAACTTCGGCCCCGACTGGGACGACATCTCCGAGTCGCTGAAGGCGGAAGCCGACCGCCTCGACCTCGAAGGAAAGACCAAAAGGTTGCCCTCGGCCGCGGAGACGCTTGTCTCACCCTCAACGGAACACCGACCAGTTCCGGAGACGAAGACGGAGTGACACTGTGCGGAGCATAACAATCACCGAACTCGTCACAACGTTCCGAAGAAGCCTGGTCGCCCTCACACCGGTAGCTGACCGAGCGCTGCTGCGTTGGCACCACAGCGAGGCACACGATGACTGGGACGACCTCGTCGACTGCCTCTACCAGGTGTTCGTGCGCAGGGCGGTGGAGGCCGGATCCAAC
>BNBP01000273.1 GCA_014656015.1 Streptomyces griseoaurantiacus | reverse complement strand
TCAGGGCGGTCGAGCCCCGCCATGCACTGGAGGAGCGTCGACTTGCCGGACCCGGAGGGGCCCATGATCGCGGTGAACTCTCCCTGGTGGAACGCGGCGGACACCCCGGCGAGAGCGACCACCGCGGAGTCCCCTGAGCCGTAGACCTTCCGGACAGCGTGGGCGTAGGCCACAGGGCTCGTCACTCGTGGCCGTGAACGCGTGGAGTCGGAGGTGTGCTCGCCCTCACCCATCGATCCTCCTCTGAATGTTCCAGTTCCCTGTCCACGCTGATGAAGGGCACCAGAAACCTGCTCCCTCCACATCCACGCAGGGGTGAAGACAGGGGTGGTACACGCCCTACCTCCGAATGGAGGGCACATCGGCGCGCTGTCGTTCTCTGCCCTACTGCGGTTCATCCGCACCTGTGCGGAGCATTGGCGTCGCGACTGAGCGTCGAGGCTCAGCACTTGAAGAGACAGTGGTGGTCTGCTGCGCCATTCGGTCGTTTCATCCCTGGCACGCACTGGGCGAGAGGAGTGTCCGGGGAATGGGGGAGTGACGATGGG
>BNBP01000272.1 GCA_014656015.1 Streptomyces griseoaurantiacus | reverse complement strand
AGGTCTGCCGCGCCTCCTCGAGGGCCGAGATCGCCTGTTGCAGCGCCCCGACGCTCTCTCCCGCCTTGCCGGTGGCGTGCTGGACTCCCGCACGGACCTCATCGACGCTTGCCATCTCGCCCACGCTCCCCGATCGCGGCCCCGTCCCGCCGGGGTGGCCTCCGGCGCGGGAGCCGCATCGACCTCGACGCTAGTACCGCCGTCCGGCGACGCAAGCAAGATCGTCTCATTGGGCGCGTTCCTTGCGCCGGGTAGGGGTGGGGTGCCCGGACGAACGGTGCCGACCGGCGGCAGTTTCCCGACGTTCGTCTCCTTGTGCCATGTGGTGACGGAATGGTGACAATCCGTAGACCGTATTCGTGACGTGGAAGGACGTAGTCGACATGCTCCGACGTCCCACCCGGGCACGCAGGGCGCTGACCGTCACCGCGGCCGCGCACGCGGCGGTGACGGCGGTGGCGGTGGCCGCGCCCGCCTCGGGCGCCGCCACCGACCCGGCCGCGCCGCCGACCACCGAGCTGTTCACCGTCACCTCCCCTGGCGAGGAC
>BNBP01000271.1 GCA_014656015.1 Streptomyces griseoaurantiacus | reverse complement strand
CCGCCCTCGCCGCAGCCGAAGCAGTGGAACGTGCCGTGGCTGGGCCGCACGTTGAACGACGGGGTCTTCTCGTCGTGGAAGGGGCACAGTCCCTTGAGCGCGCCGCCGCCCGCCCGACGCAGGGCGACGTACTCCCCCACCACCTCGTCGATCCGGTTCCGCTCCCGTACCGCGGCGATGTCGCTCTCCCGGATCCTCCCTGCCACGGGCCCGAGTCTAGTGACCCGCCGGTCCGGCCCTCGCGCTCACCGTCGTCGCCGGTCGCGGGCGTGTGCTTTGCTGTCGCCATGCCCGCCCCCGACGATCTCCTCGCCCACCGGTTCACCGAGCACCGGGCGCACCTGCTGGGCGTGGCCTACCGGCTGACCGGGCTGCTGGCCGACGCCGAGGACGCGGTGCAGGAGGCGTGGCTGCGGTTGTCGCGGCTGGACGAGGCGGCCCTGGCCGGCATCGAGGACCTGCGGGCGTGGCTGACCACGGTGGTCGGCCGGATCTGCCTGGACCGGCTGCGCTCGGCCGCGGCGAGGCGGGAGCGCTACGTCGGGCCGT
>BNBP01000270.1 GCA_014656015.1 Streptomyces griseoaurantiacus | reverse complement strand
GCTGGACCAGGCGATCGCGCTGGAGAAGCGGGACGACCCCGACGCCGAGCCCGACCTCGTGCTGCGGCTGGCGGCGTTGCTGCACGACATCGGGAAGCCCGCGACGCGGCGGTTCGAGCCGTGCGGCGGGGTGAGCTTCCACCACCACGAGGTGGTGGGCGCGAAGATGGTCAGGAAGCGGCTGCGGGCGCTGCGGTTCTCCAAGGAGATCACCGAGGACGTCGCGAAGCTGGTGTACCTCCACCTGAGGTTCCACGGCTACGGCACGGGCCAGTGGACCGACTCGGCGGTGCGCCGCTACGTCACCGACGCCGGCCCGCTGCTGTCGCGGCTCCACAAGCTCGTCCGCGCCGACTGCACGACGCGGAACCGGCGCAAGGCGCAGGCGTTGCAGCGCACCTACGACGACCTCGAGGCCAGGATCCAGCGGTTGTCCGACGAGGAGGACCTGCGGCGCGTGCGGCCCGACCTCGACGGCAACGAGATCATGCGGCTGCTGGGCCTGCCGCCGGGGCCGCTCGTGGGCAGGGCGTGGAAGCACCTCAAGGAGC
>BNBP01000269.1 GCA_014656015.1 Streptomyces griseoaurantiacus | reverse complement strand
GGCCGCCTGAGGTGCCAGGCGGCCCCGTTCGGGAAGATCCTCGGATCACCAGCCGCGTTCGCGCCACTCGGCGAGGTGGGGGCGCTGCTCGCCGAGGGTGGAGTCGTCGCCGTGGCCGGGGTAGAACCAGGTGTCGTCCGGCAGCACGTCGAAGATCCGCTCCTTCACGTCGGTGAACAGCGACGTGAAGTCCTCGGGGCTGGTCGTCTTGCCCACGCCGCCGGGGAAGAGCGAGTCGCCGGTGAACAGGTGCGGGTGCCCCTGCGGGTCGCGGTAGAGCAGGGCGATCGAGCCGGGGGTGTGCCCACGCAGGTGGATCACCTCCAGCTCGCACTGGCCGAACCGCACGACGTCGCCGTGCTCGACCAGTTGGTCCGGCGGCACCGGGAGGGCCTCCGCGTCGGCCGGGTGGGCCACGGTGTTCGCCCCGGTCGCCCCGGTCACCGCGGCGAGTGCCTGCCAGTGGTCGCCGTGCCGGTGCGTGGTGACGACCGTGGTGAGCTGGGGCCGGTCGGCGTCGTGCCCGATGAGGTCGGACAGCCGCTCCGGGTC
>BNBP01000268.1 GCA_014656015.1 Streptomyces griseoaurantiacus | reverse complement strand
GTCCCGCCACACGGCGGGATCGCGCCACCACATCCGCAACTTCTGGTCCATGAGCGCGTCCCGTCTGGTGCGCTCGTAGGAGTAGCCGTTCCACCAGTACCCGGTGGACATGCGCACCACCGGCCCGGGCTGCCGGTATCCGGCGGGAATGACCGTGCCGGTCCATCTGGCCACGAGCGCGCGGAACATCCGGCAGACCGGGCGGGCCAGGGCGAGGGTGCCGACACACGCCCAGATCAACGGCCCGATTCCCGACCACAGGTGCGCGTCCCACCACCAGATCCACAGCGCGACGGCGGCGGCCCACACCGCCGGGACCAGCAGGGCGACGGCCGCCACGGCGCAGGCCCGCACGAACCCCACGCAGGCACGCCTCACCCACGACAGCACCTGTCGCATGGTCCTTCCTCCTACTTCCTACTTCACGGCTGGTGACCGCGGCACTCGCGGTCTCCGCGGTGCGCCGATCCGGTCAGTGCGACTCGTGTCTCCACTGTGCACCGTCCGGAGCCCGATTCCCGCCGGATCAGGCCGGAAGTAGGTCCAGCCCCA
>BNBP01000267.1 GCA_014656015.1 Streptomyces griseoaurantiacus | reverse complement strand
AGGTGTTCCCGGGTGCCCACGACCCTGTCCACCGCCGTCTCGTCGACGAACGGCTGGTGCGGGATTCCCCGGTTGAACTTCACTGTGAGGACGCGTCGCACGCTGTCGTCGATCCGGCGCTCGGAGAGGCGACCCGAGCGCACGGCGGCGAGCACGCCGTCGTAGGCGGCGCGCAGGTTCTGCGGCATCAGGAGTTGGTCGGCGCCGGCCAACAGGGCGCGCACCGCCAGCTCGGCGTCGGGGTACCGCGCGCGCACGGCGTCCATCTGGAGCGAGTCCGTGATCACGACGCCTCGGAAGCCCAGCTCCTCGCGGAGGATCCCGGTGAGCACCTTCGGCGACACCGTGGCGGGCTCCTGGGAGTCGTCGAGCCCGGGGACCACGAGGTGCCCACTCATGATCATGTCGACGCCCTGGGCGATGGCGGCGCGGAACGGGGGCGCGTCCAGCCGGCGCCACTGCTCGCGGTCGTGGTGGATCACGGGCAGCCCGCTGTGGCTGTCGACGTTCGTGTCCCCGTGGCCCGGGAAGTGCTTGATGGTCGCGGAGACCC
>BNBP01000266.1 GCA_014656015.1 Streptomyces griseoaurantiacus | reverse complement strand
GCCCGCTCAGCACCTCCGCACCGGCCAGACCGGCCAGGAACTCGCCCGGCACGACCAGCTTGCTGCGCCGCAGCCCGCTGCCCACCACCAGCCACGGGGCCGCCGCGACCGCCTGGTCGAGCAACACCGGCCAGCCGGCGGGCAGCCCGAGCGGCGTGATCCCGCCGTACTCCATGCCGGTGAGCCCGATCGCCTCGTCCCTCGGCGCGAAGGACGCCTTGCGCACGTCGAGGCGGCGCTTCGCCACCCCGTTGACGTCGGCGCGCGTGGTGGCCAGCACGACGCACGCCGCGTAGCGCGTCTCCCCCGACCGTCGGCCGGAGACCACCACACAGTTCGCCGACGCGGACAGGGGCACGTCCATGCTCGCGCACAGCTCGGCGGTGTCGGCGAGGTCCGGGTCGATCTCGGCCACCCCGCACCGCGCCGCGACCTCCGGCGGCAGGGCGCGCAGGGCCGCGGCGACCGGGTCCGCGAGCAGGTGGAGGTGGTCGGTCGCGGGGAGGACCCGCAGACGACCGACGACGTCGTGGTCAGCCCAGGTCGAGGTCATG
>BNBP01000265.1 GCA_014656015.1 Streptomyces griseoaurantiacus | reverse complement strand
GGAGGCCACCTACCCCGTGCTGTCCGGCTTCAAGTGGCAGAGGAACTACTGGGCGGTGGCCGCCACCCCGGTCACCCCGCACCAGCTCGCCCACGGCGCGCTCCTGTGGATCGCGATCCGGGTGGCCGTCTCCGGAGCCGCCTACCTGCTCGTCGCCGCCCTGTTCGGCGCGGTCGCCGGGGTCGGCGCGCTCGCCGCGCTCCCCGCCGCCGTCCTGACCGCCATGGCCTTCGCCGCGCCTCTGGCCGCGTTCTCCGCCTCGATCCGCTCCGAAGGACAGCCGTTCAACGTCGTCTTGCGGTTCGTGGTGCTGCCGATGACCCTGTTCGCGGGCACCTTCTTCCCCGTCGAGCAGCTCCCGGCGCTCGTGCGGCCCCTGGCCTGGATCGCCCCGCTGTGGCACGGCACCGAACTGGCGCGCGGGGCGGTGGTCGGCGAGGTCTCGGCCGCCGCCGCGACGGGCCACGTCGGCTACCTGGTGTCGTTGCTGGTCGGCGGCGTGCTGCTGACCCGGTGGCGGTTCCGAGTCCGGCTGACGGCGTGAGGGGGAGCGGT
>BNBP01000264.1 GCA_014656015.1 Streptomyces griseoaurantiacus | reverse complement strand
GAAGGACGTCACGTAACAGCCTGTCACACCCCCAGCGTTCAGTATCGACTAGGTTGTTGATCGCCAGCTCGACCTGCTTCGCGCCACTCGTGCGCATCCGGTAGGCCACCTTCAGCTCGACATGCTCCGCGGCCCCCGGGCGCGTCATCCACACCGGGACAAGGCGCCGTTCCCAGATGAAGCGTCGCAGCTCCTCGTGAAGGCCGTCCTCCTCCGCGCCAGAGCACACACTGTGCTCAATCCCGTCTTCATCGACGAAGATGCCCCGGGTCCGGCCCTTGTCATTCGGCCGCCCTGGTAGGCGGGCTCGTGTTCGTCGTCCCCACTCTGGGTCGACGGGAGGACGTGGTCACGCTGACGCGACAGCGGGACCTGGGGCTGGTGGCCCCGCCGCGGAGCCACCAGACGCCAGGCGGTCGGCGATCTCGTGAAGCCGCTTGGACAGCTCCGCGAGGAGCTGCCTGACCTCGTCGATGTGGTCAAGCGCCGAAGCGAACAGGGCCGCGATCTGGGCGGGTTCCTCGGACCAGCTTCCTGCGGTGGTTGCCGCGACCATG
>BNBP01000263.1 GCA_014656015.1 Streptomyces griseoaurantiacus | reverse complement strand
GGGCTGAGCTGAGCTGGGGAGGCTTGGGAAGCGGGAAGGCCACTTTTACGCCCGGTGGCGGTAAAGTGGCCTTCGGCGTTCCTCGGGGTTCGCGTTGGGCACGGCGACGGGCGCGGCACGACGGGCGACCGGCGCGTGATCAGTCCTCAGTGGACGGACATGGCGCGGTGAGGTCCCCGGTGTAGGGGATCGCGTTCGGTCCGCCGTCCGTGATCCACCGGCGCAGCGCGTGGGTGGCGCGGACGTCGTCCTC
The DNA here is from genome assembly GCA_014656015.1 of Streptomyces griseoaurantiacus. Classification (GTDB taxonomy): domain Bacteria; phylum Actinomycetota; class Actinomycetes; order Streptomycetales; family Streptomycetaceae; genus Streptomyces; species Streptomyces griseoaurantiacus. The sequence continues at coordinate 306 of BNBP01000263.1, read as the reverse complement.
GTTGTAGTCCAGCAGCCGGCGGCGCTGGCTCTCGTCCGGCTCCTGCCCGTCCATGCCGACCGCGTCCCGGTACCAGCGCATCGAGTTCTCGCCGCCGGCCTCCGGGTCGCGCCAGGAGAACCCGGCCGCCGGGGCGATCGTCTTCAGCCCCTTGCCGTGCGCGCACAGGAACTGGTCCCGCACCACGCCGAACAGGTCCACCCACTGGTTCGAGGAGATGAACTCCTTCACCGCCTCGACGTCCGGGATGCCGGGCTTGCCGGCGAACCGCTCCGCCGACGCCAGCAGCCAGCGGTTCTCCGCCAG
>BNBP01000262.1 GCA_014656015.1 Streptomyces griseoaurantiacus | reverse complement strand
AGCTCGGCGGGGGTGCGCAGGCCGGGCAGGCCGGCCAGACCGGCGTTGAGGCGCTCGGCGTTGGCCTTGCGCCGCGCCGTGACCTGGTCGATCTTCTCGAGCTGCGGGACGGCCAGCGCGGCCTGGAGGTCGGTCATCCGGTAGTTGTGGCCGGCCACCTCGTACTGGTAGCGCTGCCGCATCCCCTGGTTGCGCAGCACCCGGAGCCGGTCGGCGAGGGCGTCGTCGTCGGTGGTGATCGCGCCGCCCTCACCGGTGGTGATGTTCTTGGTGGCGTAGAACGAGAAGCACCCGAGGCCGAACGAGCCGGCGCCGCGACCGTCGAAGGTGGCGCCGTGCGCCTGGGCCGCGTCCTCGACCAGGCGCAGCCCGTGCTCCTCGGCCAACGGCGCGAGCTTGCCCATGTCGGCGGTCTGCCCGTACAGGTGGACCGGCGTGAGCACCTTGGTGCGCGGGCCGATCGCGGCGGCCACGGCGTCCGGGTCGACGCAGAAGTCGTCCTCGCGGATGTCGGCGAACCGGGCGGTGGCGCCGGCCTCCAGGATCGCGTTGAGCGTCG
>BNBP01000261.1 GCA_014656015.1 Streptomyces griseoaurantiacus | reverse complement strand
GCCGCCGCTCTCGTCGTGGCGTGGCGCCGGACCGCCTGGGTCGTGCTCCCCGCGGCGGTCGCGGCCGCCTTCTCCCGGGTCTTCGTGGGCGCGCACTACCCGCACGACGTGATCGTGGGCTTCCTCCTCGGCGTGGTCGTGGCCCCGCTGCTCATGCTGGCCCTGGCCCGGGTGTCGGGAACGCTGGTGGACCGGCTGCGGGAGAACCGGCTGCTCGCCAGGCTGCTCGTCGCCGTGCCCACGTCCCCGGTCGCCCCGACGCCGGTGGGCCGACGGGTGGAGGACCAGCCCACGATCCAGGTTCGCCAGCGCGACTGGCGTGACGGCGGGCGGTAGCCGCCGGGCGGCGGCTGGGGTCAGTCGGTCACGCCGGACGCGGGCACCAGCCCGGCCTCGTGGGCCAGGATGGCCGCCTGCACCCGGTTGCGGACGCCCAGCCGCCGCAGGATCGCGGTGACGTGCGCCTTCACCGTCCCCTCCACGACGTGGACGCGGCGGCCGATCTCGGCGTTGGACACGCCGGCGCCGAGCAGGCCCAGCAGCTCACGCTCCCGGTCGG
>BNBP01000260.1 GCA_014656015.1 Streptomyces griseoaurantiacus | reverse complement strand
GTGTCCCACGTTTTGTTCGAGAGAATGACGGTGGCGTCAATTCGGCCGTGCGCGAGCCAGGCGAGGTCGATCGCGGCAGAGCCGAACATTCGGACTCGTTCGACCTGCTCCGCCAAGCGGGCGGTGAGGTTGAGTCGCGCTCTGTTCTTCTCGGCCGCGTCTTGGCCAACGGCGTAGTCGCCAATGGAGACCATCGCGTGGGGAAGGCTGTCCGTCGTGCTGACGTTCAGACGCTTACCGTTGACGAACGAGCCCAACCCCTTGGCGGCCCCGTACTGGAGGTCGAGGAAGGGGAGCGCGATCGCGGAAACCAGGGCTTCTCCGCCCTGGATGAGGGCCAAGGATATGCCCACAAGTGGAACGCCGTGCACAAGGTTGGCCGTGCCGTCCAACGGGTCCAGAACCCAGAATCCATTCTCGACCGTGCCGGCCCCGCTCTGCCCGCCCTCCTCTCCAAGAAAGCCGATCTCTGGAGTGGACTCAAGTAGGAAACCGCGAACTCGCCGCTCTACCTCCAGGTCGATCTCGGTGACGAGGTCTCGATCTCCCTTGGAGTACAC
>BNBP01000259.1 GCA_014656015.1 Streptomyces griseoaurantiacus | reverse complement strand
AGGAAAATTGGGTTCAGCGAAGGTCTTGTTGGCTCATGGCGGTGACGAGGGTGGAGGGAGAACGCCCTGATGCCCTGGGGGTAACCGGGTCGGCAGCCGAACCGTTAAGATCAAGTGGGATCGGGAGAACGTCTGGCGAGACGGGACATCCGCAGGTCACGCGTGGACGACGGGTACGTGGGACACGCTCCTCATACAGAGAAGCAGCGGTGGTCCGGGCGCGTGTCCGAGGCGAACTTCCCGACTGACGCGAGGAGCGCGATGAGTCAGGCCGTGCGGAACTGGGCGGGAAACGTCGTGTTCTCCCCGAGGAATGTGCACGCGCCTGTCAGCGTGGAACATCTTCAGGAGCTGGTGAATGAAGCCGGACAGGTGCGAGTGATGGGCACCGGTCACTCGTTCAGCGCGCTCGTGGAGACGTCCAGGACTCTTCTGCGGCTCGACCGGCTTCCCCGCACCGTCGAGGTCGACGCTGACAGCCGCACCGCATGGGTCAGCGCGGCGACCACCCTGGGTGAACTGGCGCCACGCCTGCACGAGCGTGCTCTGGCTCTGCCCATTCT
>BNBP01000258.1 GCA_014656015.1 Streptomyces griseoaurantiacus | reverse complement strand
GTCCGCGGCGAGTGGGTCGCCCGGTGCGCCGAACGGTCGGCGGTCGCGGTGGCGGGATTCAGCGCGTGGCGTCGGGACCGATCGGCTCGGGCGGTCGCCACGGCGACCGGCGGCGGAGCGCGACGACGGCCACGCCGAGCCCCAGCGCCAGCGCCCCGCTGACCACGACGACCCCGGTCCCCTCGACGGGGACCGGCCAGAGCGTCGCGACGGCGGACCCGCCCACGATCAACGCCACCGGCAGGCCCCAGCGCGCGAGCATCCGGTGCAGCCGCCGGGGCAGGGCGGGGGCGCGCAACGCGACCAGCGCCAGGAACCCGCTGACCCACAGCAGGGACCCCAGGGTGGCCGGCCGCCACCCGGCCGCCGCCGTGCACAGCGCCCTCAGGAACAGGGGCACGTCGACCAGGAACAACGCGCTCAGGGCCCACGGCAGCGGCGGGATCAGGGGCGCGCCGGGGGCGCCGATCCGGTCGGACATGGTCGGGAGGGTAGCCGGGGGAACATCGGGCGCACCGGGCGCGTTGTAGCTCTGGCCAGGGCGTCTGGCACACTGGACAGCC
>BNBP01000257.1 GCA_014656015.1 Streptomyces griseoaurantiacus | reverse complement strand
CACCGACCGGATCGACGGCGACCTGGCGCGCCGGCACGGCCTCATCACCGACTTCGGCAAGATCGCCGATCCCATCGCGGACAAGGCGATCACCGGGGCCGCCCTGGTCGGGCTGAGCATGCTGGCCGAGCTGCCGTGGTGGGTCACGATCGTGATCGCGGTCAGGGAGCTGGGCGTCACGCTGCTCCGGTTCTGGGTGATCCGGCACGGCGTCATCGCGGCCAGCCGGGGCGGCAAGGCGAAGACGCTCGCCCAGGTGATCGCGATCGGGCTGTACCTGCTGCCCCTGCCGGACGCGGTCGACCCGCTACTCGTCGTGGCCATGGGCATTGCCGTACTCCTGACGGTGGTCACTGGACTGGACTATGTCGTGCGGGCCGTGCGGCTCCGGGCGGCGGGTCGGGCCACCACCGGCGCGTCGTGACCGCCCCCGGCGGGGACGGCCCCGGCGCCACCTCGGACCTCGGACCGCTGCCGGGGCTCGTCGGGCTGCCCGACGCCGAGCTGCGCGGGCTCGTCGGCAGGCTGAGGGAGCGGTCGGAGACCGTCGCGACCGCGGAGTCGCT
>BNBP01000256.1 GCA_014656015.1 Streptomyces griseoaurantiacus | reverse complement strand
AGAGCGGGAGGAACTTCTCGAAGAATCGCAGGCCCGGCGCGCCGTCGTCGAGCAGGTGGTTGGAGTTCGCGACGTCACCGCCCTGTTCCAGGCGCTTGATGCTGGTGCCGACCTCGCGGTACTCCTTGGCCTTGGCGATCGCCGCGTCGACCTGGCCGCCATCCATGGCATGCAGATCGAGCAATACGCCGTACTTCTCCGCGTACTGGTAGTAGTCGTTCGTGGGATCGACGGCGCCGAGCGCGAAGACGAGGTTCTTCTTCTGTTCCTCGGGAACGTCCGGGCTGTTGAGGAGTTCGCGGATCTCCTTGCCCTTGGCCTGGTCAGGCACAGTGCGTCCCCTTCAGGTTGGCCGCGTTGCCCTGCTCGGTCCTCGCGTACTCGCCGGCGGTCTCGGTGAGCTTCTGGGCGACCTCGTTCGCCTTCGCGCCGTAGGCGGCCGTGTTCGCGGCCAGCTTGGCGACCAACTCGCCGAACGCGGCCCCGAAGGGGCGGAACTGCTGGTCACGGCCGAACTTGCCCGGGTCGATCCTGGCGGCCTCGACCACCGCCTTCTGGTCGGTGAC
>BNBP01000255.1 GCA_014656015.1 Streptomyces griseoaurantiacus | reverse complement strand
GGTCACCGTCATGGAGATCTCCGGTGCCACGGCGGTGGTCTGGGGTGGGCCCTGAAGGAGGCGGGTTTGGTCACGCTCATCGTCCTCGCGGTCGTCGTGCTGCTGATCCTCACCATCGTGGTGAAGTCGGTGCTGGTGATCCCCCAGGCGCAGGCCGCGGTGATCGAACGGCTCGGCCGGTTCCGGGCGGTCGCGCCACCGGGGCTGAACTTCCTCGTCCCGTTCTTCGACAGGGTGCGGGCCAGGATCGACCTGCGGGAGCAGGTCGTCTCGTTCCCGCCGCAGCCGGTGATCACCCAGGACAACCTGACGGTGTCCATCGACACCGTGGTCTACTTCCAGGTCACCGACCCGCGCTCGGCGGTGTACGAGATCTCCAACTACATCGTCGGCGTCGAGCAGCTCACCACCACGACCCTGCGCAACCTGGTCGGCGGCATGAGCCTCGAGGACACGCTGACCTCCCGGGACCAGATCAACAACCAGCTCAGGGGCGTGCTCGACGAGGCGACCGGCCGGTGGGGCATCCGGGTCGCCAGGGTGGAGCTGAAGGCGATCGACCCGCCT
>BNBP01000254.1 GCA_014656015.1 Streptomyces griseoaurantiacus | reverse complement strand
AGGGCCTGACCAGGGGAAACAGCCTCCGGAGATCGACTGGGGAAGCCCGCCTCGCGGCACGCGCTCCCTCGTGTCGGACAGTGAGGGCGGATCTGGCGCGGGCGGGGGCTCCGCTCTCCCGAGGGCGTCCCTGGGCTGGTGCCGACACGTGCGAGGAGACGTCCGTCGGCGGCCTCAGCTCCCGTACACCCGCCTGGAGCAAGGCACTCGTCCGTTCGGGATCAGCGCCGGAAACACGCGATAGTCAAACTTGACTAGCGATCGAGGGCCGGCCATCCTGGCGCCCGGTAGTCAAGTTTGAATTCCCTCGACGGACCCTCGTCCGTCCTCACCTCCCAGGAGGTCCCTGGTGATCCACGTGCGCGGGCTCGCCCGCCGCTTCCACACCCGCCGGTCGACCGTCGACGCGGTCACGGGCGTCGACCTCGACGTCGCCGCCGGCGAGGTCGTCGGCTTCCTCGGCCCGAACGGGGCCGGCAAGACCACGACGCTCCGGATGCTCACGACGCTGCTGGAGCCCTCGGCCGGCTCCGCCGAGGTCGCGGGGCACGACCTGCTGCGCGAGCCG
>BNBP01000253.1 GCA_014656015.1 Streptomyces griseoaurantiacus | reverse complement strand
GGAGGAGGTCGAGGACGTCGTGGGTCAGTCGGTGCACCACCGCCGGGGTGTCGGCGTGGTCGTAGGCGGTCGTGAGCGGAGCGAGCACGACCCCGGGAGCCGGTTGGCCGGCCTCGATCGCCGCGACCAGGGACGGCAGGTCGGGGTGACGGAGCCACTCAGGCGGGAGGTCTCCGGCCACTGTGGACCGAGCGCGGTCCTCGGAACCCAGTATGGCCCAGCGTCGCGATCCCGCGCGGTCGTCGTCCGGCAGGGGAACGCCGATCCAGTCCAGTCGGTAGAGGCACTCCTGGATCACCCTTCGGGCCACCGACAGGTCCTCTGTGGACAATGGGCGGCGGAGCAGGGAGTCGATGGCCACCACCGGCGCGCCCGTGTCGTCGCTGGCGTGGACCGACACCGTGTCCGCGCCGGTGCGGGTCAGTCGCACGCGCAGCGTGGTGGCTCCGGTGAGCGACAGCGACACCCCGCTCCAGGAGAAGGGCAGCGAACGGGAGCCCTCCTCCCCGTCCGTCCCGACGGCCATCGCGTGCAGCGCCGCGTCGAGCAGGGCGGGGTGGACCCGGAACC
>BNBP01000252.1 GCA_014656015.1 Streptomyces griseoaurantiacus | reverse complement strand
GACCCGGTCGGCGATCTCCTGCTCGCTGACGAACTGGCCCTGGAGCCGGGGATCGGTGAGCACGGCGTCCTTGAGGAACTCGTACGCGCGTTCCCGGCCGGAAGTCACCCGCGCCCCCTACTCGTGCCACCGATCCCTGAGAGAGGCTAACAACAGTCGGTCATCGTATGACCACCGCGAGTGGAGGAGGAGCCAGTGCAGATCGGGCTGTGCCAGATCGTGTCGACGCCGGACCCCGAGGCGAACCTGCCCCTGGTGCGCGACGGCGTCGCGGCCGCGGCGGAACGGGGCGCGGAGGTGGTGGTGTTCCCCGAGGCCACGATGGCCTGCTCGGGGGCCAGATGGTCGGAGCTGGCCGAGCCGCTGGACGGGCCGTGGGCGGAGCGGGTGCGCCGGATCGCGGCCGAGGCCGGCGTCGTGGTCGTCGTCGGGATGTTCACGCCGGCCGGGGACGGGCGGGTGCGCAACACGCTGCTCGTCACCGGGCCGGATGTGGAGACCCACTACGACAAGATCCACCTGTTCGACGCGTTCGGGTACCAGGAGTCGAAGGTCGTCGCGCCCGGCGAGCG
>BNBP01000251.1 GCA_014656015.1 Streptomyces griseoaurantiacus | reverse complement strand
GGATGAGCTGGTTGCCCTTGCCGTAGAAGTCGACGAACGGGTCGAGCCAGATGGTCACCCGGGTCTGCACGTGGGTGAACAGGTGGTAGGCCACCACGCAGCCGACCGCGAAGCAGGTCAGCCCGATCACGAGCCAGATCGCCCGTTCGGTGGCGATGTAGAGCATCACCAGCACGATGCCGAAGAACAGCAGGGACGTGCCCAGGTCCTTCTCCAGCACGAGCACGCCCACCGACAGGCCCCACGCCGCGAACAGCGGGGCCATGTCCCTGGCCCTGGGCAGGTCGACGCCGAGCACGCGCCGGCCGGCGTGCGTGAACAGGTCCCGCTTGGCGACCAGGAAGGCCGCGAAGAAGACGAGGAGCACGATCTTGGCGAACTCGCCGGGCTGGATCGAGAAGATGCCCAGCTTCAGCCAGATCTTCGCGCCGTTCGCCTCCAACAGGGAGGCCGGCAGCAGACCGGGCAGCGCGAGCGCGACCAGGCCGACCAGGCCGGCCGTGTAGCCGTACTTCGCGAGCATGCGGTGGTCCCTGACCAGCACCATCACCGCGATGAACAGGCCGAGCGCGATG
>BNBP01000250.1 GCA_014656015.1 Streptomyces griseoaurantiacus | reverse complement strand
CGCCGCCCGGGAGGCGCGCCCTTCATCATGGCCAGACGCACGGCGAAGGTCTGGAACGCCTCCTCGAACATCTCCGAGACCGCCGGCACGGCATGGGTACGCTTGTTCAGCTCATGCATCACCGTCAGGATGGCGACCGTGCTGCGCGCCCTGGCCACCGCTGCCTGGCTGGAGGCGGTGCCGCCGGTGAACGCCGACAGCACCGCGATGACCATGAGCTCGATCAGCAGCCGGACCAGTTCGGCGATGATCTGCCACTTGGCCTCCATGATGTCCATGCCGGACTTGACACGTGACCGCTCCAGGTCGTCGAGCTGCTTGGCGAACGCCTTGAGGTGGTTGACACCGCCGTCGTCGAGGAACATGTGCATCGCGCGCACGTAATTGTTCCCGACCCGCGGGGGCAGTGACCGGCCCACGCCCCCGGCGACCGCCCCGATCAGGTCCGACAGTTCCCGCATGCGCCGGGCCAGCCGCCCGTAGGGCTTGCCGTTGGCGTCGGCCTTGTCCTCGTCCCCCTGCAGCATCCGCTCACCGATCAGCACGAACAACAAATTGTTCAGCTTCTCGGAAAC
>BNBP01000249.1 GCA_014656015.1 Streptomyces griseoaurantiacus | reverse complement strand
GTCGTACCAGAACGCCTGGTTGCGCCCGCCGTGACAGGTCCAGGCGAGCACCGCCGTGCCGTTGCGGGCGTTGTACCCCTCGGCGTCGGCGCACAACCCGGTCGCCGGGTTGCGAAGCTGACGGAACTCCAGCAGGCCGGGGATCAGCGTCGTGCTCCCGGTGCTCGCCGGGTCGACACAGGTCGCCTTGGTCCACTGTGGATTGCGGTAGAAGGCGGCCATGCAGGACGCGAACGCCCCGTGGCCCCTCTCGTTGGGGTGGAAGGACTGCTGGAGCGCGTGCGGGTCGAGCAGGTTGCCGTTCTCGATGGTCAGACCCCGCGCCCACGTGTTGTCCGAGCACACCTCGTGGCCGTCGAAGAGCCGGCTGGCGTCGAGGAAGCGCGCGCCGGTGTTCTCGGCGGCGCGCCGGACCGCCTGCGCGAACAGGGGGACGGCCTTGTTGCGCGCGAAGGCCATGTCCTTCAGGTAGGCCAGGCAGCCGCCGCCGTACCAGCCGGGGAAGTCCGGGTTGTCCTCCACGTCGGGGCCGGTCGGCGTGGGGTAGCTCATCAGGACGAGCTGGTAATCGCCGT
>BNBP01000248.1 GCA_014656015.1 Streptomyces griseoaurantiacus | reverse complement strand
AGGAGAAGCGCGCGACGGCGGGTTGGGCGATGTCCCGCATCGCGTCGCACCGGCCGTCGGCGGGGACGGAGTCGACGATCTCGGTGGCGATCTCGGCCATGGTCGTGCGCCACCGGCGCATCCGGCCGGGGGTGAAGAAGCCGGCCACGGCGGAGCGCAGTCGGAGGTGTTCGGCGTCCTCCTTGCTGAACAGTTCCTCGGCCACGAAACGCAACACGCCCTGGTCGGTGCATCCCAGGGCGCTGAGCAGTTCGGGCATGCACGGGGTGAGGGCGGTGGTCTGGAACACCTCCTGACAGGCGCGGTAGGTGAGCACTTCGAGTCCCCGGGCGCTGCGGGCGATCGGGGTGCCGGGGGGCAACGAGGTCAGGGCGGTGTAGGGGTCGGCGGCGAAGTCCTCGGCCACCACCTCGGGAACTCGCGGTCCGTGCCGCGTCCACTGTCCTGACTCGACCAACGACCACCCCACATGCGCCCGGTTATCCGTCACCACCTCCGGGGGCGGCGACCACGAAACGTGACAGCGCCTTCCGGAGCGGGAGGACCCCAAGTCCACGTCTGATGGTGCCCGGCAGGAGT
>BNBP01000247.1 GCA_014656015.1 Streptomyces griseoaurantiacus | reverse complement strand
GCTGTGCCGGGCGGGGCGCCCGCACCCGGTCGGTGTCCTCGTGCCGAGGGTGACGAGCGCGGATCGCGGCGACCCCCGGCGTGCCGCGCAGTGATCCGCGAGGTGTGGGGTGGGACGCCCGCGTCCGTCCGGCCCCGGCCTGCGGAGCCGGGTGGGGGAGGGCACGATGGCCCGGGGGCACCCCGAGCCCGGCGCTGGTCGCTGCGGCGGGGGCCGCCCCGGCCATCTCGGGCGTCGTGGTGCGCGACACGGTGGGTCCTCGCCTCCGAGAACGGGAATCCTGTCCCAGGTCAACCCGACGGAACGTGGTCAGGCTTGCCTAACCTTACCTCTGGCCCTCTGGGCCGCGCGCGGTGAGGGCGGTCACCCGTATGGGGCAACGTGTCCCCTATCGGGTGACGTGTTCGCGCTGAGCGGACAACCTGGCCCCGGCCGGAATCACGCAGGCCGGTGGCGCGTTGGGGAGGACGTCCGAGTAGACCCGCGTGGAGTGAGCAGCGAGCGGGAACTGAGCGCGACGGTCCCGACGACTACAGTGGTCGTACGGTGCCGACCCCGACCGATTGATTGCACCTGAGC
>BNBP01000246.1 GCA_014656015.1 Streptomyces griseoaurantiacus | reverse complement strand
AGTCCTGACGCTCGACCATACCCCGGCGCTGCATGCGGCACAGGTGGTGCGACAGGCGGCGCTGCTCACAGTCCAGGGCGTGCTGGAGCTCGTAGGGGCGCAGTCGGCCGTCGGGCGCGTCGGTGAGGTAGACCAGCACCTCGTAGTCGGCCAGGGACAGGCCGGAGTCGGTCTGGAGCTGCCGGTTCAGCGCGGCGGTCAGCCGCGTCTGCATCCGCAGGTACGACCGCCAGGCGCGCTGCTGGTCGTCGTCGAGCCAGCGGGTGTCGCTCATGGCTCCACCCTACCCGGATGCATGACACGTCATCCTCTTGAAATAGATGACGCATCATGTACGTTGGGAGGGGTACATGACGCATCATCTACCTCGAAGGGGTCCTGACATGACCACCACCGGCCTCGACCTCACGGCGTTCACCGGCACCTACACCATCGACCCGAGCCACTCCCAGATCGGCTTCGTCGCCCGGCACGCGATGGTCACCAACGTCCGTGGCGCGTTCAACGACTTCACCGGCACCGTCGTCTTCGACGGCGCGAACCCGGAGGCCACCGCCGTGACGGTGACCATCCAGGCGGC
>BNBP01000245.1 GCA_014656015.1 Streptomyces griseoaurantiacus | reverse complement strand
CAACTCTTCCGCCGGGTCCGCCGGGACCTCCGCCGCTGGAACCACGAACGCCGACAGCGCAGGGAACAACAACGCAGGGACGAGCCACCCACGACCCCGACGACGCAGGCCACGAGGAGCACGCGTTGAAGATGCAACCGGCTGCCCGGATCACCGGTCGGCTCCGCCAGCAGGTCGCCGCCGACCTGAAGAAGAAGTACGAGAAAGGAGCGAGCATCCGTTCCCTGGCCAGGTCCACCGGCCGCTCCTACGGATTCGTGCACAAGGTCCTCATCGAGGCCGGAGTCCAGCTCCGCGGACGCGGTGGCGCCAGGCGAAGGACCACCCGAAAACGACGATGACACCAGTGCCCCTGGCGGTCCCCGCACGGCCCTACCGCACGCACGCGAGGTCAGAAAGTATCGGCCCCGCCCACGCGGGGATGGTTCGACCATGTGTTCGTCCCACCCGATGGTGGCCCAATTGGCCCCGCACGCGCGGGGATGAGCCGGACAGTCGCTACCTCGCGATCATCACTCGTCGGCTGGCTGCCACCGCACACACGTCGGCCGCAAGCCACCAGACTCGCGGAACTCGTGCA
>BNBP01000244.1 GCA_014656015.1 Streptomyces griseoaurantiacus | reverse complement strand
GAGGCCACCGGACCACGCACCTCGCGCGACGACAAGGGCGGGACCGGGGGGACCGGCGGGGCCGGCGACACGACGGTGCCACGACCACGATGTCGTGTCCTTCGACCTCAGGGGGCCACGGCCTCTCCTCGGCTGCGGACCAGTACTCCTTCGACGCGTTCCTCAGATGCTCGGTCCCGGCGACGATGTCGGCGTCGGTCTTCCTGCTGCCACGTCGACATGTCCTTCCAGTCCTCCCGTACCCGGGCGCTGTGGTCATCGTCGACAGCCCGGACGGGTCGCTGTTGGCATGGCCTGCTGTCCCCCTCCTGGGCCCTCACCAGCCAGATTTGCAGAGAATGCTCACCTGGATGATCTCCAACCTGCCCGCCCGCACCGCTTCGGCGTCCTCTGTAGACAGACCCTCGGCGGGCACCTTCCCCGCTGGCAGGCGGATGCCGCTGCCGAAGATCCCGCAGCCGTCGATCGGCCCCTGGGGCCGTTCCGTCTGTCGTTCCGGGTCGAAGAAGGGGTGCAGCAAGGGTCCCTTCACCAGGGCTTCGACGTTCCCGGTGGTGGGGGCGCCCACGAAGTAGGCGGTC
>BNBP01000243.1 GCA_014656015.1 Streptomyces griseoaurantiacus | reverse complement strand
CGACTCCAGCAGCGTGCGCGCCCACCGGGGAGAATCAGTTGGTCATGCTGTGGGTCGCTCCGTTCTCGTTGCCGTCTCGACGTGGCTTTGAGGGCAGGCTTGAGGACGTGTCCTCACAGTCGGTGTGGCTGATCTCGACCCCTGGGTGATCGATCTGCTGTTGCGAGGCATCCGCGTGATCAAGGGGACGCTGTTCAGCGCCGGAACCCTGCACCGCTGCGGTGGTGTGGGGTGCAGGTGATCGTCGGGGAGATCAGCGAATGCCACTGGGAGGTCTGGGTCGGCTCCAGCAGCGTGGGCGCCCACCGGCGCACCACCGCGGCGAACCGGTTGGTCATGTTGTGGGCCGCTTCGTCCTCGTCGTCCTCCCGACGTGGCCTTCCGAGGGCAGACCCGATGGGTTGTCCTCAAGGTTGGTGTGGTTGATCTCGATCCCCGGGTGTCGTACGCGCGCACGTTGGCCGGCGGGCAGGGGTGGGTGATCGAGCGGGTGTTGCCTGCCTCGGGCAGGAAGGGACGCCCACCGGGGGGAGGAGCCATCCGCGTGATCAACGGGTTGCTGTTCAAGGCGAAGACGGGTG
>BNBP01000242.1 GCA_014656015.1 Streptomyces griseoaurantiacus | reverse complement strand
CGAGTTCGTCATGACCGCGCGCGGCCCGGAGGTCGTGGAGATCAACCCGCGACTCGGTGGGGCACTGCTCGGCGAGGCGGTGTGCCGGTCGGTGGAGCACAACATCTACGACGCCTTCCTCGACCTGGCGCTGGGCCAGCGGCCCGCGCTGATGGACGCGCCGCTCAAGCCCGTCAGGGGCACCGCGCAGGTCCTGCTCTACGCCGACCGCGTGGGCGTCTTCCGTGGCGTCGAGGGGCTGGACCGGCTGGCCGGCCACCCCGGCGACCCCGCCTTCTTCCCCACGGCCGCCGTGGGGCGGCGGATCGAGCACCTGGCCGACCAGCGCGGCTCGGTGGGCATCGTGTTCGCCGAGGGCGACACCGCCGAGCTGGCCCTGCACAACGTCCTGTCCGCGGTGGGCAAGCTGCGGGTCAGGGTGGAGGAGGAGCGCCCAGGTGGCTGAGCCGCACCTGTTGGTCGTCGGCGGCTGGACCGAGATCATCGAGAAGGCGGTGGCGGCCGGGTACGCGGTCAGCTACCTCGGCCCGACCGCCGGCGGTGGCGGGCTGGACCCGGCCGTGCTGGACCGCTGCGCGTCGGT
>BNBP01000241.1 GCA_014656015.1 Streptomyces griseoaurantiacus | reverse complement strand
ACTCCGTTCGGAGCACGTAACCGCGATTCACGGCGAAGCAGGAGGTGTTCACCCCGTTTCCCTCCCTTCGCACGAGAACGACCTCTCGAGGCGATGACTGTAAGTGTCACAACCCGTTCGCGCATACCTCGGAGGGACTGATTCGCCTAGTTCCCGAGAACTAGTACACCGTTCCGTCCTCGACCGATCGGCCGGTCTTTCCGTTACCGGGGGTAACACCAGTGGGGGACCCACCCGGTCAGGGGGACGCGCTCCGCCCCCGGGCGGCGTAAACCGTCGGCGTCACACCCGGAACCGCGCCCCGACGCGCGGGAGAACCCCAGGAAAACCAGCGGTGACGCGCCAATATTCGCTTCCTTCTTGTTCGCCGTACAAGTTCTCCCGCATTGTGGGAGACCTCGGATCACCCGATGAGCGCGTATCGGGGAAGCGGTGGGGCGGTGCCACCCGTGCGGGGCCAGCGTCCGCGCCGCCCTCGTCGCCCGCGCCGCCCCGACGACGACACGCCGCGGCGGCGGCCGGGACCCTTCCCCTCAGCCCCGACCGCCGCCGCGTCCCCCACCCTCCCACTCCTGCCCCCGAC
>BNBP01000240.1 GCA_014656015.1 Streptomyces griseoaurantiacus | reverse complement strand
GGCAGGGGTTGCGTGTGTGGGGTTGTGGGACCCATCGGTCAGGTCTGCCAGCCTGGCGGGGAGTGAGAAAGTGGTGTGTTAGTCGAATGCGTTGGAAAGCGTGACCGGAGTGGGTGAGAGTCCCGTAGACGAAAACGCATCATCTCCCGGTGGGGTTCCCAAGTAGCAGCGAGCTCGTGGAATTTGCTGTGAATCTGGCGGGACCACCCGCTAAGCCTAAATATTCCCTGGTGACCGATAGCGGAATAGTACCGTGAGGGAATGGTGAAAAGTACCGCGGGAGCGGAGTGAAATAGTACCTGAAACCGTGTGCCTACAAGCCGTCAGAGCCTTTTGGGGTGATGGCGTGCCTTTTGAAGAATGAGCCTGCGAGTTTGCGGTGTGTTGCGAGGTTAACCCGGGTGGGGTAGCCGTAGCGAAAGCGAGTCCGAAGAGGGCGTTTGAGTCGCGTGCTCTAGACCCGAAGCGGGGTGATCTACCCATGGCCAGGGTGAAGCGCCGGTAAGACGGCGTGGAGGACCGAACCCACCAGGGTTGAAAACCTGGGGGATGACCTGTGGTTAGGGGTGAAAGGCCAATCAAACT
>BNBP01000239.1 GCA_014656015.1 Streptomyces griseoaurantiacus | reverse complement strand
CGATCGAGGACGCGCTGGTACGGAGTGCCGCGCTCCCGGGCCGTGCGACCCGCGCCCCGCCGGCCGCACGGCGCGCGTCGGGGCCGCCGACAACACACCGATGTGGACAGTCCACAGTGGTCAGTTGAGACCGGTCAGTCGAGGGGCTCGATCTCGTCCAGCAGTTCCCGGATCGCGGTGACCAGACGACGGTGTCCGGCCGGCATCACCGTCAGCCACGTCCCGTCGTCGCGGGACCGGCGGAGCTGCGCGTACCGCCCACCGGCGGTGTCGTGGAAGCCGACGACCCGCCTGGCGCGACGGCACGGGCCGTAGGCGTCGTCGACACTCGCCCCGAACTGGCCGAACCAGCCGGCCCCCTCCAGCATCCGCACCAGGGCGCGGGCGGTCGGCGCGGGCTCCCCCCGTTCGGCCAGCCGCTCGGCCAGCGCGCCGGGGTCGCCCGCGCAGGTGTCGACGGCGGCGTCGAAGACGTCCGCGCGCACGCTCAGCGCGTCGCCGGGCCCGGCGGGGACGTGGCCGGCGAGCGCCACGAGCTGGTCCACGATCTGGTAGTCCCGCAGCAGGCTCAGGCACACGTCGTCG
>BNBP01000238.1 GCA_014656015.1 Streptomyces griseoaurantiacus | reverse complement strand
ACAACCCACTGTCAACCCGCTGGCAACCCACGCGCATCGCGGGGTGCCTGAGCGGCCCTGGCGACCGGAGCGCGCCGGCCGCGGCGGTCGGTTCAGGACGAGATCGGTCGGTCCCGGTGCTCCCAGCACAATGACCGCATGGACACCGCGACCGAGTTCGGCCGTCTGTTGGGGCCGCTGCGGCGGGCCGTGCTGCGCACGCGACGGGCCGAGGGGCTTCCCGACCTTCCCGAGGCGCAGATCGAGCTGCTGCGTGTGCTCGCCGAGGCCGGCACGCTCACCCCGGGCGAGGCCGCGGTCCGGCTGAAGGCCGCGCCGTCGACCGTGAGCAACCTGGTGCGGACGATGGTGGCGGCGGACCTGGTGGAGCGCACCCCGTCCACCACCAACCTGCGCACGGTCCACCTGGCGGCGACGCCGAGGGCCCTGGACATGCTCGACCGCTACGACCGCATCAGCACCGCGGCCCTGCGGCAGGCGCTGGACAGCCTGAGCCCGCGCAGTCGTCAGGCGGTCGAGCGGGCGATTCCCGCGCTCGCCGAACTCCTGGTCGCGTTGGAGGGTCAGGCTTCGGGCGGCGGCAGAGCC
>BNBP01000237.1 GCA_014656015.1 Streptomyces griseoaurantiacus | reverse complement strand
CGCTCAGGTCCGGGTTGATCATCCCGCACCCCTTTCTGCCCTGGGCCTAAAGCTCCGCCGCAAGGGTACTGAGCAGGGAGTTTGTGTCTTCCACTGGCAACGCCAGTTCCTGGAGGCGGCGAAAGATCCAGGTGTAGCGCTCGATGTCCTGGCGTCGTGGTGGGTAGAGCGACCCGTTGTCAAACTCCACGTAGACCGTGCTGACCTCGTCGTCGTTGGGAAATCGGAGCATCGCGAAGGGACCCGAGAGACCAGGGTGAGCGCCAGCGGTGAACGGAAGGATCTGGATGGTCAGGTTGGACCGCTCGTTCATGTCGATCAGGTGGCGAAGTTGTTCACGCATTACTGTCGGTGATCCGATGAGCCATCTGGCGACTGCCTCGCCGAGCACCATATGCAGCTCCGGCGGGTTCGGGCCGTCAAGCCGCCTCTGCCGGCTTTGCCGCAACTCAACTACCCGCGCCAAGTCGGCTTCACTCTGGTTTGGCCACGACGCCTTCGTGATAGCTCGCGTGTACTCCGCCGTCTGCAACAGACCGGGAACGTATTCGGTCTCGAAGCTCAGGATTTCGGCGGCATCCGTCTCCAG
>BNBP01000236.1 GCA_014656015.1 Streptomyces griseoaurantiacus | reverse complement strand
GACCGCCTCGTCGCGCTGGATCGCGTGCTCCGGACTCATGGAGAAGGAGGTGAACCCGCCTCCGTTGTGCGCGGAGCCGACGTGGGCGTTGATGTTCAAATTTCCCGGATCCCGCACCCGGAACCCACCCGCCTGGAGGAGCTCGGCGCCGCGGCTGTCCAGTCGGAAAATCGCGTTCTCGGGGCGGAGGAAGGCGTCGCCCTCGCTCAGGTCCCGCCACATTCCCCCGCCGTCCCCCGGGTAGATCAGGTGGACGTCGTCGGGGTTGACCCGGTCAAGGGTGTCGGCGACCGCGTCGCGCGGCATTCGGCGCCTCATGTGGGAGGGAAGCTCGTTGTCCGGGCAACCGGCCTCGAAGGGCGGGAGCTTCGGGCTCTCGTAGTCTTCGACTCCTCGCCGCTCGTTCGCGCGGCGGTGCTGGATCACCTGGTTCAGGTATTCCACGCTGAGGTCGTCGGGGCGTTCGAGCGCTTCGGCCGGAGTCTGCCGCCTCTTCTCGAAGATCCGTAGGTCCTCGGTGATCCCGAGGCGCCCGATCTGGATTTTGTTCCAGACCTCTTCCCTGGTCATTCCGTGCCCGTGGGCGACGTG
>BNBP01000235.1 GCA_014656015.1 Streptomyces griseoaurantiacus | reverse complement strand
CTGGTCGTGTCGGGCGTCCACGTGGTCGGCGAACCTGATCCGCGACGGCAGCAGACGCGCCTCCGCGAAGGCGTCGGCCAGTCGCTGCTCGGAGTCGACGACGGACTGGTCGAGCGGCACGACCAGGTCTCCGCCGCGCTCCACCGCCGCCCTGGTCACCTCGACGGGCAACCCGGTCTCCTGGGACCAGACGGCCGCCCGCTGCTCGCGGTGCGTGTCGGCCCACGCCATCGCCTTCGCCAGCCGGATCAGGTAGTCGCGGATGGCCGTGTTCCTGCCGGGGTCGGCCAGCGCCGCGCGGCTGGCCACCTGGAAGCTCAGTCCGTTCGTCAGCCCGGAACCGCCGTCGACGAGCACGCGGGCGCTGGTCTCCCGCAACGCCTGCGACGTGTAGGGCTCCCAGATCGCCCAGGCGTCCACGCGTCGTTGGCTGAACGCCGCGTACGCCTCGGCGGGGGCGAGGTAGGCGATGGTGACGTCGGACGGGGAGAGCCCGGCGTTCCGCAGGGCGGACAACAGGACACCGTGCGCGGAGCTGCCCTTGGCGACGGCGATGGTGCGGCCGCGGAGCGCGCCGAGGTCACGCGCGGGCGAGTCCGCC
>BNBP01000234.1 GCA_014656015.1 Streptomyces griseoaurantiacus | reverse complement strand
CGGCCGAGGACTCGGCCGCCGGCCCGACCGGTCGTCCCGCACAGACGCCCACCACCCGCAGAGGAGAGAACATGGCCTCCAACACCGTGACCGTGACCGACAAGTCGTTCGTGGAGGACGTGCTCCAGAGCGACAAGCCGGTGCTGGTCGACTTCTGGGCGACCTGGTGCGGTCCGTGCAAGATGGTCGCCCCGGTGCTCGAGGAGATCGCGGCGGAGCACTCCGACAAGCTGACGGTCGCCAAGCTCGACATCGACCAGAACCCGCGGACCGCCAGGGACCTCCAGATCATGTCGGTGCCGACCATGATGGTCTTCCAGGGCGGCAAGCCGGTGAAGACGATCGTGGGCGCGAAGCCGAAGGCCGCGCTGCTCTCCGACCTGGCCGACTTCATCTGACGAGAACAGTCGTCTCCCGGGTCGGCGGACCGCCGACGGTCCCGGGAGGAGTGACGGAACAGGGCCCGTGGCCGGACATGACGTCCGCCACGGGCCCTGTCGTGTCCGCCCCGTTCTCGTCGGGACCGGAGGGTCCGGCGCGCGGGGGCGCCGGAGCACCGGTCAGAGCTTCACCATCGGGACCCCGCCGATGAGCATCAGCCGGAC
>BNBP01000233.1 GCA_014656015.1 Streptomyces griseoaurantiacus | reverse complement strand
TCCCTCCCCGTCCGCCTCGGGCGTGCCGTTCTTCCCGGCCTGGGCCGGGTGGGTGATCACCGAGGTCTTCTCGGCGTCACGCGACGGGCGGTTCGGGTCCTGGGGAGCAGTCATGGGCGGTCCTTTGCCGACGGTGGTCCGTCGAGTTAGACGCTTGTCTCCGGCTACTTGTTGCCTTCAGTGTCGGGATCCGACGCCTCATCCGCATTGCGTGCGACCGCCAACAGGGTGGCACCATCACCAAGATTCATCAGGCGCACCCCCTTGGTCTGGCGGCCGGCCTTGCGGACCTCCTTGGCGGAGGTCCGGATGACCCCCCCGGTGGAGGTGATGGCGTACAGCTCGTCGTCGACGTCGACGCACACCTCCAGCCGGATGCGCCGCCGGTAGGTCATCGACGTCAGGTGGTAGACGGAGTGCAGGCGCTGCGGCACCTCGGGGCCGTAGTCCACTCCGGACACCGAGCCGCACAGCTCGAACCGCAGCGCGGGGTCGTCGCGCAGCGTGCGGCAGACGTCCACCAGGTGCTCGCGCCGCACGTAGAAGGTGATCTCCCCGCGGTCGACGGTCACCTGCTGGACCGCCTCGGTGGGCACGCCGCGTTC
>BNBP01000232.1 GCA_014656015.1 Streptomyces griseoaurantiacus | reverse complement strand
GGTGATGCATGAGCTGAACAAGCGTACCCATGCCGTGCCGGCGGTCTCGGAGATGTTCGAGGAGGCGTTCCAGACCTTCGCCGTGCGTCTGGCCATGATGAAGGGCGCGCCTCCCGGGCGGCGCCCGGACGGTTTCGACTGGAATCAGATCGTCCAGGACGGTGTCTTCGGCGCGTTCACGGGACTCTTCTACGGATTCCTCAACGACATCCTCAAGGGTCTCAAGAAGAACTTCAAGAACCTGTCGAACAGTGGTCTGTTCAAGGACGTTCCCGGTAGCAACAACAAGTTCGACATCAAGATCGACGGTTCGCACAACAACAACTCGCCGAATCCGACTCCCCACCCGCACGCCGATCCCCACCCGGGTCCGGAGCCGAGGCCGAACCCGCACCCGGATCTCACTTCCGTGCCGCCTCCGTCCTTCACGCCGGTCAAACTGAGCCCGATCGACCGGTTCAAGCACGAACTGGGCGAGGACGCCGGGCACTTCCTCACCGAGGGCGGCGCGGAGGCGCTGGGTGAGCTGGCCACGGCGGCCATCTTCCACTTCCCCACCGAGGGCCTGACGACCTTCCTCGGCGGCGGTCTCAGCTCGGTCAGCGAG
>BNBP01000231.1 GCA_014656015.1 Streptomyces griseoaurantiacus | reverse complement strand
GTCGTCGCCCTGGTCCTCATCGCCCACCGCAGCAACCAGCGCTGGACCCGCGAGGTCGAGGCCGACGAACGGCGCCGCGCCGCTGACCACGCCGCGATGCGCGCCATCCTCGCCACCTGGCGCGCCCAGCTCGACCAGACCCAGAGGATTCCCGTCATCACCGTCCCCGACCGGTCGCGGCGATGACCGTGGCCGCCAGCATGCTCGCCGTCGGGCTGCTCGGCGTCGCGTTCTGGATGCTCGGGCACTGGGCTCGCTGCATCCGCCCCGAATGCCGGGTGTGCGGCGTCGAACTCGCCGACGTGCTCGTCCCCACCGCCGACGGTGGTTTCATCGTCGTCCTGCCCGGTCCGCCGATCCGGGTTCGGGTGCGCGTCGCCCGGGTCGCCCGAACGGTGATCGCGCTGCTGGTCGCCGTGATCGTGCTGACCGGCGACGTGGGCGCACTCCTGTTCACGGCCGTGGCCGGCCAGGGATAGGCGACCGTGTCTCGTCCGTTCAGTCCTCGTGTTCGTTCACGGGCGGGGGCTGCCCCAGTAGCGGGCGAGGCGCGGGGATGAGGCCCCGTTGGTGGAGCGGGGCTTCGGCGGCGGGACCGGGTCCCCTCC
>BNBP01000230.1 GCA_014656015.1 Streptomyces griseoaurantiacus | reverse complement strand
GAGAGCATCTCGCAGAACTCGGTGGTCACGCGCTGGGGCAGCAGGACAGGGAAGCGGGTGCCGATCCGGATGATCTCCACGCTGGGGATCGCCCGCAGCGCGGCGATGATCTGCTCCAGCTTGTCGTCCCGGTAGGACAGTGGGTCGCCGCCGGTGAGCAGGACGTCGCGGATCTCCGGGTGCTCCGCGATGTAGCGCAGGTCCTCCTCGTAGGAGCCGCCCTCGTCGTCGCGGAAGTAGGTGCCGCTCACGTCGGTGGTGTGGAACTTGCGGGTGCAGTGCCGGCAGTAGACCGGACACGCCTCCGTCACCAGCATGATCACGCGGTCCGGGTACTTGTGGACGACGCGGTTGGTCTTGCGGTAGATCATGTCGCCGACCGGGTCGACCTCGGCGTCGGGGGACTCCACCAGCTCGCCGGGGCCGGGCAGGGCCTGTTGCCTGACCGGGCAGGTCGGGTCGTCCGGGTCCATCAGCGAGGCGTAGTAGGGCGTGACGCTCCACCGGTACTTCCCGGCGCACTCCCGGATCGCCCGTTCCTCGTCGGGCGTGACCCTGATCCACTCGCGCAGCTTGGGGAGGGTCGTGATGCGGTGTCGCATGTGCCACC
>BNBP01000229.1 GCA_014656015.1 Streptomyces griseoaurantiacus | reverse complement strand
TTCCCTGACTCCGTTCTCCGGGTCTCCTGGCTCAGGCGTTGCCGTCGAACAGGCTCGTCACCGAGCCGTCCTCGAAGACCTCCTGGATCGCCCTGGCCAGCAGCGGGGCGATGGAGAGCACGGTGAGCCGGGGGAACCGCTTCTCCTCGGGGATCGGCAGCGTGTCGGTGAAGATCACCTCACGGGCGCCGCAGTTCGCCAGCTTGTCCGCCGCGTCCCGGGACAGCACCCCGTGCGTCGCCGCGATGATGACCTCCTTGGCGCCCTCCGCCAGGAGCTGCTCCGCCGCCTTGGCGATGGTGCCGCCGGTGTCGACCATGTCGTCGATCACCACGCAGGTGCGGCCCCGCACCTCGCCCACCACCCGGTTGGCCACGACCTCGTTCGGCTTCAGCGGGTCGCGGGTCTTGTGGATGAACGCGATCGGGTAGCCACCGAGCGTGTCCGCCCACTTCTCGGCCAGCTTGGTGCGGCCGGCGTCCGGCGAGACGACCGTGATGTCCGAGCCGGAGTACTTCTCCTTGACGTGCGCGGCCAGCAGCGGCATCGCCCACAGGTGGTCCACCGGGCCGTCGAAGAAGCCCTGGATCTGCGCGGTGTGCAGGTCCACC
>BNBP01000228.1 GCA_014656015.1 Streptomyces griseoaurantiacus | reverse complement strand
GTGCCGTGGTTCGGCCAGCCGGGTGGCGGCACCGCCTACGTCCTGCCCAAGGCGGTCGACGAGCTGCTCGCCGAGGGCGTGCTGACGGAGATCGACGCCGCCACCACCCCGCCGCCGCGGCCCCGCCCCACCGCGCCACACTGATCACCACGTCCCGTCCCGCGCTCCCACCGCACCCCCTGAGGACACCCGCGATGCCGCCGTCGACCCAGCAGATGGTCGAGCAACAGGGTCTGCTCGACCAGATCGCCCAGACCCTGGCGCGTTCCGCGCCCGGCCAGTGGCGACACGTCTCGGCCGAGTTCCGCACCGTCGGCCGGCACGTCGAGCTGTCGACCACGGTGGCGCTCCCCGAGGGGGGCACCCGCCCGCTGCCGCCGCCGGTCCAGGTCGTCGAGATGTGCGTGGTGTTGCGCCGCAACATGTACAGCAGCGGCACCGGGAGCTGGTTGCAGTACTCCACGGTCCTGCGGATCTCGTCGATGTCGGACAGGTCGAGCTGCGGGTCCACTCCCTGGCTGAACATGTTCATGGCCAGCGTGACCAGGCAGACATTGCCGGTGCGCTCCCCGTTGCCGAAGAGGCAGCCCTCGACGCGGTCGGCGCCCGCCT
>BNBP01000227.1 GCA_014656015.1 Streptomyces griseoaurantiacus | reverse complement strand
GTACTGCCGTTTCGCCCACGCGGGTTGCTCGACGATGGCGTCGACGCGCAGTCCGGCATCGGCGAGCAATCCGGCGAGGTCGCGGGGAAAACGCTGTGGCGCCGAACCAGACCCCTCCCAGGTGGTGAGGGCGAGCCGGCCTCCCGGCCGCAGCAGCCGCACCGCCTCTCGCGCCATCGCGGGTTGGTCATCGACCAGTTGAAGCACGTCGATGGAGACCACCGCGTGCGCGCACGCGTCCGGCAACCCGGTGGTGGCGACCTCCGCGACCGTGAAGCACGCGTGCGGCACCGTCGGGAACAGGTGTTGCCGTTGCCGAGCGTCGGCGACCGCCACACGGGAGGCGTCGACACCGATCAGTCGGGCACGTGCCTGCTCTGCCAACCACAGGCCGGGGCCGCCCCGGCCGCAGCCCAGGTC
Source organism: Streptomyces griseoaurantiacus (assembly GCA_014656015.1). Taxonomy (GTDB): domain Bacteria; phylum Actinomycetota; class Actinomycetes; order Streptomycetales; family Streptomycetaceae; genus Streptomyces; species Streptomyces griseoaurantiacus. Next base: position 193 of record BNBP01000227.1, on the reverse strand, counting down.
GACCAGTGTCTGGCCGGGACTGAGCGCCAGCGCGTCGAGGACCGACGCGAGGCCGGCGAGCGGCACGAAGGAGAACGGCTGGACCCGCGTGGGAAGACCCTCCCCGATCAGGGCCGCGTGGGCCTCGCTGGCCCGCCACCGCAGATACCCCGCGTCGAACTCGGCCCCGGTCGCCACCCTCGCGACAGTAACC
>BNBP01000226.1 GCA_014656015.1 Streptomyces griseoaurantiacus | reverse complement strand
GCGAGGACCACCTGACCGAACTGGAGCGGAACCTGTGAGCGCCCGCCACACCACGGGAAGCGCCTGACCAGGACCTTCCCGCCCACCCCCAACTCGCGGCACCGAACCCCGGCGAGCGAAAAAGTGGCGCGAGACACACCGGAACAGGGCGAAAACCCGAAGAAAAGCCGTCCGAGGTCCATCCGGTCGCCGCGTGACTTCGCACCCATCAGTGGCAGGGCCTACTCCGGACCGTCCTGACCGGGCGAACCTCCCGCCCGTCGCGCGCCCAAGGGCTGGCACGAGCGTGAACGGGGCCCCGCGCTCCCGAACGACCCGGACAACGCAGAAGGGGCAGCCCCTGCGGGCTGCCCCTTCATTTCACGACCTGGAACCAGTAGGTTTCGCCACTGGCCCTGGTGGGTCCGCTACGAAATCTCCTGACCAGCGGAAACCGAGCAGGGACGGGGGTGGCTTCCCACGCTAGTCAAGATCGTTTCCCGCACGCGAGGACGCGGTCCTGTTCCTGCCGATCATCCTTGCTGCTCAGTCGGCGGCGTCCTCGTCGTGCTCCCATCTGTGGGTAACACCGCTGCGCGGTGTGACAGACCGGAGGAGGAAGAAGAACTGTGTCC
>BNBP01000225.1 GCA_014656015.1 Streptomyces griseoaurantiacus | reverse complement strand
CGTGCAGCCGGACGTAGACGAAGTCCGTCGTCACATCCTCCAGGTAGGGCCATTTCCCGGCGGTGTCCGCGACCACGAGCGCGATGTCGTGCTTCCGCAGCAGTTCGATGAAGGCGGGGTCGCGGAAGCTGGGGTGCCGGACTTCCAGCGCGTGCCGGAGCGGCATCTCGGTCTCGGCTTCGGTGAGAGCGCGTCCTTCCAACCGGTGGTCATGGCGCTGCGCGAGCGTCGCCGCCTCGGAGGTCGTGCGCGGCAGCAGGTCGAAGAAGGCGGCCAACCGGTCGGGCTCATAGGGCAGGCTCGGCGGAAGTTGCCAGAGGAAAGGGCCGAGCTTCGGGCCGAGGGCGAGCATGCCGGAGGCGAAGAAGTTGGCCAGGGGAGTCTCGACGTCCCGCAGCTTCTTCATGTGCGTGATGAACCGGCCGCCCTTCACGGCGAACAGGAAGTCGTCGGGAGTCTGCTCGCGCCACGCCCGGTAACTCTCCGGCCGTTGCAAGGAGTAGAAGGAGCCGTTGATCTCCACGGAGCCCACCTGCCGCGACAGGTGCTCCAGCTCTCGACGATGCGGCAGCCCGGCGGGGTAGAACGTGCCGCGCCACGGCGGGTACAGCCATCCC
>BNBP01000224.1 GCA_014656015.1 Streptomyces griseoaurantiacus | reverse complement strand
CACTGGTGCGGCGTCCCGGGGCAGGAGCCGACAGCGCGGCTCGACGCACGGCCGAGTCTGGCGGGGCCTCAGCCCTCGGTGCGACCGTCGAGCCGGGGTGGGAAGGGCTCGGCGGCGGCCGAGCGGCGGGACGCCCCCCTGCCCGCCTCCTGCGCGACGAGATCCTCCACCGTCCTGACCAGCGTGAGGTCGGCGTCCTCCCCGTCGTAGGGGCTGGTGCCCGCGCTCCAGCGAACGACCTCCCGTTCCAGCGCGAGCGATGTCGTCCCCACGCGCACCCACCCCTCCTGCGGACGCAGCACCTGGCGCAGTCCGGTCAGGACGGTCACCACGATGCCGAGAACGGCGGGGACGGCGGCGGGCGCTCCGAGCGCGGCGGTGGCGGGATCGCCGCCGCGAACACCACGATCGCGCTCTCCACCAGGTAGTTGGCGCGACGGTGCCGGCGGAGCTGGCCCTGGTACAGCCGAGGCGGGCGCGCACGCTGGCCGGCAGGGGACGACCGCTGACGTGGCGCGTCTCCAGCCAGTCGCTTCTCGGGGCTGTTCCCCTGCGCTGATCTTGTCCGTGGGTCGCGTCGCACGGAATCCTCCCGTTCCCGGTGGCCAGGGCGGGTC
>BNBP01000223.1 GCA_014656015.1 Streptomyces griseoaurantiacus | reverse complement strand
GAACAGCCCCCGGGTGAAGTACGCGGAGCTGAACCCGTTCCTGCACTACGTGGAGATGATCCGGCAGCCGATGCTGGGCCAGACGATCGTCTGGCGGCACTGGGCCGTCGTGCTGGTGGCCACGGTGCTGCTGACCGGGCTGGCGGCGATCTTCCTCCGGAACTACCGTGCCCGCGTCTCCTACTGGGTGTGAGTGAGGCCGAAGAACATGGTCAGCATCGACGTCTGGAACGCGTCCGTCGAGTTCCCCATCTTCGACGCCAAGACGCGGTCGTTGAAGAAGGCCGTGCTCGGCAAGGCCGGCGGCAAGATCAGCAACGACACCAAGGTGCCGGTCATCGAGGCGTTGCAGGACATCAACATCTCGCTGCGCCACGGTGACCGGGTCGGCCTCGTCGGCCCCAACGGCGCCGGCAAGTCCACCCTGTTGCGTCTGCTCTCCGGCATCTACGAGCCGACCAGGGGCAACTCCCGCGTGGTCGGCAAGGTGGCGCCGGTGTTCGACCTCGGCGTCGGCATGGACCCGGAGATCTCCGGCTACGAGAACATCATCATCCGTGGCCTGTTCCTCGGCATGACCCGCGCCCAGATGGAGAAGCGGGTCGACGACATCGCCGAC
>BNBP01000222.1 GCA_014656015.1 Streptomyces griseoaurantiacus | reverse complement strand
GTACTCGTTCCTGGGCGGCCTGCTCATGCTGGCCTCCGCCATCGGCGCGTACGTCTACGCCGCCGGCCGGCTGGGCCACGGGACCTTCGACTGGGCCACCCTGGTCGGGGTGGTGCGGGACGCGCCGCTGTCCACCCAGGTCTGGCTGTTCCTCGGCTTCTTCGCGGCCTTCGCGATCAAGGCGCCGCTGGTCCCGGTGCACACCTGGCTGCCGGACGCCGCGGCCGAGGCGCCGATCGTGGTGTCGGTGATCCTGGTCGGCGTGCTGGACAAGGTCGGCATGTTCGGCTTCCTGCGCTACCTCCTGCCGATGTTCCCGCAGGCCAGCCAGGAGCTCGCGCCGCTGGTGCTGGTGCTGGCCGTGGTGGGTGTCCTCTACGGCTCGGTGCTCGCGACCGGCCAGCGCGACATGAAGCGGTTCATCGCCTACGTGTCGATCGCGCACTTCGGGTTCATGGCGCTGGGCGTGTTCGCGTTCAGCACCCAGTCCCAGGTCGGCGCGGTCACGTACATGGTCAACCACAGCGTGGCCACCGGCATGCTGCTCCTGGTGATCGGCATGGTGATCGCGCGCGGCGGGTCGACGCGGATCGGGGACTACGGCGGCATGGCCCGGCTGAC
>BNBP01000221.1 GCA_014656015.1 Streptomyces griseoaurantiacus | reverse complement strand
CATGGGCGTGGTCACCGCCAGCGCCTCCGGCGGCTTCGAGTTCGCCCAGCGGGAGCTGGACAAGCTGTGGAGCAAGGGCAAGGAGTACGTCAGCGCCTACCAGTCCTTCGCCTGGTTCTACGCGGTCAACACCGGGCAGATCTCGATCCGCAACGGAATGCGCGGGCCCAGCGGCGTCGTCGTCACCGAGCAGGCCGGCGGGCTCGACGCGCTCGGCCAGGCCCGGCGCAGGCTGCGCCGTGGGACCCGGCTCGTGGTGACCGGCGGCGTCGACGGCTCGCTGTGCCCGTGGGGCTGGGTCGCCCAGCTCACCACGGGGTCGCTGTCCCGCCGCGACGACCCGGACCGCGCCTACGTGCCGTTCAGCCCGGGCGCCGACGGGTTCGTGCCCGGCGAGGGTGGCGCGATCCTGGTGACCGAGACGGCGGAGTCGGCCAGGGAGCGCGGGGCGCGGTGCTACGGCGAGATCGCCGGCTACGCCGCCACCTTCGACCCGAGGCCGGGCAGCGGACGGGAGCCCGGGCTGCGGCGGGCCGTCGAGCTGGCCCGGGAGTGCGTCGGCGCCCGCGCCGAGGACGAGGAGGACGTGTTCGCGGACGCCGCCGGCATCGCCGAGCTGGAC
>BNBP01000220.1 GCA_014656015.1 Streptomyces griseoaurantiacus | reverse complement strand
GATGAGCACGCGGTCCAGCACTCCGGGACGCCAGCGGGGCCTCTCCCGCCGGCGGATCGTCGCCCTCGCGCACGAGATCATCGCCAGGGAGGGCGTCGAGGCCCTGTCCATGCGACGGCTCGCCCGCGAGGTGGGCACCACGCCCATGGCGCTCTACCACCACGTGCGGGACAAGGACGAGCTGCTGGCCCTGGCGGTGGAGGCGGTGGCGGAGGACCTGCCCCGCCCACCGCTGCCCGAGGACCCCAGGGAGCGGCTCGTCGCCGTCCGCGAGCTGATGCGCGAGGCGTTCCTCCAGCACCCGTGGGTCGTGGCGATCCTGGCCAGGGGCCGCCTCGTCGGCCCGTCCGCGGTGTGGATGACCGAGGAGATCCTCGGTTCCCTGGTGGCCTGCGGCATGACGGTCGAGGAGGCGTTCACCGCCCACCGGACGATCTGGAACTTCACCGCGGGCGACGTGATGGTGACCGCCGCGCTGCGCACCGAGCCGGAGGACCGCTCCCCCACCCACTTCGTCGAGAGCCAGGTCGCCCGGCAGGGGGCCGAGACCCTGCCGCACCTGGGTGCGCTCGTCGGCCGCTCCCGGGAACTGGAGGCCCGATACACCTACCGCGCGGGACTGG
>BNBP01000219.1 GCA_014656015.1 Streptomyces griseoaurantiacus | reverse complement strand
CTCGCTGACCGAGCTGAGACCGCCGCCGAGGAAGGTCGTCAGGCCCTCGGTGGGGAAGTGGAAGATGGCCGCCGTGGCCAGCTCACCCAGCGCCTCCGCGCCGCCCTCGGTGAGGAAGTGCCCCGCGTCCTCGCCCAGTTCGTGCTTGAACCGGTCGATCGGGCTCAGTTTGACCGGCGTGAAGGACGGGGGCGGCACGGAAGTGAGGTCCGGGTGCGGGTGCGGGTGCGGGTGCGGGTTCGGCCTCGGCTCCGGACCCGGGTGGGGATCGGCGTGCGGGTGGGGAGTCGGATTCGGCGTGTAGTTGTTGTGCGAACCGTCGATCTTGATGTCGAACTTGTTGTTGCTACCGGGAACGTCCTTGAACAGACCACTGTTCGAGAGGTTCTTGAAGTTCTTCTTGAGACCTTTGAGGATGTCGTTGAGGAATCCGTAGAAGAGTCCCGTGAACGCGCCGAAGACACCGTCCTGGACGATCTGATTCCAGTCGAAACCGTCCGGCCGCCGCCCGGGAGGCGCGCCCTTCATCATGGCCAGACGCACGGCGAAGGTCTGGAACGCCTCCTCGAACATCTCCGAGACCGCCGGCACGGCATGGGTACGCTTGTTCAGCTCATGCATCACC
>BNBP01000218.1 GCA_014656015.1 Streptomyces griseoaurantiacus | reverse complement strand
AGGTCGGTGCCGCCGACCACCTTGGCGGTGGGGAAGAAGGAGGGATCGGCCTTGGTGTGGTCGATCGCGTCGTAGGCGGCCTTCGTGCCCGGCCCGCCGAACGTCGCGTGCGTGTAGTCGATGCCGTCGTCGATGATGCCGATGCGGACGCCGTCGCCGAGCTTGCCCGCGTCCTGCCACGCCTTCACGGTGCGGGTGAGCTGCACCGCGCTGGAGTTCGTGCGCTCCACGGGGGAGATCGGCTGCACCGCCTTCACCTCGGGCAGCGCGGCCAACTCCTTGACCTTGTCGGCGTCCGCGGTGACCACGACGCCGGGCACCGCGTTGCTCGTGCGGTGCGACACCTTGGTGTCGGCCTCCTCGGCGCGCAGCGCGGCGACCACCTTGTCGGCGGCCTGCCGCGTCTCCTGGCGCGCCTGCTGGGCGGCCTGTTTCGCCTGGTCCTTGCCGGCGCCCTGGCCCTGCTTCTCGGCGAACGCGTCGGCGGCCGGCTTCTTCTCCAGCTCGACGAACGCGGTCACCTCGCCGTGGGCGTCGGCCAGCCTCGGCGCGATCTTGCCCTCGACCGGGTCGACCGGCAGCGGCTGGGCGCCCGGGACCGACGGGGCGAGCCGCGAACCGTCCGGC
>BNBP01000217.1 GCA_014656015.1 Streptomyces griseoaurantiacus | reverse complement strand
GGACGCGGGGACCAGTGTCCCAGCCCGCCGTGCGAGCCCGGCGGCGACACCGGGCCGGCCGGCCCCCGTGGATCATGACAGTCGTCCCGGCGGCCGGAGACCCGAACGAGCGAACCATTTCCTGACGCGAACACGACTTTCGGGGGTTGTCCCACCGGCTGGGCGGGGACACGGCCATGGCGGTGACCGTGTGCCGCTCCGCTCGCGATTAACCACCCGGACGAAGTACCTTTACCTCCGTCGTTCGAGTGGCAGGAGGTAGCGGTCCTGGTCGCTCACGAGCTGTTGACGGGCCAACCGGCCGGTTCCGCCCCGCTCGTGCCCCGGCAGCGTGGGCGTTCCCCGGCGCGCGTTCCCTGGTGGCGCCGGGTGTTGCGGCCTTTGGGCCGGTGGCGGTCCCACGCGTGGGACGCGGGCGCCATCCTGCTGGCCGCGGCCGACCTGGTGCTGTCGATCGGCGACCCCCAGACCGACGTCCCGCCCTACGCCCACGTGATGTCGTGGGTCGCGTGCGCGGCCCTGGTGCTGCGCCGACGGTTCCCCCGTCTGGTGCTGGCGATCTGCGTGCCCGGTCTGCTGGTCGGCTACGCGCTCGTGGCGGCGGAGGTCGCGCTCTACACCGTGAGCCGGCGCC
>BNBP01000216.1 GCA_014656015.1 Streptomyces griseoaurantiacus | reverse complement strand
CATCGAAGGCCTTCCCGCGAGCCGAGCCCGCGATCTGATGAGACGTTTCCAGCACGTGCCCGGATATCTGGAGGACGCAGCCCAGGTGCTCGGCACGGACGAGGCCGAGGCGGAAGCTGTGCTGACGCGGTTCAGCGAGGCGGGGTACCTGGAAGTCGCCCCACTCCAGCCGGGTGTGCCGAGCTGGATCACCACGGTGCGGGGCAACGCTCTCGCCAACGCGACTTTCGCCAGGCCCATCACGAGGGCGACGGCACAGCGTCATCTCGACGGCTTCCTGGCGCGGGTCCGCACGTACAACGCTGATCGCCGCAAGCCCTACACCGTCGCCAGGGTCGTGGTCTTCGGGAGCTACCTCGACCAGAGCCAGGACCGCCTCAGCGATCTCGACCTGGCGATCCAGGTGGTCCGGCGTGGGGGCACTGACGAGTTCCGCGCCCGCTGCCACGCGGTCGTGGCGGACTCGGGCCGCCAGTTTTCCTCCTCCCACGACCGGCTGTTCTGGCCACTCCGGGAACTCGTCCTATACCTGCGGGACCGCAAGGCGGCGATCAGCCTCACGGACGAGGACATCACGACGGTGACCGACCGGTGGGCATGCGTCTACGACGTGCGCGGTGACGAGGACGCCGAGCAGCCTCC
>BNBP01000215.1 GCA_014656015.1 Streptomyces griseoaurantiacus | reverse complement strand
GGCTCACCGGCGGCGCCGTGCACCAGGGCGTGGCGTTGCAGGTGCCCCCGTTCGAGTACGCGCACCCCGAGGACCTGGTCGACGCCGCGGTCGGCTCCGGCGAGCCACCGCTGATCGTGGCGCTCGACGGGGTCACCGACCCCCGCAACCTGGGCGCCGTGGTGCGCTCGGCGGCGGCGTTCGGCGCCCACGGCGTCACGGTGCCGCAGCGCAGGAGCGCCGGGATGACGGCCGTGGCCTGGCGCACCAGCGCCGGCACCGCGGCCAAGCTGCCGGTCGCCAGGGCGACCAACCTCACCCGCACCCTCAAGGACTGGGCGGCCAAGGGCGTGATGATCGTCGGCCTGGACGCCGACTCCACCGCCACCGTCGACGACCTGGACCTGGCCACCGGGCCGCTGGCGGTCGTCGTGGGCTCGGAGGGGCGCGGCCTGTCCCGGCTCGTGCGCGAGACCTGCGACCTGGTGATCTCCATCCCCATGGCTCCCGGCGTGGAGTCGCTCAACGCCTCGGTGGCCGCCGGGGTCGTGCTGGCCGAGGTCGCCCTACGGCGACGCGCGGCGGGACGCGTCTGAGACCGGTCCGGCTCAGGACGTGGCGCCGCCCCCGGGTCTCCCGGGGGCGGCGCTTTCGTCCGAAGCG
>BNBP01000214.1 GCA_014656015.1 Streptomyces griseoaurantiacus | reverse complement strand
CCGACGACCGGACGTACCGCTCCTTCTGGGACAGGTGGGCGAGGTACAGCTCGGATCCCCGGTGCCCGGCCGGCAGGTCGTTGACGGACAACACCCGCAGTCCCACGCCCACGGAGGCCCGGATGGGGTTGAGGTCGGCGTCGAACGCCTCCTCGGTGACGGTCAGCTCGGTGAGCCGCACCGGCATGACGCGCCGGGCTCCCCACACGAACAGCGTCAGCGGGCTCTCGATCGGCGTGATCTCCAGCGTTCCCGCCGCGGCCAGCGCCTGGTTCGCCCGCAGCCGGCCGCTGGTCGGGTGGACCAGCATCTCCAGGTCCGCGAGCTGCGGGTGGATGCCGTCGGGGGCGGGGACGTCGAGCTGGTCGGTCGCGTCGATCTCGGCGACGAACTTCCACGTCTCCACCGCCGGGCCCTTGAGCCGCAGCGCCTCGGTCCGGTCACCCTGGTCCGCGCCGGCGGCCTGCGGGGCCAGCGACCGCTCCAGCGTGTCCGGGTTGAACTGGAGCACGATGACCCGCTGCGGCGTCCCCCGCTCCGGGTCCACGATGACGATCCCCGCCCGCACCGGCTTCCGCAGATCCGCATACCTCGTCACGTCCGCCCCCTCCGAGACTCCCTGGACACGCGCACGGCAGGTCCGCACTCCTCT
>BNBP01000213.1 GCA_014656015.1 Streptomyces griseoaurantiacus | reverse complement strand
GCCCGCCTGTCCGGCATCCACGTGCGGCGCACCCTGCTGTCGGTCTACGTGGTCGCCGGGCTGGTCTACGGTGTGGCCGCGTGGCAGGCGTTGGGCCGGGTGCCCAACGCCGACCCGAACGCGTTCCAGACGGGGAACCTGGACTCGATCACGGCGGTCGTGCTGGGCGGGACCAGCCTGTTCGGCGGTCGGGGGAGCGTGCTGGGCACCCTGGTGGGGGCGCTGATCGTCGCCGTGCTGCGTTCCGGGCTCACCCAGGCCGGGATCGACAACCTCTACCAGGACGTCGCGACCGGCGTGCTGGTGATCGTGGCGGTCGCCGTGGACCGGCTCTCGCGGAGGAGGCAACGATGACGGGCGTCGACGGGCGGGACGCGCCCCTGGAGCCGGTGCTGTCGGCGCGGGCGCTGGTCAAGCGGTTCGGCAGGGTGACGGCGATCGACGGGTCCGACTTCGACCTGATGCCGGGCGAGGTCCTCGCCGTGCTCGGCGACAACGGCGCCGGCAAGTCGAGCCTGATCAAGGCCCTGTCCGGGGCGCTCGTCCCCGACGAGGGGGAGATCAGGGTGGACGGCCGGCCGGTCCGGTTCCACGGCCCGCTGGACGCGCGCCGCCACGGCATCGAGACCGTGTACCAGGACCTCGCCCTCGC
>BNBP01000212.1 GCA_014656015.1 Streptomyces griseoaurantiacus | reverse complement strand
GGAACCCGGGAGGCGGGACAGGTCCCGCCCGGAGGCCGGCCGTCGGGCCGCTCCGCCCGCCGCCCACGCGGTCCGCCGGCGGCGCGATCGTTTCCGGCCGCTGGTGAGGCGCGACCCGCTGGTGAGGCGCGACGGGAGAAGCTCCGTGACCGGGACGGCGTCGGCCGCCAGCCGGCCTGTCGGGCGGGCACGCGACCAGGGAGGCCCGGAGGGCGACATGGGCATCATGGACAAGATCAAGGGACTCGTGACCGGCCACGAGGACAAGGTCAGGGAGGGCGTCGACAAGGCGGCCGAGATGGCCGACAAGCGGACCGGCGGCAAGTACGGCGACCAGATCAGGACCGGCAAGGAGAAGCTCGGCGAGCAGCTCGGCACGCAGCGGCCGCCGCAGGAGGGCGACGAGCCCCAACGCTGACCCCCGCACACGCCGCGCCCCGCTCCGGCCGCGCCGCCCGAGGGCGGCGGGACCGGCGGGGCGCTCGTCGGCGGGCTAGTTGAAGCGCTCGCGTTCGGCGACGTCCGCCCAGAAGTCCCTGAGGCGCTCGTACAGCTCGGCGACCTCGTCGACGTCCCCCACCTCGAGGGCGTTCACCGCCGCGTGCACGTCGTGGGCCGAGGTGTCGGCCAGGAGCTGGGCGTCGTCGAGCAACTGC
>BNBP01000211.1 GCA_014656015.1 Streptomyces griseoaurantiacus | reverse complement strand
CAGGCCGTGCTCGACCGCCCGGCTGGTCAGCCGCAGGCCACCCAGGGTGACCTCGTGCCCGTCGTGCAGTTCGTGCACCTCGAACACCCGGCTCATCGGGTTGGGCTCGCCGCTGGCCAGGAAGGCCTCCATGCGCTCGGCCCAGCCGGGCGGCCCGAGAACGGGGATCGGCGCGGTGGGGGACAGGTCGGCGAAGGCCAGGGCGTAGTACGCGGACAGCAGGTCGGCGGTGTGGTCGGCGTGCGTGTGCGACAGCCAGATCGCCGAGAGCTGGTCCGGCCGGACGTGGCGTTGCAGGTTGGCCAGGGTGCCCGGACCCGCGTCCACCCAGACGCGGATGTCGTCGGCCCGGAGCAGGTAGCCGGAGCAGGCCCGGTCCGGTCGTGGGTAGGGCGTCCCGGCACCGAGGACCACCAGTTCCATGCCCACCCCACAGTGCCACCCAGAAGACTGAGTGAGGGAGGGTAACCACGCCGTCCACGGCTTGTCGATCGAGACCACCCGGCTCGGCGCGCGCCGGCCGCATCACCTCGCGCGACCCCGCCACCACGCCCAGAGCCCCACGCCCCGGACCTTCCACCCCAGGTCAGCCCCCACCCGCCCTGGGGGGCGAGCCATCAAGCCCAATCTTGGCGCTGACCTGCTCTGACTACAGTCTGC
>BNBP01000210.1 GCA_014656015.1 Streptomyces griseoaurantiacus | reverse complement strand
GACGCCAGGGAGGTCGCCGCGGCCGCCCGCGCCCTGCGCGCCGCCCGCCGGCCGTTGCTCGTGCTCGGCGGCGGCGTCCGCTACTCGGGGGCCGGGCGGGTCGCGGTGGAGTTCGCCGAGGCGCACGGCATCCCGGTCACGGAGACCACCGCCGGCCGCACCCTCGTCCCGCACGACCACCCGCTGCACGCCGGGCCGCTGGGCATCACCGGCTCCACCTCGGCCAACGCGCTCGCCGGCCGCGCCGACCTGGTGCTGGCCGTGGGCACGCGGCTCCAGGACTTCACCACCGCGTCCTGGACGGTGTTCCACCCCGAGGCCCGGCTGGTCGCCCTCAACGCCGCGCGGTTCGACGCGGTCAAGCACGGCGCGCTCGCCGTCGTCGGCGACGCGGCCGAGGGGCTGCGCGAGCTGGACGCGGCCGTCGGCGCCGGCTACCACGCGGACGAGGACTGGACGGCCCGGGCGGCGACCGAGCGGGCCGCGTGGGACGCGCACGTCGACGCGCTGCGCGAGCCGACCCCCAAGGACGGTGTGCCGACGTATGCGCAGGTGGTGGGCGTCGTCAACGAGCTGTCCGGTCCCGACGACTACGTCATGACCGCCTCCGGCGGCATGCCGGGGGAGCTGGTCGGCGGCTGGCGGGCCACCGGCCCGGCCACCA
>BNBP01000209.1 GCA_014656015.1 Streptomyces griseoaurantiacus | reverse complement strand
TGAGCCGCTCCCGCTCGCGGTGGAGGTCGGGGAGCCTCCCGGAACACGCCGGCGTGAGCAGCTCCCCGTCCTCGACCATGCACGGCAGCAGTTCGGCGATCGTGGCCGTGTTCAGGCCGGCGGCGAGCATGAGGCGGATGGCCCGCACCGTGGTCACGTCCCCCTCGCCGTACTCGCGGTACCCACTCGGCCGCCGGACCGGGCTGAGCAGCCCCTGGTCCTCGTAGTAGCGCACCGACCGGACGCTGACCCCGGTCCGTCGCGACAGCTCCCCGATCCGCATGTGACTCCCGCCATGTCGGATTGACTCTCACGCCAATGTCAGAGTCCAACCTCACCCGTGTGACAACTCCGAACCCCGCGGCTCAGGACCGCATTCCCGTGACCGTCGTCGGCCTCGGCCCGATGGGCGCCGCGCTGGCCGACGCGCTCCTCGCCCACGGCCACCCCACCACCGTCTGGAACCGGTCTCCGCACCGCGCCGAACCCCTGGTCACCAGGGGTGCACGCCGGGCGGACACCATCACCGAGGCCGTGGCGGCCAGCCCGCTGGTCGTCGTCTGCCTGAAGGACTACGAGGCCATGTACGCGGTTCTCGACCCCGCCGCCGACGCTTTGTCGGGTCGACTCGTGGTCAACCACAGCTCGGGAACCCCGGAGGAGGCG
>BNBP01000208.1 GCA_014656015.1 Streptomyces griseoaurantiacus | reverse complement strand
ACCGAGCCTCAACCCGACACCCCGTTCCCCCGGTGCGAGGAATGCCAAAACCTCGCCCGCCTCATCGCCGGCTGGCAGGCCACCCACACCGCACACACCACCACCCAAGCCGCACACACCACCCCGCAACCCACCCCGCACGCCTACGGCGACCGCCCACCCTGCCGACGCGGCTACGACCTCTAAGCCCGACCCGACCAGCACCGAAAGCCCCTTGTCGTGCTCACCACCAGCGAGTTCGGTCTCGCCCTGGCCGAAAGCATCGCCCTGACCGCACCCCTGCGCCTCCAACACTGGAACCAGTGCGTGAGGGTCGTCTGCTACGCCTGCGCCCGGGACAACACCATCCCCGCACCCCCACCCGGGATCACCGTGGTCGGCGACTCCCACTTCCAGCCCGGCCCACCCCTGCGGGAGCGCTACCGGCTCACCTGGTTCCTGATCCTGCTGCTCCTCCTCGCCGCCGGCCTCAGCCTCGCCTGACCCGCCCTGACACTGAAAGCGCCGACCTGTCATGCGATTCCGCACGAAACTGTGGAAGATCCTCCGCAGGAAACCCTCCACTGTGGACCCTCGGGTCCTGATGCCGAACCTCCGGGTGCTGCACCACCCCACCCCCGAGGAGAGCGCCGCCTGGGAGGCCTCCATGGCCCCGCTGCGTCGCCGCCGGGTCCGGGTCGTCC
>BNBP01000207.1 GCA_014656015.1 Streptomyces griseoaurantiacus | reverse complement strand
TCACCGTGAGGCCGGGCGACAGCAGGCGAACCCGCTCCGCCTCGTGCTCGGCCAGCGCCAGCAGGTCGACGCGCTCACCGCGCAGCTCCAGCCCGGCGTCGATCCTGGCCAGCGCCAACAGGTCCGTCACGAGCCGGCCGGCCCGGCGCGCCTCGCGCGCCAACAGGACCTGCATCCGCTCCCGTTCGGCCGGGTCGGCCTCCGGCCCGGCCTGCACCAGCACCTCGGCCGCCGCCTGCACGCCGGCGATCGGCGTGCGCAGCTCGTGCGCCGCGTCCGCCAGGAACCGGCGGGTCCTGGCCTCGGACTCCCGCGCCTGGCGCTCCGCCCCCTCCAACGCGTCCACCATCTGGTCGAACGCCACGGCCGTGCGCCCCAGCTCGGTGTCCGGCTCGTCCGGAGCCAGCCGGCGTCCCCGGTCACCCCGGGCGATCGAGCGCGCGACCTCGGCCATCGTCTCCAACGGCCGCAGGGAGACCCGGACCGTCCCCACCAGGGCCACCCCGGTCACCACGATCGCGCCGAGCCCGACCAGCCCCACCACCCGGCGCAACCGGCGCTGCGCCGCGCTCACCTGGTCCTGGTCGGCGGTCAGGACCAGGTGCGAGCCGTCGGCGAGCCGGCGCCGCACCGGCTCCAGCCGTCGGCCGGGGCCGCTCTCCGCCTCTGGGGCCTCTCCGCCGAAC
>BNBP01000206.1 GCA_014656015.1 Streptomyces griseoaurantiacus | reverse complement strand
CGGGTCGCCGTCGCGGGCGCGGCCGACATCGCCGTGATCAAGTGCACCCCGCTCGGCGGGGTCCGCCGCGCCCTGCGGGTCGCCGAGGCGTGCGGGCTGCCCTGCGTGGTGTCCTCCGCGCTGGAGACGAGCGTCGGGCTGGCCGCGCAGGTGGCGCTGGCCGCCGCCCTGCCCGAGCTGGACTTCGCCTGCGGCCTGGGCACGCTCGCGTTGTTCGAGGGCGACCTGCTCCCTGACGGCCTGCGGCCGGTCGACGGCGAGATCCGCGTGCCCCAGGCCCCGCCGGTCCCCGACCCCGAGCTGCTGGCCGCCGCCGAACCCGTCGACGACCGACGCCGGGACTGGTGGCTGGACCGGCTCCGCCGGGTGCGCGCGTTGCTCGCCGCCAGGGGCGACGCGCTGGCGTGAACGGACGGGTCCGCTAGCCGACGGCGGGCAGCTCGGCGAGCGCCCGGCGCAGGACGGGATCGCCGTCCCGCTCCACCACGCTGTGCGGCCGGTCGGTCAACAGGGCGACACTGGCCAGGTAGCCCTCGCCGGGGTGCAGGTCGTGCAGGAGGACCGGGGAGTCGAGCGGGTCCTCGGCCGACCACCGCACCAGGCGCGGGGGCTCGGTCGGACCCGACAGCTCGACCGCCTGCGTGGCGATCGCCAACCCGTGCCCCGTCGCCTTGAGCACGGCCTCCT
>BNBP01000205.1 GCA_014656015.1 Streptomyces griseoaurantiacus | reverse complement strand
CAGGTGGCCACGACGCACCTCCTCGCGTTCGTGTCCGGTCACGTGCATCGGCAGCGTGCGGGGCGCCCAGGGGACGGGCAACCGGAGGGCGTCCTCCGGGGGTCATGCGATCGGTGCGACACCCGGACCCCTGGGCGGCGGCGGGGGTGGGAGTTCGGCCGCGCGTCGCAGCGCGACCAGCCATGCCAGGCCGACGAGCGCCACCATCAGCAGGCCGACCCAGTTGAGCGTCGTGAACAGGTGGACCTGGGCCGGTGTCGGGCGTGGGACGTAGCCGAGCTGGAGCAGTTGGTACTGGTAGCTGGTGCCGGTGAGGACCATGGTGAGCAGCACGGCGATGCCGTGCATCGAGTCCCACAACGCGTGCAGGGCCGCGACACCGAGGTAGGTCCAGGTGACACCGGCGGTCACCCGCCACCGGCCGCCGCGGCTGGCCGCGAACAGCACGCCGCCGGCGATCGCCGTCCACAGCCCGTGGCCGACCGGGGCGAGCAGGCCGCGCAGGATCTCGGTCTCGACCAGGGCCCTCAGGTCGAGGCCGTGGACGGTGATCAGGGCGTTGAGGGCGTACCCGGCGCTCTCGAACGCGGCGAAGCCGAAGCCGACGGCCGCGCCGAGCACCAGCCCGTCCCGGAGGGCGCGGCGGTGCAGGCGACGCGCGACGTAGGCCAGGGCGAGGAGTTTGACCAGCTCCTCGAT
>BNBP01000204.1 GCA_014656015.1 Streptomyces griseoaurantiacus | reverse complement strand
CGCGGTGCGGGCCTCGTCGGCCAGCTCGTGGTCGACCTCCAGCAGCAGGGTCTTGTCGCTCTGGACGATCAGTGGTCCGTCGGTCACGGGTTCTCGACACTCCCTCGACGCACTCGGCGGCGGGTTCCAGTCTTCCATCCGGAGCAGAGTGATCACCGGCGGTGACCGGCCGGTCGCGCCGCGCGGCCCGCGGATCACGGTCGGGAATCGAAAACGGAACGCGTGGGAACGCCGCCGGAGACGAAATTAGGCTGGGCGTCACCACGCGTTGGCCCGGTCGTGATCCCCACGCGCCGCGTCGTTTTCCGTGTCGTTCTCAGCGTTGTTCCCGGAAGGTGGCAATGTCTGCCCGCGTCACCCGGCTCGCCGTCCTGCTGGGGCTCGTCCTCGTGCTGTCGGGAGTCGGCGCCGTGCTGGTCCTGCACTTCTCGGCCGAGGGGGCCCAGCGGCTCGGCGTCGGCGACTGCGTCGACCTCACCGGCCGGGGCGTCGTGGTGCTGGACTGCTCGGCCACCGGCTCCCGGTACCGCGTCGCCAAGGTCATCGCCGCCGCCGACGCGTCCTGCCCGACCGGCGACTACGACTGGATCAGCCAGGAGCACAGCCGGCTGGCCGACCACACGCTCTGCCTCATGCCCAACGCCAGGGAGGGCGACTGCTTCGCGGGCGCCGACGGCAGCAGGTACGCCGAGCTGAGCCGGATCG
>BNBP01000203.1 GCA_014656015.1 Streptomyces griseoaurantiacus | reverse complement strand
GGAGGCGGGGGACGACGAGGAGCCGACGCCGCTCAGCCCGGTGGAGCTGTACGGCCGGGTGGCGGACGAGCTGAAGCGGATGCGGGCCTCGGACAACCTCGCCCCCGGCCTGCGGCTGCGCGAGCTGTCCGACAGCGAGCACGTGGTCGTGTCGGCGCGGTCCCTCATCCGCTACCGGCACGAGGAGCTGGCCTGCCACATCCTGCCCAGCCCGGCGTCCACGCCGGCCAACTGGCTGCCCACCGAGGTGGTGCGGGGCCTGACCGAGCGGAGCCCGGAGTGGATCCGCTACTACCGCTGCTTCCGCGTCGAGACCTGGCACAAGGAGCTGGTCATCTCCAGCTACCTGCACATCGGGTGCGACGAGCGGACGCTCTACGTCGAGTGGAACGCCTTCCAGCTCAACCCCGTCGCCCCCTACTACGCGCGCGGCGAGTGGGCGGAGGCCCGCCTGTCGAACGCGGTGGCGCGGGCGCTGGTCGACCTGGTGGCCATGCCGGGCACGGTGTTCCGGCGGCTGCGGACGATCTTCCGCGTGGTGCGGGAGGTGGCCCGCCGCAACGGGATCTTCTCCGAGCAGGCCATCCTCCCCTCCACCTACGGGTCGCGGCGCAGCATCCGCGAGCTGGCCGCCGGCCGGCACGGCGAGACGTACTTCCACGAGATGGACGGCATCCGGCACGTCAAGCTGATGGAGCGCAGGGCC
>BNBP01000202.1 GCA_014656015.1 Streptomyces griseoaurantiacus | reverse complement strand
GTGGGGGATCTTCCTGCGCAACCACGACGAGCTGACCCTGGAGATGGTCACCGACGAGGAACGCGACTACATGTGGGCCGAGTACGCCAAGGACCCCCGCATGCGCGCCAACATCGGCATCCGCCGCCGGCTGGCACCCCTGCTCGACAACGACCGCAACCAGATCGAGCTGTTCACCGCGCTGCTGCTGTCCCTGCCCGGCTCGCCGATCCTCTACTACGGCGACGAGATCGGCATGGGCGACAACATCTGGCTCGGCGACCGCGACGCCGTGCGCACCCCCATGCAGTGGACCCCCGACCGCAACGCGGGCTTCTCCTCCTGCGACCCCGGCCGGCTCTTCCTGCCCACGATCATGGACCCCGTCTACGGCTACCAGGTCACCAACGTCGAGGCCTCGATGTCCTCGCCCTCCTCGCTGCTGCACTGGACCCGGCGGATGATCGAGATCCGCAAGCAGAACCCCGCCTTCGGCCTCGGCTCCTACACCGAACTGTCCTCCTCCAACCCGGCCGTGCTGGCCTTCCTGCGGGAACACGGCGACGACCTCGTCCTGTGCGTCCACAACTTCTCCCGCTTCGCCCAGCCCACCGAACTGGACCTCCAGGCCTTCCAAGGACGCCACCCCGTCGAACTCATCGGCGGCGTGCGCTTCCCGGCCATCGGGCAACTTCCGTATTTGTTGACGCTCGCGGGGCACGGGTTCTA
>BNBP01000201.1 GCA_014656015.1 Streptomyces griseoaurantiacus | reverse complement strand
CTCCCCGGGGACTATCGTGGCCTCCCACGTCCTTCATCGGTTCCTGGTGCCAAGGCATCCACCGTGCGCCCTTAAAAACTTGGCCACACAGATGCTCGCGTCCACTGTGCAGTTCTCAAACAACCAACGACCCACCACCACGACCCAGCACCACCCACCCCAACCCAACGTGGAGCGGTATGACACACGCAGCAGCGCCGTCACCGTCTTCGACACCGAGACAACACACCAGCGTGTGCTCCCTCAGGACCCAACAGCGTACCGACACACCACCGCACCACACCCACCAACCAGACTTTCCACACCCAGCCCCCACAAGGAGACCAGCAGTACTCACCCAGCCGACAACCGCAGCACGACAGCTCAACCAGTGATTCCACTTGGCTAACGAGCACCACCAGCCAGACCCACACGGCCTGAAACCAGCGGAACCCACTCGACCACCCACCCCAGAAGGGCACGATGGTCACGAGGGATGCTCCTTAGAAAGGAGGTGATCCAGCCGCACCTTCCGGTACGGCTACCTTGTTACGACTTCGTCCCAATCGCCAGTCCCACCTTCGACCGCTCCCTCCCACAAAGGGGTTAGGCCGTGGGCTTCGGGTGTTACCGACTTTCGTGACGTGACGGGCGGTGTGTACAAGGCCCGGGAACGTATTCACCGCAGCAATGCTGATCTGCGATTACTAGCGACTCCGACTTCATGGG
>BNBP01000200.1 GCA_014656015.1 Streptomyces griseoaurantiacus | reverse complement strand
CGGTGAGCAGCGCGGCCCACGCGCGCCCCCACGCCCGCCTCGGTCCCGGCCCGGTCACGCCTGCTCCGCCAACAGCTCGGCCGCCCGACGCACCAGCCGGCGCTCGTCGGCGTAGGCGAGCAGCTCGTCCAACTCACCAAGCGGCACCCACGCCACCTCGGTGACCTCCACGTCCTCGTCGGAAAGCTCGCCGCCCACCGCTTCCAGCAGGAAGTGGTGCACCGTCTTGTGCACCCGCCGGTCGTCGGCGACGAACCAGTAGTCGATCGTGCCCAGCGCGGTGAGCACGCGGCCCTCGATGCCGGTCTCCTCGGCCACCTCGCGCACGGCGGCCTGCTCGGCGGTCTCGCCGGGCTCGATGTGGCCCTTGGGCAGGGACCACAACAGCCGCCCGCGCCGGTCGAGCCGACCGATCACGGCCGCGTGCCGGCGCCCGCTGTCGAGCACCAGCCCGCCGGCGGAGGTCTCGTCGACGGTCCGCAGCCGACGGCCCCGGCGCCGGCTCCGGCGCCCCGGCTTGCTACCGCCGGAACGGCCGGACGACGGGGGCATGGTTGCGATGGTAGTGACACGGGAGGGGCCGCCGTCCGCCTCCGCGCGCGGGCGGGATGAGCTGCGGCAAGTACCCTGGTCCCCCGTGCCGCCGACCAACCACGCCCAGCCGAGCAACCACGCCGCGCGTCCGGCGCCGGTGCACCGAGGGAAGGCCCAGC
>BNBP01000199.1 GCA_014656015.1 Streptomyces griseoaurantiacus | reverse complement strand
CAAGGCGCAGGCCGCGGCGGCGGCCAAGGCCAAGGCCAGGGACATCCAGCAACAACAGTGGGCGGGCCGCGTCCAAGCCCTGGAGAACCAGGCCAAGGCTCAGTCCAAGCCGCCCGCCAAGCCCCAGCCCAAGGACAGGTCCGGAGTGAAGACGAACCGGGACCGGGGGTTGGAGAAGCAGAAGAAGGCGTGAGGCTCCACCACACCGGGTCCAGAGCGGAAGGGCAGCCCGCGCGGCTGCCCTTCTGTTCGTCACGACGGGCGTGCGGGTCCACCACTGGCAGCGCGGGACCACGGGTGGCACCAAGTGCACCGAAGCCTCATTCCCCCGCAGCGTGGCTCAAGCGGCCCGCACTGACCTGCGCATTTCGCCGGCATACGCCAGATGGCGCCATAGATGGCACCACGATTCCGAGCCACCATGGCTTGTATCTGTGCCATCCGTGTGCCAAAGTGGTGCCATGGACTTGACCTCGTACGTGAGCGGCCTCGGGCGCGAGTTCGCCGCGCTTGCCGAAGCCGGCGGCGACGAGGCCCGTGCGCTGGTCGAGCGCCTGACCGGGTCGCTCGAGTCGGCGGTCCGGGTGACACTGCTGGACGCGCTGTCGGCCGCCGCCGACGAGATCACCCGGGAACTGGCCCCCGGTTCGGTAGAGCTGCGCCTGCGCGGACGCGATCCGGACTTCGTGGTGACCTCGCCGACCACCGAGCGA
>BNBP01000198.1 GCA_014656015.1 Streptomyces griseoaurantiacus | reverse complement strand
GGCGACCGTGCCGGCCTGCTCCACGAGGCGCTCGACCTGGGGGCGCAACCGCTCCAACGTCTGCTCGCCCCGCTCGGCCAGGTACTCGTAGAGCTGCGTCGCGGCCTTGGCGTAGGCGTCGACCAGCTCGCGCAGCTCGGCGGGGTCCAGCTTCGCGCGCAGCCCCTCCAGGTCGTGCGGCAGGTCGTCCACGCCGGAGCGCGCGGCCTCGGCGCGTTCGGTCACCTGCTCGCGCAGCTTCTGGAACAGGCTGACGACGGAGCGGGCCGCCACGTCGCCGGCGCCCAGCACGGCCAGCAGCGGGGTCCTCGCCTGCTCCAGCACGCCGCTGACCGCGGCGGCCGCCTGCTCGCGCGCCGTGCGCACGTCCTCGCCGTTCGGCATGGGATCACTCCTCGGGCTCGTCGGGCTCGGGTTCGGCGGGGCGCCGGGTGGTGGCGTTCTCCCGCCGGAAGGACTCGTAGACGTCGAGCAGCACCTGCTTCTGCCGCTCGTTGAGATCGGGGTCGGCGAGCACGGCGTCGACGACGGGCCCGCCCTCGCGGCGCTCCAGGATCCCGGCCTGCACGTACAGCGCCTCGGCCGAGATCCGCAGCCCCTTGGCGATCTGCTGGAGGATCTCCGCGCTCGGTCGGCGCAGGCCGCGCTCGATCTGGCTCAGGTAGGGGTTGGACACCCCGGCCAGCCGGGCGAGCTGCCGCAGCGAGATCTGGGCGTG
>BNBP01000197.1 GCA_014656015.1 Streptomyces griseoaurantiacus | reverse complement strand
ATCACCAGCACGGCCACCGAGACGGGCCACAGGACGGAGATCGCGGCGAGCAGCAGGAGCCCCAGCGCCAGACCGACCTCGATCACCACGAGGTTGACGACCGGCAGCGCGCCCAGGCTCGCGCCCATCGTGCGCCGGCGGGCGCGCATCGCCGCGCGCATCGCGTTCACGGCCGCGGCCGGCCCCGGCGGGGCGGGGCGTGATGTGGTCACGGACATCCGTTCGGTCTCTCCCCCTCGCTCCCTGCGCGCCGACGGGACTGGGCGGTCGGCGCGGGCGGTGGACTCGGCGCCGCCGGCGACGGCCCCGTGATCCGGTTCCGTCGAACCGGACCCGGACGCGTACCCGTGCGGCTATCCTGCGGAACCGTATCGCGGACGGGAGAGCTGTAGGCCGAGAATGCCCTCAACACCCACGACGAAATCCCAGGTTCAGGCGTATCGTTTCGTGCTCCGCCGCATGGAGTCCGCGCTCACGCGCAAGGACGCGGTGATGCTGCACGAGCCGATGCGCACCCACCAACGAGCGCTCGCCGCGGGAGCGCTGCTCGCGGTCGTCGGCGTGCTCGGCTTCCTCATCTTCGGCGTCCTCAAGCCGAAGGGCAGCCTCCCCAAGGACGGCGGCATCGTCATCAGCAAGCAGACCGGCGCGGTGTACGTGGTCGCGGGCAATCCGCAGCAGCTCATCCCGACCCCGAACATCGCCTCCGCCAAGCTGTTGCTGATG
>BNBP01000196.1 GCA_014656015.1 Streptomyces griseoaurantiacus | reverse complement strand
GTTCTTCAGCGAGGCCGGGTAGCTGTGGTTGTACTCGGGGGTCACCACGACGAACGCCTCGGCCCGCTCCAGACGCGGGGTCAGTGTCCGCAGGGCCTCGACCGCGGCGGGGGAGGGCGCTCCGGCGAGGTCCGGCAGCGCCAGGGGCAGGTCGACCTCGGCGAGGTCGATGACGTCCACGTCCCAGTCACCGCGTTCCCCGGCCTGGTCGGCGACCCAGTTCGCCACGGTCGGCCCGAACCGGCCGTCCCGGACACTGCCGATGATCACTGCGAGCGGGAGCGGGTTCTCGGACACGACTGCTTCCTTCGCTGGTCAGGGGGTGTGAGGAGTGGTTCCTCGGGCTTCGGGTTGCAGCCTCGTCTCTGAACTGGGGTTGAGGTCAAGAGAGGTTCGGTCACGTGCCGCCTGTCGGGACGGCCCCCGGCGGATCATCGCTGGAAGGCGCGGCACACCCCGTTGTCCCGTCGACATACCGGAAACCACGGAGGCTCGGCCCTCCGCCCGCCGTCGTGTGGGTAGGTGGGGGCATTACCTCCGAGGTAATCGACGGACGTCGATCAGGGCAGCAGGATGGTCGATGTCAACACCACCACCCACCACCCCGGGGAGAGTCCGATGACCGCCTTCGCCCTGTCACACCTGCGCCGCCCGACCGCCGTCCACCCCGAGGTGTTCGAGTACATGGAGCGCATCCAGTCCACCCTGGACCCGTACTCGGGGAGGTTCC
>BNBP01000195.1 GCA_014656015.1 Streptomyces griseoaurantiacus | reverse complement strand
GAGTCCACCGCGGCCCTGGAGGCGCCCACGGCGCCACCGAGCACGTCGGCCAGCTTCTCCACCAGGGCGAAGTTGTCGGCGCTGCCCACGCCGCGGCCGCCGGAGACGACCACGGACGCCTCGGTGAGTTCGGGGCGGTCGCCGCCGGTCACCGGCTCGCGCCGGGTGATCCGCACCGCCCTGGCCGGGTCGACCGAGGGGACCTCGACGGTCTCCTCGGCGGCGGCGCCGGCCGCCTCCTCGGCCTCGACCGCGCCGGGCCGCACGCTGATCACCGGCACGCCGGTGGTCACCTTGGCCTTCACGGTGTAGGCGCCGCCGAACACGGACTGGGTGGCCACGCCCTCGCCGTCGAGGTCGACGACGTCGGCCAGCACGCCGGAGCCCACGCGGACCGCGAGCCGGCCGGCGACCTCCTTGCCCTCGGCGGTGGCCGAGACCAGCACGGCGGCCGGCGAGGCGCTGCCGACCAGGGCGGCCAGCACGTCCACCTTGGGCGTCACCAGCAGGCTGGCCGCCTCGTCGGACTCGGCCACGTAGACCTTGGCGGCGCCGAAGCGGGCCAGGGACTCCTTGGCCTTGGCGGCCGAGCCGGGGGCGCCGACCACCACGGCGGCGGGCTCGCCGAGCCGGCGGGCCGCGGACAGCAGCTCGAAGGTGACCTTCTTGACCTCGCCGTCGACGTGGTCAACGAGGACCAGAACCTCGGACATTGGCTTGTTCTCCTCCTC
>BNBP01000194.1 GCA_014656015.1 Streptomyces griseoaurantiacus | reverse complement strand
CCGTGGACGGCTGGCCGGGAGGGGACGGCTGGCTGGCCAGGGCCGCGGCGATGCTGACCGACTACGTGGCGGGGGTCCCGCTCGGGTACGTGCTCGGCGAGGTCCACTACCTGGGCCGGCCGTTCCGCAGCGACCGGCGCGCGCTCGCCGTCCGCCGGTACAACGAGCCCCTGGTGCGCCGCATCCTCACCGACTTCGCCGGCCAGGAGGTGCGGGCCGTGGAGATCGGGTGCGGGGCCGGCGCCGCCGTCTGCACGATGGCGCTGGAGCTGGCCGGGGAGTTCGTCGGGACGGACGTGGACCCCGAGGCGCTGGAGCTGGCCGCCGAGAACGCGCGACGGCACGGCGCGCCGGTGCGCCTGGTGACCAGTGACCTGTTCGACGCGCTGGACGGCCGGTTCGACGTGATCTACGCGAACCTGCCCCGGCAGGACCCGCGCGCGCCCGTGCCCGAGGGGCGGTGGGAGCCGTCGGTCGCCCTGTACGACCAGAGCGCGCAGCCGCTCGGCCTGCTCCGCCGGTTCTTCACCGAGGTGCCGGACCGGCTGACCGACCGCGGCCGGCTGTATCTGGAGATCCCGCTGGACCCGAGGCTCGCCGCGCTGCTGCCCGGCGAGCCGATCCTCGACGACGACGGCGACGACTTCGGCCGGGTGATGACCTCCGCCGACGCCCGCCGGCTCCCCTCCCTGGTCGACCAGCTCACCTGGCCCGACGAGTGAGGACCCTGGCCCA
>BNBP01000193.1 GCA_014656015.1 Streptomyces griseoaurantiacus | reverse complement strand
GGCCGTCCACCGCTCGACGTCCACGCCCTCCCGGCGCACCCGCAGGATCCAGGCCAGCTCCGTGGCGGCGGACCCGATCACGTAGTCCATGACCACCGAGATCGCGTTGTCCACGTCCTCGACGGCGAACCCGCCGGCCACCAGGATTCTCGCGGCCGCGTCGGACTGGCGCAGGCCGTGCGGCCCCACGTTCGGCGAGGTGCCGAACAACGCCACCACCCACGGGTGGCGGAACATCATCGCCCGCATCCCGTCGGCGAACCCGAGGAGGTCGGCCCGCCAGTCCCCTGACGGCTCGACGAGTGGGACCTCGCCCATCACCTCGTCGAAGGCCAGCTCCAACAGCTCGTCCTTGTTCGCCACGTGCCAGTAGAGCGAGGTCGCGCCGGCGCCGAGCTTCGCGCCGAGCCGCCGCATGCTCAGCCCGTCGGCCCCCTCGGCGTCGAGCAGTTCGACGGCGGCCCGCACGATCTGCTCCCGGCTGAGCGTGGGGCCCTGGCCCCTGCGGGCACGTCCCCTCGCCCAGACGGTGGGCACCTCGTCACCGCGGACGTTGCCGCGGGCGCGCTCCGGCACGCCGCCTCCCTGTCGCCGTCGCCCCAGTCCCCCGTTCCGGGGTCTCACCCTACCGTCGCTGGTACAGCGTGCGATTCGCCAGCACGGTGTTCCATTTCATCGCACACTGTTCTACAGTCTCGCACAGCGTTCGAGGCGCGCGACGCGACCGTGTTCGTC
>BNBP01000192.1 GCA_014656015.1 Streptomyces griseoaurantiacus | reverse complement strand
GGACAGGGCGTAGGCGTCGCCCAGGACGGCGTTGGACTCCACGGCCTTGGCCTGCGTCTCGGCCGCGATCTTCTCGGTCTGCCGCAGGTAGTCCACGATGTTGCGCTCGTGCCCGTCGACCATCGACACGAAGCGGTTGTTGAAGACGAAGTCGCGGATGGCGTTGTAGGCGTCCTCGTAACTCACATCACCCTCCGAGCCCGTGATGTCGTGCAGCGGTCGCATCGCGAGGTTCATGTCCACGTCGCCGGCGATCCCGTTCACCCGACCGGTCCGGGTGTACTGGTGGATGACCACCCTCGGGGTCCGGTGCCCGGGCTCCCCAGGGGCGCGGTCGTAGTGCGCCACCCACCAGCGGATGTCGTTGGCGTTGGCCCACCCCTCGCTGAGGTGGGCGTTGATGAACGACGTCGAGGCGTACACGATCACCGGGTGCCGGCCCAGCCGCTGCCGCAGCCGGGCCACGAACGAAGTGCACCAGCCGGCCACGTCCCCGGCGGCCACCTCGATGTCCAGGCACGGCGGCAGCAGGCCGTCCCCGTGCGCCCCCAACCGCAGCACCTCGCCGACGAAGTAGTCGGCCTCGGCCTGCGGCGAGTTGCCGTTGTCCGGCCGGGCGAAGTGGTACGCCCCGACCACCAGACCGGCGGCGCGCGCGCCGCGGAACTGCGAGTCCCGGTTGGGGTTCAGGTAGCCGGTGCCCTCGGTCAACTTCACGTAGGCGAACTCCACGCCGGCGCC
>BNBP01000191.1 GCA_014656015.1 Streptomyces griseoaurantiacus | reverse complement strand
CGTGGAGCGGGCGATCACCGCGTTCGACTACGCCCACCCGCGAACGGAACGGCCCTGGACCGCCTTCTTCACCGCGAGCCGGCTCGGAAGTTCGACCGTGACCACCTACAACCGTCTGGGCCATCGGGATGCCGACGCCACGGCGGACTCGCTGCTCGCCTCACTCGGCCCCAGCGAGAACAAGGTTCGCGCGCTTGTTCTGTCTGACCTTGCGTTGTCCGCCGTCCGCACCCAGAACTTCGACCGCGCCGATGGGCTTGCCTCGGCCGCGCTGGACTTGGCTTCGCGCACCGAGGCAAGCCTGGCGATTGGTCGGCTCCGCGAACTTCGGTCGGCACTGCCGCGAAAGAGGCACTCGGGTACTGCCGATCAACTTCGTCAGCGGCTCGCCGTGTTGGGAGATGCCTAGCTCGTGGGGCGGGTTTCCTCGCTGACCCAGGCCAGGTAGTCGGGGTTGCCGGTGATGATCGGGGTGACCGTCACCTGCGGGACGTCGTAGGAGTGGTTCGCCTTGATGTGGGCGACCAGCTCCTCCACCCGCGCGGTGGTGGTCTTGATGATGCAGCGCCACTCGTCGTCGGTCTGGACCTCGCCGTCCCACCGGTAGACGCTGCGGATGGGCACGATGTGCACGCACGCGCCGAGGCGTTCCTTGATGATGCCGCGTGCGAGTTCCTCGGCGGCTTCGGCGGAACCGGTGGTCGTCACGACCTCGCTGTACTCACTCACACTCCGACGTTATCCAC
>BNBP01000190.1 GCA_014656015.1 Streptomyces griseoaurantiacus | reverse complement strand
CGACGATCTCCACGTGGGCGGGCGCGGCGCGTTCGCTCTGCCGTTGGACGAGTCCGTCGGTCATCATGACCCGGCAGAACGGACACCCCGTAGCGATCTTCGTCGGGGCGGTCCCCAACGCCTCGTCCACCCGCTCCAGATTGATGCGCTTGCCGATCCGCTCCTCCATCCACATCCGCGCGCCACCCGCACCACAACACAACGCCCGATCGGCGTGCCGCGGCATCTCCCGCAACGTCGCCCCGGTGGCCCCGACCAGCTCCCGCGGCGGGGAATACACCTTGTTGTGGCGGCCCAGGTAGCACGGGTCGTGGTAGGTGACGTCCTCCCCCATCGGCGCCACCTGCACCAGCCGCCGCTCCCGCACCAGCCGGTTGAGCAACTGGGTGTGGTGCACCACCTCGAACTGGCCACCCAACTCGGGGTATTCGTTGCCCAGGGTGTTGAAGCAGTGCGGACAGGTCACCACGATCTTGCGTGCCGAGGCGGGCCGGTGTTCGAAGACGGTGTTGAGGACCTCCACGTTCTGCTGCGCCAACATCTGGAACAGGAACTCGTTCCCCGCCCGCCGGGCCGGGTCACCGGTGCAGGTCTCCTCCGACCCCAACACCACATAGTTCACCCCGGCCAGGTGCAGCAACTCCGCCACCGCCCGCGTCGTCTTGCGGGCGCGGTCCTCGAACGCCCCGGCGCAGCCCACCCAGAACAGGTACTCCACCTCCGGGCCCAGCTCACCGTCGTAGACGGGGAC
>BNBP01000189.1 GCA_014656015.1 Streptomyces griseoaurantiacus | reverse complement strand
CGGCCCTCGCGTGCGGCGGCGGCCCAGTCGCGGGGGCGTAGCTGGTATTTCTCGCTGTCGAGGTATTCCTCGCTGCCGGGGCGCAGGGGGGTGTTCTCGCACAGTTCGTAGCCGCTGTAGATGCCCCAGGTGGGGGACAGGGTCGCGGCGAGGATCGCGCGGACGGCGAAGGCGGGGCGGCCGCCGTGCTGGAGGTAGGCGTGCAGGATGTCGGGGGTGTTGGCGAAGAAGTTCGGCCGCATGTACGCGGCCGCCTCACCGGAGAGCTCGGTGAGGTACTCCGTCAGCTCCTCCTTCGTCGTCCGCCAGGTGAAATAGGTGTACGACTGCTGGAATCCGACCGCGCCCAGGGTGTGCATCATCGCCGGCCGCGTGAACGCCTCCGCCAGGAAGAGCACGTCCGGGTCCCGGCCGTTGATCTCCCCGATCACCCGCTCCCAGAACACCACCGGCTTGGTGTGCGGATTGTCCACCCGGAAGATCCGCACCCCGTGGTCCATCCAGTGCCGCAGCACCCGCACCGTCTCGGCGACGATCCCGTCCATGTCCGCGTCGAACGCGAGGGGATAGATGTCCTGGTACTTCTTCGGCGGGTTCTCCGCGTACGCGATCGACCCGTCGCTGCGGTGGTGGAACCACTCCGGGTGCTTCTCCACCCACGGATGGTCCGGCGAGCACTGCAGGGCGAAATCGAGCGCGATCTCCATGTTGAGCCGCCGGGCGCGGGCGACGAAGGCGTCGAAGTCCTCCAG
>BNBP01000188.1 GCA_014656015.1 Streptomyces griseoaurantiacus | reverse complement strand
GAACCCGGTCCAGACGAACGTCTTGAGCGGGTGTTCGAGGTAGGTCAGCCCCAGACTGAACTCACCGCCGGACCGGTCGAGCCCCTGTTGCTCCATCGCGGCCCGCATCGACTGGACCACGGGACTCACACCGATCCCGTCGAGCGGGAACTTCGGCGACTGGCCCGAGGTGGCGAACACCATCCATAGGAAGAACCAGACGACGTTGCCCGACCCCGTCCGCAGCCCGGGGACCAGCTCGAAGAACAGCGCGGCGCCGGCGGTCGTGGCCATCAGCGGCAACGCGACGAGCACGAAGGGCGACAGCAGCGCGACCACGTCCACCGACGTGGACTCGCCCCGCGCGAGCTGCATCACCAGCGCGGTCACGGCCAGGACGGCCAGCATCGAGCCGAGCACCAGGACGTTGCTCAGGAACTTCCCCGCGAGGTAGACGGGCGTGCGCAGGGGCGTCGCGGCGAGGACCAGACCCCCGCGTGCTCTCGTCCCTGGCGATCGCGTTGCGCACGACGTAGAAGCCGCCCTAACGTGAGCCACAGGGAGCTGGCGAGCGCGGTCACCATCCCGACGTAGGCGCTGTTGCAGAGACCCCGGCACTCGCCGATCTGCATGATGACCCACTGGGCGTCGCGGTCGGGGGTGGCGACGTACCCCAGCGCCACGGCGGCCAGCAGGATCACCGCGTACGCCGGCCGCCGCACCCGGTCCCGGAAATCGCCCACGGCCAGGCGGGCCAGCCTTCCGGGGTTCAC
>BNBP01000187.1 GCA_014656015.1 Streptomyces griseoaurantiacus | reverse complement strand
AGAACAAGAACTACAACACCGACAACGTGATCGTGGCGCCCGGCGTGACCAACGGCGCGCACCACACCCACGACTACGTCGGCAACCAGGACGTCAACGCCTTCTCGAACAACGACACGTTCGCCGCGGCCGGCACGTCCTGCGACAAGAAGGGCGACAAGTCCTCGTACTACTGGCCGGTGATGCGTGTGCAGGACGGCACGCAGGAGTTCGACCAGAACAACGACGGCGGCGGCAAGGAGGGCAACGTCGGCAAGATCCTCACCGCCAAGCAGGCCGAGATCAAGTACGTCGGCAGCCCCACCTCCAAGGTCGTCGGGATGCCGAAGTTCCTGCGCATCATCACCGGTGACGCCAAGGCCTTCACCAACGGCACCGCCAACGCCAACGCGCACTTCTCCTGCACCGGCTTCGAGGACAAGGTCCAGCTGACCGACAAGTACCCGATCTGCCCCAAGGGCAGTGACGTGGTCCGCTCGTTCGCCTTCCAGAGCTGCTGGGACGGCCAGAACACCGACAGCGCCAACCACCGCTCGCACGTCGCCTTCGCGGACGCGAACGGCAACTGCGCGGGCGGGTTCAAGGCCATCCCCCAGCTCACGATGCGCCTCGTCTACAGCGTCCCGACCCCGGTCATCGCGAACGGCCAGGTGAAGAACGCCTACGCGGTCGACGGATTCCCCGAGCAGCTGCACAAGCCGATCAACGACCACGACGACTTCATCAGCGTCATGGACCAGAACCTGATGAACCAGGTCGTG
>BNBP01000186.1 GCA_014656015.1 Streptomyces griseoaurantiacus | reverse complement strand
GGGCGAACGCACGCACGTTTTCTGGTGACTGTTCCGGACCTGTCCATGCGGATCGCTGTTGTCGTGTTCACCCGTCCTGAAGCCATCAAAGCTCGCCCCGGTCACCGGTCTTCTCGGCCCTGAGGCATTGATCGTGAACACCGGACAACACTTCAGCCCCGGCATGTCTGGGCGGACCTCTCCCTTGAATTCCACCATCACCCCGACATTCGCCGAGGTCACCAACTCGGTGTTCTGGTGACCGCACTTGACCAGGTCTTCGCTCTGCACGAACCTGACGCCGTACTGGTTCAGGGAGACACCACCTCGGCGCTCGCTGGTGCATTGGCCGCCAACGCCACCAGCACACCCCTCGTGGACCTCGAAGCCGGTCTGCGCAGCTTCGACCGGGCAATGCCCGAAGAGCACCACCGTGTGCTCATTGACCATCTCGCCGACCTCTGCCGCGCTCCGACGCCGCTGGCCAGGGACAATCTCCTGGCTGAGCGCATCCCACCGGAACGAGTCGTGTTCACCGGCAACACCATCGTCGAAGCCGTCGCCACCGCACTGCCGAACATGCGAGAACAGGAGCACGTCCTGGCGAGCCACGGGCTGACGTCGGGCGGCTTCGTGCTGGCGACCATCCACCGGCCCGAGAACGCCGACAATCCCGTCAATCTCGCAGCCATCCTGCGCCAACTGGCCGCGACACCTGTGCCCGTCGTGCTTCCCCTTCCACCCCCGAACATGCCGGCGCATCAACGCGTTCGGGTTCACCG
>BNBP01000185.1 GCA_014656015.1 Streptomyces griseoaurantiacus | reverse complement strand
CAGACATGGCCCCCCTTCTCCCGAAGTTACGGGGGCATTTTGCCGAGTTCCTTAACCATAGTTCACCCGAACGCCTCGGTATTCTCTACCAGACCACCTGAGTCGGTTTAGGGTACGGGCCGCATGGACACTCACTAGAGGCTTTTCTCGGCAGCATGGGATCACCCTACTTCGCCTCAATCGGCTATGCATCAGGTCTCACCATTCACAGCGGGACGGATTTACCTACCCCACCTGGCCACACCCTTACACCAGTACAACCACTCACTGGCGGAGCTACCCTCCTGCGTCACCCCATCGCTTGACTACTACCGGCTCGGGCCCCGCGCTCCCCCACCACCAGTCCGAAGACCAGCAGCAGGATCGGGCGGTTAGCATCACCAGCCTCGCCATGGGCGCATCCACACGGGCACGGGAATATCAACCGGTTATCCATCGACTACGCCTGTCGGCCTCGCCTTAGGTCCCGACTTACCCTGGGCAGATCAGCTTGACCCAGGAACCCTTAGTCAATCGGCGGCAGAGTTTCTCACTCTGCATTCGCTACTCATGCCTGCATTCTCACTCGCGTCACCTCCACAACTCGTTCACACGGCTGCTTCCACGGTGACACGACGCTCCCCTACCCACCCACACGACTGCACCACAACCCACAAAGGATCGCAGCGAATCACCAGTGTGAATGACACGACTTCGGCGGTACGCTTGAGCCCCGCTACATTGTCGGCGCGGAATCACTAGACCAGTGAGCTATTACGCACTCTTTCAAGGGTGGC
>BNBP01000184.1 GCA_014656015.1 Streptomyces griseoaurantiacus | reverse complement strand
GGGAGACCACCTGGCACGCCGAGAACCGCTACGCGGGGCGCAGCGAGGTGCCGCTCACCCCGCACGGCAAGGAACAGGCCGAACGGCTCGCCGACTGGGCGCGCACCGCCGGCCTGGCCGCGCTGTGGTGCTCGCCGCAGGGCCGGGCCAGGGACACGGCCGCGCCGGTCGCGCACGCCACCGGACTGGAGCCGGTCGTCGACGAGCGGCTGTGCGAGCTGGGCTTCGGGCGCGCCGAGGGCATGACCACCGCCGAGATGGAACGCGAGTTCCC
The DNA here is from genome assembly GCA_014656015.1 of Streptomyces griseoaurantiacus. Lineage (GTDB taxonomy): Bacteria > Actinomycetota > Actinomycetes > Streptomycetales > Streptomycetaceae > Streptomyces > Streptomyces griseoaurantiacus. The sequence continues at coordinate 537 of BNBP01000184.1, read as the reverse complement.
CGAGCGGCTGGCCGCGTTCCGCGCCGATCCCGTCGCCCACCACATGCCCGAGGGCGAGGACCCGCGCGTCGCGGTGGACCGGGGGACCGCGTGCCTGCTGGACATCACGGAGCGGGTTCCCGAGGGGAGGGTGCTCGTCGTCGCGCACGGCACCCTGCTGCGCCTGGTGATCTGCCACCTGCTCGGCATCCCCGTCTCGGCCTACCGCCGCGTGTTCCCCGTCGTGCGGAACACCGGCATCACCGAACTGCGCATCCGCGACGACGTCACGTCGCTGTTGCAGTTCAACACCCCCATCGAAGCGCTCTCGGTCTGAGCGAGCACCACACAGGAGTTCCCATGCGCACCACCGTCGTCGCCGCCGGCGATCACTTCGTGCTGCCCACACTGCTGGCCGACGCCGTCCGCGCCGAGACGTCCGACCTGGACTCTGATGTGGGCGGGGTGGACGTCCGCGAGCTGACCCTGCCGTGGCCGCACGTGCCCTTCGGCGAGGTGGCCGAGGTCAGGGAGGCCTCGGGCGACGAGGACACCATG
>BNBP01000183.1 GCA_014656015.1 Streptomyces griseoaurantiacus | reverse complement strand
GTCGTTACCGTCCACGAGCGGCCTGGGCTCGGGCTTCTCGGGAATGGTCGGCAGGCCGGGTGTCGGCGTGGGCCATTCCAGGGACACCAGGTACGAGGAGGCGTTGACCACGGTGCTGGCGAACCGGCTGTCCTTGGGGTCCGCGCTCAGGTCGTCGAACTCCTCGGTCACGTCGGGCGGGTTCTTGCGGATGTCCAGCGGCGGCTCGATCACCCGGTCCCGGTAGTAGTAGATCGTGAGCCGGAACTTCTTCTCGCCGCCCATGCTGGGTTTGCTCACCTGGACCCAGATCCGGTTGCCGTAGGCGCCGGGGCCGACGGCGCGGACCTTCGGCGCGCCGTCCCCTTCCAGGGTCAGCTCGGCCCTGGCCGCGTTCTTCCGCGTGATCCGGGCGACGTAGACCCGCTGGCCACCGTTGGCGAAGAAACCCTGCACGGAGAGGGGAAGGACGGACACGCGTGGGGGGACGATGTCCCCGTACCAGCGTTGGTACTCCAACCAGGACGTGACGAGGGTGGCCTGGAGGGGACCGCGCTCGGTCAACCCGACGAAGCCGGCGGTGCTGGTCCCCACCCCCTCGATGGGCACGACGTCGCCACGGACCTCCTCGACGTAGGTGCCGGGAGCGAGGTACTCGGGCATCGGAACTCCTCAGGCAGTAGTCGTCAGCAGTCGGCAGTAGTCGGCAGTAGTCGCGGTGTCTGACCCGGACGCGGGGTCGGGCGCTGTGTCGGACTCGATGTCGGGCGCTGTGTCGGGCGCGGGCGTGGGCACGGGGTGTGGTCCGCCGCGCGTGGTCGTGTCGCGCCAGGGTATGTGCGGGGCCTAGTCCACGGGCTC
>BNBP01000182.1 GCA_014656015.1 Streptomyces griseoaurantiacus | reverse complement strand
AAACCCGCCGAGGAGCCGGTCGCAGTAGAGCCGCCTACCGAGTACATCCGGTAGGCGCGTATGGCGTCCTCGGCAGCCTTCAACTCCGCGAGCGGGGACCGAACGCCTTGCTGCGCCTCCCCGAACCACGCCAACGCCTGTAAGGCGTCAGAGGCGACCGTGCCGGACATAGCGGCACCGAAGGCCGTACTCGCCTCGTCGATCAAGTCCGCCGCCACGTTCAACGACGCGCGCGCGGCGTCGATCTTGTCCAACACCACGTCGAGCCGCGCGACCAAGTCCTTGATCGACACACCGTCATCCTATGGCGACACTCAGTTACCACGTAGCCGCCAGGGCGGCGGCACACGACGCCCGACCGCCGCAGAAGCCCGCAGCTCACGCCGGTAACCAGGTCATGTGGATGCTGTCGAAGAGCAGCACAAGGGAGGCACCTGAGCAGCAGAGCGTGGCTGTGGGCCCTGGTCGGGGCAGTTCCTCGTCGCCGGGAGCCTGTGCGGGAGCGTCCCCAAGATCTACAGCCCGATCGACGGTGATCTGCGTCGGCCCGTGACGACGCCGTCACGGCAGGTTCTGTCGCGAGCGGAGCGGTTCTTGCCGGGAGTGGCCGGGGTCTCAGCGCGATGAGGCCGTCCGGACGGCGCGCTGTCGGTGGTTCGGGGGAAGCTGCCGCACATGGCATACCTGGTTGGCCCCGTTCCCGACGAGCGCACCGCGCTCCTGACCTTCCTCGACCGGCAGCGGGTGGCGCTGCGCGCCACGCTCAACGGCCTGACCGAGGAGCAGGCGCGCTCCACGCCCAGCGCCAGCTCCCTGTCCCTGGCCGGCCTGCTCCGACAC
>BNBP01000181.1 GCA_014656015.1 Streptomyces griseoaurantiacus | reverse complement strand
CAGTACGCAGGAGGTGGGCTCGATGCCCAGGACGATCGCCGTGGGTCTCGACGGATCGCCCGAGAGCCGTGCCGCGGCCCGGTGGGCCGCCCGTGAGGCGGCGTTGCGGGGGGCGGTGGTGAAGCTGGTCCATGTGTGGCAGCCGGTGCCGGAGCCGATGGCGCAGGCGCCCCTCGTGGGCGCCGAGACGCAGCAGCACTGGACCGAGCGGATCCCCCGTGAGGCCGCCGAGGGGCTGGCGCTGTCGCATCCCGGTGTCGAGGTGAGCACCGAGCAGCGCGGGGGCCGTCCGGCGGAGGTCCTCGCGGAGGCGGCCGAGGAGGCGGAGCTGCTCGTGCTCGGTTCCCGGGCGCTGAGCGGCATCGGCGGCTACCTCGTCGGGTCCGTGGGCCAGGCAGTGGTCGCCCGTACCGAGGTGCCCGTGGTGGTCGTCCGGGCCGGTGAGCAGGCGGTCGACGAGCATCTGAAGGACCCGGTCGGTATCCCGTCCGCGGCCACCGCCTTCCGGCCCGTCGTGCTGGGCCTGGACACCGGCAGTCCCGCCGGGGAGGTGCTCGCCTTCGCCTTCGAGGAGGCACAGCGGCGTGCGGCCAGGCTGACCGTCGTGCAGGGCTGGAACCTGCCGGCCTCCTACGCGTACACCATGGCCGGCGGCTACGACCCCCGCGAGGACCTGGCCCGCGCGCAGGCGGGCGCGCTCACCGAGGTGCTGCTGCCCTGGCGGAAGAAGTACCCGGACGTCGAGGTGGACGAGCTGTCCCGCCTCGGCAGTCCCGCGAGCCACCTGATCGACGCCTCCCACGACGCCTCGCTCGTCGTCGTCGGCCGCCGCGTCCGCCG
>BNBP01000180.1 GCA_014656015.1 Streptomyces griseoaurantiacus | reverse complement strand
GCCCACGCCCGACGGGAAGGGCGTGCCCCCGGTCCTGATGGTGCAGTCCGTCAACGACCCGGCCACGCCGATGGAGGGCGCGAAGCGGGCGCACGAGGCCTTCGCCAACTCCCGCATGCTCACGGTGACGGCGGAGGGCGACCACGGGATCTACTCCGCCGGGAACGCCTGTGTCGACGAGGTCGTGGAGAAGTACCTCGTGGACGGGGTCGTCCCGGAGCGCGACCTGTCCTGTGCCGGCACCCCGCTGCCGGAGCCGAAACAGGCCGGCGCGCGGGAGAAGCGCTCGGTGGCGCCGGAGGCGGCGAACCCGCTGCTGCTGCACGCGCAGCTCAGGGACCTGATCGGGCCGATGCCGCGCTGAGCGGACGGAGGGCTCCCGCCGAGGCGACGGGAGCCCTCCTCGTTCCGCGTGCCCCCTGTGGTTCCCGGAAGTGCCCGGAGGACAGGGGAAACAACCGCCGGAGCGGCGAACGCGAGTGATCAGAGCAGGCGGCGCGCCACCCAGCCGTGCGCGTCGGTCACCAGCCGGAGGAGCCAGGGGGACGCCAGGATCGCGAGCACTCCCAGTCCACTGTGGACCAGGACCGCTCCCGTCCACGTCGGCCCGCCCCACGCCGTGGACAGGTCGACGCCCCACATGACGAACGGGTAGCTGACGCCCCGCGCGGCCATCGCCCCCAGCAGGAGGACCACCACGCCCTGCGACGCGCCCAGGGGCAGGGCCAGCAGCAGGTAGAGGAGTTCCCTCCACCGCCGCCCGTCGCCCAACGCGCGCCACGGCCCTCCGGAGGGCGGTGGTGGATCGGCCAGGGCGGCCCCCAACAGCACCCGCGCCCGGG
>BNBP01000179.1 GCA_014656015.1 Streptomyces griseoaurantiacus | reverse complement strand
GTGCGCGGGGCCGACGAGGCCCAAGCCGGCGGCGGTCTCAGCGCGCGGGAACCATCCCCGCGTGCGCGGGGCCGACCTCCCGGAGGGCCCCTGACCCGCCGCTGCTCTGGAACCATCCCCGCGTGCGCGGGGCCGACACTTCCTGACCTGGTGTTCTATCCAGCCAAGGCACGGGTTTTGACCATTTGCTCTTGCCATCCATGGGACGGGCGGGGACTGTTCGTCGCTCCATGATCGCGCCATGGCGGATGCGCTCGACAGCGCCCCTACGCCGTGGCGGCTCGTATCGCCGACAGCCTGAAAGACCCGCAGGGCAACACGGGGCTGGCGTGCACCGACATCGCCGCCCGACACTGGCCCATCACACCCGTTCCCCACGGCACAGAGAACAACGACTTCATGGAACGTCGCCGGGGCGGTCAAGGAAGTGACCAGCACCCTCAACGCTCTGGCCACCAGGAAGGTCAGCGACATCAACGCCCCGGTCACGCGTTCGGCCACGACCACCCTCGAAGTGACGGTCGCGGACTTCCGAGGCCACCAGGGATGTCACCGCCCGCATCGGCAGGCATCGACGTCGCCCTGACCACTGTCAGCGTCGCCGGCGATGGCTGGTTGTGGACCTCGACGTCACCGGGTCGGGGTGGTGGCGGGTGTCCCGTTCAACGCGGTCTCCACTGCGGGTGTGATGGTCGGCGCCTGGGGCCAACGCGGCGGCGATCGGCGACCTGACGCGTCACGCCGCCACCGACAACAAGTGGATCGACTCACCCCCGCGTGCGCGGGGAAGACGGCAGGGGCAAGGTGCCCTCCGAGGCCGACGTCGAACCATCCCCGCGTGGGCGGGGCC
>BNBP01000178.1 GCA_014656015.1 Streptomyces griseoaurantiacus | reverse complement strand
GTGAGGGAGCGGTCCAGGACGGAGAACCGGGTGGGCAGCACGTCAGTGTCAACGCCTGGTGGAGGGGGTGATTCCCGGGTGGATGGGTGGGGTGAGGGTGACCACGTGTTGTCGGCGTCGGGTTGCTGGGTGGTGTCGGCGTGGGGGGGTGTTGGTGTTGTCGAGTGAGGCTGACTGGTGGGGGGCCTGTTGTTGCGCACCTTGCCGTCGTTTTCCGTGAGGGTGTGCTTGGTGTGGTGGCTGGGGGTCAGCTTGGGTTGAGGTCGTGCGGCGGCGTGGTGGGGGCGCCGACCGGGGTTTGGGTGTGATCAACAACCGTTCTCCGGGGTCCGCTCCCCCGCCTCGGGCTGGTGATCAGCGGTGACGTCCCCAGGGCCGGGTTGGGTCGCGCTCCCGGCTGCTCTGCCCCCACTGATCGGTAACGTCGTTATAGAGGTTCTGTACCCTCGGTTCGTGAGTGCGCGAGAGCGAATCCTGGAGGCGGCCGCCCGGTCGTTGGCGGAGTCCGGTGGGGAGCCGGTGTCGACGCGGGCGATCCTGACCGAGGCGGGGGTGGGCGCGCCGACCCTCTATCACCACTTCGGTGACAAGGAGGGGCTGTTCGAGGCCGTGGTGCGGTACGGCTTCGAGGAGTACCTGGCGCGGAAGCGGGAGCTGCCCAGCAGCGGGGACCCGGTGGAGGACCTGCGTCGGGGGTGGGACGCCCACGTGGAGTTCGGGTGCGCTCATCCGGCGTTCTACGCGTTGATGTACGGGCGGGCGCGGCCGGGCAGGCAGCCGTCCGCGGCGACGGAGGCGACTGCGCTCCTGGTGGGGTTGTTGGAGCGGGTGGCGCGGGCGGGTCTGCTGCGGGTGGAGGTCGAGTGGGCGGCGCGGATGATC
>BNBP01000177.1 GCA_014656015.1 Streptomyces griseoaurantiacus | reverse complement strand
GGCGCGCATGCGGGGGTCCTTGGCGTACTCGGCCCACATGTAGTCGCGTTCCTCGTCGGTGACCATCTCCAGGGTCAGCTCGTCGTGGTTGCGCAGGAAGATCCCCCACTGGCAGTTGGCGGGAATCGCGGGGGTCTTCGCCAGGATCTCCGAGACCGGGTACCGGGACTCCCGCCGCACGGCCATGAAGATGCGGGGCATGACCGGGAAGTGGAAGGCCATGTGGCACTCGTCGCCGCCGGTGCTGTAGTCCCCGAAGTAGTCGACCACGTCCTCCGGCCACTGGTTCGCCTCCGCGAGCAGCACGGTGTCCGGGTAGTGCGTGTCGATCTCCTTGCGCACCCGCTTCAGGAACTCGTGGGAGGCGGGCAGGTTCTCGCAGTTGGTGCCCTCTTCGGCGTACAGATAGGGGACGGCGTCGAGCCGGAAGCCGTCGATGCCGAGGTCCAGCCAGAAGCGGAGGGCCGCGAGGATCTCCTCCTGCACGGCCGGGTTCTCGTAGTTGAGGTCCGGCTGGTGGGAGAAGAACCGGTGGAAGTAGTACTGCTTGCGCTCGGGGTCGTAGGTCCAGTTCGACGCTTCCGTGTCGACGAAGATGATGCGCGCCTCGGGATAGCCCTCGTCGTCGTCGGCCCAGACGTAGTAATCGCCGTAGGGGCCGTCGGGGTCCTTGCGGGACTCCTGGAACCACGGGTGCTGGTCACTGGTGTGGTTCATGACGAAGTCGATGATGACCCGCATGCCCCGCTGGTGGGCGGCATCGGCGAACTCGACGAAGTCGGCCAGGTCCCCGAACTCCGGCAGGACGGCCGTGTAGTCGGAGACGTCGTAGCCGCCGTCCCGCAGCGGTGACTTGAAGAAGGGCGGCAGCCACAGGCAGTCGACAC
>BNBP01000176.1 GCA_014656015.1 Streptomyces griseoaurantiacus | reverse complement strand
GTGTCGACTGCCTGTGGCTGCCGCCCTTCTTCAAGTCACCGCTGCGGGACGGCGGCTACGACGTCTCCGACTACACGGCCGTCCTGCCGGAGTTCGGGGACCTGGCCGACTTCGTCGAGTTCGTCGACGCGGCCCACCAACGGGGCATGCGCGTCATCATCGACTTCGTCATGAACCACACCAGCGACCAGCACCCGTGGTTCCAGGAGTCCCGCAAGGACCCCGACGGCCCCTACGGCGACTACTACGTCTGGGCCGACGACGACAAGCAGTACCAGGACGCCCGGATCATCTTCGTCGACACCGAGGCCTCCAACTGGACCTTCGACCCGGTCCGCAAGCAGTACTACTGGCATCGTTTCTTCTCCCACCAGCCGGACCTCAACTACGAGAACCCGGCCGTGCAGGAGGAGATGATCTCCGCGCTGCGGTTCTGGCTCGACCTGGGGATCGACGGCTTCCGGCTCGACGCGGTGCCGTACCTCTACCAGGAGGAGGGCACCAACTGCGAGAACCTCCCGGCCACGCACGCGTTCCTGAAGCGGGTGCGCAAGGAGATCGACACGCACTACCCGGACACCGTGGTGCTGGCGGAGGCGAACCAGTGGCCGGAGGACGTGGTCGACTACTTCGGGGACTACAGCACCGGTGGCGACGAGTGCCACATGGCCTTCCACTTCCCGGTCATGCCCCGCATCTTCATGGCCGTGCGCCGTGAGTCGCGGTATCCGGTCTCGGAGATCCTGGCGAAGACCCCCGCGATCCCCGCCAACTGCCAGTGGGGGATCTTCCTGCGCAACCACGACGAGCTGACCCTGGAGATGGTCACCGACGAGGAACGCGACTACATGTGGGCCGAGTACGCCAAGGACCCCCGCATGCGCGCC
>BNBP01000175.1 GCA_014656015.1 Streptomyces griseoaurantiacus | reverse complement strand
CGTCCGGCTCGTCCAGCGCGGCGACGACCGCGGAGAGCGAGCCGTCCTCGGGCAGGTCGTCCCGCACCAACAGCTCGCGGTCCAGCTCCACGCCGCCCACCAGCTCGTCGAGCTGCAACTCGATCAGCCGGCCGTCGACGCCCAGCTCCACCACGTGCCCGTCGATCTCGTCGGCGATCCGCCGCACCATCTCCAGCCGCTGGCTGACCGTCATCGCGTCCTTGAGCGTGACGAAGTCCTCGATCTCCAACGCGGACAGCGCCTGGGTCACCTCGTCCAGCCGCGCCTTGTACCGCTCCAGCGTCGCCAGCGCCTGGTTCGCCCTCGACAGGATCGTGGCCGAGTCGGTGAGCACGTGCCGCCGGCCGTCCACGTACACGCTGATGATGCTCATCGACTGGCTCACCGAGATCACCGGGTGGCCCGTCTGGATCGCCGTGCGCTCCGCGGTGCGGTGCCGCGTCCCCGACTCCTCGGTCGGGATCGTGGGGTCCGGCACGAGCTGGACGTTGGCCCGCAGGATGCGGGTGGCGTCCGTGGACAGCACCACCGCGCCGTCCATCTTGGACAGCTCGCGCAGGCGGGTCGCGCTGAACTCCACGTCGAGCCGGAACCCGCCGTCGCAGATGGACTCCACCGCGTTGTCGTGGCCGAGGACGATGAGCCCCCCGGTGCGCCCCCGGAGGATGCGCTCCAGCCCGTCCCGCAACATCGTGCCCGGAGCCAACCGGGCCAACGTGGTCCGCAGCAGCTCTGACTGCGCGCGCTCAGTCAACGTCGGCCCTCCCCGTCGTGCGCCTCCCGAGGGGGAGTCTACGAACCGTCCTCCCCGCGACGGTGGTTCGCGCCGTCGAAGTCCCCGTGAACGCGGCGGGGCGCCCCGGGCAAGAGAGGACGTGACG
>BNBP01000174.1 GCA_014656015.1 Streptomyces griseoaurantiacus | reverse complement strand
CCTCTACGGCCCCGCCGGTGACCTGCTGCTCCGTAGGGCCAAGGGGGACGGCGACACCATCCTCTACCTGGGGTGCAACACCGAGGTTCGCCTGACCGCGAAGGGTACGACGAAGGCCCTTTCCGGTACTCGCTACTACACGGCCAACGGCCAGACCATAGCCGTCCGCACAGCTGTGGCAGGGACGTCCGGGACGAAGCTGAGCTTCCTTACCGCGGATCACCACGGCACTTCCAGTGTGGCCATGGAATCCGGTACCTACGCTCTGACCAAACGGTATTCCTCCCCCTTCGGTGCGTCCCGCGGTGGCACGAAGGCAACTACCTGGCCGGACGACAAGGTTTTCCTGGGCAAGCCGGCCGACGAGTCAACAGGCCTCACCCATGTCGGGGCGCGCGAGTACGATCCGTCGATCGGGCAGTTCCTCAGTGTTGACCCGGTCCTGGCCGCTGATCAGCCCCAGTCGCTCAATGGCTATGCCTACGCCAACAATAGTCCGGTCACTTTCAGTGACCCGACAGGACTGTGCCTTGACCCGGGGAACGGGCGCTGCGAGCCCGATGACGGCGGCCATCGGGGCTCCCAGCCGCCAGACCCGGCATACGGCAACGTCAACCCGCCCTACAACGGCCCCTATGACGGCACCCGCGAGAGCGTCGGGCTCGGCACTGCCCGGACGGACAGTTCAGGGAACACGAGCAGCGACGGCGGCGGCTGGGGCTGGGGCTGGCTGAAAGGTCCGTTGGACAGCATCAAGAACTACGGTTCGGCGATCATTTCTCAGCCGGACATATGGATCGGCGGCGGCGAGACGGTCGGCAGTATTTTCCTGATGGGCTTCGGCGGGGACTTCGCGTTGGGTGGGAGCCTCGCATGTGCTACTGGCGTAGGTTGCCTCATCGGAGCCCCCGTCGCCGTAACCGGTCTGGGGGTAGCCAGCATTGGTG
>BNBP01000173.1 GCA_014656015.1 Streptomyces griseoaurantiacus | reverse complement strand
CTAGGTGTATTGACTCGCAGCGTTGTTGACGCGGGTGATGGGCGGGTTGCCGCCGAGTGCGGTGTGGCAGCGGTGGTGGTTGTAGGTGTGGAGGAAGTCTGCCAGAGCTTGGGTCCGCTCGGTGTTGGAGGTGTAGGGCCGCAGGTAGGCCCATTCGTCGAGCAGGGTGCGGTTGAACCGTTCGACCTTGCCGTTGGTCTGGGGCCGGTAGGCCCGGGTCAGCTTGCCGGCTGCGCCGAGGTCGGCCAGGACCTCTTTCCAGGCCAGGCCCTTGCGGTAGGCCCAGGCGTTGTCGGTCAGCACCCGCTCGATCCGGTCGATGCCCTGGGCGTGGAAGAAAGCGGCCGCGCGGGTCAGGAAGCCCGCGCAGGTCGCGACCTTCTCGTCCGGGTGGATCTCGCTGTAGGCCAGGCGGGAGTGATCGTCGACGGCGGAGTGGACGTAGTCGAAGCCCATGCCGCGGATCGGCCGGCCGGCCTCGCGGCCGTTGGTCTTGTGGCCGCCGCCGTCGGGGATCCGGCCCAGCTTCTTCACGTCCACGTGGATCAGCTCGCCAGGTCGCTCACGCTCGTAACGGCGGATCACGGCTCCGGTCGGCCGGTCGATCCAGGCCAGCCGGTTGAGGCGGTGGCGGGTCAGGATCCGGTGCACGGTCGAGGTGGGCAGGCCCACGATCGGCCCGATCCGGGCCGGGCCGAGCTTGCGGCTCCGCCGCAGGTCGCAGACCCGGTCTTCCACCGCGGACGCGGTCCGGTGCGGCGTCGTGCGAGGCCGGCTGGAGCGGTCCTGCAGTCCCGCCTCACCCTCGGTCCGCCACCGGCGGATCCATTTATGGGCGGTGGCCCGGGAGATACCCATCTCGGCGGCCACATGAGCGACCGGACGGCCGGAGCGGACACGGGCGACCAGCAGCCTCCTACCGAAGACGGTCAGCCGGGCATTACGGTGGGACACGAAGACCTCCGCGCGGTGAGTTCCTAGACAGCTCCCACCACACCGGAGGTCTTCGCCATGTTCAAGACCACAGCCGTGTCAACAACGCTCGTGATCAATACA
>BNBP01000172.1 GCA_014656015.1 Streptomyces griseoaurantiacus | reverse complement strand
TGTACTGACCCGTGAGGTTGGGGACGCGGCTGGCGGGTGGTTGGCCCTCGAGCGCGGTGTGTCCGCGGTGGTGATTGTAGGTGTGGAGCCAGGCGGTGTAGGCGTCGCGTCGCTCGGCTTCGCTCCGGTAGGACTGTGCGTAGGCCCATTCGTCGAGGAGGGTGCGGTTGAAGCGCTCGACCTTGCCGTTGGTCTGAGGCCGGTAGGGACGGGTACGTTTGTGTGAAATCCCTGCCTGCGCAAGGGAGTTGCGCCAGAGATGTGACTTGTAGCAGGAGCCGTTGTCGGTCAGGACGCGTTCGACGGTGATCCCGGCCTGGGCGAAGAAGGCGTGGGCGCGGGTCCAGAATCCGACGGCGGTCTCCTTCTTCTCGTCGGCGAGGATCTCGCTGTAGGCGAGGCGGGAGTGGTCGTCGACGGCGTTGTGGAGGTAGCTGTAGCCGGCGCCTGCGCGGGTCTTGCGGCCCGCCTGGCGTCCGAGGGTCTTGTGTCCGCCGCCGTCGGGGATGTTGCCGAGCTTCTTGATGTCGACGTGCACCAGCTCGCCCGGGCGGTCGCGTTCGTAGCGGCGGATCACCCGGCCTGTGGCCCGGTCCAGGTGCGTGAGCCGGGCCAGGCGGTAGCGGGTCAGGACCCGGTGGACGGTGGCCGGGTTCAGGCCCAGGAGGTAGGCGATGCGGGCCGGTCCCCACCGGCGCAGGACGCGGACCTTGATGATCCGGCGTTCGGTGCGGGTCGGGGTCCGGCGCGGGCTGCGGTATGGGCGGCTGGAGCGGTCGGCCATGCCTGCCTCGCCGAGTTCGCGGTAGCGGCCGGCCCAGCGCTGAGCCGTGGTGGGTGAGACCTGGAAGCGTTCGGCCGCCCGGCGCAGGCTCCAGCCGTCCTCGACGACGCAGCGGGCCAGACGCAGGCGGCCGGTCTCGGTCAGGGGTGCGTTACGGTGGGGCATGAGGGCCTTCCGCTCGGTGTTGACGTCGCAATCCACACCGAACCCGGAAGGCCCTCACTCATTCAAGATCACCCACCGTGAAACCTGTCACCAACCTCCGTGGACAGAACA
>BNBP01000171.1 GCA_014656015.1 Streptomyces griseoaurantiacus | reverse complement strand
TGCTGTTCGCGGTGGGCGACGGCCAGAACACGGCGGTGGTCTCGGTGGTGTGGGTCCGCTTCCCCCGCAGGGACGACGTGCGTCGTTTCAGGAGCGTGATGGACGTTCACGGGAGCGGGGACGTCAGACCGTTGGGCAGCGGGTTGCTGGGGATGGCGGAGATCAGGTTCACCGGACGGCACTACCACCCCCACCCGAACGGCGACACGATCACGATCGCCGAGACCGAGCGGCTGGGCGGGACCGTGGACGACGAGGTGCTCGGGGCGCTGGCGGAGGTCGCCTCGTTCCTCCCGCGCCCCTGACGGCGCTCGGGCGGGGGCCGTCCCTCCCCCGTGGGCGGCCCCCGCCGGCGACGTCCCCGGGTGGGTCAGCGGGCGACGAGGGTGTTCTGGCGGGCGGCGACCCACCAGCGGCCGTCCTCCTTCACCAGGACGTAGATCGCGACCATGGCGTGGTCGGTGTCGATCAGCTCGCCGTCCGGCGTCGTCGCCCACGCGTGCTTGTGGGCGACCGCGACGTCGGGGCGGAGGAAGACAACGTCGGTCATGCGGTACCGGGCGTGCTCGTCGCGGAGGAACCCGGACAGGCCGCGCTGGTTGGCGTCCTGGATGGCCTCGCGCCCCGTCATCTGGACGCCCATCGCGTTGACGACCGACGCGTTGCGGGCGAAGGGGGCGGTCAGCAACTCGGCGTCGTTGGTGTTGAACGCCTTCTCGGCGTCGGCGATGATCTGCCTGATCGCGGCGACGTCCCGCTCGTGGTCCACGGTGGAGTCCTCGATCAGGGGCGGCCGCGCGTCCGTCGTTGTCATGCGCCCAGCCTCCAACCTCAAGTAATCAGGAGGTCAACTCGTCCTCGTCTTGACGGGCGTCACAGCGCGGCCGTTCGGCGGGCGCCCCGCGTCCGGGGGATCGCCGGGGATCAGAGTTGGCGGAGGGCGCCGGGGAGGCGCAGCCTGGTTGCGCCGGACGGAGGAGGACGAGATGACCAGCGGGCTCGCCGAGGCATGGGAACGGTACTGGCACGACCTGCCGACGACACCGGGCGCGGCGCCGTGGGACGGGGACGCCACGGCGCACGTGGCCGAGCACGTGCC
>BNBP01000170.1 GCA_014656015.1 Streptomyces griseoaurantiacus | reverse complement strand
CTAGTGACCTGAGTCGGAGATTCGTCGGCAGTAGGCGGCGACTTTGTCGAGGATCTCGTCGGCGGTCTTCGTCCAGACGAACGGTCTGGGGTGCTCGTTCCAGTCGGCGAGCCAGCCTCGGATGTCGCGTTCAAGGGCCTGAACCGAGCGGTGGACGCCGCGCTTGAGCTTCTTCTGCGTGAGTTCGGCGAACCACCGCTCGACCAGGTTCAGCCAGGACGCGCTGGTCGGCGTGAAGTGCAGGTGGAACCGCGGATGGGTCAGCAGCCACCGCTTGATGTCGGGTGTCTTGTGGGTCGCGTAGTTGTCGAGAATCAAGTGGACCTGGAGACCGGCAGGGACTTCCTTGTCGAGCTTGGTCAGGAATTTCTTGAACTCCGATGCCCGGTGGCGGCGGTGCAGGGAGCCGATGACCTTGCCGGTGGCGACCTCAAGTGCGGCGAAGAGGGTGGTGGTGCCCGCGCGGACGTAGTCGTGGCTGCGGCGTTCGGGAACGCCTGGCACCATCGGCAGAACCGGCTGGGACCGGTCCAGGGCCTGGATCTGCGACTTCTCGTCCACGCAGAGCACCAGGGCCTTCTCCGGCGGGTCGAGGTAGAGGCCGACGACGTCGCGGACCTTGTCGATGAACAACGGATCAGTGGAGAGCTTGAACGTCTGCGACCGGTGCGGCGCGAGAGCGAAAGCCCGCCAGATCCGCGAGATGGTCGACTGCGACATGCCCGTAGCCGCGGCCATCGATCTCGTCGACCAGTGAGTCGCGTTCTTCGGCGTCTCCTCGAGTGTCTTGACGATGACCCGTTCGACGTCCGCGTCCGTGATCTTCCTCGGGACGCCGGGCCTCGGGTCGTCGCACAAGCCGTCCAGGCCCCGTTCGAGGAAACGCCGCCGCCAGGTGCGGACCGTGTCCGGAGTGATCCGCAGCCGGCGCGACACCTCCATGATCGAGTGCCCCTCGGCGCACTCCAGCACGATCCGCGACCGCTGAGCCAGAGCCTGGGCCGTCGAACGACGACGCAGCCAGCCCTCCAGCACAGCCCGCTGGGCATCAGTGACGGACAACGGTGGAATCTTCGGACCCGGACGACTCATACTCAACCAACGACGAATCTCCGACTCAGGTCACTAG
>BNBP01000169.1 GCA_014656015.1 Streptomyces griseoaurantiacus | reverse complement strand
TACTGACCTTGAATGCGTGATGTCGTCATGGTGGCTGGCGGCGGAGGCCGGTGCCGGTGAGGCAGCCGTCGAGGACGTCGGGGCGGTACTGGAGCTGGCGTAGGCCGCGCCGGACCGCGGTGATCAGGTCGTCGGGGTCGGCGAAGGCGCGGTTTGCTGTGGTGGTGCGTCGCAGGACGGACCAGATGCCCTCGACCGGGTTGAGGTCGGGTGCGTAGGGCGGCAGCTGGAAGACGGTGAGCCAGTCGCGGTCGGCGATGTAACGGCGCATGCCGGCCGTCAGATGGGTGTTCAAGTTGTCCCAGACCAGCACGATCGGGCCGCCGAGCTGCTGGTGGGCACTCTGGATCAGGTCGCGGTAGTCCTTCCAGGAGAAACTCTTGCGCCCGTCGGGCCGGGCGTCCGGGCAGGGTCGGTAGATCAGTCGGGTGGGTTCGCCGGCCTTGTAGCAGGCCAGGGCTGCCACCGATAAGCGGCGGCGGGAGCGGCCCCGCACGCGGATCACCGGGGTGTGGCCGCGGCGGGACCAGGTGCGGGTGGTCGGCGGCGTCATCGAGAATCCGGCCTCGTCCTCGAAGACGAGCCAGGCGTCGAGCGCCGCCACGGTCCTTCCACGCTCGGCCAGGTCTCCTTCACCCAGCCGGCCACCGCCGCCTCGTCCCGCTCGAGCGCCCGGCGGGCGGGGACCTGGCAGCTCCAGCCATGCCGCTTGAGCAGGGCGGCCACCCCTTGCACGGTGTAGCCCTTGTGGAAGCGGCGCCCGATCAGCGTCCTGATCCGCGACAGGGTCCAGGTCTGGTCCGGCCAGCCGTGTGCCACGGGCCCCTTGGCCAGCTCCCGCTCGAGCACGGCGAACAGCTCGTCACTGAGCAGCGGCAGTGACGCCGGGCCCTTGGAAGCCAGGGCCCGGGGCCCGTTCTGCGACCAGGCTCTGCGCCAGCGCTGAACCGATCGGACGCTGACCCGCAGGTCGTGCGCGATGACCGAGTTCTCGTCGCCCTGGGCGAACCGCTCGGCCGCCTCCAACCTCAACCTCTCGCGGAAGGACCGCCGTTCGTCGGTCAGTCCGCCCCCTTGCGCATACCTCATGCGGTCGGCATACCGCAGGGATCATGAGGCGTCAGCCCCTACGACACCACGCTTTGAAGGTCAGTA
>BNBP01000168.1 GCA_014656015.1 Streptomyces griseoaurantiacus | reverse complement strand
GGCCCACCCCCGGTGGCGGGTGTCCCGCTGGTCGACGTGGTCGGGGATGGCCGCCGGGATACGGGCGCCGACGCAGGTAGAAGCGATCGCTCGGCGGGAGTAGCCGTTGTCCGCGATCACCCGGCTCGGCCTAGGTCGTGTCCGCAAAGTCAGGGCAGCCAGAGTCGTAGGCAGGCGAGAGTGACCATGGCCTGACAATGCCGGGCTCGTTTGTCATAGCCAGTGGCCAGGGCCTTGTTGTGCTTGAGCCGGTTGAAGCAGCGCTCGACGACGTTGCGACGCCGGTAGGCCACGTGGTCGAGCCGGCATCTGCTCTCACCCCTGCACGGACGACCGTTGATCTGGTCGATCCGCTCCGGGATGGCCGCTGTGATGCCTCGCCTGCGCAGGGAGGAGCGGATCTTCGTGGACGAGTAGCCCTTGTCCGCAACGACCAGCGCGGGCCGGGTCCGCGGGCGGCCTGGCCCGCACCGTGAGAGGCGGATGCGGGCCATCACCGGCTCGAACTGGGTGCGGTCGTTGACGTTGCCCGCGGTGAGGGTGAAGGCCAGTGGCCGACCCTGCCCGTCGCGGGCAAGGTGGATCTTCGTGGTCAGCCCGCCGCGGGACCGGCCGATCGCCTCACCTGTCCAGAGCCCCCTTTTCGGGCCCCGGCCGCGTGCTGGTGAGCCCGCACGGCCGTGGAATCCACACACACGACCGTCCAGTCGACCGCGCCGACGGCGTCGGAACGCTGCGGGACATGAGCCAGCAGACGGTCCCAGGTGCCGTCGGCGGACCAGCGGCGAAAGCGCTCATAGACCGTCTTCCACGGCCCGTACCGCTCGGGCAGGTCCCGCCAGGCCGCCCCCGGTGGACAGCGTCCACAAGATCCCGTTGACCACCTGACGGCGGTCCCGCACCGGACGGCCCATCCGCGGCGGAGCCAGCAACGGCTCGATCAACACCCACGACTCATCAGTCAGCTCATGACGACGCACCACGAACCAACCAACGACCACAACACTTTGCGGACACGACCTAGGGCGTGGCCTCAAGCCAGATGAGCAGCGTGGTCAGGTCGATCATGTCCTGGTAGGAGGTCGCGATCTTGCCGAACCGGGTCGCGACCGCGCGGAACCGCGTGAGACGGGTTGACGCACCGCTCAACCGCAGCGCGGCGGTGGTCGGCAGTGCGGTCGAAGGCCGGTGGGCGCCC
>BNBP01000167.1 GCA_014656015.1 Streptomyces griseoaurantiacus | reverse complement strand
GTGCCCCGCGCCCCCTGCGAGGGGCGCGGGGCACCGCGCTGTCGTGCTCCCGAGCCCCCCTACCGGCCGCGCAGCGCCCGGTACTTGGCGACCAGGGCCCGGCTGGAGGCGTCCAGACCGGGCACGTCCGCGCCCTCCGTCAGGGCGGGCTCGACCCGCTTGGCGAGGACCTTGCCCAGCTCGACGCCCCATTGGTCGAAGGAGTCGATGTTCCACACCGCGCCCTGGACGAACACCTTGTGCTCGTAGAGCGCGATGAGCTGCCCGAGGACCGAGGGCGTCAGTTCCCGCGCGAGGATCGTCGTCGTCGGGTGGTTGCCGCGGAAGGTGCGATGGGCGACCTGCTCCTCCAGGGCGCCCTCGGCGCGCACCTCCTCGGCGGTCTTGCCGAAGGCCAGGGCCTGCGTCTGGGCGAAGAAGTTCGCCATCAGCAGGTCGTGCTGCGCCTTCAGTTCCTCGCTCAGCTCCGCCACCGGCTCGGCGAAGCCGATGAAGTCCGCCGGGATGAGCTTGGTGCCCTGGTGGATCAGCTGGTAGTAGGCGTGCTGCCCGTTGGTGCCGGGCGTGCCCCACACCACCGGCCCTGTCTGCCATTCCACCGGGTGCCCGTCACGGTCCACGGACTTGCCGTTGGACTCCATGTCGAGCTGCTGGAGGTAGGCGGTGAACCGGGAGAGGTAGTGCGAGTACGGCAGCACGGCGTGGGACTGGGCGTCGTGGAAGTTGCCGTACCAGATGCCCAGCAGACCGAGCAGCAGCGGCACGTTGGACTCGGGGGGCGCCGTGCGGAAGTGCTCGTCGACCAGCCGGAAGCCGTCGAGCATCTCACGGAAGCGGTCGGGGCCGATGGCCAGCATCAGCGAGAGACCGATGGCGGAGTCGTAGGAGTAGCGGCCGCCGACCCAGTCCCAGAACTCGAACATGTTGGCCGTGTCGATGCCGAAGTCGGCGACCTTCTCCGCGTTCGTCGACAGCGCCACGAAGTGCTTGGCGACGGCCTCCTGACCGGCCTTCAGCTCGCCCAGCAGCCAGTTGCGGGCGGAGGTGGCGTTGGTGATCGTCTCGATCGTGGTGAACGTCTTGGAGGCGACGATGAACAGCGTCTCGGCGGCGTCCAGGTCGCGGGTCGCCTCGTGCAGGTCGGCGCCGTCCACGTTGGAGACGAAGCGGACCGTGAGACCGCGGTCGGTGAAGGCGCGCAGCGCCTCGTAGGCCATCGCGGGGCCGAGGTCGGAGCCGCCGATGCCGATGTT
>BNBP01000166.1 GCA_014656015.1 Streptomyces griseoaurantiacus | reverse complement strand
TGAACTTTCCCCGTGAGGCTGGACACTCCATGCTTACGCCGCGAGGGCGTGTCCTTGCTCGTGTCGCTGCCTGATCTCCAGCGGCGTCAGGTAGCCCCAGTGCGGGTGCTTCCGCAGCCGCCTGCGGTTATAGAAGGTCTCGATGAAGGCGAAGATTTCGGCGCGGGCGGTGGCCCGGTCGGGCCAGTGGCGGGTGCCGATCTCTTCCTTCAGCACTGCGAAGAAGGACTCGGCGGCGGCGTTGTCGAAGCAGGACCCCGTGCGTCCCATGCTCTGCCGCAGCCCCAACCGGCGTAGTTCGCGGCGGAGTTCCTCGGATGTGTACTCGCTGCCGCGATCGGAGTGTGCGATGCAGCCGGGCTGGAGCCTGCCGCGGCCGGCGGCCATCGCCAGCGCGTCGACGACCAGGCTCGCCCGGTGGTGGTCGGCCATCGAGTAGCCGACGATCTCGCGGGTGGCCAGGTCCAGCCAGGTGGCGAGGTAGAGCCAGCCCTCGTCGGTGGCGATGAAGGTGATGTCACCGGCCAGCCGCGTGCCGGGCTCGGGTGCGGTGAAGTCGCGGCCGAGCAGGTCGACCGCGGGCACGGCCCGCTTCGCCGGACGGGTCAGGCCCCGGCGCCTGCGCCGGGTGACCCCGGTGATGCTGCGTTCGCGCATGACCCGCTCGACCCGCTTGCGGTTGACCCGGCGGCCGAGCCGCCGCAGCTCGGCGTGGATCCGGGGGACTCCGTAGGTGTGCCGGGAGGCGACGTGCAGCACGGTGATCTCGTGGGCCAGGGCGTCGTCGGCGGCCTGCCTCGCCCGGCGGGCCTGCTCGCCGGACTGCCAGGCGTAGAACGAGGAGCGGGCCACTTTCAGCAGCCGGCACAGCAGAGCGACGGTGTGGGTGGTCTTCTCCGCCTCGATGAACGCGTACACCGCGCTCATCGATCGCTCTCCTTCGCAAAGAAGACCGCCGCTTTTCGCAGCACCTCGATCGTCTCGGCCTGCTCACGGTTCTGTCGACGCAGCCGGCGCAGTTCCTCCCGCTCGGCCGTCGTCAGCTCGCCCGGCGCCCCCTGACCGCGGTCGGCCCGGTCCTGCCGGACCCAGTTCCGCAGTCCTTCGGCGCTGACCCCGAGCTCCCGGGCCACCTCGGTGACGGTCCTGCTGGAGGAGCGGACCAGCGCGACCGCGTCCCGCTTGAACTCCTCCGTGTACCGCCTGCTGCGGTTGCTCTTGCTTCCCACCTGGCACTACTTCCTCTGGAACCTCACGTCCCAGTTTCCAGGTGTCCAGCATCGAGGGGAAGCTTCA
>BNBP01000165.1 GCA_014656015.1 Streptomyces griseoaurantiacus | reverse complement strand
GATCTCGTGATCTCACGTTGAATGCGCCCAGCGGACTGATGCTGAATGCGTGCGGCGGTCTCCCGTGCGGATGTGGGCAGGGATCTCGCGCACCTCAGAAAGCGCGGCCGACCACAGGTCAGATGCCCGTGCGCAGGAAAGTGAGCGGACATGTCGACTTGGTGACCTGTCGGCGTAACGACAGGGGGGCTCTCGACAGGGCCAGGGACACGCCCTACGCGGAATGCGAGGGGCGTGTCCCGGCCCGGCCGTCAGGCGGCGCCAGGTTCCCGACGCCTAGACGAGTAATGCGTAAGTCCGGGGTGGTGCCGGGAGACGGACGAAGGGTGCTCAAGATCAGTTTGTGACGACCGACCTGAACACCCTTCTCACCGCACTCTACGTCAAGATCGACGATTACCTGGCTGGCAGGCCCCGGTGGGGCCGACCTCCCAAGCTCACCGATGCGGAGCTGATCACCCTCGCGGTGGCCCAGGCGCTGCTCGGGTTCACCTCCGAGGCACGGTGGCTGCGGTTCGTGCCTGACCACCTGCCCGGGGCGTTTCCTGACCTGCCGGGCCAGTCCGGCTACAACCGCCGCCTGCGCGCCGCGTTGCCTCTGGTCAAGGAGGTCATGCGACTGTTGGCGGCCGACACTGACCTCTGGACGGATGCGGTCTGGGTCGTGGACTCCACCCCGGTGGAATGCGCCCGCTCCCGCCCCACAGTGAAACGCTCCGAGTTAGCCGGGTGGGCAGGGTATGGCTACTGCCGTTCGCACTCGCGCTGGTTCTGGGGACTGCGGCTGCACCTGGTCTGCACTCCGGCCGGGCTGCCGGTCTGCTGGGCACTGGCCGACCCCAAGCTCGACGAGCGGCAGGTGCTCATGGCGATCTGCGACCACGAGCCCCGTCTGCTCGCCGACCGGCCCGGCCTGCTGATCATCGCCGACAAGGGCTACGTCTCCCGCGAACTCGACCACTTCCTCGCCGAGCGCGGGGTCCGGTTGATCCGACCGTCCTACCGCAACCGGACCCCGCATCCCGGCGAGCCGCTGCTCAAGGCCGTCCGCCAGCTGATCGAGTCGGTCAACGACACGTTGAAAGGCCAACTCGACCTGGAACAACACGGCGGGCGCACCATCGAGGGCGTCGGTGTTCGCATCGCCCAACGACTCCTGGCCTTAACGGCCGCCATCTGGCACAACCGCGCCACCGGCCAGCCCGTCACCCGCTCCCTGACCGCCTACGACCACTAACCCCAGTTACGCATTACTCGTCTAGTTCTCGCCGTCTGCGTCGTCTACGCAGTCTGCGTCGTCTTCGCCGGCCATGCGGAAGGCGCCCGCCTCC
>BNBP01000164.1 GCA_014656015.1 Streptomyces griseoaurantiacus | reverse complement strand
GAGGCGTTCGGCCTGGCGGGTTTCGATGGCGGGGTCGACGCGGAGGGGTTCGTAGGGTTCCTCCTCGTCGAGCCGGTAGCGGTTGACGCCGACGACGACGCGTTCCCCGGCGTCGGTCTCCTGGGCGATGCGGTAGGCGCTGCGTTCGATCTCGCTCTTCTGGAAGCCGTGTTCGATGGCCTCCACCGCGCCGCCCAGGTCCTCGACCTTGCCCATCAGCTCGCGTGCGGCCGCCTCGAGGTCGTCGGTCATCCGCTCCACCACGTAGGAACCGGCGAAGGGGTCGACCGTCGCGGTCACGTCCGTCTCGTGGGCCAGGACCTGCTGGGTGCGCAGCGCCAGACGGGCGCTCTTGTCGGTGGGCAGGGCGATCGCCTCGTCGAAGCTGTTGGTGTGCAGCGACTGCGTACCGCCCAGCACCGCGCCCAGGCCCTGCACCGCCACCCGCACCAGGTTCACCTCCGGCTGCTGCGCCGTCAGCTGCACCCCGGCCGTCTGGGTGTGGAACCGCAGCATCCACGACTTGGGATTCCTCGCCCCGAACTCCTCACGCATCACCTGCGCCCAGATCCTGCGGGCGGCCCTAAACTTGGCCACCTCCTCCAGGATCGTCGTCCGCGCCACGAAGAAGAACGACAACCGGGGCGCGAAATCGTCCACGTCCATCCCCGCCGCCACCGCCGTGCGCACGTACTGGATGCCGTCGGCCAGCGTGAACGCGATCTCCTGCGCCGGCGAGGCCCCCGCCTCCGCCATGTGATAGCCCGAGATCGAGATCGTGTTCCAGCGCGGGATCTCCGCCCGGCAGTACTGGAAGATGTCCGCGATCAGCCGCAGCGACGGCTTGGGCGGGAAGATGTAGGTGCCCCGCGCGATGTACTCCTTCAGCACATCGTTCTGGATCGTCCCCGTCAGCTTGTCCGCCGCCACCCCCTGCTCCTCCGCCACCAGCTGGTACAGCAGGAGCAGCAGCGCCGCGGGCGCGTTGATCGTCATCGAGGTGGACACCTTGTCCAGCGGGATCCCGCCGAACAGCACCCGCATGTCCTCCAGCGAGTCGATCGCCACCCCCACCTTGCCGACCTCACCGTGCGCCAGCGGCGCGTCGGAGTCGTGCCCCATCTGCGTGGGCAGATCGAACGCCACCGACAGACCCATCGTGCCGTTCGCGATCAACTGCTTGTAACGGGCGTTGGACTCCGCCGCCGTCCCGAACCCGGCATACTGCCGCATCGTCCACGGCCGCCCCGTGTACATCGACGGATACACACCCCGCGTGTACGGATACGCCCCCGGCTCCCCCAGCCGCTCCGCCGGATCCCAGCCCGCCAGATCCCCCGGCCCGTAGACCGGCTCGATCGGCAGACCGCTCTCCGTGGACCG
>BNBP01000163.1 GCA_014656015.1 Streptomyces griseoaurantiacus | reverse complement strand
AGACCGTCGGAGGCGAGGATCAGGTATCGAGCCTCGCTGCGCACGGCGTCGATCCCGTCAGTGGGCGCCGTGCGCAAACTTCGCAGCAAGACGTTGTCGTGCCTCCGCGCCTCCTCGTCAGCCTCCCCGGCCTCGCGCATGCGCTGGCCCTCGGTGTGTGGCGTGGTGAGCCGCCAGACGCCCCGATCGTCCGCGTCCCAGCCGTAGGCGTCGCTGTCGCCCGACCATGCGATCAGCCATTCCCGGTCAGGCATCGCGGTGGCGACCACGATTGCGCCGTTCGTTACGGGGCCGGGGTGGGCGCCGGTCGGGTCGGCACACAGCTCGGCGGCGGCCATGACACCCCACACCGGGGTGCGCCGCGCCGCGACGCGCGCGGCCACCTGGGCCGCGAGTTGGGCGAACTCCGCGACCTCCGGTGTGGAGCCGGTTCCGTCGACGACGGCGACGGCGAGTCGACCGTTGTGGACGTGGTGCGCGTAGGCGTCCGCGTTGAGCGGGCGCTTCGGCCCCTTCTCGCTGGCAGCGCCAATGACGGGGGCAGGATTGTCAGCCATGGTCACGCTTTCTACCGGACTTGGTGAGTGAGATGAGAGTGTCGAGGATCACCGGTGCAAACAATCCGCCTTTTGGGTGGTGCTACCCGAACAACAATGTGGGCATGGCGTTACCCCGCCAGGCCCGGACCTGACGGGGTAACAGGACGGAAATGTGTCGAGACTGTTTTTGTCTGGCATTCCCCCTTTCTGTGCTCCTGGTTTTGTGGGGCGGCCGAGGGTCTACGTGGACCGGCCCCGTGCCTGGTGGCGCTGGCGGTCGAGCCACGCTCGCGCGACACGGAGAATGTCGCTGTCGTCCTCCCAGTCCTTGCCGACCGTGAACACGTCGACAAGGTGCTTATTGAAGTAGGACGCCACGTGGTGTCCTCGGTGGACTGTCACCACGTGGTCGCCCCTGCCCCACCGGACGGTGTACCCGTCGAGGTGGAGCCACGCGGTCGGCAGACCTACGTAGGCGACACCTGCCTGGCCAGGCGGGCGATGGCCGTTCTCGCGCACCTCGACGGCGCGGGAGGGAACGAGACGATTCATCGATGTGTCCAGTGTGGATGGTCACCGCCAGCCACGATGGCGGCCGCGGCGATCATCACGGACACCGGTGTCACCGTCGCCTCCGGGCACGCCCTCGCGTGACACCGCCGCGTCCGCGAAGCTGGACTCCTGACTCGGTGAGGATCTTGTGCACGAACCCGTAGGACCGGCCGGTGGATGCGGCCAGCGAACGGATGCTCGCGCCCTTCTCGTACTTCTTCTTCAGGTCAACGGCCACCTGCTGGCGGAGCCGGCCAGTGATGCGGGCAGCCGGTTTCATCTTCAACGCGCGCTCCTCGTGGTCTGCG
>BNBP01000162.1 GCA_014656015.1 Streptomyces griseoaurantiacus | reverse complement strand
GGCGGCTGCGGAAGCACCCGCACTGGGGCTACCTGACGCCGCTGGAGATCAGGCAGCGACACGAGCAAGGACACGCCCTCGCGGCGTAAGCATGGAGTGTCCAGCCTCACGGGGAAAGTTCAGTATGGAGTTATCAGTACGATCTGTTCGGCCACCAGACGGGGAGCACCGACCCCGACAAGGGACGCACCACAACTCAGTACGACACCCTTGACCGGATCACCCGGACCACCAACGCCAACAGCACCGACAACACGCTGCTGTACGAGTACGACGATCTCGGACGCAAAACCGGCCTGTGGCACAACGACAGGACCGACGCCAACAAGTTGGCGGCATGGACCTACGACTCACTGGCCAAGGGCCAGTTGGACACCTCTGTCCGCTACGACGGCGGCCTGAGCGGAGGCAAGGCGTACACCCAGAAGGTCACCGCCTATGACAACCTCTACCAGGTCACCGGTAGTCAGTTGATCTTGCCTGACGCCGAACCGCTCGTGAGTGCGGGCGTCCCGAAGACGCTCTCCTTTACGACCGGCTACAACGTGGACGGGTCCGTCAGTCAATCCAGCGCCCCGGCGGTCGGCGGACTGCCGGCAGAAACCGTCTCGTACACCTACAGTGCCACCGGCCAGCAACTCACCTCAAAGGGAACCACCGGCTATCTGCAGGGGGCAGCCTTCTCGCCACAAGGTGACCTGCGCCAGCTCACCCTTGGCACGGACGGCAGTACCTCAGCGAAGAAGGCCTACCTCACGTGGTCCTACGAGGAGGGAACGCGCCGCCTCACCCGGTCCCAGAGCACCGATGACATTCACAGTTATCCGCTCCAGGACCTGAACTTCGCCCAGGACGACGCGGGCAACATCACCTCGATCTTCGACACCACCACGCTCGGCGGCACGGGCAAGACCGATTCCCAGTGTTTCGCGTACGACGGTTACAGCCGCCTGACCGACGCGTGGACACCGTCCACCCCCGACTGCGCAGCAGCCGGCCGCACGATCTCCCACATCGACGGTGCCGCCCCCTACTGGACGTCCTACACGTACACCGATGGTGGTCAGCGCAAGACGGAAACGCAGCACACCTCCTCGGGTGACAAAACCACCACTTACACCTATGACGGCACTGCGGATGCCAAGCCCCACACTCTGGACAGCGCCACCGGCGCACGAACGGCCACCTACACGTACGACAGCACCGGCAACACCACGTCCCGTCCTGGTACCGGCGCTCAGCAGACGCTCACCTGGAACACCGAGGGACAACTGGCCAAGCTCACCGAGAAAAATCAGGAGACCGCCTACCTCTACGGCCCCGCCGGTGACCTGCTGCTCCGTAGGGCCAAGGGGGACGGCGACACCATCCTCTACCTGGGGTGCAACACCGAGGTTCGCCTGACCGCGAAGGGTACGACGAAGGCCCTTTC
>BNBP01000161.1 GCA_014656015.1 Streptomyces griseoaurantiacus | reverse complement strand
AGAGGATCGCTGCTCTCCAGAGCCTTGAGTTTCTGCTTGATGCAAAGGTCGAGGTACATGTGTCGGGCCGCACTGAGCCCAGCGTCAAAGGCGTCTCGGTTCGGCAGCCATGAGTCCAAGTGCCGCCAGGCTGAGGATGTGGCGAGGGCTTGCATCCAGAAGTAACGGAAGTACACCGCGTTAGGGGTGTCCATGTTACTGATCTGGTTGATCGGATGGCTGCAGTCTCTGGTGAAGGCGTACCTGCGGTCGCGCGCTCGACTGCCGCCTGACTTAAAGAAGGTGTTCCACCCGGCGACCAATGCCGCGGAGAAAGCAGGAAGGTCCTTGATGTCGGCACCGCCAGGTTGGTTCTTACGCATCTCCCATAGTGAGGCCAGCGTCATAATGAGTCCGAGCTGGCAGGCATGAGTGTTAAAGACACCGAAGGCTGCCTTGCATCGCTTCACGACGTCACGGCGAGTTGAGCCAACATATGCGTGGGCCCGATATTCATCGAACTCACTTTCCTTTTCTTTCAGAGTTTCCCAAGCGCGAATTACATCTGACTTGGGTGGCTTCGGTCCGTTCAGTCTACGGATGGCATCTTGATAATGGTCGTAGCTATCGCGAAGAGTCCAGTAGATGCCGACCCCTCCAAACAGGGCGTCATGGGCGAGGGCGGCGTGGGTATTGGCGGTGTGCCAGCTTTCCTTGAAACGCGCAAGTCCCTCCGCGTGCGCCGCATAAGGAGCGGTTTGAGACAAAAGGGTAAGGATGGCCAGCCCCCAGGTTTCCATAAACCGTCCGGCTATCGCCTCGGCGCGCCCCAAGGGAAAGTTTCGGTCTCCGATGGCATCTCGATCGTAGGGATAGCCGGCATCGTCCAGATAGTCCGGCAAAAGGCTGGCGAGGTCAAGCTGCGTGCGCATGAACTCATCGCGTTCCTCTGCCTTCTCCCTTCCGCTAATAGGCTGGGCAAGATTGATGAGGTATTTAGGAGGGCCAAAGATGCAACGGTTCACGGCCATCTTGAGCAGATGGATATTGGTCATAACCGACCAGCGGGCGGGCCTGCTCGTGTTGATCTCGGGGTTGTCGTACTCTACCCCGTACAAGGGAAGGTGAGCTCCGTTACGGCCACGCAGAGCGCTGAGCAGGCTCCGAGTCAGCACGTTGACAAGCTCGCCATCCGACAGGAGAATAATGCGTGATTCGCTCGGCGGTCGGGCCTCCTTATTGACATCGACAAACAGCTTTCGCGCAGACTCGTGCGGCCGTGAAGATTCTCCTGTCTCACATGGAAACCAGCATACAGTCACAGGCACTTCAATTTTGGCCAGGTCCACTTCGGATACCTGGTACTCATTAAGAAGACGTTCGACCTGATGCTCATAGAAGGGGCGAAATTGTTCCCCATTGCCTTGCCAAGTACGCGAAAGAGTGCGTTCAACGGCCAGTAGCGCCATC
>BNBP01000160.1 GCA_014656015.1 Streptomyces griseoaurantiacus | reverse complement strand
CGCGTGCCACGAAAGCCTCGACTCGTTGCTGATCGAGTTGCCGTGGGGGTGGCGGATGCCGTCGATGCGGGCGGTTCTGGAAGCGCGGCGGAAGGCCGCGGTGGTGCGGGTGGAGGAGCTCGAAGCTGAACTCGAGCGGGTGCAGGCTGACTTGGCTGACGCCGAAGAAGTCCTCAGACACCGGGTGATCGGGCTCGAGCAGTATCTGGAAGCACTGGCGGAGGAGGAAGCACCCGCCATGGCGATCGGCGGTCCCTCGCGGCGGAAGCCGGTAGGCCCGCGCCGTGCGGTGCCGCATCGGGAGAATGCGGCCGGGGTCGAAGACCTGTCGCTCGACTACCAGACTGTGATGGCTGCCGCGGCGGAGGCCGGGAACGATGGGCTGGGTGCCCGGCGGGCGGCTGTGGTGCTCGGCTGGGACAGCGCCTCCGCCTCGCGGGTCGAGGGTGCGAGAGCACGGTTGAAGAGGCTGGTAGAACGGGGCTGGCTGGTGGAGACGAAGCCGGGAAGGTTCACCCTGCCGGCAGAACAGCGCGCTGATGAGGCTGTGCGGCCAGGCGGCGATTCATGAGGGCGATCATCGACCAGCGGATGACGGCTTCGCTCGTGTCGGTGCGTCGTTCGTAGTCCCGGACCAGGCGGCGGCTGCGCAGAAACCAGGCGAAGGACCGTTCGACGACCCAGCGGCGGGGCAGTGGCTGGAACCCGCGGACATCCTCGCCGCGGCGGACGATGTCGAGGACGAGCCCAAAATGCTGGTTGGTCCAGTCGGTGAGGTGGCCGGTGTAGCCGCCGTCGGCCCAGACCCGGGCCAGTCGCCGGAAGCGGCCGGCCGCCGTTGGCAGAAGGGACCGGGCGCCGTCCCGGTCGGTCACGGACGCCGGTGTGACCAGCACGGCCAGGAGAAGTCCGAGCGTGTCGGTGAGCAGGTGCCGCTTGCGGCCGTTGATTTTCTTGCCCGCGTCGAAGCCTCGTGAGCCGAGGGTGACGGTGGCGTCTGCCTTCACCGACTGTGAGTCCACGACCCCCGCGCTCGGCTCGGTGCTGCGGCCTTCGACGGCGCGGACGGCTTCCCGCAGCCGGTCGTGCAGCTCGGTGACCAGTCCCGTGTCCCGCCAGCGGGCGAAGAAGGCATAGACGCGCGGCCAGGGCGGGAAGTCTGCGGGCATTGCCCGCCACTTGATGCCGTTGTCGACGAGGTAGCGCACTGCGTCGATCATCTGCCGATGGCAGTAGCCCTCCGGACGCCCGCCACGGCCCGAAAGCCAGCCCGGAACCGGCAGCAGGTCCCTGACCACGGCCCACTCGGCATCGCTCATGTCCGAGCCGTATCGGGGCCGGCGCTGCGGCTGGTCGGCCGCGTTTCCGAACCTGTGGGCGAGGCAGTCACACCCACGAGTGGGCGAACTGGACTCGGCGACCACGACCACGCGACACTTCGACAACAGGGCCTCTTGCTTCTCGCTGGACTCGACATCCGCGAGCTACCAAGAGGCCCTTCCTTCATGCACCTGCCCCGGACAACTCACCCGAACCAGGCCCCCGTTCGAACCTGTCCGACCGCGCGAGCGGATAGAGAACAGGCAGT
>BNBP01000159.1 GCA_014656015.1 Streptomyces griseoaurantiacus | reverse complement strand
CCTTCCGCGCCCGCCACGGCCTGACCACCGGACAGGTCACCCCCGAGGAGATGGCTCGCGCCGAGCACCTGGCCGCGACCAAGTTCAGCGACCCGGAGTGGACGGCACGGGTGCCGTGACAGGTTCCGCACCTCGCTCACCCGATGGCTTCGGCACGGGTTGAGTGCGCGGATGACGATGGACCCGGCCGGACAAGTGCAGTGCATCTCGGCCTGCTTTGTCGGCTGCGTGTATATCATCACCGCGGGCGTCGCACGGAGGCGTTCAAATCACAAATGTCGGGAGGTGCCTTCTCCGCCTGTGCTGGCACAGGGGCAGACTCATGAGGGAGCGGCAACGCTCTAACACACCTCAATAGGCGCCGACTTCACACCGACCAGGCACTTATACCCCCATACGATGACCGCAGTACGGACACTGCTTGAGGGGGCTACGCCGCGCGCTTGAAGTTGTGGTGGAACTTCATCGGCCGATCCCAACAAGATATCACCCAGGCCCGGTTGGACTGGATGAACGGCTCCCGCTTCGGCGAAGTGAAGGGCTATGACGGCGCCCCGCTCCCGGCCCCCGAACTGCCACCCGTACCCCTCAAACCCCGAGGTAGGACCCGCTAGGAGGATCCCGCAGGACTCCCCGCACAACGTGACCGGGCGAGGCGCGAGCCCTCTCGCCCGGCCCACGAAATCCGTACACGCGAACGACTCCAAGCCGCGCCCAGAGACCGACCCGCGAAGCGCGGGTTTCGTCAGCTGTGACCATGTCTAGCCGGACTGATGCTGACCCAATGCTGACTTAGCTGACGGTCCATCAGATGTGACTCCGACGAAGTACCATACTCCGCGCGGCCCTCCCGCCAGAGCATTCCGATACCGTTGCCGGCATCCCGCGACCGCACCGTCCTCACGGCCATGGCGCATCGGGTGCCCTTCGCCGGAGCGATGCTGACCCCGCCGGTGCGTTTGGAGGGTCCTCACACTCCCTGCACGACAGTGCCGCTAGAGACACCGCTGAGTTCGTCGGCGAGGAGGACAGCCGCAGCACCGGCGGGACGGTCGTCTTCCCACGGAACACCCCCGCGTCGGCGGGGAGGACCGCGATGTGGTCGCGGTGGAGCGGGCTGGTGGCGGAACACCCCCGCGTCGGCGGGGAGGACCAGCCGAACACCCTCGGGGATTGGCCAAGCGCCGGAACACCCCCGCGTCGGCGGGGAGGACTCTTCCTGACCTGCGACTTAGCGGCGGCTTTGCATTTTCTTTACTGACTTCATCGGTACGTAATGCGTGAAGGGGTTGGCCATACTTCGACTCTAGCTGCTTCTTCAGGACGAGTGAGTCCCCTGCGTGATCTGGCAATGGTGGCCGTGATCGTCGAAGCTGACGCTCAGCCGCCCGGTTCGCGGGAAGTAGGGTGCCAAGACCGGTCAGGCAGCGGCGGCATCGAACGATGCAGGCAGCCACCCAGCATTTTGCGCTTTGGGAGGGGGACTGACTTGCTCTAGCGGGGTGCCGGGGTGAAGCTTCCCCTCGATGCTGGACACCTGGAAACTGGGACGTGAGGTTCCAGAGGAAGTAGTGCCAGGTGGGAAGCAAGAGCAACCGCAGCAGGCGGTACACGGAGGAGTTCAAGCGGGACG
>BNBP01000158.1 GCA_014656015.1 Streptomyces griseoaurantiacus | reverse complement strand
CCTCGCGCTTTCACGAGGGCGCCTGTCCGAGGGTTGATCGAAAAGACGGGAAGTGCTCCTGACCTGCAACGATAGGACTTGCTGAGGGTCCTGTTGGCTGCGAGGAAAGAAGCACTTCCCAGGTGAAGAAGCGTATCGGGTCGTATCCGCGTGTCCGCGTCGAGGGCGGCGGTCGCGGAGTGGTTTCGCAGGCCGGTGCGGCGCTGCTGGTGGAGACGGTCCGTAAAACCGGCCTGGACCGGGCGATATCCGCGGCCCTGAGGCCGTGGCGCAAACAGCGGGCGGTGCATGATCCGGGCAAGGTCCTGCTGGATGTGGCGCTCGCGGTGGCGCTGGGCGGGGACTGCCTGGCCGATGTCACGATGCTGCGGGCCGAGCCGGCCGTGTTCGGACCGGTGGCCTCCGACCCGACCGTCTCCCGGCTCATCGACACCCTCGCCAATGGTGGGATACGGGCTCTGACCGCCCTCCGCGCCGCCCGGGCCGACGTGCGGGAACGGGTCTGGAAGCTGGCCGGTGACGCGGCGCCGGACACCGGCGGGCAGGTGATCGTGGACCTGGACGGCGTCCTCGTCCTGGCCCACTCCGAGAAGCAGGACGCCGCGGCGACCTGGAAGAAGACGTTCGGCCACCATCCGCTGCTGGGCTTCGTCGACCACGGCCGCGGCGGGTCCGGCGAGCCGGTCGCGGGCCTGCTGCGGCCCGGGAACGCGGGCTCCAACACCGCCGCTGACCACATCGAAGCCGCCCGGCTGGCCCTGGCCCAGCTGCCGAAACAGTACCGGCGGGGACGGCAGACCCTGATCCGAACCGACTCCGGCGGCGGCACCCACGCGTTCGTCGCCTGGCTCGCCCAGCGGGGGCGGTGGCTGTCGTACTCGGTCGGCATGACCATCACCGACGCCATCCATCAGGCTGTGCTGAAGGTGCCGGCCTCGGCCTGGACGCCGGCCGTCGAACCCGGCGGTGAGGTCCGTGACGGCGCCTGGGTCGCGGAGATCGACGCCGGCAGCGACTGCCTGGCCGGCTGGCCGACGGGCATGCGGCTGATCGTCCGCAAGGAACGGCCGCACCCCGGCGCCCAGTTGCGCTTCACCGACGCCGACGGCCACCGGATGACCTGCTTCGCCACCAACACGGCCGGCGAGGCGATCGCCGCTCTCGAACTGCGCCACCGGCAGCGGGCCCGGGCCGAGGACCGCATCCGCGCCGCCCGCGCCACCGGCCTGCGCAACCTGCCCCTGCACGACACCGCGCAGAACCAGGTGTGGCTGGAGATCGTCCAGATCGCCCTGGACCTGCTGGCCTGGATGCCGATGCTCGCCCTGACCGGCAAGGCCCGCCTCTGGGAACCGCGCCGCCTGCGGTTTCGCCTGTTCTCCACCGCCGCCCAGCTCGTCACCACGGGCCGCCGCACCATCCTTCGTATGGCCGGACACTGGCCGTGGACCGACGTGATCACCGGTGCCCTGGACCGGCTGCAAGTCCTTCCGAACCCCGGCTGACCAGCACTTCCCCGACCCTGCGAGCAGCACCACCCCGACCGGACCCGTGGAACCCGGCGCACACCCGACGCGACAGACGGGCACTCGGCCTGCCATCAGCAGACACAAAACGCGAAACGGCCCGCCAACTCCGTCGGTGGGCCGTCATGAAAGGCCGAGGCTA
>BNBP01000157.1 GCA_014656015.1 Streptomyces griseoaurantiacus | reverse complement strand
TTGTTCGGCGGTGTCCTACTCTCCCACAGGGTCCCCCCTGCAGTACCATCGGCGCTGTAAGGCTTAGCTTCCGGGTTCGGAATGTAACCGGGCGTTTCCCCTACGCTATGACCACCGAAACCCTAATGGTTTCGAGCGAACAAGCACACTTTTCAATTGAAAGTAGCGTTCAGCTCTCTGCCACACAGTGGACGCGAGCAACTGAGGACAAGCCCTCGGCCTATTAGTACCGGTCACCTCCACCAGTTACCTGGCTTCCAGATCCGGCCTATCAACCCAGTCGTCTACTGGGAGCCTTACCCCATCAAGTGGGTGGGAGTCCTCATCTCGAAGCAGGCTTCCCGCTTAGATGCTTTCAGCGGTTATCCCTCCCGAACGTAGCCAACCAGCCATGCCCTTGGCAGAACAACTGGCACACCAGAGGTTCGTCCGTCCCGGTCCTCTCGTACTAGGGACAGCCCTTCTCAAGACTCCTACGCGCGCAGCGGATAGGGACCGAACTGTCTCACGACGTTCTAAACCCAGCTCGCGTACCGCTTTAATGGGCGAACAGCCCAACCCTTGGGACCGACTCCAGCCCCAGGATGCGACGAGCCGACATCGAGGTGCCAAACCATCCCGTCGATATGGACTCTTGGGGAAGATCAGCCTGTTATCCCCGGGGTACCTTTTATCCGTTGAGCGACGGCGCTTCCACAAGCCACCGCCGGATCACTAGTCCCGACTTTCGTCCCTGCTCGACCCGTCGGTCTCACAGTCAAGCTCCCTTGTGCACTTACACTCACCACCTGATTACCAACCAGGCTGAGGGAACCTTTGGGCGCCTCCGTTACCCTTTAGGAGGCAACCGCCCCAGTTAAACTACCCATCAGACACTGTCCCTGATCCGGATCACGGACCCAGGTTAGACATCCAGCACGACCAGACTGGTATTTCAACGACGACTCCACCCGAACTGGCGTCCGAGCTTCACAGTCTCCCAGCTATCCTACACAAGCCGAACCGAACACCAATATCAAACTGTAGTAAAGGTCCCGGGGTCTTTCCGTCCTGCTGCGCGAAACGAGCATCTTTACTCGTAGTGCAATTTCACCGGGCCTATGGTTGAGACAGTCGAGAAGTCGTTACGCCATTCGTGCAGGTCGGAACTTACCCGACAAGGAATTTCGCTACCTTAGGATGGTTATAGTTACCACCGCCGTTTACTGGCGCTTAAGTTCTCAGCTTCGCCACCCCGAAGAGTGACTAACCGGTCCCCTTAACGTTCCAGCACCGGGCAGGCGTCAGTCCGTATACATCGCCTTACGGCTTCGCACGGACCTGTGTTTTTAGTAAACAGTCGCTTCTCGCTGGCAGACATGGCCCCCCTTCTCCCGAAGTTACGGGGGCATTTTGCCGAGTTCCTTAACCATAGTTCACCCGAACGCCTCGGTATTCTCTACCAGACCACCTGAGTCGGTTTAGGGTACGGGCCGCCATGAAACTCGCTAGAGGCTTTTCTCGACAGCATAGGATCATCCACTTCACCACAATCGGCTCGGCATCAGGTCTCAGCCTTGATGAACGGCGGATTTACCTACCGTCCGGCCTACACCCTTACCCCGGGACAACCACCGCCCGGGATGGACTACCTTCCTGCGTCACCCCATCACTCACCTACTAACCGCTTGGGCCGGCGGCTCCACCACTCC
>BNBP01000155.1 GCA_014656015.1 Streptomyces griseoaurantiacus | reverse complement strand
GGCGGTTTCACGGCCTTAGCATCACGATGCTCGATGTTTGACGCTTCACAGCGGGTACCGGAATATCAACCGGTTATCCATCGACTACGCCTGTCGGCCTCGCCTTAGGTCCCGACTTACCCTGGGCAGATCAGCTTGACCCAGGAACCCTTAGTCAATCGGCGCACACGTTTCCCACGTGTGAATCGCTACTCATGCCTGCATTCTCACTCGTCAACCGTCCACAACTCGCTTACGCGGCTGCTTCACCCGGCAGACGACGCTCCCCTACCCATCACAGCCTCCGTTGGGAGTACATGCTGCAATGACACGACTTCGGCGGTACGCTTGAGCCCCGCTACATTGTCGGCGCGGAATCACTAGACCAGTGAGCTATTACGCACTCTTTCAAGGGTGGCTGCTTCTAAGCCAACCTCCTGGTTGTCTCTGCGACTCCACATCCTTTCCCACTTAGCGTACGCTTAGGGGCCTTAGTCGATGCTCTGGGCTGTTTCCCTCTCGACCATGGAGCTTATCCCCCACAGTCTCACTGCCGCGCTCTCACTTACCGGCATTCGGAGTTTGGCTAAGGTCAGTAACCCGGTAGGGCCCATCGCCTATCCAGTGCTCTACCTCCGGCAAGAAACACACGACGCTGCACCTAAATGCATTTCGGGGAGAACCAGCTATCACGGAGTTTGATTGGCCTTTCACCCCTAACCACAGGTCATCCCCCAGGTTTTCAACCCTGGTGGGTTCGGTCCTCCACGACCTCTTACAGCCGCTTCAACCTGCCCATGGCTAGATCACTCCGCTTCGGGTCTTGAGCGTGCTACTCAAACGCCCTGTTCGGACTCGCTTTCGCTACGGCTACCCCACCCGGGTTAACCTCGCAACACACCGCAAACTCGCAGGCTCATTCTTCAAAAGGCACGCAGTCACGAGAACAAGGCAAGCCTTGCTCCGACGCTCCCACGGCTTGTAGGCACACGGTTTCAGGTACTATTTCACTCCGCTCCCGCGGTACTTTTCACCATTCCCTCACGGTACTATCCGCTATCGGTCACCAGGGAATATTTAGGCTTAGCGGGTGGTCCCGCCAGATTCACACGGGATTTCTCGGGCCCCGTGCTACTTGGGTGTCTCTCAAACGAGCCGCTGATGTTTCGACTACGGGGGTCTTACCCTCTACGCCGGACCTTTCGCATGTCCTTCGCCTACATCAACGGTTTCTGACTCGTCTCACGGCCGGCAGACCGTAAAAGAGAGATCCCACAACCCCGCACACGCAACCCCTGCCGGGTCTCACACGCATACGGTTTGGCCTCATCCGGTTTCGCTCGCCACTACTCCCGGAATCACGGTTGTTTTCTCTTCCTGCGGGTACTGAGATGTTTCACTTCCCCGCGTTCCCTCCACACTGCCTATGTGTTCAGCAGCGGGTGACAGCCCATGACGACTGCCGGGTTTCCGCCTCCCACGTCCTTCATCGGTTCCTGGTGCCAAGGCATCCACCGTGCGCCCTTAAAAACTTGGCCACAGATGCTCGCGTCCACTGTGCAGTTCTCAAACAACGACCAACCACCCACCACCCCACCCCGACAGGGGCGAGTTCACTGGGGCCGGCATCCCGAAGACCCAGCCTCACGGCCATGCCCTCAGACACCCAACAGCGTGCCCGACCAGAACCCGTCCGAAGATCATGCGTTCCACACTCCGAAGAGCAGTACTAACAGCCTCCGACCCGAACATCCGGCCGAGTAGTCAACGTTCCACCCATGAGCAACCAGCACCGGACATTCGCCGATGTACTGGCCTCTGGACTGCCGAAACAGCCTAGAAGTGCTCCTTAGAAAGGAGGTGATCCAGCCGCACCTT
>BNBP01000154.1 GCA_014656015.1 Streptomyces griseoaurantiacus | reverse complement strand
GGGACAGACGGGCCGGCCGGTGGATCCGCGAGAGCCGGGAGAGCCGTACGGGCGGGAGCGCGGCACGGGCGCCGGCGCCGCGACGGGGGCGAGCACGCCGGCGGCGGGCGGCGGCGGAGTGGCGGCCGCCTGGGGCGGCGGATCGGTCGTGTCCACGGCGTGGCAGGGCACCGCGGCGAGGGTGACCGACGCGGCCACCGCCACCGCGAGCAGCACCGGCCTCCGGAGGCGGGGCCCTCGCCGCTGTCCGCCCGTGCACGCCCGTCCCTGTCGTCGTACGCCCATGCACGCTCCTGTTTCCGATGCGTCGTTCCCGCCCCGGCCCGAAGGCCGGCCGCGCCCCGCCGGTGTCCATTCGGCGGATTTCGCTTACTGACACTCAGTCATATGAATACCCGTCTCACCAACTGTGGTTCCGGCCTTCGGGTGGCGTTGTCGCTCGCACGGGTGAACCGGCCCGAAAGAAGTCCGCGCGACACGTTGAGAGAACGACCGGGGCAACGACCGGGAGAAGCACCGGGAGAGGCGCCGAAAGATCGCGTCGGACGTACCGCCGAGGAATTCCACCGACGCCGGCACCGACGCGGGCGCCGATGTCCCCGCTCCTGCCCGTGCTCGAGCCGACGAATCCGAAGGAAAGTCACCGTGCCGCTGCTCGACATCCGGGTCCCCGCAGTTCTGCTGCGGATCGACCGGAATCCCTTCCACCACGGAACGCTGGGCGCGGTGCGCTCGCTCGGCCGGGCGGGAGTGGAGGTGCACCTGGTCGCCGACTGCGCCGCCAGTCCGGTGCGCGGCTCCCGGTTCCTCGGCCGGCTGCATCCGCCGCCGGCGCCCGGCGCCCGTCCCGCCGACGTCGCCGCCGTGCTGCACCGGGTCGCCGCGCGGATCGGCCGGCCCGCCGTGCTGATCGCGATGGACGACGCGGGGGCGATCGCGGTGAGCCGGCTACGGGAACGGCTCGCCCCCGCCTTCCTGCTGCCCCCGGGGTCCGGGGCGCTCGCCGAAGAGGTCGCGGACAAGGCCGAACTGGCCGGACTGTGCGCCCGGGTGGGCGTGCCGCACCCGCTCACCCTCGTCCCCGACAGCGCCGCCGAGGCGGTCGCCGGGGCGGAGCGGCTGGGGCTCCCGGTGGTGGCCAAGTGGAGCCGTCCCTGGCTGCTGCCGCCCGGGGCCGGGCTGCGGAGCACGGTGGTGCTGCGCTCGGCGCGGGAGGCGGGGGAGCTGTACGCGCGCGCGGCGGAGGCGGGCAGCAGGCTGCTGCTCCAGGCGTTCCTGCCGCCGGGGCCCGACCGCGACTGGTTCTTCCACGGCTACGCCGACCGGCAGGGCACGCTGCGCGCGGGCGGCCCCGGGCGCAAGCACCGCTCCTGGCCGCGCGGGGCGGGGCTGACCGCGGCCGGGGAGTGGACGGTCAACCCGCCGGTGACGGCGCTGGCGGAGCGGCTGGTCGGTGCCCTGGGCTACCGGGGCATCCTCGACCTGGACTTCCGCCGTGAGGCCCGCACGGGCGCCTACCACCTGCTCGACTTCAATCCCCGCCCCGGGGCGCAGTTCCGGCTGTTCACGGACGCCTCCGGGCTGGACGTCGTCCGCGCGCTGCACCTGGACCTGACGGACCGTGCGCTGCCCGCGCCCGCGCCCCGCCCCGGGAGGGGCTTCGTCGTGGAGAACTACGCCCCGCTGACCGCGCTGCGGCGCCCGCCGCAGGGCCGCGAGCTGGCCTGGCACGCGGCCGACGACCCGGGGCCCGGTCTCGCGATGTGGGCGCTGTGGTCCCGCCATGTGGGTGGGCGCGTGGCGGAGCGCCTCGCGCCCCGTGCGATGGCCCGCGCCCGCGCCGCCGCCCGCCGAGGCCGGGCATCGGCC
>BNBP01000153.1 GCA_014656015.1 Streptomyces griseoaurantiacus | reverse complement strand
GGGATGTCCGTGCGGAAGCCGAGGGCGTTTGCGAGGGCGTGGATCTGGCGGTCGAAGTAGTCCTTGGTGTGTCCGTGGGGCCCGCCGGTGCGGGCACGCCCGCGAGCCGCCGTACGACAGACGGTCCGGGCGACACCGCCGTGCCGCCCGCGGGCGGACGTGCGGACGGTGGAACGCCCGCGGTGCAGCGGGCGACGCCGGGCCGGGCCGAAGCCCCGGCCCCCGCCGGTCCCCGCACGCCCGGAGCCCGGCCCGAGGCCGCCGGGTCCGCCGTTCCCGGGAGCGGGCGGTCCGCCACCCCGCCCGGCCGGCGGACGACGCCGCCCCCGCACACCGGCGCGAGCAGCCCCACGGCCCCCGGTCCGGACAGCGGCGCGAGCACCACGCCTCCCGTGGTGCAACGGGCGACGGCGTCCGACGGCCGGGACACCGGTGCGGTCCCCGTGGTGCGCCCGGTGGCGAGCGCGGGGCCCGCGACCCGCCCCCCGGCCTCCGGTCCCGCAGGTCCCGTACCGGTGACCCGCCCGACGCCCCGCGACACGACGCCCGCGCCCGACCCGGGCCCGGCCGCGCCCCGTTCCGCCGAGGCCGGCGCTCCGGTCGTCCAACGGGCGAAGGCCACCCGCACCGGCACGGACACCTCCGCGCACCACCCCACGCCCCCCGGCCCCCGGCCCACCACACCCACCACCTCCGGCCCCGGTTCGGCGCCCGGTTCGGCGCCCGCGCCCAACTCCGCTCCCGCCGGGCCCCGTTCCACCGACGCGGCCCCGGTCGTGCAGCGGGCGAAGGCCACCCGCGCCGGCACGGAGACCCACGCACGCCGTCCCGCAAGCGGCGAGGACCGGTCCACCACCCCCAAGTCCGCACCGGCAGCCGCCAGTTCCGCCGTCACACCCCCGGTCGTCCAGCGGGCGGAAGCCCCTCGCACCCCGGCCGACCACCCCACCACGGGCGGCCCCCGGCCCAGCAGGCCCGGCCCCAACACGGCCCCCACGCCCACACCGGCCACCCCCCTCTCCACCACCACACCCCCCGTCGTCCAGCGAGCGGAAGCCCCTCGCACCCCGGCCGACCACCCCACGACCGGCGACCCCCGGCCCGTCGCACCCGGCCCCAGCACGGCCCCCACACCCAAGTCCGCACCGACCGCCCCCCGTTCCGCCGTCACACCCCCAGTCGTCCAGCGGGCGGAAGCCCCTCGCACCCCGGCCGACCACCCCACGACCGGCGACCCCCGGCCCGTCGCACCCCGCCCCGGCACGGCCCCCACACCCACATCCACACCGGCCACCCCCCTCTCCACCACCACACCCCCCGTCGTCCAGCGAGCGGAAGCCGCGCGCACCGGCAGGGACACCTCCGCGCACCACCCCACGACCGTCGGCCTCCGGCCCGGCGCCCCCGCGGTCTCCGGTCTCGGCGACGTGGCCCCGGGCGTGCTCCCCGTCGTCCGGCGGACCACCGTCGCCCGCCCCGACACGGAGACCCCCACGAGCGGCGGCTCGCAGCCCTCCGCCCCCACGACCCTCCACCACCAGGCCGTCCAACGCGCCGCGGTCACCCGCCCCGGCGCCGCCACCCCCCAGGGCCCCGGAACCCGCGCGGCCGCCCCCGCGCTCCCCACCCCCGCCCGTGGCGATGCCGCGTCCCCCGGCGGCCTCCCCGTGGTCCGGCGCATCGACGTGCCGCGTCCCGGTGCCGTGCTCGGCGCGGTCTCGGTGCCCGTGGTGCAGCGAACCGCAGCCACCGGACCCGGGGCGCCCGCGGACCGGCCCGCGGCGGGCGGCCCCGTCGCACCCGCGCCCGGCGCCCTGCCGTCCGCGCTCCCCGGGGCCGCCGTCCCGGGTCCGGCCGTCCGGCCCACCGCGCACCCGGAGTACCCGCACCCGGCGGCCGCCCGCCCCGTCGTGCAGCGCGCGGCGGCCCCGCGGGGC
>BNBP01000152.1 GCA_014656015.1 Streptomyces griseoaurantiacus | reverse complement strand
GCGAAGCCGAGCGACGCGACGCCTACACCGCCTGGCTCCACACCTACAATCACCACCGCGGACACACCGCGCTCGAGGGCCAACCACCCGCCAGCCGCGTCCCCAACCTCACGGGTCAGTACAGCTAGGGCGTGTTCCGAAAGTCCCGCCTGTCCGGCCGGACGGGACGGAGTCCCCGGCTCCCCGCGGCCGAAACCCGTACCCCCGCGCGCCCCGCGCCCGCCTCCCACACCCGCCCAAGGCCGCCGAACGACCCCAATCCACACCGACCCGTAATGACCGGCCAAATCCACCCAACTGCCCACCGGAGGGGCGAACGCCCCCTAGCGGACCCCCGCATCCGGCCCCCGCGAGAATGTGCCAGAGTTGCCACGTCCGCCCTGTCAGCACGTACCGTACGGCAGCACAGGCAGGACCAGGTGGGGCAGCGGGAAGGGGCAGCCGGTTTGACCACGCACGCACCGCAGGCGGCGCAGGCCGTGACGCTGCCCGGGTCGCTGGACGAGGCCGTGGCGGCACTCTCCGCCACGCCCGCCGCAGTGCCCGTGGCGGGCGGTACGGACCTCATGGCGGCGGTCAACTCCGGGCAGTTGCGCCCCGCCGCCCTCGTCGGACTCGGCCGCATCAGCGAGATCCGGGGCTGGCAGTACCAGGACGGCCACGCCCTCCTCGGCGCCGGACTCACCCACGCCCGCATGGGCCGCCCCGACTTCGCCGCGCTCATCCCCGCCCTCGCCGCGGCGGCCCGCGCGGCCGGCCCCCCGCACATCCGCAACGCGGGCACACTCGGCGGCAACATCGCCTCCGCCGCCCCCACCGGGGACGCGCTGCCCGTCCTCGCCGCGCTGGAGGCGACGCTCGTCATCGCGGGCCAGGGCGGCGCCCGCCGCGAGATCCCGGTCTCGCACCTGCTGGCCGGGATGGAGATGCTCGGCGCGGGCGAACTCATCGGCTACGTGCGCGTACCGCTGCTGCACGCACCCCAGGTCTTCCTCAAGGCCACCGGGCGCACCGGCCCCGGCCGCGCCGTCGCCTCCGTCGCCCTGGTCCTCGACCCCGCCCGGCGCGGGGTGCGCTGCGCGGTGGGCGCCATCGCCCCGATGCCGCTGCGCCCCCTGGACGCCGAGCACTGGGTCGCCCAGCTCATCGACTGGGACAACAACCGCGCGCTCGTCCCCGAGGCGCTGAGCGCCTTCGGGGACTACGTCGCCGCGGCCTGCATCCCCGACGCCGTCCCGGCCGAGGACGGCACCGTGGAGCAGCTGCCGCCCGCCGTACTGCACCTGCGGCGCACCGTGGCCGCGCTGGCCCGGCGAGCACTGGGGAGGGCACTGTCGTGACCGAGGAACAGCACGGGGAGGAGCGGCGCCGGGAGGCCCCCCAGGGCTCCTGGGAGCCGCTGCCCCAGGGCGACTACGACGACGGTGCCACCACCTTCGTCCAGCTCCCCGAGGGCGGCATCGACGCCCTGCTCGCCTCGCACACCCCGCTCGCCGCGCCCGGCCACGGCTACGTGCCGCCGTCCATCACGCCGGCCCCGCAGCAGGGCGAGGCGGGACCGCACGGCGAATGGGGCGCGCCCGCCGAGGGCGCGGGCTGGCCCGAGGCGGCCCCGGGCGCGGACCCCCGGTACGCGCGGCACCCGCAGCAGGGGCAGCCGTACGGGGACCCCGGGCACGACCCGCGGGGGCAGCAGGGTGGCGGCGACACGAGCGGGCACGGCTTCGCCTACCACCCGCAGTCCACCGGGCAGTGGGCATTCGAGGACCCCGCGCACCAGGGCGCCGCCCAGGGCGGCCCCGGCCCGGGGCACGACGTCACCGGCGAGTGGTCGATCCCCGTCGCCGGGGGCGATCTGCCGGACGAATCGGGCGAGTTCACCACGTCGTCCCTGGTCGAGCAGTGGGGCGGCACCCCG
This sequence comes from Streptomyces griseoaurantiacus, assembly GCA_014656015.1. Taxonomy (GTDB): domain Bacteria; phylum Actinomycetota; class Actinomycetes; order Streptomycetales; family Streptomycetaceae; genus Streptomyces; species Streptomyces griseoaurantiacus. The sequence goes on along the minus strand of BNBP01000152.1, from coordinate 370 downwards.
CCCCCGACCCTGCCCGGCGGCGCCGCCGCGCCCTGGGCGCCCCCGGAGTCCGGGGAGCGGCCCGCCGAGGCCCCTGGCGGCCCGTTCGACGGGTCGTACGCGCCGGAGGGTCCCGCGAGTGCGCCGGAGCCCCCTCAGGCCCTCCAGGACCCGTCCAGGACCGCCGCACCGGCCCACCCCGAGGAGCGGCCCGACTCCGCCTACGCCGGGGACCCCGCGGGCGCGGACCCCTACGCCGCGCAGGACGGCCCCGCCCACCCGGAGCCCTACGCCGCCCCGGACCGGGCCGCGCCCCGGCCGCACCAGGACCCCGGGGCCGAGGCGGGTCCGGCCGCCGCCCCGGACCCGTCCCCCGAGGCCGAGGCGCCGG
>BNBP01000151.1 GCA_014656015.1 Streptomyces griseoaurantiacus | reverse complement strand
TGGACTCGACATCCGCGAGCTACCAAGAGGCCCTTCCTTCATGCACCTGCCCCGGACAACTCACCCGAACCAGGCCCCCGTTCGAACCTGTCCGACCGCGCGAGCGGATAGAGAACAGGCAGTCAGGTTCAGGGCGTGGAGGGCGCCTCGGATGTCGTCGGCCTGGTTGGTCTTGGCGTAGCCGTCTGCGGGGCGGTCGCTGTCTCCGGTGCCGCGCAGATCGGGGACGACGACTGTGTGGGCGCGGGCCAGGGCCGGCATGACCCGTGCCCAGGCGCGGGAGGTTTGGGGCCAGCCGTGGAGGAGGACCAGGACAGGCCCGCTGCCTGCGACCGCTACCGAGAGGTGTGTGTCGTTGGTGGCGGTGCGCTTGATGGTGAAGCCGTCGGGTAGCCAGTCGGTTGTGTTCACTGCACATTTCCTTTCATCGCTGGGATGTTCTGCGGATGAGTCAGGGACTGGGGGAGGCGAGGGCTCGCAGCCGCTGGTCGCCGATCATGGTGAGCATGTCGGCGTGTTGAGGCTGCCAACCCAGTTCCCGGTGGGCGGCGACGGCACGGATGCGGCTCGAGGCGGCCATGATGAGGGCGCCGAACGGCCCCCACACCTGTTCGGCTTCCTCGAGCGTGACGCTGCGCGCCTTGACGCCGAGGTCTTGGGCGACTCTCTCCGCGATCCACCGGTTGGGCGTCTCGCCAGCCACCGCATGGTAGAGCCCGCCCGACCTGCCCCTGGCCAGTGCGAGGCCGAACAACCGGGTCACATCGTCGATGTGGACATGGCTGTAGGTGGCCAGCCCGTTGCCGATATAGGCAGCAGCCCCGACCACGGCGACGGACTGGTAGATCATCGACATGTGGCCGTGGTCGCCAGGTCCCCAGATCAGGCCGGGGCGGACGACCATCGCGCGCGTGCCGTGGGCTACGGCGGCCAGGACGGTGTCCTCGGCGGCCTTGCGGGAGCCTGCCAGTGGCTCGGGAAGGAACGGGTCGTCCTCGGCGAAGGTATCCGGACTCCAGGCGCCGGCGGTGCGCTGCATCAGTACCCCACTGCCGGACAGGAAGATGAGTCTGCCGAGGTGTGTTGATCACGACCGTCAACGACGCCCGTGATCAACACACCTCGGCAGTTCAGCCCGCCGGGTGGAAGTTGATGCGTTCGGCGATGACGGGGAAGCCGGCCTTGGAGAAGTTCGCGGCCATGGGGAAGTTGCCCTGGTCCGTCGCTCCGCCGATGAACTCCGCGCCCTGCTCGACGAGGAGGTGGGTGCAGTCCGCGAGGAGGTCGTAGGCGTAGCCGTGACCGCGCTGTTCCGGGACGACTCCGATGAAGCCGATGGTCGGGCCGGAGGGATTGTGGGCCGGGATGTGAATGCCGACCAGGTCGCCTTCCGGAGTGTGCGCGATCCGCCACCACTCCCGTGGGGAGGGGCACCAGTGGAAGAAGTCGAGTTCGTCCTGGGCTGCCCGGTCGAGGCCGCCCTCCTCGACAGCCCTGAGCGCGTGGGCGTCCAGGGTCACTGAATGGATGCGGCGCAACGCGTCGAAGAACACGGTGTCGTCGGGTTCGGCGCTGAAGCGCAGGCGTTCGGGCCGCTCGGGCAGACCTCGCCGCGGGGTCCAGCGGTACAGGAAGCGCTCCACCAGGAGTGCGTACCCCGCGGCTCGTGCGGCGGCGAAGCGCGCCTCGGCGGCGGCGCGCAGGCCGGTCTTCTCCCGCCAGCCACCGGGCAGGTTGATCTCGAGTTCGACCTGCCAGGGAGCGGAGCGCAGGAGTTCGGCCCCGGCCTCCTCCTCGCCCTCGGCCACGTCGAACCAGTTGATGTTGACGGGCTCCGAGTCGTCGGGGCCGCCCCACCACGCGCCACGTGCGACGACCTCGCCGTCGCGAAGGGCGACGCGCTTCCAGTCGGGGCGGAACCGGGTACGCCGATGGCCTTCACGGGCGCCCAGGGGGTCGGGGAGTGCGTCGAAGAGATGAGCGTCGCTCGCGGAGAGCGCGCGGATGACCGGATCGGTCATGGAATTCCTCCGGGATACAGGCTGCTTGGAGCGCTCCCGGTCAGAACTCACGAACCACGCAAGGACAGCGGAAGGAGGGAGCGCTGGAAAGGTGTGAAACGCACGGCACTCGCCTCCTTCCGTTCTCTCAGGGCGTGGAGCCACACCCTAACTGCCTGTTCTCTATCCGCTCGCGCGGTCGGACAGGTTCGAACGGGGGCCTGGTTCGGGTGAGTTGTCCGGGGCAGGTGCATGAAGGAAGGGCCTCTTGGTAGCTCGCGGATGTCGAGTCCA
>BNBP01000150.1 GCA_014656015.1 Streptomyces griseoaurantiacus | reverse complement strand
GAAAGGGCCTTCGTCGTACCCTTCGCGGTCAGGCGAACCTCGGTGTTGCACCCCAGGTAGAGGATGGTGTCGCCGTCCCCCTTGGCCCTACGGAGCAGCAGGTCACCGGCGGGGCCGTAGAGGCAGGGTCTTTGAGAAGTGATCTTGTGTCCGGGTTCGTCATGCCAGGCCGAGAGTGGTGAGGGGCCGTAGGTGGTCGCGGACGGTGCGGCGGAGAGCGGCTGCGATGTTGGTGTGGCCGTCCTGGCGGTGGACGCCGATGGCGAGGTTGCGCAGGCCGGCCATGACGCGGGGCAGGCGGCGCGTGCGGATCTTCGAGGCGTCCTCGTGGAAGGTGCGGTCGCGGACGTGATGGAGCTGGTTCTCGATCCGCCAGTGGCCGCGGATCCAGGCGGCGAGTTCGCTGCCGGTGGCCGCACCGGGCGGCAGGCTCGTGACCAGGTAGATCCGCTCGATCGTCAACATGCCCGTGCCCAGGTCCCTTCGCCAGCGCACGACTTGGAGAGCTTGGCGGGCGTGCGGGTAGTCGAGGTGAGCGAACGTGGCCGTCTTGAGACGGCGGATCTCGTCGTGGTTGTGGCCCCGGCCGCGTTCGTAGTGGTCCAGGCGGATGTCTCTCCAGGGCAAACCCCGGACCTTCTCGTGCAGCCCGGGGTGGTTCCGCTTCACCACGGCCAGGTAGTGGGCCCCGCGTTCGAGCAGGTAGGTGGCGTGGTCGTGCTGGGGGTGCAGGGCATCCGCGGTGACAACCACGCCGGTGAGATCGATGCCGTCCAGGAGCGGAGCGAACGCGGGGATCTCGTTACTCTTGCCGCCGACCTGCCGTTGGGCGAGGACCTGGCCGCTGTGAGTCATCGCGGCGATCAGGACGGTGACAGGCCGGCCAGCGGTGCGGGAGCCGCAGAGTGTCTTGCCGTCGACAGCGATGACTCGTCGTCCCGGGGCCGGGGTCTGGCGCTCCAGGAGGAAGTCGCCGATGGCGCGGTCGAGGGCGTCGCCGTCCGCGGCGGCCAGGACGAGACGGATGGTCGTGGCATGGGGCGGCCGGATGAGGCCGGTCAGCGGGTCGGGCCGGAACCCGAGCAGGGCCAGGACGCGCTGCGGGGCGCCAGCGACCCATTCTCCGATCGCCGTGGCCGAGGCGGCACCGGCCAGAACGGCGGCGGCCGCGGCAGTGAGCAGTGCCGTCCACGAGTGACGGATGCCGCGACGGGACCGTGGGTCAGGCACTGCGGCCAGATGATTCCGCAAGTCAGCGACTGTTTCAGGCGGGGCGGAGCCAGAGGTGTCCCCCAATTGCTGGAGGCATGAGGGCATACGGGAAGATGGGCGCGCAGGCATGGACTCGCTCGGTACTCATACGGACTCGACACCCACATGATCACCGGCGGCCATGCCTGTTCTGCGTCCAGGGGCCCTGCCCGGCAGAAGTCGACAAGCCGTCACATCCAGCGCTCAGCAGGCGAACCCCCACTTCGGCACTTCTCAAAGACCCTGGCCACACAGGCCCCACACACCCGGAAGAGCAGGACCCTCTATCGGTAACGCGAAAGGTACACCTCCGCCGCCCCCAAAAAATCATCATCATTGTCCACAGTGCAAGGCCACTTGTGGGAAATGATAGCAATCACCGCGTCAGCCGATTCAAGGGAACGGTAATCGATCATAAAAGCACGCCATTTCCCTACAATTCCTTCAATAAGGGTACGCTCGTTCGGCTCATACTCCCTTTCCAGTTCACCGTCAACATCCACTTCAATCCATGCAAGTAAATTCACCCCGGACACAGTCAGCCGATGTTTCACGGAGTCGACGTCATATCCTGCCGCCAACAACTCGCCGCAAACCTGCTCAAGCGTCACTCCGCACGGAACGCAGACGATCATCGTTTTCACGGGGCTATCACCTTCAAAAGATCATCCATCGAGGTAACTCCTATGCCACCTCGATTATTGACTTCCCTGACGACACTCGGCCGCAATTTCGGCCCATAAACGATGACCGGCTTATCGGTCCCTTCTTGCGTTCGCGACACCTGACTGCCTGCCCCTTTACCCGGTCCGGCCTTGACCTGTATCACCGCGTTCTTCAACTCTATGTCAAAGTCAGTCAGCGTAGACCCATCGGGTCGACTAGCAGGAACGTTGACGTCTTCAACCAAGCCCGGATATTTTGCATCAATGGAAGTGGCCACGTCCCCCACGAGTGGGTCATCGGACGTGAAGGTCCGCCCAGCCGCAGACGAACCCGAAGACTCCGCCTTCGCCTCCCTGAGAGCCTTCCCTAGCCCGTCGTTGATGCGGCTGATCCCGTCGCCCGCACCGGCAACACCAATGCTGGCTACCCCCAGACCGGTTACGGCGACGGGGGCTCCGATGAGGCAACCTACGCCAGTAGCACATGCGAGGCTCCCACCCAACGCGAAGTCCCCGCCGAAGCCCATCAGGAAAA
>BNBP01000149.1 GCA_014656015.1 Streptomyces griseoaurantiacus | reverse complement strand
TCACCGCGGTCCGGCGCGGCCTACGCCAGCTCCAGTACCGCCCCGACGTCCTCGACGGCTGCCTCACCGGCACCGGCCTCCGCCGCCAGCCACCATGACGACATCACGCATTCAAGGTCAGTAGTTGCGATAGGGATTGCGGACAGTGACATAGACCCTGCGTGGATCGGTATAACCGACGCATGGGCTACGTCCCGGGGTGAAGCTGCGCATAAAACTGCCAAGATGCAAGTGCAGCCAGATCCGCAGCATGAACTCAAGACGGTGCGGCAGATTCTGCAAGGTTTCCGGGATCTAGACATTCTTATGTCTAAGCTTTGAGGCTCCGAGAGGGTGCCTGCGAGGCGCGGAATTCGATTCGGCTCCTCGCAGGGTTCCTTCCCTTCGATGTTTCATTGGTCACACGCTGTTTTCCTGCGATTGGCCAGGAGATTATTGCGCCTTGACCGTCCGCAGGAAGAAATTCCAGGTGCTGGTCCGGACTGCGATGACTGGCCCGTTTCTCCACTTTGAGTCGCGTATGAGGGTCCTCCGGGCGGTAGCTGCACATTCAATGCATTCGGTTCCGCTGCCTCCGCTGTAAGAGGACTTAATCCAGGAGTAGTTCGTGTTCTCAGTCATGACACCTTCCGTGGGTAGATTTCGCGACCTTTTTGATCAGCTCGACAGATGATTCAAGGTCTAGCGCTTGTGCGCTAAGATATTCGAACGCCAATTTATAGCGCTCCAATTCCCGTGGTTTCTCCATGAAAAGGCCACCCCCGAGGATGTCCACGTAGACCACATCTAGTTCGGGTGCTTGTCCTCGTAGTACAGCAAAGCTGCCGACGGCGGCTGCATGAGCGCCACGCGCGAACGGCAGCACCTGCACTGTGATGTTCGGGCGCGTAGATGACGCGAGTAGATGTTCCAACTGGTCATGCATGATATTCCTGCCTCCCACCCGGCGGCGGATCGCTGCCTCGTCGATCACGCACCAGATGTGTGGTGGGTCCTTGCGGTCCAGCAGCTCCTGGCGCTTCATGCGAATGTCAACCATGTGTTGTACTTCGCGCTCTTCACATTGCGCCTCCGAGGCCCGGTGTACGGCTTCGGCGTAGGCGCGAGTCTGGAGTAGCCCAGGCACGTACATGCACGCGTAGTGATCCTCGCGCGCAACCTCGTCTTCGAGCGTCAGCATGAGGTTCATGGACTCGGGAATCGGGTCGGCGAGGGATCGCCACCAGCCTTGAATCTTCGCGCCTTTAGCCAGCTCGACCAGTGCTGAGCGCTCCTCATCTGTCGCGCCGTACTCGCGGCACAAGGCGTCTACGGCCGGCCACTTGACCGTTCCCTCCTTTGTCTCGTAGCGGCTGAGTGTTGCCTTGGAGATGCCAACCGCAGCCCCGGCCTCCTCCAGGGTCAGCCCCTTCCGTTCGCGAAGTCGTCGCAGGTCTGCGCCGAGTTGGCGCCTGCGGGTCGTCGGTCCTACTGCCATGCCTGCGGCCTTTCGTATCGATGCGGTAGATCGTTGTGCCCGCCCCGAGGGACGGCAAGGTGGCGTGCGCTGGGGGCGCGTGTTCAGCGATCGCGCTCCTTCGAGCGAGTGATGAGAGTTCCATTTTGGAAGTCTCAGTGCAACTCTTAGTCGTCAGCAGGTTACAGAACGCGCTAGGCGTTCGAGTCGAGACGATGAGGGAGTGGACGACACTTTGGACAGCGCCGTTGAAAGAGCGAGGCGGGCGTGGAAGCTGCCCTTCTCAGCAGAAGCGGAAGAAGTCGCGGCACTACGCCACATGCTGCGGCTGCACTTGGAGCTCTGGGACGTGCAAGAGCTGACTGACGCGGCCCAGTTGTGTGTCAGCGAACTCGTGGCCAACGTCATCAAGCACGTGGGGCCTGGGACCCCAACGACGCTAGCTGTCTCGATGGGCGGTACTCGCCTGCGCATCGAGGTTCACGACCCGGACTGCCGCGCTCTTCCAGTGCTCACCGAGGCGGGCGACGAGGCTGAGGGCGGGCGAGGTATGGCCTTGGTCAATGCGATTGCCGAGCGTTGGGGTGTGGACCTCACCGCCGACCGCAAGTCGACGTGGTGCGAACTGTCGACGAGTCCGCCCGCGCGCAGCGTGCACACGGTGTCACCTCGAGTGGCGCGAGCGACGGACGTACTCGGGCTCTACGCGTGCACCTCGCTACCGCTATCCGTCGCGGGCTCTGGGCGATTGGGTGTGACGGTTGCGGAAGAGACAGCGATCGTTGTCATCACCGATCTCCTCCACTGGCTTCGTGCGCATGGGCGTGAACCAGATGATGTGTTGGATCGCGCTCAGGCTCACTTCGAGGCGGAGGCGGAACTAGCGCGTTGAAGGTGACGTGGGAATCCCGCACCGGCGTGACGTGTGTCGCGAGGTGCGGGATTCTGCGCGTCAGGCCTCGTCAAGGCTCAGGCATGGGAGTTGGTGCTTGCCATCGCGTAGCGCGGGGTCGGACGGTCGTCAGTGAGCGAGATCCGGAAACGCGTCCGTGATGAGCTGCAGTAGCTCGCGCGCCGATTCGGCGTCGAGCTGGATGCTCTGGCTGATCTTGTCGGGAATCACGCGCTCCGTGGAACCGTAAGTGTCGAGTTGCAGGATGCGTCGCCCATCTACCGTGAAGGTGCGATGCCCACAGACCACCGGCCCATGGAGCTTCTGTGAGTCGGATGAGACTGAACGATATTCCCTGATCAAAGCCATTGAACTTTCCCCGTGAGGCTGGACACTCCATGCTTACGCCGCGAGGGCGTGTCCTTGCTCGTGTCGCTGCCTGATCTCCAGCGGCGTCAGGTAGCCCCAGTGCGGGTGCTTCCGCAGCCGCCT
>BNBP01000148.1 GCA_014656015.1 Streptomyces griseoaurantiacus | reverse complement strand
GGAAGTGCTTCTTTCCTCGCAGCCAACAGGACCCTCAGCAAGTCCTATCGTTGCAGGTCAGGAGCACTTCCCGTCTTTTCGATCAACCCTCGGACAGGCGCCCTCGTGAAAGCGCGAGGTTAGCTCCCATCCCGTCTGCCGTCGGCCCACACACCGTGGAGCGGGCGTGGTTCAGGGGCGTCAAGGTGGAGCGCGCCACTGTACGAACGACCTTGACGCCCCTGGGCCGCGTCTGCTCGGCTCTGCCTGGGTCGATGGCAGGCGGGATGGGAGCTCCCCGCGCCCGCCACACTCGGCCGGCACTCGCCAGCGGCGCCCCCTCCATCTCGGAGCCTGAGCGCCCCCGCCGGAGGCATGTCCTTGACCGGTGGCCGGGCTCCACGGTGACCAACCCATATCGTCGGCGTCCTCCCCCTCGTGGGCGCGCGTCGGCGCAGCGCGGGCGGAGCGGGCCGAAGGCATGAGCGGCGCCCGGCGCGGAGCCGGGAGCGCGCCCGGCGGAGCGGAGCGCAGCCGGCTTGAACCAGTAGAGAAAGTTGTGACTCAGTCTGCGAGCGATGCTCGGTCGGCGCCCAGGTCCTGCCGCATGGCTGATCGCAGTCGACCTAGTGCTTCCTCGTACGCCATTCGGCCCTCTGCGTAGGCGTCGTCGCTCGGCACGGTGCCGGCGGCAGTGAGGTCGCGCATGTCGCGCAGTCGTCTGAAGGTGACTTCTGAGGCTTCGAAGACCTCTTTCGAAGCCGTGATGGACATCTGGTAGCGCACGTCGTAGCAGGGAGCGAAGCTGTCTCGCGCGATCCGCTCTCTGTCTGGCGCCTCCGCTGACACGTTGCGGGCGAGGCTGCGAAAAGTGTTGCGGGCTTGAGAGAGGCACTTGATGTAGTCGCCGTACAGCATGCGTCGGACTCCGACGAGCTGGTCGTGCTGGTCCCGCTTCCAACGGGATCGATCGAGCAGGGCTGCGGACGCGGTCGCGATGACCGCGCCTACGACTGCACTGGCTAGGGTCACCCACTGCATGAGTGCAAGGTAGGGGCTGCACGTCTCTGCTTGAAGACGGCCTCTAGTTGTCGGAGCGCGGTGCGAATTCGTGTGCGCATGCGGGGAGCGGCGCTCCCTGGCGGTGGGCAAGTGGCAGGAAGGTCACGGGGTGGATCGTCCATGTGATGCGGGTGTGGGCTTGGGTGATGGTCACCGTGCAGGGCTGCATGCGGTGCAGGGCTCGTCTCGTGTCGGCGCGGCCGTTCTGGAGCCATTCCCATGCCTCGTTGGAGGCGTCGGGGTCGAGGGCCGGTGAGATGGTGCGGAGGGCGACTGCGATCCATCGGTCTGCTTGTGGTGCCGAGTGGGCGTCGAAGGATGCTTTGAGTTCCGGGAGCTCCCGGCCCCTGATGTCCTGGGTCCAGCATTCGCACCAGTAGCCGCGGGTCGGTGCCTTCATGCGCTTGCCGCCGGGGGGTAGATCGCGAGGACGTAGCGGGCGGTGTCGTCGTAGAGGGTGAGTTGGTAGCCGGTGCCGCCGGCGAGGTAGGCGAGGGCGCGTTCGTGTTCGGGCTGGTCTGTCAGCCAGTGGAGTCCTGGCTGTGCGTATGCGGGGTCGAGTTGGTCTGTGATGTGCCAGGTGCGTTCGCGTAACCAGCGCAGGGCCAGGCGTGGGCTTGCCGCGCTGTGGGAGCCCAGGGGGATGGAGCGGACTTCGTTCAGGGGGTAGGCGTAGGCCTGGCAGTGGTAGGGCGGGGGCTGGGTGCCGGTCATGTCCGGCAGATCTGTGTGGGGAGTAGTCAGCACGGGTGGGCTCCTGGCCGAGGATTCGTGAAGAGTTCGGCCGTGACCGTGTGGCCGGCCTGGCTGGTGTGGACGATGACCCGGTGGGCCAGTGCGCTGACCATGTCCAGGCCCCGGCCGTGTTCGGCGTCGTGGTCCTGGTGCTCGACCTTGGGGACGGTGCTCGTCCCGCCGTCGTCCGTCACTGAGAGGGCTACCGCCTGTGGTGAGACGGCGAGGGCCAGGTGGAAGGTGCCGCAGTCCTGGCCGCTGGCCGTGTGGAGGATCGCGTTGGCACTCAGCTCGCTCACGATCAGTTCGGCGTCCTCGGCCAGGGGTGATCCGCGCAGGATGTCGCGGGTCCAGCGGCGGGCCCGGCTCACCTCTTCGGGGAATCCTGGGCAAGACAGTCCCCAGACCCGTGCGGTGCTCGTATACTCGTGCATACAAGTTCCTTCGTGCTGATAGGCCGCCATGTGCAGCGGGTACGGGCTAGACGAGTTTCACGCCGTCGTGGGCGCGGACGGCCGGCGGTGTGGTGGCGTTGAGTGCGTCGAGGACGCGGATCGCGTACGCCTCGTCGGCGAGTTCGGTGACTTCCTCGCGGGTGGCCCAGCGCAGTGCGCGGGTCTCGTCCCCGGTGGTGGGTGTGCCGTCGGCGGCCTCGCAGCGGAAGACCAGCGAGACGATCAGGCCCGTCATGTTCTTGTAGACGCCGGTGAGGGTCGCGGGAAGCGCGATCTTGATGCCGGTCTCTTCGAGGACTTCGCGCTGGAGGGCCTCGGGAATGGTCTCCTCGCGTTCGAGGACGCCGCCCGGGGGCTCCCAGTGGCCGTTGTCGCGGCGCTCGATGAGCAGGGCCCGGCCCTGGTCGTCGACGATGACTCCGGCGACGCTCACGGAGTGCGGGCGTTCAGTGCTCACGGTCCACGGCCCTCTCGGATGGCTAGGCTCTCCACCGTAGCAACACCACTCGGCCGCTCGTCTAGATACCTAACCTCGCGCTTTCACGAGGGCGCCTGTCCGAGGGTTGATCGAAAAGACGGGAAGTGCTCCTGACCTGCAACGATAGGACTTGCTGAGGGTCCTGTTGGCTGCGAGGAAAGAAGCACTTC
>BNBP01000147.1 GCA_014656015.1 Streptomyces griseoaurantiacus | reverse complement strand
CGGCGGGACCGTGCCCGGCGCGGGCGCCCCGCCGAGCCGCCCGTCCGGACCGGAGGGCGCCGGTGCGCCCGCCGCGGCCCAGCCGCGCCGGCGCGGACGCGGCGCGAACCGGCGGCCCAGCGGACGGGAACGGCACGACGAGAAGATCACGGTCTACGTCTCCGCAGAGGAGCTGATGGACCTGGAGCACGCGCGCCTGGTGCTGCGCGGCGAGCACGGGCTCGCGGTGGACCGCGGCCGCATCGTCCGCGAGGCCGTCGCCGTGGTCCTGGCGGACCTGGAGCAGCGCGGGGACGCGAGCATCCTGGTACGGCGGCTGCGGGGCCGGTAGCCCCGTCCCGCGGGCCGCGGGAGGTAGCCTGCGACCGCTATGACCGCGTACGACACCCCCCGCGGACGCCGCCGCCCCCTCGGCCGGGGCCCGCGGTCCACGCCCGAGGCCCCGCCGCCGGCCACCCCCGAGGCACCCTCGCCCGAACCGGCCGCCGGTGCGGCGGCGGACGCGCTGGTGACTCCCCGGCCGCCGGAGGGGCCGCAGGCGGATCGGGCGCCGGTTCCCGGTGGCCCGCGGCCGGACCCGGCCGAGGCGCCCGGGCCGGGCCCTCGTGTCCCCGCGGAGTCGCCCTCGCTGGGCCCCCAGGCCGCCGGTGCGGCGGCGGACGCGCTGGTGACTCCGCGGCCGCCGGGGGGCCCGCAGGCGGATCGGGGGCCGGTTCCCGGTGGCCCGCGGCCGGACCCGGCCGAGGCGCCCGGGCCGGGCGCCCGTGTCCCCGCCGAGGCACCCTCGCTCGGCCCCCAGGTCGCCGCTGTGGGCGCGACGGTGCCCGCGGTGGGCGGGTCTTCGTCGCGGGTGGACCCGCACGCGGACTCGGGAACGGCCCCGGAGGCCCCGCGGCGGGAGCCGGACGGGCAGCGCCCCTCCGGCGCTGACGCCGCCGAGGCACCCACGCCGGAATCCGCCGCCCCCCGGCAGGGCGGGGCGCCCGGTGGCGGGAGCGCGGGGCCCGGCGTGGCCGAGGAGCCCGCCGGGGTGCGCGCCCCGGAGAGCGAGGAACGCTCGGCGGGGGAGCCGGAGGCCGCCGGCGACGGGGTGTTCACCGTGCGGCTGGTGAACTTCGAGGGGCCCTTCGACCTGCTGCTGCAACTGATCTCCCGGCACAAGCTGGACGTCACCGAGGTCGCCCTGTCCAAGGTGACCGACGAGTTCATGGCGCACATCCGCGGCATGGGCAGCGACTGGGACCTGGACCGGACGACGGAGTTCCTCGTCGTCGCGGCCACCCTGCTCGACCTCAAGGCCGCCCGGCTGCTGCCCACCGCCGAGGTCGAGGACGAGGCCGACCTCGCCCTGCTGGAGGCGCGCGACCTGCTGTTCGCGCGACTGCTCCAGTACCGCGCCTACAAGCAGATCGCCGGGATCCTCCACGAGCGGGCGGAGGCGGAGGCCCGCCGCTACCCCCGCACCGTCGGCCTCGAACCGCACCACGCCGAGCTGCTCCCCGACGTGGTCATCAGCATCGGGCCCGAGGGGTTCGCCCGGCTCGCGGTCAAGGCGATGCAGCCCAAGCCCCGCCCGCAGGTCTACGTCGACCACATCCACGCCCCGCTGGTGAGCGTGCGCGAGCAGGCCGGCATCGTCGTGGCCCGGCTCAGGGAACTCGGCGAGACGAGCTTCCGGGTCCTCGTGGAGGACACCGAGGACACCCTGACCGTCGTCGCCCGCTTCCTCGCCCTGCTGGAGCTGTACCGGGAGAAGGCCGTCGCCCTGGACCAGGAGAGCGCCCTCGGCGAGCTCCTGGTCCGCTGGACCGGCGGAGAGGACGGATCGCTGCCCGCCGTCACGGACGAGTTCGACCGCCCGCCCGAGCGGCGGCAGCAGGACGGGGACGGCCCCGGGGAACGTCAGGACCGCACGAGCGAGGAGGAGAAGGCGTGAGCGAGCAGAGCACCCGGGGCGCGCGGACCGACACCGACGCGGCCCCCGACCCCGTCGCCGCACTCGACCTCGGGCCCGCCTTGGAGGCCGTCCTCATGGTCGTCGACGAGCCCGCCACCGAGGCCCATCTGGCGAAGATCCTCCAGCGCCCCCGCCGGCAGATCGCCGAGGCCCTGCGCGCGCTGGCCGAGGAGTACACCGCGCAGGGCCGCGGTTTCGAGCTGCGCTTCGTCGCGGGCGGCTGGCGCTTCTACACCCGCGCCGAGTACGCCCCGGCCGTCGAGCGCTTCGTCCTCGACGGGCAGCAGGCCCGGCTCACCCAGGCCGCACTGGAGACCCTCGCGGTCGTCGCCTACCGCCAGCCGGTCAGCCGCAGCCGCGTCTCCGCCGTGCGCGGGGTCAACTGCGACGGCGTCATGCGGACCCTCCTCCAGCGCGGACTGGTGGAGGAGGCGGGCACGGAACCCGAAACAGGTGCGATCCTGTACGTGACGACGAACTACTTCCTGGAGCGGATGGGCCTGCGCGGCCTGGACGAGCTCCCGGAGCTCGCGCCCTTCCTCCCGGAGGCGGAGGCGATCGAGGCCGACACCCAGGAGGGCGTACCGTCGTTCGACCCGGACGCGCCGGACACGGACGAGGACCACGCCCCGGACCCGGCGCACACCGGCACACGATGGCCATGACGAACCACACGCACACGACGACGACGGAACTTTGATGCGAAGCAGCGGCAGCGGCAAGAGCGGCGGACGCGGTAACCACCGCGGGGCCGGCAACAACAGGGACGACAAGCAGGGGCAGGGCCGCCCCCGCCGGCCCCGCCCCGAGGAGCGCCGTTACGACGTCGGTCCCGGCGCCACGAAGGACGGCCCGAAGGCCGGCCGCGGCGACTCGGCGCGGGGCGCGGGCGCGCGCGGCGGCGCCAAGGGCGGCCCCCGGCAGCCCCAGC
>BNBP01000146.1 GCA_014656015.1 Streptomyces griseoaurantiacus | reverse complement strand
CCACATGAACCAGAAGCGGTCCTGGCCCGGGGTGCCGAACAGGTACAGGATCAGGTCCTGGTCGAGCGTGATACGGCCGAAGTCCATGGCCACCGTCGTGGTGGTCTTGTCCCCGGTGTGGGTCAGATCATCGATCCCCGCCGACGCGGAGGTCATGACGGCCTCCGTGCGCAACGGGTTGATCTCGGAGACGGCGCCGACGAACGTGGTCTTGCCCACGCCGAAGCCACCCGCCACCACGATCTTGGCGGAGGTCGTCGCGCGACCCCCGTCAGAGCTTGCGAAGTCCACTGAGCACCCTTTCGAGCAGCGTCACGTCCGGAGCGCCACCGGCGTTCTCGTCGCCACCGGGCTGGTGGATGGCGACAAGACCGGCCTCGGCGAGGTCCGCGACAAGAATCCGAGCAACACCCAGCGGCATGGACAGCAGCGCCGAGACCTCCGCGACCGACTTCACCTCACGGCAGAGGTGGCAGATCCGCTGGTGCTCCGGGAGCAGCCCCATGAGCTGAGCCGGGTCGGCCGTCGTGCTGATGAGCGCCTCGATGGCCAGCTGGTAACGCGGCCGCGTCCGGCCGCCGGTCATCGCGTACGGACGTACCAGCGGCTGGTCGCCCTCGTCCCCGTACGGCTCGGCGTACGGATCATGAGAGGCGGTGGGCGGGGTCATGGATCCTCCGGGCGGGACAGCAGGTCGGTCGGTCTTGCCGTCTGACGGGGCCGGTGGGGGGATTGTGGCGGCCGGACGGTGATTTGGTGAGGTGGGTGGTACCGGGCCGATCAGTGGAGCAGACTGCCTTGGAGTTCGGCGCGCAGATCGGGTGTGAGCACCGCGCCCGCACGGTCGACCAGCAGCGCCATCTCATAGCCGACGAGACCGATGTCGCACTCGGGGTGCGCGAGCACGGCCAGGGACGAGCCGTCGGAGATGGACATCAGGAAGAGGAAACCGCGCTCCATCTCCACGACGGTCTGCGCCACGTTGCCGCCCTCGAAGATCCGGGAGGCCCCGGCCGTCAGCGAGGTGAGGCCGGACGCGACGGCCGCGAGCTGGTCCGCGCGGTCCCGCGGGAAGCCTTCCGACATCGCCAGAAGGAGTCCGTCGGCGGACACGACGACGGTGTGGGACACCCCGGGGGTGTTGTCCACGAAGTTGGTGATCAACCAGTTGAGGTTCTGTGCCGCCTGGCTCATCGGGCTCAACTAACGCTCCTGCTGGTGAGTGGGGCTGGGGAAGCTGCCGGTCTGGCCGGTGCCGGGAGGACCGGCCTGACGACCCTGGGCGATGCCCCGTCGGAGATTGGTCAGCCGGCCGCGTACGTCATCGGGCGCACGCGAGACCTGCGGACCGGTTTGGTGCTGTTGCTGCTGTGCCGTGCCCGGTACCAGATTGGCGCGCGGCACCCGTCGCGGCAGACCGGAGGTGGTGACACCACCGGACGCCGGCTGCCGTACGCGTTCCGCCTGCCGGACCAGGTCGTCATTGGGCGAGCTGCGCCAGGCCGCTTCGGCCGGACGTCGCTCGGGAGCGGACGGGGGAGTGGGGGCGGGCGCCGGAGCCGCCGCCGGCCGGGGGGCCTGGGCGGGTGCCGGGGGCGCCTGCTGCGGTTCCTCGGCGCGACCCGCGCCGTGGAACCAGTTGGTCTCGAGGTTGTCGTACAGCGGGGTGCGCCCGTCGCCGGGGCTGCTGGCCGGGGGCAGTGCCTCCGGCTCGCGGTGCACCGGACGCTGCGGGGCCGGCGGCCGGGGCGCGCCGAAGTCGGCGGCGCCGCCGTTCACCTGCGGCCGCTCGAACTGGCCGGTGGACGAGGGGTCCTGCGCGGCGTACCCCTGCACGGGGAACTGGCCGGTGGAGGAGGGGTCCTGGGCGGCGTAGCCCTGCGGGGCGTACTGGCCGGTGTCCTGGCCCTGGTTCCGGTTCTGCCCCTGGCCCCGGCCGACGGCCGGGAACTGCCCGGTGTCGTGGGCCTGGTGCGGGGCGGCGTACTGGCCGGTGTCCTGGGCGTGGCGCTGGCCCGGGAACTGTCCCGTGTCCTGGCCGCGCTGCGCCGGGAACCGGCCGCTGTCGTCCTGGCCCGGGTAGGAGGCGGGGCCGCCCTGCCGGGGACCGTTCGGACGCGGCGCGTTCGGGTGCCGGCCGTTCTGCGGGGCTCCGCCGAACACGTCCGAGCGGACGAAGGACCCGGTGTTCTGCGGGCCCGCCGCGTCCGGGCCGGGGAAGCCGGCGCCGGGGGCGGAGTAGTCGGCGGAGGCGTTCTGGCCGGTGTACTCGGCCTGGCCGTGGTACTGGCCCTGGCCGCCGGGCCGTCCGGCGTGCGGGCCGGCCGTGTGCGAGGGGTCGTTGTAGCCCTCGTAGGACGGCTCGGCGCCGAGCTGGGGGATCTCCGCGGTGGCGCCGGGACCCTGCCGGTCCTCGACACGCGGCATCCGCGAGGTCGAGGTCAGGGCGTCCGGCTCCTCGTGGCCGCGCGGGGCGTCCAGCGAGGCGCGCGGGGCCGGCTGTGCGTTCTCGTCGCCCCAACTGGGCGTACGGGGCTGCTGGTTGCCGCCGGGCAGTTCCGCGCGGGGGCCGCCGCGGCCGGGCAGCAGCGGCCTGCGCCGGCCACCGGACTCCTTCGGCCGCCGCTCCCGCGGGGCCTGGCCGGACCGGCCGGACTCCTCGAAGCCGCCGGGCGCCTGACGGGCCTCGTCGAAGCCGCCCTGGCGCGGGGTGCCGGAGTCCTGGAAGGCTTGGGCCGCCTGCAGTCCCTGGGGGGCGCCGGGCGCCCCCTGGCCGTAGCCGCCGCCCGCGCCCGCCGGGGCCGGACGGCCCTGCGGGGCACCGGAGGAACCGGGCTCGAAGGCGTTCTGCTCGAACAGCGAGGGGGCACCGCCGCCCTGCGGGCCCCGGGCACCGCCCGGTCCTCCCGGCCGG
>BNBP01000145.1 GCA_014656015.1 Streptomyces griseoaurantiacus | reverse complement strand
GTGGCTCTTCCCGGCGGCCGCCGTCGTGGCGCACGGGGCGGGGGCGCTCGGCGCCCTGGCGGAGCGCCCGGGCGGCGCCCCCGGGTGGGGAGCCGGCGCGGGGGTCGTGGCCGGGGTGGCCCTGGTGGCCGGCGCGGCCCACGCGCTCGGGGCCCGCCTGGGGCGGCGGGCGCGGGCCGCGCGCGAGGCCCGGGAGGAACGGCTCGCGGCCTGGAACGGGGAGGCCGTGCGGGAGGCGTGGGCGGAGCGGCGCCGGATCGCCGCGGGCCTGGAGACCACCGTGCTGGCGCGCACCGCCGACATGGTCGCCGAGGCGGAGGCGGGACGGCTCGACGCGACCGCCGAGCGCGCCCGCGAGGCCCTCGCGGCGATGCGCGCCCTCCTCGACGCCGTCCGCGAGGGCGAGGGCGAGACCGGCGGCGCCCTGCGTCCGCAGCCCGGTCTCCAGGCCCTCGACCTGCTCGCCCACCAGCACCGGGCCACCGGCCGCGAGGTCGCGATACGGGTCTCCGGCCGCGTACCGGCGCACCTGCCCACCGCCGTCGACCTCGCCGCCTACCACGTGGCCGAGACGATGCTCGCGGCCGGTGGCGACGGTCCCGCCGTCCTCGAACTCGACGTGGAGGACGGCCTGTTGACACTCACCGCGAGCGGCGTGCCGGAGGCTGTGCGGCCCGGGGTGCGGGAACGGCTGACGGCACGGCTCGCACCCCTCGCCGGCACCCTGACCACCGGCCCGGACGGCACCGTGGGCCTGCGGCTGCCCCTCGCGGCACACGAGGACCACGAGGACCACAAGGTCCACAAGGTCCACAAGGTCCACGAGGACCACGAGGACGGGGACACGGAGATCCGGGGCGGCCTGAGCGGCCGGGGGAACGCGGGAGGCGGGGAGCGATGACACTGCGGGTGCTGGTCGCCGACGACCAGGGCGTCGTACGGGCGGGATTCGCCGCCGTGATCGACGCCGAGGAGGACATGACCGTCGTCGGCGAGGCCGCCGACGGGGCCGCGGCCATCCGGCTCACCGGGGAACTGGCACCCGACGTGGTCGTCATGGACATCCGCATGCCGGAGCTGGACGGCATCGCCGCCACCCGGCTGATCACCGGCCGCCCCGACGGGCCCCGCGTCCTCGTCCTCACCACCTTCGACCTCGACGCCCACGTCTTCGACGCGCTCCGCGCCGGCGCCTCCGGCTTCCTCCTCAAGGACGTGCACGCCGCCGAACTGCTGCGCGGGATACGGATCGTGGCGGCCGGCGAGAGCGTCCTCGCACCCTCGGCGACCCGCCGGCTCCTGCGGCACTACGCGGGCCGGCCCTCCTCCGGCATCGAGACCGGCCGGGTCCCCGCCGAGCTGAACCGGCTGACGGCGCGGGAGCGTTCGGTGCTCGGCCTCCTCGCCTCCGGCCTCAACAACACCGAGATCGCCGCCGACCTCGGCATCACCGTCGGCACGGTGAAGTCCCACGTCAACGCGGTACTGCGCAAACTCGCGCTGCGCGACCGGGTGCAGGCCACGATCCTCGCCTACGACCTGGGGCTCGCCCGGCCCCATCCCCCGGGCACGTCCCTCTGACTCCCCGGCTCTCCCCGGCTCTCGCCGGCAGACGACCGCCCACGCCCACGCCCACCGACGCCCCTCAACGGATACGGAGTTCCCCACCATGCCCAGAACCGACGCCCCCGCCCCGCCCCTCCTCCGCCGTCTGCGGCGGGTGCTGGGCCACGGCCTCTCCCTCGCCTATCTCGCGGGCTGCGCCGCCGTGACCGTCTGGGCGCTCGTGGACGCCGCCACGGACGACTCCGGCGAGTCCCTCGCGCTGATCTTCCCGGTGCTCGCGACCGCCCCGGTCGGCCTCATACTGCTCGTCACCCCCGACGGTCTGCCCGCGTTCCTCCTCGCCGTCGTCCTCGGCGCGCTGGTGAACGCGGCGGTCATCGGCTGGTGCGCCCGCGCCCTGCGCCGCGGCGAGAAGACCCCGGACCCCTACGCCGAGTGACCCGCCGGCTCCCGCACCCCCCGCCACCCGTCCGTCCGCGCCCGGGTGGCGGGGGGTGTGCGGCGCGCCTAGAAACGGACGTGTCGTGCTGTGTGTTCGTGCGTCGGCGGCTCCGCCCGTGGCCCGCGTGGCCCGCACAGCCTGGGAGCAGTGGGAAGTGGAAGGCGACCATGACGATCAACCCCTTGCGCGACTCCTCCGGTACGGGCACGCCCGGGGCACCGCGGGAGGCCCCCGTGCGCGCGCTCGTGCACGCGGCCGTCGCCTCGCGGTCGGTGGACGAGGTGCTCGCGCTGATCGCCCTGCTGGAGCGCCGGCCGGACGGTGACAGGGCGGCACGGGAGGTGGTCCGCGCGGCCGCCGCCGACCGTCCCGTCGAGGAACTCGTCGAGCTGATAGCCCGGTTGACGGCCCCGGCCCGCGCGACGGTACGGACCGCACCCCTCACGGCCCCACCGCCTGGCACCGGCCGCCCCGCCGGACCCGGGCCCGCCCGGGAGACCCGCCCGGCCACACCACCGAGGGACACGGGAACCGTCCCGGGAGGCACCCCGCCGGCCACCCCGGCGACCGACCCGCCGCAGCCCCCGACGCCCCACACACCGGACCGCTCGGCACAGCCCCCGGAGACCGGCCCCGCGGGCCACCCGGCGGAGGTCGTGGAGACCGGCCCGGCACGGGCCCCGCGGGACCGCTCGGCGCAGGACCCGGCGGGTGGCCCGGCGGACCGTCCGGCGGAACTCCCGGCCACCGGCCCGGACCGCCCTGCGGAGAACCCGGCCGCCGGCCAGGCGGGAGCCCCGGCGACCGGTCCGGCGAACCGCCCGCCACAGGCCCCGGACACCCACCCCGCGAACCGCCCCGCAGAGGTCCCGGCCGTCGGCCCGGACCACTCGGCGCGGGTCCCGGCCACCGGTCCCGCGCACCCCCCGGCCACCAGCCCGGCGTACGCCGCGAGCCGCCCGACGGAGGTCGCGGCGAGCGCGACGGTGGACTACAGCTCGGCCGGTCCGGCGGGCGGCTGCGC
>BNBP01000144.1 GCA_014656015.1 Streptomyces griseoaurantiacus | reverse complement strand
GACCCGTGGAACCCGGCGCACACCCGACGCGACAGACGGGCACTCGGCCTGCCATCAGCAGACACAAAACGCGAAACGGCCCGCCAACTCCGTCGGTGGGCCGTCATGAAAGGCCGAGGCTAAGCACCTGCCTAACATACGCGCACCAGCATCGGCATAGATGTAGCGGACGATCAGCTGCATCCGGGATGCTCTCAGCGAACGGTACTGGTAGGCAGCCAATGCTCATGTGCAACGGGGGCGAGATGGATCCGTACGCCAGCGCGAAGGAAGAGCTTAAGAAACTTCTCTCTTCACCCACAGTTGGAAGTGGGGCGAACGAGGACACGACTCGGTTGCAGCTAATCGATGCACTCCTATTCAATTGCCTGGGTTGGAATACACAAGACGCCATTACGGAGGATCATCACAACGGCACCTACGTTGATTACGTCGTCGGAAAGCCTGCAGCACAGTTCATTCTGGAGGCGAAGCGGGAGAGTGTTGCCTTCAACCTACCCGCGGGCATCGCAGGTCGCCACGCCATTTCCGTCCCAACACTAATGGACGACAAGAACACGGCGGACGCCATTCGCCAGGTCCTCGGCTATTGCCAGGAACGCGGTGTACCGATCGGGATTATTTCCAATGGTCATCAAATGGCCGCATTCTTCGCCTCCCGGCAAGATGGGGTGCCCCCGCTGAAGGGAGAGTCACTAACGTTCAGTTCACTTCAAGAAATGTATGATAATTTTGACATGCTCTGGGGGTACCTCTCCAAGTCGGCACTTAGCACGAAGAGCCTCCAGAGGTATCTGATCGGAAGGAAAACTCAGGCACTAGCGCCTGAAAAACTCGCCAACTCAATCCCGCATTATCCTGGGTTTCGCCCACGGACTGAGTTGGAAACCGATCTTAAAATGTTGGGCCAACTTTTCATTCAAGATCTAGAGCACGAAAAACAGATCTCTGACGAATTCGTTAAGGACTGCTACTGCCCCAGCGGTGCGCTCTCTCAGTATTCGATGCTCAGCAAGGAGGTCCTACGAGCGCGGTATGCGTCCGTAACAGCATCCGTAGCAGGTGGGGCCGAAAAGGTGTCAACGAAGAAGGGTATAAATCCGAAGTTGACCGCCGACATGGTTACTGCTGGCCTAAGCCGCCGGCCGATCATTCTGCTCGGCGATGTCGGAGTCGGTAAAAGCATGTTCCTGCGCCATTTGATTCGAGTCGACGCAAAGGAGGTCCTACAGAAATCCCTCGTCCTATACGTAGACTTTGTGCGAGAACCTGTCTTTGTAGACGATCTTGCCGCATACATCACGGAAAGAATGTCTGAGCAGCTGGAAACTGATCACGGCATCGATATCCACGACAGAGAGTTCGTGAAAGCCGTTTACAACAAGGAGATTAACAAATTCAAGCGTACAATCTTCGGTGACGACTCCGATCCTGATGAGTACAGGAAGCAGGAGCGGTTAATGTTGGCGGGGCACCTATCGAAGGAGTTCGAGCACCTTCGCCGCTCGCTTGAGCACATTCGAGCGACTTCCTCGCGGTCACCGCTAGTGGTGCTTGATAACATCGATCAAAGGCCAGCGGAGTTCCAAGAAAGTATCTTCGAATCCGCTCACTCTATCGCCGACTCATGGCCAGGAACAGTGTTCGTCGCCATCAGGCCGAGCACATTCTTCCAGTCCCGCTCGCATGGAGCTCTCGCTGCCTACCAGACACGCGTCTTCACGATCGAGCCAGCGCGCACGGATCACGTAATCACCAGGCGGCTCGAATACGCGCGCGGGAAAGTCGTCGAGTCTGGAGCCGAAGGTGTTTTCCCGGAGAATCTCTCAATCAACGATGATGACTTGGTGGCGTACCTGGATGCGCTAGTCAGGGCGTTCAAATACGATGAAGAATTAAAGTCCCTGATCGACAATATGAGTGGCGGCAACACCAGGAACGCGCTCTTGTTCCTATTCACTTTCATCGGCAGTGGATATGTTTCCACTCGGCGGGTTCTCGAAGTTGCCGAATCAGGTCGTGTCTACGTAGTACCAATGCACGAATTTATTCGAGCCATTGTCTTCGGAGATTACGACTATTTCAGCCCTGAAGCGAGCGCAGTCTGCAACCTATTCGACATTACAACTAATGACGGACGCGAACATTTTCTCTTGCCCAGCATACTGGCTCACGCGCAAAGGGTTGCGGAAAGCGCTGGTAGCGACGGGTCCGTCTCAGCAAGTAGCGTCTACGCGTTCGGGCAGGGACTCGGCTTCTCTCAAGAGCAAATCGGGGCCCAACTCGATAGGGCGGCCAAGAATAACCTACTCGTGTACAGCGAATCCCTGGAAGGAGGATCCTATCGCCCCACTAGTGTCGGCAGCTACTTGTATCGAAGGCTCGCTCACTCGTTCAGTTATATTGACGCAATGATTGTCGATACGCCGATTGTTGATCCAAGCGTGCGGCGAGACATCAGGGACGTTCATAGCATCAAAGACCGTCTCGATAGAGCGAAAAAATTCCAGACGTACTTGGACAGCCAGTGGGAAGCTTTCACCGGTGCGGATACGGAGACCCCCTTCCGCTGGAGTGATGTAAGCATTGAACTTGCGAACGACATCGCCGAAGCAGAGTTCAAAGCTGATTCTGCACACCATAAGAGAAGCGAAGCATCCTCCAGGTTCTGGAATTGAACCATATGCGTTGAGGTAACCGCCGCCACAAGGCCCGAACTTCCCAAGCTGAGGTGGCTCAGGCACCGTCGTCATGTGCCGACCGTCGTTCCCTCCTCTGGTCGACGATCTAGGGCAGCGTGGCTGAGGCCGGTGGGGGTGCAGCGAGGCACACGCGCACCTGCACGGTCGGCTGACCCGCCATCGTGGCTGACTGTCGTCGGCTGAGGTTCGTGCCACAACCATGCCAGATGCAGGGGTCACCACGGTTAATGGCGGTACCCCGCGGTCGAGTAGTCGCCCACTGCCTCCGCCGGCGAAGCCGCAGCTCAGCCCGCAGGTCACCCGGCCTCTCTCCTAAAGCGGGGGTGGCAAGGCGCCCTCGACAGAGGTCGGGTGAACTTTCCCCGTGAGGCTGGACACTCCATGCTTACGCCGCGAGGGCGTGTCCTTGCTCGTGTCGCTGCCTGATCTCCAGCGGCGTCAGGTAGCCCCAGTGCGGGTGCTTCCGCAGCCGCC
>BNBP01000143.1 GCA_014656015.1 Streptomyces griseoaurantiacus | reverse complement strand
GGGCGCGGGCCGGCTCGGCGGCGGCCTCCGGCTCCGGCGCGGCGGGCTCGGGGGCCGGCTTCCCGGACGCGGTGGGGTGGTCCTTCTTCTCGGCCGCGGCGGGGGCATCCGGGGTCGCGTCCGGGGCGGGGGCGGGCGCGGGTGCGGCGGCGCTCGCGGCGGCGGCGGTGCCGGACGCGCCGGACATGCCGGACGCGCCGGGCGTGGAGGACGCCGCGGACCCGGAGGAGGGGGTGGACGCGGAGGACGTCGTGGACGCGGGCTCGGAGGGGGCCTCGGACGAATCGGCGGCGGGGTCGTGCGAACGGGGCATGGTCAGGCCTTCCGGGGCAGTGGGCGCTGCGGGGTCACGAAGCGGAGGGGCGGTCCGGGGCGGTCTCGGCAGGCGGGAAGTCCTGGCCGGGCGCGGTCGCCGGGGAGCCGGGGCCGTCCTCGGACGGCGGTGCGCCCTGCTCGGCGGCCGGAAGCGGGGGGCGCGGGTTCTCGTCGCCCGCGGGCCGGGGTGCCGCGTCCGGCGTCGTTGCCGTCGCGCCCGTGGTGTCCGTGACGTTTACCGCGTCCTCGGCGTCCGCCGTGCCCGTCGCCTCCGCGAGGACGTCGGGGGCCAGGACCGCGCCCGCGGGTCCCGCCGGGTTGACGTAGAGCCGGTGCTCGGGCGGGAGGTCGGGCAGCAGGTCGGCCGCGGTGCGGCGGGCGAAGGCGAAGCCGCCCACGAGGTCGAGGTGGGTGGAGGCGCTGAAGACGGGGACCACCGGGGTGCCGTCGGCGGCCGTGGCGGTCACCGGGGACCCGTCGGAGGAGGTGAGTACCAGCAGTTCCGCCTCCGCGAGGGCCCGGGCCACCTCCTCGGGCGGTCCGTAGCCCGTGACGGCGCCCTGGAGTGCGGCGTCGAGGGCGTCCGTGGGCTCGGGCCAGTCGAGGGCGCGGGGCGAGGGCCGGTAGTCCTCGTTCCCCTCCCACTCCTCGACCTCCCCGGTGGGCCCGGTGCGCCAGCGGCCGGCCACGGCGAACGCGGGCGGCAGTCCGTCGCCGGTCCAGCCGGGGTCGATCGCGCTGATCCAGTGGTCCGGGGCGAGCCGGGCGGCCTCGAGGAACTCCTCGGGAAGCGGCGGGGAGTCCGGCGGGAGGGTCGCGGCGGCGACGGTCGCCGTACCGGCCTGGGCGGGCTCTCCCGGCGGGGTGTCCGACTGCGGGGAGGGGGGCGAGGTGGTCACTGTCGAAACTCCAACGGGTCACCGGTCGGGGCGGGTTCGGCCGGGGCGGGGGCGCTCCGCGCTGGTGCGGCCGGTTCCGGACGAGCGGGGTCCGGCTCCGGGAGGGCGGGCGGCGGGTCGAAGTGCCGCGCGCGACCGCCCGGTTCGGTGAGCGTGACGCGGAGACCGAGGTCGGCCGCCGCCACTGCGGCGGCGACCTCCGTCAGGGTCTCCTCGCGGTCGCCCCACAGCCGCAGCAGCCGGTAGCGCTGGGCAGGAGAAAGCGTGACGTCCGTCAGCGGCACGCCACCGCCCGACAGGACGGCGAAGGCGTTCTGGTCGTCGAGCAACTTCACACCAGCGGACTTTAGTTCATTCGTGGTCACAGCGGTGCGCCCGCCTGCCCAGTTGTGATCGATGAGTTGCGGCGCACGCCGGGCCCCGTCCGGTGCGGCGAGCCGGAACTCCACCCAGCGGTGCAGCGCGTCCGCCGCGTCCGGGCCGGAGAGGAGGGCGCCGAGGCCCGGCCGGTTCAGCAGCGCGGGGGCCTGTTCCCTCAACGCGCCCGCGAGCGCCTCGGGCAACCAGTCCTTCGTGCCCGGCACCAAAGCGAGCGTCAGCTCGTCGGCCACCTCCCCGTCCGTCCGCGTACCGGCCTGTCGCGGTGCCGCGGCGAACTTGACCTGGACGGGCCGTACGGTGAAGCCCAGCCGTTCGGTGAACAGCGCGGCCACGTTCTCCAGCCAGTGCGCGGCCCGTTCGGGCGGCAGGTCCGGGCGGACGACCTTGCTCATGTAGCGCCCCGACTTGTCGTTCACCGTCCAGGAGCCCAGCTCCTCGCTCCACAGGAACTCGCCGGACACCCGGCTCGCGCCGGGGTCCAGCCTGCCGTCGGAGCGGAACCGGGCGGCGATGCCCGTGTGGCCGAGGCCGTCGACGGTCCGGCGCAGTTCCTCTGCCGTCGTTTCCGGGTGCCTGGTCCGGACGCCGGCGAGCAGCGCGTCGAACTGGTCGGCGGGCAGGACGTCCGACGGCTTCTCGCTGCCCAGCAGGATGCGGCCCTCCGGGGTGACCGTGTAGATCCACACGGCGTCCCGGCCGCCGGCGAGCAGCAGGTCCGGGTCGATGTCGTCGAGGGGGATCCACAGCGGGTTGATGCGGACCTCCCGGTCGGCGTCCAGCTCCTCGTCCTTGACCCGCTTGGGCAGCACGGGTGCGGCGAGGGCGTCGTCGCGCCGCCGGGCGTGCGCCCGCAGCGCGGCGACGGTGCCCTCCGACAGGCCGCCCGTCAGCTCCGCCAGGTACTCCTCGCCGGCTCCGTGTCCGCGGGCCAGGTCCGCGACCCAGGCGCGGTCGGGCCCGTCGGACCGGGGGGCGGGCGAGGGCAGCGGACCGAGCCGCACGGGACCGGGCGGCTCGGGTACGGCCGTTCCGTCCGGCTCCAGCGACTCGTAGTGGTCGATCCCGTCGTAGTGGACGTGGACGGTGGGCCCCGTGGCGTCGGCGTCCAGCGACCGGGCCTCGTGGCCGCGGGCCCCGGGCCGCACGACGACGAGGTCGACGCCGAGCGCACGGGCCACCAGAAGGGGGACCTCGTCGTAGAAGGGGGACTGCCACAGGTCGGCGGAGGACAGAGCGCGGACGACGACGTCATCCAGGCGCAGCGCCAGGAACTCGGTGCGGTCGTGGGGAAGTCCGCCTTCGCGCACGCGGTACGGCAGCTCTGCGCGTACCCGCTGCCACAGGGCGTCGGCGGCCGGGTCCCCGGGGCCGGCCCGCAGCACGTGCAGTGTCTCGGCCCGCAGGGTCTCGGCATGTGCCAGGGCGATCTGGCGCTGTTCGAAGTCCCGGTCGGCCGGGGGGAGGGCGGACGGGTCGGCCGGGAGCAGGACCCGGGCGACACCCGTGGGCAGATCGCGCAGCAGTTCCCGGTCGCCGGGCTCGGCGGCCAGGGCGATCAGGGCGGCGCGCATCCGGGCGTCCGAGACTCTTTCGTCCACCCGCTCGCGCTGGGCGGGGGTGAGTTCCGGGGGCCGGGTGCGTCCGAGCAGGGCGAGGAGGGAGGCCCGGTCGGGGAACTGGTCCCGGATCAGGAGGTCCAGCGGGTCCTGTGCGGCGTGCGCGGCGCGCAGTTCGGCGGCGGCGTCCGCGTGGGTGTACCAGTGCGCGAGGTACCGGCGCAGTCCCGCCACGTCCATGCGCCCGGCGGGCAGCCCGGGCGCCTGCGTTCGCAGCCCGTGTAGTACGGCGTGCAGCAGGCAGTCCCCGTCGGCCGCCACCGCGCGCCGTACGAATGCGTGACCGCCCACGGTGACGCGCGGCCCGGCGGCCGGGGAGACGGAGGCCGTCCGGACCGGAGGCGGCGGTGCGGTCTCCGGTCCGGTCGGCGGTACGAGGGGTGCGGCGACGGGCGCCCCTCGGGCGTCTTCGGCCGCGGGGGCGGACGTGCCCCTCGCGGCGCCGGGCACGACGGGGGGCACGGGCTTCCCGCTGCTCGGCGCGGCAGGGGCCGCCGCGAGGGACCGCTCGGCCGCCGCCCCGAGCG
>BNBP01000142.1 GCA_014656015.1 Streptomyces griseoaurantiacus | reverse complement strand
GCCCACCGAACTGGACCTCCAGGCCTTCCAAGGACGCCACCCCGTCGAACTCATCGGCGGCGTGCGCTTCCCGGCCATCGGGCAACTTCCGTATTTGTTGACGCTCGCGGGGCACGGGTTCTACTGGTTCCGGCTCCGCAGGGAAGCGGCCCCGGCCACCAAGGTGAGCCTGATCGCCAGCGCGTGACCCGAAGCACCCTCCTCCCGTGGATTCCGCCGCGTGGCCCGGAAAGGACGCGACGCCATGCCGAACACCGCAACGCTCCGCCCGAGTGGCCTGGGCGCGGGCTCGCTGCTGACCTCACTGGCCGACCTCCTGCACGGCTGGCTGCCCCGGCAGCGCTGGTTCGCGGGCAAGGGCCGTCCCGTCACGGAGCTCGCCCTGCTCAGCGTGACCGAACTGCACCCCGGCTGCCTTCACCTGCTGGTGCACGCAGGACATGCCGAACCGCCCTCCGGGGAGCACCCCCTGCACGACTGCTACCAACTGCTCCTCGGCGCCCACGAGACGCTTCCCCCGCACCTCGCGCCCGCCGCCATCGGCCGCCCCACCGAGGGCCCGCTGGCCGGCCTGATGGTCTACGACGCCCTCCAGGACCCCCGCTCGGCCGCCCTGCTCCTGGAGCGGCTGCGCACCCCGGGCACCGCGGGCGCCCTCGCCTTCGAACGCGACGCCAAGGTGCTGCTGCCCTCCGGCCTCACCCCCCGGCTGCTCGACGCCGAGCAGTCCAACTCCTCGGTGGTATACGGCGACACCTACATCCTCAAGGTGTTCCGCCGCGTCCAGCCCGGCATCAACCCCGACCTGGAGGTGCCGGGCGCGCTCGCCCGGCAGGGCTGCACCCGGGTCCCGGCACCCGTCGCCTGGGTCCGCACCTCGCTGCCCTGGGACGCCACCCTCGCCGTCCTCCAGCCCTATCTGCGCGGTGCCGAGGACGGCTGGGCCCAGGCCCTGGGCACCCTCGCCTCCGGGGCCGACTTCACCGACGAGGCCTACGAACTGGGCCGCGCCACCGCCGAGGTCCACCTGGCGCTCGCCGCCGCGTTCCCGCTGGAGTACCCCGACCGGCGGCAGCACCGCGAGCTGGCGAGCGCCATGCGCGACCGCATCGACGCCGTCGCCCGGGCCGTGCCCCAGCTCCAGCCGTACGCCCCCGCGCTCGGCTCGGCGGTCGGGGCGCTCGCCGGACTGGACGCCGCCCGCCCCGCGCAACGCATCCACGGCGACCTGCACCTCGGCCAGGTGCTGCGCACGGGGGGCCGCTGGCACCTCATCGACTTCGAGGGCGAACCGGCCCGCCCGCTGCCCGAACGCCGCCGCGCCCAGTCGCCGATACGGGATGTGGCGGGGATGCTGCGGTCCTTCGACTACGCGGCGCGCACGGGCAGACCCTGGCGCCCCGAATGGTCCCAGCGCTGCCGCGAGGCCTACTGCGCGGGATACGCCGCCGCGGCCGGCTGGGACCCCCGGCAGGAACCCGAACTGCTGCGCGCCCACGAGACGGACCGGGCCGTGTACGAGGTCCTCTACGAGGCCCGGCACCGCCCCGACTGGCTACCCGTGCCGATGGCGGCGATCACCCGTCTCGCCGAACGTCCACCGGCCGGATCGAGGAGGCCCACACCATGACCGCACGCACACGAACCCGCCCGGCCCCGCCGGCGCGGCCCGCGCCGCCCACCGCGGAGGACAGGGAGCGGCTGCTGGCCGGCACCCACCACGACCCGCACGCCGTCCTGGGCGCACACCCCGTGCCCGGCGGCGTCGCGGTACGGGCGCTGCGTCCCTACGCCACGGCGGTCACGGTGGTGACGGACGACGGGGAGACCGCGCTGCACGAGGACGGCGAGGGCTTCTTCTCCGCGCTGCTGCCCCGGCCCGAACTCCCCGCCCACCGGCTGCGCGTCGCCTACGGGGACACGGTGTCGGAGACGGAGGACCCGTACCGCTTCCTGCCCGCGCTCGGCGAGTTCGACCTGCACCTCGTCCACGAGGGGCGGCACGAGCGGCTGTGGACCGCGCTGGGCGCCGAGCCGATGGTCCACCAGGGCGTCGAGGGCACCCGCTTCACGGTGTGGGCACCGCACGCGCGCGGAGTCCGGGTGTGCGGCGAGTTCTGCCACTGGGACGGCACCGCCTGGCCCATGCGCTCGCTCGGCCACAGCGGGGTGTGGGAGCTGTTCGTGCCCGGTCTCGGGGAGGGCACCCTCTACAAGTTCGACATCACCCGCCCCGACGGCAGCCACACCCTGCGCGCCGACCCGATGGCCCGGCGCGCGGAGGTCCCCCCGGCCACCGCCTCGATCGTCACCGCCCCGCACCACGAGTGGAACGACGCCGAGTGGATGTCCCGGCGCGGCGAACGCCCGGTGCACGAGGCCCCGTTCTCCGTCTACGAGGTCCACCTCGCCTCCTGGCGGCCCGGCCTCACCTACCGCGAACTCGCCGAGCAGCTTCCCGCGTACGTCCGCGAACTGGGCTTCACCCATGTCGAGCTGATGCCGGTCGCCGAGCACCCCTTCGGCGGTTCCTGGGGCTACCAGGTCACCGGCTTCTACGCCCCCACCTCCCGCCTCGGCACCCCCGACGACTTCAAGTACCTGATCGACGCGCTGCACCGGGCCGGCATCGGCGTCCTCATGGACTGGGTGCCCGCCCACTTCCCGCGCGACGACTGGGCACTGGCCCAGTTCGACGGGGCCAACCTCTACGAGCACGCCGACCCGCAACGCGCCTCGCACCCCGACTGGGGCACCCTGGAGTTCGACTACGGGCGCAACGAGGTGCGCAATTTCCTCGTCGCCAACGCCGTGTACTGGTGCGAGGAGTTCCACATCGACGGCCTGCGCGTGGACGCCGTCGCCTCCATGCTCTACCTCGACTACTCCCGCGAGGACGGGCAGTGGGTGCCCAACATGTACGGCGGGCGCGAGGACCTCGCCGCCGTCGCCTTCCTGCAGGAGATGAACGCCACCGTGTACCGGCGCTGCCCCGGCGTCGTCACCATCGCCGAGGAGTCCACCGCCTGGGACGGCGTCACCCGGCCCACCGACATCGTGGGCGCCGGCGGCTTCGGCGGACTCGGCTTCGGGCTGAAGTGGAACATGGGCTGGATGCACGACTCGCTGGAGTACATCCAGCACGAGCCGGTGCACCGCAAGTACCACCACAACGAGATGACCTTCTCGATGGTCTACGCCTACAGCGAGAACTACGTCCTGCCCATCTCCCACGACGAGGTCGTGCACGGCAAGCAGGCGCTGGTCAGCAAGATGCCCGGCGACTGGTGGCAGCGCCGCGCCAACCACCGCGCCTACCTGGGCTTCATGTGGGCCCACCCCGGCAAGCAACTCCTCTTCATGGGACAGGAGTTCGCCCAGGGCGCCGAGTGGTCGGCGGACGCGGGGCCGGAGTGGTGGCTGATGGACGAGGGGTACTGCGCGGCCGGCGACCACCGCGGCATCCGGGACCTGGTGCGCGATCTGAACCTGCGGTACCGGGAGACGCCCGCCCTGTGGGAGCGGGACACCTCGCCGGAGGGCTTCGCGTGGATCGACGCGAACGCGGGCGAGGACAACGTCCTGTCGTTCGTGCGGTACGACGCGAAGGGCGCCCCGCTCGTCGTCGTGTGCAACTTCTCGCCGGTCGTCCGGCACGACTACCGGGTGGCGGTGCCGGAGCGCATCGGGGTGCTGCGGGAAGTGCTGAACACGGACGCGGAGCAGTACGGCGGGAGCGGGGTGAGCGGCGGCGAGCTGGTCAAGCCGGAGGCGGACGGACTGCGCATGACGCTGCCGCCGCTGGCCACGGTGTGGCTGAGGCCCGCATAGCCCCCGGCCCCGCGAGAGGCGCGTGGTGCCCGGCACCCCCCTCAAGCGGGTGGGCCTGGACGTCCGGGACCGTCCGGCCGTCGTCCGGGAGGGCGAGGTGGAGCGGCTGCTGCGGGACGCGGACCGGTGGGACTACGTGCTCTCCGGCAACC
>BNBP01000141.1 GCA_014656015.1 Streptomyces griseoaurantiacus | reverse complement strand
GCCCACCGGCGCCCCGGTGCCGCTGCCGCCGCCCGTGGGTGCCTCCCCGGCGGCACCGCCTGCGCCGCCCGCGCGCCCTGCCCCCGCCCATGTCCGTCTCAGCAAGGTCACGCTGACCAAGGAGGCCCCCTCCGTCTCCCTCGCCAAGCAGGGCGGCACCTCCGGCAGCATGCGCGTCAACCTCAACTGGGAGGTGCGCAAGCAGTTCTCCGGCTGGGGCAGCAAGCGGGGCCGGGCCGTCGCCCACCACCGCGACCTCGACCTGGACCTGTGCGCGCTGTTCGAACTGTCCGACGGCCGCAAGGGAGTCGTCCAGGCGCTCGGCAACGCCTTCGGCGCGCTGGACAGGCCGCCGTACATCCTCCTCGACGGCGACGACCGCACGGGCGCCGTCGAGAGCGGCGAGAACCTCACCATCAACCTCGACCGCCGGCAGGACTTCCGCCGCATCCTCGTCTTCGTGACCATCTACGAGGGCGCCCGCTCCTTCGCCGACCTGCACGCCACCGTCACCCTGTGGCCGCAGCACGGCGCGCCCGTCGACTTCTCCCTCGACGAGTGCACCGTCCCCTCGACCGTGTGCGCGCTCGCCCTGATCACCAACACCGGCGGCGATCTCGTCGTCCAGCGCGAGGCGCGCTACCTGGTCCCCGACCGCGGGGTCAGCCCGCAGCGCACCGTCGACCGGATCTACGGCTGGGGCATGAACTGGACCCCCGGCCGCAAGTGACGTCCCGCGAGCGGGGGTCCGGCCCTCCTCGGGTTCAGCTCTCCTCGAGGGCCGCGTCCGGCCGGGCGTAGGTCCGGCCCTTCCAGGCGGCACCGCGCCCCCGGTAGTGCCGCACCGCGGAGTCCACGGTCATCAGCAGGTACAGGAACGCGGTGAAGGGCAGCAGGGGAGCGAGCCACCCCCGCAGGCGGTAGTAGCGCAGCATCGGCACGAACGTCGCCGCCATCACCAGCCACGCGAGACCCCCGGCCACCGCCGCCGCCCAGGCCCCGGCGGCGAGGCCGGCGAGGAAGGCCACCGGCGGCACCAGGTACACCATGGCCAGCCCCAGGACGGTGCCGAGCAGCAGCAGCGGGTTGTGCCGGAGCTGCGCGTAGGCGCTGCGGGCGACCATGTGCCACAGGTCGTGCAGCCGCGGATAGGGGCGGACGCTGTCGACCCGGTCGGCCAGCCCCAGCCAGATGTGCCCGCCGCCGCCCTTCACCGCCCGCGCCAGCGCCACGTCGTCGATGACCGCCTGCCGGATCGCGTCCGGGACGCGCGCCCGCTCGGCCGTCTCCGCGCGCAGCAGGACACAGCCGCCGGCCGCCGCGGCCGTGCGCCCGCCCCGCACGGCGATCCACCGGAAGGGATAGAGCTGCGCGAAGAAGTAGACGAAGGCCGGGACGACGAACCGCTCCCAGAGACTCTCCACGCGCAGCCGCGCCATCTGGGACACCATGTCGTAGCCCCCGCCCTCGGCCGCCGCGACCAGGGAACGCAGGCTGTCCGGGGCGTGCGCGATGTCGGCGTCCGTCAGCAGCAGGAACGCGGGCCCCCGCGTGCGGGCCAGAGCGATGCCGTGCCGCACCGCCCACAGCTTGCCCGTCCACCCGGCGGGCGGCTCGCCGGGAGAGGTCACGGTCAGCGGCAGCCCGCCGTGCCGCCGGGACAGCTCCGCGGCCAGCTCCCCGGTGCCGTCGCTGCTCCCGTCGTCGACGAGGAACACCTCGGCCCGCCCCGGATACTCCTGCGCCAGCAGCGAGGGAAGGCTCCGCGGAAGCACCTCCGCCTCGTCCCGGGCCGGCACCACCACGCACACCGGGGGCCACACCCGCGGGTCGCGGCCCGGTGGCAGCCGGACGTCCGTGCGCCAGAAGAAGCCCTGGCCGAGCAGCAGCCAGAGCCAGGCGAGGAGCGATGTCAGGGCGATCCACACGGCGGCACTCACCCGCCGCAGTCTGCCACCACACCGGCGACCCCACGGAAGGGATCGTCTAAGGTGACCGGGTGAAGATCGCGCTCATGGACTCAGGAATCGGACTGCTCCCGGCCGCCGCCGCGGTGCGCCGACTGCGACCCGACGCCGATCTCGTGCTCTCCTCCGACCCCGAGGGCATGCCCTGGGGCCCGCGCACCCCCGAGGACCTCACCGTCCGCGCGCTGGCCGTCGCCGAGGCCGCCGCCGCGCACCGGCCCGACGCCCTGATCGTCGCCTGCAACACCGCTTCCGTGCACACCCTGCCCACGCTGCGGGCCCGCCTCGAACCCGGGCTGCCGGTCATCGGCACCGTGCCCGCGATCAAACCGGCCGCCGCCGGCGGCGGACCCTTCGCCATCTGGGCCACCCCGGCCACCACCGGCAGCCCCTACCAGCGCGGCCTCATCGAGGAGTTCGCCGCCGGCCTGGACGTCGCCGAGGTGGCCTGCCCCGGCCTCGCCGAGGCCGTGCAGCACGCGGACGAGGCCGCGATCGACGCCGCGATCGCCGACGCCGCCGCGCGCACGCCCGGGGACGTGACGACCGTCGTCCTGGGCTGCACCCACTACGAACTGGTCGCCGAACGCATCCGCGCGGCCCTGCGCGGACCCGGCCGCTCCCCGCTCGTCCTGCACGGCTCCGCCACCGCCGTCGCCGCCCAGGCGCTGCGCCGCATCGGCGCCCTCCCGGACCCGGAGGCCACCACGCGGGGCACGCTCACGGTCCTCCTGAGCGGACGCGAGGCCCCGCTGCCCCGGGAGGCCGCCTCCTACGAGGAGGGCCGGCTGCTGGACACGGTGAGCCCCGCACGCTGAGGCCCTCCCGCGCGCCCGTCCCCGGGGGGGCGACCCTGTGCGAGCGACTGCCCCCGGAGCGGAATCGGGCTACCCTCTTGGACATGAGGGACCACCCCCACGGTGACCACAGGCATCCGGACATCTGGACCGGACGCGCCACCAACCGCGTCCAGTGGCTCGCGGCCCTCGCCGGCGCCGCCTGCCTCGCACTCGGCATCGAACTGGCCGTCGACTCGGCATGGGAATCCGGCGTCGCCGCGCTCGCCATGTCCGTCGTGGGCTGCATCGCCGCCGGGCTGCTCATCCTCTACGGCACCCTCGCCTTCGTGCACGTCGCCGTGAAGGTCGACGGGGAATGCCTCGAGGTGCGGTGCGGCCACATCGGTGTGCCACGCCGCCGCATCCCCCTGTCCCATGTGGCGGGCGCCGAGTTCGCCCCCCGGGTCACCCCGCGCCAGTGGGGCGGCTGGGGCTACCGCTGGCGGCCCGAGAAGGGCACCGCGGTGGTCGTACGGCGGGGCGAGGGGCTCGTGCTGCGGCTGTGGGACGGGCACGTGTTCACCATCACCGTCGACAACGCGGAGGCCGCGGTCCGCATCATCAGCGACCGCCTGCACCCGCCGGTGGCGGACCCGGCGAACTGAGCCGGGCCGCACCGCCCGCGACCGGTCCGGCGGACCGCGCCGCCCGCGACCGGCCCTCACCGGTCCTCGCGCCCCGGAGCGCCCTCGCCCCCCTCGCCTCCCGCGCCGCCCTCACTTCCGTCGCCGCCCAGCGGCCGGGCCGTCGCCATGCCCGCCAGCGCCCCCACCCCCACGGTGACCGCCGTGAAGCTCAGGGCGTTGCCCGCCGAGGCCAGCACACCCACCGCCGCCAGCGCCACACCCGCGCTGAGCACCACCGGGGTCCCACGCGGTGAGCGCCACAGCGCGTACAGCACCCAGACGCACGCCGCCGCCAGCAGCGCCACCCCGACGAGGCCCTGCTCCGCCGCCTGCTGCAGGGCCGCCGAGTGCGGCCGGCCGTCGGAGGCCAGAGAGCCCGCGGCGGTCGGGCTCAGCTCACCGAACCGTCCGGGACCCGTGCCGAGCAGGAGGTCATGGCCGGCCAGCCCCGCCGCGTCCCGCCACAACAGGATCCGGTACGCGCCGAGCTGCCCCTCCGCCGAGGCGGCCAGTCCCTCCGGCAGGGCGTCCTCGGCCACCGCCCAGGCCAGTGCGGCGGCCGCCGCCACCGCGGCCGCGGGACCCGCGAGCGCCAACCCGCGGTGTGGCATCCGCGCGGCGGCCAGCGAGCAGAGCAGCACCCCGGCACACGCGAGGCAGCCGGCCGCCGAGCCCTGGACGGCGGCGGCGACGGCCGCACCGGTGGCCAGGAGCCGCAGCGCGAG
>BNBP01000140.1 GCA_014656015.1 Streptomyces griseoaurantiacus | reverse complement strand
CTTCGACGGACAACAGCCCTACAACCCCGAAGAAGTCCGCGAGGCCCTCCAGATCGGCCCCGACGCCCCCATCATCACCACCGACGCCCGACACCGCGCCGACGCCAAGTCGACCCTGATCACCCTGGTCGAGCACGCGCTGATGGCACGGCTGAGGTAGCCGGCACGGACGAACGGAGCACGTGAGTCACTCACGTCGTACGGCACCTGTCGTAGGCGTCGACGTAGAAGCGACGGAGCCGGCTGTGGTCTTTGACACGGCCGGCCCCGTTGTTCATAACGTTTCGACGTAGAAATCGGCCTGCGCCGACACGCGTCGCGGTCGCGCGGTCTCACTGCGCGCACGAAGGCCCCGTCTTTTGACGGGGCTCGCTCTTTATGACCGATTTATCTGAGCCTTACATCACTCGGAATCGTTGCTTACCGATGTTTGGAAGACCAGAGCTCCGCGTGCTGGAATGCCTGAACTGCCCAGTAGTCAAGGACGTACAGGTCCGTACAGGTCGAGGTTCAGGAATCGACGGGGCTCTGGAGACACCGCGGCACGACGTCGGTGCCGTCGCCGAGAGGTTGTTGGTCGAGTGAGGCGAAGCAAGAACGGTCCCGAGCCGTCGGCACGGGGCAACTTCACCCCGCCGCCGCGCGGAGCGGCATCCGCACAGGCTTCCGGAGCGGACTCCGCGACGCCGCCCAAGGCCGGCGGCCGTCTCTCCCCCCGGAACTGGCGCGTCCCCACCAGGCTCAACGCGATCCTGCTGATACCCGTGGGGGTCGGCCTGGTCATGGGCGGCTTCCAGGTGAAGAGCTCGATCGACACCTGGAACGAGGCCCGGGACGCCGAGAGCACCGCACGTCTGGTGCGCGCCTCCCTCAGCTACGCCGACGCCCTCTACCAGGAACGGGACGTCTCCGCCGCTCCCCTGCTGCAGGGCAAGGGCGCCAAGGACTCGACCGTCGTCCAGGTGCGCTCCAACACGGACAAGGCCGCCGACGCCTTCGACCAGGCGGCCAAGGGCATGCCGCACAAGCCGGGCCTGGAACGCCGGCTCGCCATCTTCCGCAAGTCCGAGGCCGGACTCGTCCCGCTGCGCCAGGCCGCGTACACCTCCAAGCTCACCGGCGTGCAGACCGAGGAGGGCTATGTCGAGGTCGCGCACCCGCTGATGGAGTTCGCCAACGAACTCGGGCTCGGCACCGGCAACATCACCAGCTACGGCCGCACCGTCTACGCCATCTCACTGACCAAGGCGGCGCTCTCGCTGGAGCGTTCCATCGGCACCCACCTGCTGCTCAAGCCGGGCACCTCCGAGGACAGCCTGGGCAAGCAGCGGGTGGCCCTGTCCTCGTACGCCTACCTCGAGAACATCGCCGTCGAGGAGTACATAGGCGGCGGCACCGAGCAGGACGCCGCCAAGCTCGACGCCGCGAAGACGCAACTGAAGGCGGACGGGCAGGAGCAGGCCAAGAAGGCCGCCGAGGCGGCCCAGGGCAGCGGCGAGACCTACGTGCCGCCGCCCGCCGACCCCGACAAGATGGTCTCGGCGCTGGCCACGCTGCCCGATACCGACCAGTCCACCCGCGCCGGGCTCGCCGCCAAGGGCATCACCGCGCAGAACTGGTGGGGGGTCAACACCCTCAGGTACGACGCCTACCGCAAGATCGAGTCGGACCTCGCGGACAACGCGGTCTCGGACGCCTCCGACATCGCGGACGACGCCAAGCAGGACGCGTTCCTCACCGGCGGCATCGTGGTCATCGCCCTCCTGGCCGCGTTCCTGCTGGCCGGAATCATGGCCCGGCAGATGAGCCGCTCGATGCGCCGACTGCGCAACGCCGCGTTCAGCGTGGCGGAGCAGCGCCTGCCGATGCTGGTCGACCAGCTCTCCCGGACCGACCCCGGACGGGTCGACACCCGGGTCGCGCCCATCCCGATCACCACGACGGACGAGATCGGCGAGGTCGCCCGCGCCTTCGACCAGGTGCACCGCGAGGCCGTGCGGCTCGCCGCCGAGCAGGCCCTGCTGCGGGGCAACATCAACGCGATCTTCACGAACCTCTCGCGCCGCAACCAGTCGCTGATCGAGGGCCAGCTGACCCTGATCACCGACCTGGAGAACAACGAGGCCGACCCCGACCAGCTCGAGGCCCTCTTCCGGCTCGACCACCTGGCCACCCGCATGCGGCGCAACGGCGAGAACCTCCTCGTCCTCGCCGGCGAGGAGCCCGGCCGCCGCTGGGACCAGCCGGTCCCGCTGGTCGACGTGCTGCGCGCCGCCTCCTCCGAGGTGGAGCAGTACGAGCGCATCGAGCTGTCCGGTGTCCCCGAGGCCGAGATCCACGGCCGCGCGGTGACCGACCTGGTGCACCTGCTCGCCGAGCTGCTGGAGAACGCCACCACGTTCTCCTCCCCGCAGACCAAGGTCCGGGTGACCGCGACGCGGCTGCCCGACGGCCGGATCATGACCGAGATCCACGACAAGGGCATCGGCCTGACCGCCGAGGACTTCGCCGACATCAACCACAAGCTGGCCAACCCGCCGACCGTGGACGTGGCGATCTCCCAGCGCATGGGCCTGTTCGTGGTCGGCCGGCTCGCCGACCGGCACGGCATCCGGGTCCAGCTCCGCCCCTCCGGCGAGCAGGCCGGCACCACCTCGCTGGTCATGCTGCCGGACGCGATCACGCACGGCGGTGGCGGCGAGACCGTGCAGCCGGGCGGCGACGACTTCACCGTCTCCCAGCTCATCCCCGAGCAGCCCTTCCCGGGCGAGAGCTTCGAGGGCCCGCCGCTGCGCACCGCGGCCGAGCTGGGCTTCGACGACAGCCGTTACGAGTCGGTGCCGGACGACATCCGCGAGCTGGACCCGGTGGGCCGCTCCCTGGCGCGCGGCGAACGCCGTGCCGCGCTGGAGGCGCAGGCCCAGAGCGAGCCCGCGGCACAGACCCCCGAGCACGACCGGGCGCAGCAGCCCTACCAGGACGACTTCGCCGCGCAGTACGAGGCCCAGCAGCAGTCCGCCTACGAGGACGGGCAGGGCGGCCAGGACGCGCAGGGCGGTGCCTACCCGGAGACGCCGGCGGCGTACGGGACGGGGCAGGGCTACGTCGACCCGGCCACGGGCTACGAGCAGCCGCAGCCGGGCTACGACCGCCAGGGTGCGTACGAGCAGCCGCAGCAGCCCGCGTACGGCGAGACCTACTTCGCGCCGGACTCGGCACCCTCGGGAGGCGGGGACTTCCCGGCCGCCGGGGGCTACTCCGGGCCGGCGTATGCGGAGCCCACCCAGGAGGCGCAGGCACCGGCCGGACCCGGGGCCCCCGAGACGCACGCGGGACCCGCCGGCGGGGCCTACCAGGAGGAGTGGCCGAAGCAGGAGGAGTACCCGGGCGGATATCGCTCCGAGTACGCTCCGGAAACGGAATCCTCGCAGGCCGCTGACGTGGGCGAGTCCGACCGCGTAGGCTTCGACCGTCCGGGGCCGGCCCCCACCGCCGGCCATCAGCTGACCGACGCCGGACTGCCCCGCCGCGGGAGCACCGCGGGCGGTGTCGACGGCGCCGGGGCACGGCAGCGGGCGGCGGCACCCGAACCTCCGGCGGCGCCGGCGGAACCGGGCGGCGAATGGCGCTCGGCCAACGACGAGCGCTGGCAGCACGCCTCCCAGCTCCGCAAGCCCAAGGCGGGCGGGGTGACCGCCTCCGGTCTGCCGCGCCGGGTCCCCAAGGCGAACCTCATGGAGGGCGCCGCGGAACCCACCGAGCAGGGGGGCCCACAGGTCTCCCGCGCCCCCGAGGACGTACGGGGCAGGCTGAGCAACCTGCGCCAGGGCGTCCAGCGGGGACGCAGCGCAGGAAGTGACAAGAACGGCCAGGCCACAAGGAATGAGCACAGTGGTCCTGACAGCACCTACAACCAGGAGCGTTAGTGTGAGCCCGATGAGCCAGGCGGCACAGAACCTGAACTGGTTGATCACCAACTTCGTGGACAACACCCCGGGGGTGTCCCACACGGTGGTGGTCTCCGCCGACGGACTCCTTCTGGCGATGTCCGAAGGTTTTCCCCGCGACCGCGCCGACCAGCTGGCGGCCGTCGCATCGGGTCTGACCTCGTTGACCGCGGGTGCCTCGCGCATCTTCGAGGGCGGCAGCGTGAATCAGACGGTTGTGGAGATGGAGCGGGGATTCCTGTTCATCATGTCCATCTCCGACGGCTCCTCCCTCGCGGTTCTCGCACACCCGGAGGCGGACATCGGCCTCATCGGGTACGAGATGGCCCTTCTGGTGGACCGTGCCGGTACGGTGCTGACACCCGATCTCCGTGCGGAGCTCCAGGGGAGCCTTCTCAACTGACCAACGGACCGTGCGTCTTGGCGTCCCGGCGCCGTAAGGTTTCGGGACGCGGCTTCCACAGGGTCGGGTGCCCGGCACAGTCGGAGGAGGAGAGAACGTGACTACACCCCCAGGCGATTCGCCTACCAACAGCTGGTCGTACGGCCCCCCGCAGGGCCAGGGCGACGGCTCGGGGCAGCGGTACGACTTTCCCTCCACCCCCCGGCACGGTTCGCCGTACCCGCCGCAGGGCCCCGGGCCGTCGCCGTACGACCAGCCCTCGGCACCGCGCATCCAGCCCGTGCAGCCGCAGCGGCGCACTCCCGAGCCGGCGCCCTCGGGGGCGTCGAACCCCCTGGTGCGCCCGTACGCCATGACGGGCGGTCGCACCAGGCCCCGTTACCAGCTCGCCATCGAGGCGCTGGTGCACACCACCGCGCAGCCGCACCAGATGCAGGGCCAGTTGCCCGAGCATCAGCGGATCTGCCAGCTCTGCCGGGAAATCAAGTCGGTCGCCGAGATCTCGGCCCTTCTGACGATTCCTCTCGGTGTGGCCAGGATCCTTGTCGCCGACTTGGCGGAAGCGGGCCTGGTCGCCATTCATCAGCCCGGCGGCGACGAGAGCGCCGGCGGACAGCCAGACGTGACTTTGCTCGAAAGGGTGCTCAGTGGACTTCGCAAGCTCTAGCGGAGGGCCTTCCCGCTCCACCACGTCCGCGAAGATCGTGGTGGCGGGCGGTTTCGGCGTGGGCAAGACCACGTTCGTCGGCGCCGTCTCGGAGATCAACCCGCTGCGCACAGAGGCCGTCATGACGTCCGCTTCGGCCGGCATCGACGACCTCACCCACACCGGGGACAAGACCACCACGACGGTGGCCATGGACTTCGGCCGTATCACGCTCGACCAGGACCTGATCCTGTACCTGTTCGGCACCCCGGGCCAGGACCGCTTCTGGTTCATGTGG
>BNBP01000139.1 GCA_014656015.1 Streptomyces griseoaurantiacus | reverse complement strand
GCCCCGGGCTCGGGGCGCCGGCCCGGGCCCCGCGACGGCCGGCGCACGCCGCCGCGCACGACCGGCACCGGGCGGCGGCCCGCCAATCCCCGGCTGCTGCGTCAGCGGCTGTTCGTGTTCGTGGTGGTCACACTGCTGGTCGCGCTCGGCATCGCCGCGGCGCAGGGCTGCCAGGGACCGGCCAACGGCCTGCGCGAGGGCGGCCGCACGGACGTTCGTCACGCGCGGGTCCACGGGCAGCCGGACCGGCAGCCGTACGAGCCCGCGCACGAGACCGGTGCCGGACGGTCCGCCGTGGTCGGGCGGGCCTGACCCGGCGGACCCGGTGGTCAGTCCCGCGGGCGGCCCGCCGTGACGGCGTAGAAGGCGACCGCGGCGGCGGCGCCCACGTTGAGGGAGTCCACGCCGTGCGACATGGGGATGCGGACGGGTTCGTCGGCGGCGGCCAGCGCCCGTCGTGACAGGCCGTCGCCCTCCGCGCCGAGCATCAGCGCGACCCGGTCGCGGCGGTGCGGGGCGGCCTCGTCGAGGCTGCGGGCCCCGGCGTCCGGGGTGAGCGCGAGCAGGTCGAACCCGGCCTCGGTGACCGCCGCCAGGCTGCCCGGCCACCGCTCGAGGCGGGCGTAGGGCACCGAGAAGACCGCGCCCATGGAGACCTTGACGCTGCGGCGGTAGAGGGGGTCGGCGCAGTCCGGGGAGAGCAGGACGGCGTCCATGCCGAGGGCGGCGGCCGAGCGGAAGATGGCGCCGATGTTGGTGTGGTCGTTGACCGCCTCCATCACCACGACCCGGCGCGCCCCTCGCAGCAGGTCGGCGGCGGCGGGCAGGGGCTTGCGCCGCATGGAGGCGAGGGCGCCGCGGTGCACGTGGTAGCCGGTGACGCGTTCGGCGAGCTCGGGGCCGACCACGTACACGGGCACCGTGAGCGCGTCGATGACGTCGCGCATCGGCTCGACCCACTTCGCGGACAGCAGCATCGAGCGCATCGCGTAACCGGCCTCGCCCGCCCGCCGGATGACCTTCTCGCCCTCGGCGATGAACAGGCCCTCGGCGGGTTCGCGCCGACGGCGCAGCTCCACGTCGGTGAGGTCCGTGTAGTCGTGCAGACGCGGGTCCTCCGGGTCCTCGACGGTGACGATCTCTGCCACGGCGCTACTCGCCCTTCTCCGGGCCCACGTGCACGACGGGGCCGATCACGATGACCGCGGGCGGCTTCACGTCCGCGGTCCGTACCGTCTCCTCGACCGTGGCCAGCGTGGCGTCCACCCGGCGCTGGGCGGCCGTGGTGCCCTCCTGGATCAGGGCCACCGGGGTGCCGGGGTCCTTGCCGTGGGCGACCAGGGTGTCGGCGATCCGGCCGATCTTGTCGACGCCCATGAGGATCACGAGGGTGCCGGTGAGCCGGGCGAGGGCCGGCCAGTCGACCAGGGAGCGCGCGTCCCCGGGGGCGACATGGCCGCTGACCACGGTGAACTCGTGGGCCACACCGCGGTGGGTGACGGGGACGCCGGCCGCGCCCGGCACCGAGATGGAGCTGGAGATGCCGGGGACGACGGTGCAGGCGATGCCCGCCTCGGCGAGCGCCCGCACCTCCTCCATGCCCCGCCCGAAGACGTAGGGGTCGCCGCCCTTGAGCCGCACCACCGACTTGCCCTGCCTGGCGTGCTCGATCAACGCGTTGTTGATGGCCTCCTGGGCCATGTAGCGGCCGTAGGGGATCTTGGCCGCGTCGATCACCTCGACGTGCGGCGGGAGTTCGGCGAGCAGGTCGCGGGGGCCGAGGCGGTCGGCGATGACGACGTCGGCCTCGGCGAGCAGCCGGCGGCCGCGCACGGTGATCAGGTCGGGGTCGCCGGGGCCGCCGCCGACCAGGGCGACGCCGGGGGTGCGGGTGCGGTGGTGCGGGGCGACGAGGGTGCCGTCGCGCAGCCCTTCGACGACCGCGTCGCGGACTGCGGCGGTGTGCCGGGGGTCACGGCCGCGTGCGCTGGTGGTCAGCACGGCCACGGTGACGCCCTCGCTGTGCCCGGTGGCCGGGGTCCAGGCGGTGGCGGCGTCGGCGTCGTCGGACCGCACGCACCATACGCGCCGGCGTTCGGCCTCGGCGGAGGCGGCGGTGTTGGCCTCGTGGTCGCTCGTGGCGATCAGCGCGTACCAGGCCTCGTCGAGGTCGCCCTCCCGGTACGGGCGGCGGCTCCAGGTGATCTCGCCGGTGTCGGCCATCGCCTCGACGGAGGGGGTGGCGGCCGGGGAGATCAGGTGGACGTCGGCGCCGGCCGCGATCAGCGCGGGCAGGCGGCGCTGGGCGACCTGGCCGCCGCCGAGGACGACGACGCGGCGGCCGGCGAGGCGCAGGCCCACGGGGTAGGCGGGGTGTTCGGCCATGACGGTGCGGCTCCTCGTACGGCGGGGAGGGGGAGGCGGGGCGCACGGGTACGCGCGCCGGGCGGCCGCTGCGGCGTCGGAGCGGGCTGACTTGCGATGTTATGCGGCGGGCCGCGGGGGTGCGGGCCGGGGCGTGGTGGGCTTCGTCTCCCGCCGGACCGGGCGGGCCCGTTTCGCCCCGGCCCGGGGAGTTCGTCCCCGGGCCCGCGGCCCGCACGGTGGCCGGGATCCCGGTGGGGTTCCCGGCCGTGCGGCTGCTGCTACTTCTCGGTCACGCCCGCCGAGTCGAACGTCGCGACCTCGTGCATCGCGCGGGCCGCGCTCTGCACCAGCGGCAGGGCCAGCAGGGCGCCGGTGCCCTCGCCGAGGCGGAGGTCCAGGTCGACCAGGGGGCGCAGGCCCAGCTTGTTGAGGGCGGCGACGTGGCCCGGTTCGGCGCTGCGGTGCCCCGCGATGCAGGCGGCGAGGACCTCGGGGGCGATCGCGCGGGCCACCAGGGCGGCGGCTCCGGCGCTGACGCCGTCGAGGATCACCGGCGTGCGCAGCGAGGCGCCACCGAGGAGCAGGCCGACCGTGGCCGCGTGCTCCAGGCCGCCGAACGCGGCGAGGACGCCGATCGGGTCGGCCGGGTCCGGCTGGTGCAGTTCGATGGCGCGCCGGACGACCTCGGTCTTGCGGGCCAGCGTCTCGTCGTTGATGCCGGTGCCGCGCCCGGTGACCTCGGCCGGGTCGGCGCCGGTGAACACGGAGATGAGGGCCGCCGACGCGGTCGTGTTCGCGATGCCCATCTCACCGGTGAGCAGCGCCTTGTTGCCGGCCGCGACCAGGTCGCGGGCGGTCTCGATGCCGATCTCGATGGCCTGCTTGACCTCCTCGCGGGTGAGCGCGGGACCGGCGGTCATGTCGGCGGTGCCGGGGCGGACCTTGCGCGGCAGCAGCCCGGGGGTGGCGGGGAGGTCGGAGGCGACGCCCACGTCGATCACGCACACCTCGGCGCCGACCTGGTTGGCGAAGGCGTTGCACACCGCTCCCCCGCCGAGGAAGTTGGCCACCATCTGGCCGGTGACCTCCTGCGGCCAGGGGGTGACGCCCTGGGCGTGCACCCCGTGGTCGCCGGCGAAGATCGCCACGGCGGCGGGTTCCGGGATCGGCGGCGGGCACTTGCGGGACAGACCGGACAGCTGGGCGGAGATGATCTCCAGCATGCCGAGCGCGCCCGAGGGCTTCGTCATCCGCTTCTGCCGGTCCCAGGCCTCGCCGAGCGCCTTGGCGTCC
Source organism: Streptomyces griseoaurantiacus (assembly GCA_014656015.1). Lineage (GTDB taxonomy): Bacteria > Actinomycetota > Actinomycetes > Streptomycetales > Streptomycetaceae > Streptomyces > Streptomyces griseoaurantiacus. The sequence continues at coordinate 1,644 of BNBP01000139.1, read as the reverse complement.
AGCGGGCGGATCCCGGCCATCGTCTCGGCGAGCAGGTCGTGCGGCTCCTCGCCGGGCAGGGCGCGCCGGCCGTACGTCTCCTCGTGCACCACCCAGGACAGCGGGCGGCGCTTGGACCAGCCGGCCTGGAGCAGTTCGGGCTCCGGCGGGAACTCGTCGACGTAGCCGACGCACAGGTACGCCACGACCTCGAGGTGCTCGGGCAGGCCGAGGGCGCGGACCATCTCGCGCTCGTCGAAGAAGCTGACCCAGCCGACGCCGAGGCCCTCGGCGCGGGCGGCGAGCCACAGGTTCTCGACGGCCAGCGCGGAGGAGTACGGGGCCATCTGCGGCTGGGTGTGCCGGCCCAGGGTGTGCCGGCCGCCGCGGGTGGGGTCGGCGGTGACGACGATGTTGACCGGGGTCTCGAGGATGGCCTCGATCTTCAGTTCCTTGAACTGCTTGGCCCGGCCCTTGGGCAGCGACTTGGCGAAGGCGTCGCGCTGACGCATGGCCAGTTCGTGCATCGCGCGCCGGGTGTCCTCGGAGCGGATGACGACGAAGTCCCACGGCTGGGAGTGGCCGACGGAGGGGGCGGTGTGGGCCGCCTCCAGGACGCGGCGCAGGACCTCGTGCGGGATGGGGTCGCTGCGGAATCCGTTGCGGATGTCACGGCGCTCGCGCATCACCCGGAGCACGGCCTCGCGCTCGGCCTCGTCGTAGCCGGGGGCCGCGGGGCCTGCCGGCTCCGCGGGCTCGGCGGGTTCCGGCGCCGCGGTCTCCTCCGGTGCCTCGGCGGTGCCGGACCGCGGGTCCTGCGGGTGCGGGACCTCGGCGGTTCCCGGCTGCGCCGGGGGTGCGGCCGTGGTGGGCGCGTTCCCCTCGCGGGGTGCCGGGACGGTCACGGGCGCCGGGGCCGCGCCGGCCTGCGGGTCCTGCGGACCGGGGGGCACGGCGGCGGCCGGGGGTGCGGGCTCGGCGTCCGCGTCCGGGGCCCGGTCGGCGAACTCCTGTGCCGGGACCGGGGAGAGGTGCGGGGTCGCGGAGGCGAGCTCCTCGGCCGGTACGAACGGCTCGAGCGGCCGGCCGGCCGTCGGGGCCATCGCCTGGTCGGCCAGGGGCTCGGTCACCTGGAGGAGGGGCCCGCCGGGCAGCTCGCCGGCGTCCTGGCCGGCGACGGGGCCGACGGGCGCGCCGGGGTGCGGCTCGGCCGGAACGCCGGCGCCCGGGGCCTCGGCGGCCGGGTCCACGGCCACGAGGGGGACCGCCGGGACGGCGGTGCCGGGCTCGGCCGGGGCGTCGGCGGGCTCGGCCGCGGGGGCGCCCGGCTGCTCCGCCGGGACGGTGTTCGGCGGCGCGTCGGCCGCGGGGGTCCCGTCGGCCACCTCGGCCGTCTCCGCCGCCTCTACCGTCAGCGCCGTCTCTGCCGCCTCTGCCGCCTCAAAGGTCTCGGCCACCGGGGTCTCCTGTACGAGCGCCTCGGCGGGGCCCGCCTCCGCGAGCGGCGCGGGCACGCCCAGCCCGGCGGTCGTCTCCTCGGTCACCACCGGCGGGGCACCCGCGTCCGCGGTCGCGGCCTGCGCGGCGAGGGGCTCGGCCCCGGCGTCCGCGGACGGGTCGTGCGCCTCGCCCGCGGGTCCGGCGGCGGCCGGGTCGGGCTGGGCC
>BNBP01000138.1 GCA_014656015.1 Streptomyces griseoaurantiacus | reverse complement strand
GCCGAGGGCGAGCGCGTCGAGGCCGCCCCGGGAGAAGCGGCGGCCGGGCGGCCGGGACTCCGCGTCGCCGGCCGTGAGCGAGGCGCCGCCCACCGGGCCGGCGCAGGTGTCGAGCCCGACGCCGCCGGCGCCCACGGCGACCCCTTCGGCGGTGCCCTCCGGGGCGGAGAGCAGCCCGGGCGCGGAGTCGGTCTCACCGACGCCGGGTGCGTCCTGACCGACACCGCGAAGGGCGCGCCCCCGGGCGGGGCGAAGCGGATCCGGTGCCCCGGAGCGGGCACGTCCGCCCCTCCGCCCCCGTGTTCCACCATCAGTCAGAGCACACCAGGAGAGTCACGTGAATCAGCATCGCAAACCCCGAAGCGGCTCCGTACTCGGTCAACGGGCCGTGCGGATCGGCCTGTTGGCCGCCGGGGCGGCGGGGATCGCCTCGGCCGTGCCCGCGCAGGCCGCCACCGGTGTGCCGCGGCACACCGCGGTCGCCGCCGACCAGACGTTCAGCCGGGCCGACTTCGTGCACCACACCCAGGTCCGCGACTCCTTCACCGTGCGGCAGTTCGGCACGGTGGACGCCGCGACCGTACGCAACCAGGCGAACGCCGTGGGGCTCGGCTGCTCGGTCGACGACCACTGCCGCTCGGTCGCGCTGTCGTTCCAGATCGTCACCATGGCCGGGGAGCACACCCGGCTCAAGGCGGTCAACAAGGGCGACGCCGTCAACAAGCACTGCGACGGCTGCCAGACCCTGGCCGGCGCCTACCAGTTCGTGGTCTCCACCCCGCGCCCCTTCCGGCTGGACGGCGAGGCGCGGCGCAAACTCGCCGACATCCACCGGCGCCTGGACGAACTGACCCGGTCCACCGCGCCCGCCACCGAGGTGAAGTCACAGGCGGACCTGCTCGCCGCCGAGGTGGACACGGTGCTCAAGGACGCCGTGGCGCACGCGCCCAAGGGCAAGGAGCGGCCCAGGGTGACCGTCCACCGGCACCTGGACGGCTGGCCCGGTCACTGACGGGTGCGGCCCGGCGGCCGTCGCTTCCGCGCGCGAGGGGACGCGGGGGCGGCGGCCGCACGCCCGGCTCAGCACGCCCGGCTCAGCGCACCCGGCGGAAGACGTCCTCCTCCGACTCCTCCCAGCCGGCCGCCGCTTCCAGGGTGGGGGCCGCGCCGCGCGGGCGCGCGGGGGACTCACGCGTGGACTGGTACATGGCCTCGATCTCGGCGGCGTAGCGGCGGGTGATCTCGTCCCTGCGCAGTTTCAGGGACGGGGTGAGGAGGCCGTTCGCCTGGTCGAAGGGTTCGGGGAGGACGCGGAAGACCCGGATGGACTCCGAGCGCGAGACCGTGCTGTTGGCCGCGGCGACGGCCCGGGTCACCTCCTGCCGCAGCGCGTTCTCCTCGCGCGCCTCGCGGCCCTGGCCCTCGCTCTGACCGGCCAGCGCCGCGCGCCAGTGGGGGAGGTACTCCGGGTCCAGCGTGATCAGCGCGCCCACGCAGGGGCGGTCGTCGCCGACCACCACGGCCTGGTGGATCAGCGGATGCATACGCAACCGCTCCTCCAGGGCGGCCGGGGCCACGCTCTTGCCGCCGCTGGTGACGATGATGTCCTTCTTGCGGCCGGTGAGGGTCAGATAGCCCTCGGAGTCCAGCCGGCCGAGGTCGCCGGTGGCCAGCCAGCCCTCCTGGAGCACCTCCGCGGTGCCGGCCTCGTCACCGATGTACCCCTGGAACAGGGACGGTCCGCGGACCAGGATCTCGCCGTCCTGGGCCACGTGGAGGTCGACGCCGGGCAGCGGTCTGCCCACCGTGCCGAACTTCTCCCGGCCCAGCGGCTGCATCGTGACGCCGCCGCTGGTCTCCGTCAGCCCGTAGCCGTCGTGCACGACGATGCCGATGCCCGCGAAGAACAGGGCGAGTTCGCGGTTGAGGGAGGAGCCGCCGGAGACCGCGCCGGACAGCCGGCCGCCGAGCGACTCCCGGAGCTTGCGGTAGACGCCCTTCTCGTACAGCGCGTGCTGGAGCCGCAGTTCGAGCCCCGGACCGGAACCGGTGCCGAGGCGCTGCCGCTCCATCGCCTCCGCGTGGTCCCGGGCGGTGCGCGCCGCCCGCTCGAACAGCGCGCCCCGGCCGGCCCGCTCGGCGGAGGTCAGGAAGCTCTTGTAGACCCGCTCGAAGACCGAGGGCACCCCGTGCAGATAGGTGGGGCGGAAGGAGACGAGGGCGGCGGCGAGGGTGTCCGAGCGCAGATCGGGCTCGTGGGCCATCAGGAAACCGCCGCGCAGGCACAGCCCCTGGATCATCAGCCCGTAGACGTGGGAGAAGGGCAGGAACACCAGCACGGCCGGCTGCTCCCCGGGCGGGGCCGCGAGGCCGCTCCAGCCCGTCAGCAGGGTGTCGCAGGGGCTCGCCAGGCTGCGGTGGCTGAGCGCGCAGCCCCGGGGCCGGCCGCTGGTGCCGGAGGTGTAGGCGACGACGGCGGTGGAGTCGGGCAGCACGATCCGGCGCAGCGAGTCGACCGTCGCCGTCGGCACCGGGCGGCCGCGTTCCACCAGCTGCTCGAGGCCGCCCGCGTCGAGCTGCCACACGTGCCGCAGCCGGGGGAGCCGGGCGCAGACCGAGCCGACGGTCATGATGCCCTGCTCGTCCTCGACCACCACGCCCACGCAGTCGGCGTCCCGCAGGATCCACTCGACCTGCTCGTGCGAGGAGGTCGGGTAGAGGGGCACGACCTCGGCGCCCAGGGCCCACAGCGCGCAGCTCAGGACCGTCCACTCGTACCGGGTGCGGGCCATGATGGCGATGCGGTTGCCCGGGGAGATCCCGCAGGCGACCAGTCCGCGCGCCACGTCGACCACCTGCTCGCGCAGCTCGGCCGCGCTGACGTGGACCCACTCGCCGGGGGCGTCCGGCGCGCGACGGGCGAGCTGCGGCCGGCCGGGATCGCGCTCGGCCAGCTCGAAGACGGTGTCGGCGAGACCACCGGTCATGACGGGGGCGTCCAATGGAGCGAGCCCGGAATTGTGCATGCGCCGCCCCCCGACGTGCTTGCTTGTGCCAGCGCCGATCACCAGGGGACCGGCGGGGCTCGAATCTAGCCGACGCGGACCACCGTTGGCCACGGATCCGGAGCCAAATCCCTTTCGGTGAGCGACACCGGGGACACGGTGGGTGCACGTGTGGGGGTACCGCCCGATTCGGGCACATGAACGGGAAGTCGGCTCTCATAGTCCTCGGGGCGAAGGGTAGTCGCAAGGAGAACGATCGGGACAGAAGCGAACAAACCCTAACGCGTAAGGCTTATGAGCGTATGGCCATTCCATTGAGGCAGCACTTGTCGACAGGAACCGGTCCGGGCATGCGTACGGCACGACTGCGGCGCGTCACCTGGGAGGCCGGTTCGGTGACCGCCGCCCAGGCCCGGGAGGCCGCCCTCGCCTTCCTGCACGAGGTCGACGACGGACACACACCCCTGCCGGACCGCACCCGCGAGGACGTCCAGCTCGTCGTGAGCGAGCTGGTCACCAACGCCCTCCGGCACGCGCCGGGCGCCTGCGGACTGCAGGTGGAGATGCCGCCCGGCGGCCACGCCGTGCGTGTCGCCGTCTGGGACACCTCGGCCGACACCCCGGTGACCCAGCCGCGCAACGGCGGCCGGATCGGCGGGCACGGTCTGGAGATCGTGCAGGCGGTCAGCCGCGCCATGACCGTCGCCGAACGGGCGAGGGGCCGGGGCAAGGAGGTCACCGCGGAGATCGAGATCCCGCGCTCCGCCGGGCACCGGACCGCCTCCTGAGTCGCCGGAACGACCCTGAGGTCACCGGACCGACCCTGAACAGCCCTGAAAAGACCCTGAGTTGTCCCCGGGGCCGCCCGAACGGGGTGTGCGCGGCCCAAAACGGGATAGGAGCAGGACAGCCGTAAAGGAGCCCTGCCGAGATGACGCCCACCCCCACGCGCCTGCGTGAACTCCTCACCCGTTACGCGACCGTGCGCATCGCACTCGCCGAACGGGACACCCAGGAACTACGAAGAACCCTGCGGGAGGTCACCCGCCATCTGTGCGCGGAGACCGGCACCAAGGGGATACGCGAGGCGATCGAGGCCGCCGACGCGGCACTCGCCGAGGCCTGCTGCGCCCGGCGCACCGCGCGCCTCGCCCGCGAGACCCGGCTGGCGGCCTGACCGAGCCGCCCGCGCGGTCACACGCGGAACACACCGCACGAGAACCGGCACGACAAGCAGCACGCAGCACGCGGACGAGAAGGGGGACGCGCGATGACCATCGACAGACCATGGGCGTACGCACCGGACAGCGGCCACGCGGAGGGACAGGTGCTCACGGGATACGCCGTCGCCGCGAGCGACGGGACCATCGGGCACGTGGACCGGCAGGTGGAGCGGGACGGCATGCGGCACCTGATCGTGGACACCGGCGTGTGGGTGTTCGGCAAGAGCATGCTCATACCGGCCGGCCTGGTCACCGCCATCGACACCGAGGCCCGCAAGGTGAGCCTGGCCTGCACCAAGGACGAGGTGAAGGCCGCGCCCGTGTTCCGCACGGACAGCGAGACCCTCGAACCCGAGTACCTGAACCGCGTCGACGCGTACTACCGGAGTCTGCCGGCCGCGTCCGCGGAGTAGGGAACGCCGGAAGCGCCGGCACACACACGAGCGGCCGCCGCCACCGAGACCACGGTGGCGGCGGCCGCCTCACGACGTGGGTGGTCACCACGGCAGGAAGACGTGCACGTCCTTGCCCTTGCCGTCCGCCTGGGGCACCACGCTCACCTGGTGGCACAGGGTGTGCACGAGGTGCCAGCCGATGCCGCCGCCGCCCGTGTTCGGGTGGAAGGGACGGGGGGCCGGCGGGGTCGGGTTGGTGTCGTGGAGCGTGACGTGGACGCCGTCGAAGGTCGGGCGCATCCGCAACTCGAAGGGGCCCGGCGCGTACTGGACGGCGTTGGCCGCCAGTTCGTTGACCACCAGCAGGATGTCGTTCCAGCACTCCGGGCTGGCCGGCGGGGAGACGTCCGCCAGCGCGCGCAGGAAGTCCTCCGCGGCGAAGCGTGCGTCCGTCACGTCGTGCAGCGCGCCCTCGAAAGTGGCGGTGAGGTTGTCGACCATGTCTGTGGAAAGCCTGTCGTTCGAACGCGGTCCGGTTGCCATCCCACCTGTCCTCGCCTGCGGTGTCACCGCTTCCGGTTTCCCTTCATGACAGGCCTCTCACCTCCTCAGCGACGGCTGCCCGTCGGCGTCCGAGGTTACTCATGCCAATCCGGTCCGTCCGGGCTCGCACATCCGGACGTTCCGCCACGCACCGTCACGGACCTCACCGCCGCACCCGGTCCGCACCGGAGGAGCCGGGCACCGGCGGTGATTGGCGCCGATGCCCGGCTCCGTCATGTTCGCGCTCCTCCTCCGCGTCCGTCGTGCGGCCGCGCCCGTCACG
>BNBP01000137.1 GCA_014656015.1 Streptomyces griseoaurantiacus | reverse complement strand
ATCCGAGGCTGGCTCGCCGACTGGAACGAGCACCCCAGACCGTTCGTCTGGACGAAGACCGCCGACGAGATCCTCGACAAAGTCGCCGCCTACTGCCGACGAATCTCCGACTCAGGTCACTAGTAGTGCTTCGTTAGGTTCTGGGCTGTCTGTGGCGGTTTCGTGGGCTGGGCAGGGGGCGTCCGCAGGTGGTGCATGCACCGGTCCAGCACCTGAGCAGGTCCTGGAGAAGGTCGAGGACCTGGTAGAGGGTCAGGCCGGTGTATGGGCTTTCGGGGCGAGCCGCCTGAGGGTGAGGAATGCCTTGGCGGCGGTGACGAGGGTGACGTGGTGGTGCCAGCCGCGCCAGGTGCGGCCCTCGAAGTGGTCCAGACCCAGGCCGTGCTTGAGCTCGCGGTAGTCGTGTTCGATCCGCCACCGCATCTTCGCCCACCGCACCAGGTCGGCGACCGGGGTGGCGGCGGGCAGGTTCGATGTCCAGTAACCGGTCGGCGCATCCTGGTCCTCGGGCATTCGGCCAGGAGCGTCTGGGTGGGCAGGACTCCGTCCCAACGGTTGCGGCCGCCGCCCGCCTCCTGAGCTGCGGCCAGGGACTGCTTGCCCGCAGGCCGGACGGTCAGGACCGCGAACCGTGAGGTCATTGCGCCTTTGCTGCTCTGGCGCCAGGTCACCTCGGTGAACCGGCCGGCACCGGCCTCGGCCGTGAGGGCGCAGACGGCTCGTGGTGGGGTGCGGTAGCGGGGCAGCGTCGGCGGACCGAGCCCGCCGTAAGCGGGCCGGTGCGGCCGGGCATTCTCCCGGTGGGCGACTTCCTTCCCGGTCAACGCCAGGACATAGGCCAACCCTCGCTCCTCGAGGCCGAGCCGGAAGGGCGTGCTGACGCCGTAGCCGGCATCGGCGACCACGAGAGGCCCTGGTTGCCCACACCCAGGTTGGCGATCATGGTTCCCACCTCTTCCGGTTCCACGAGGAAGGTGAGGCCGATGTCCTCCGTGAGGGGCACCGCGAGCACCGGCTTCCCGGGGGCGCTCAGGGTGACGGCGCCGGCGATCAGGAGGACGTCGGAGACATCCTCGCCGTCGCCGAAGCGGAGCTGCGCCATCACCTGCTCGGGGGTGGCTCCCGCGAAGGCCGGGTCGTCCACGAAGCGGAGGTAGGGACCGAGGTCGTCGATGACATCGCTGTGCGGGGGCCGGCGCACCGGCTCGGCCAGGGCGGCCCAGGCCGCGTCGTCGCCGAAGTCGGTGCGCACCAGGAGATCCGTGTCCTGGAGCAGCGCGGGCAGTTCGCGGGCCGGCCTGGTGTACCGGGGCGGGGCGTCCCGCTTCTCCGGCTCGGCGCCCACGGGCCCGTACCGCTCCTCGTCCCCCTCGTCCACGGACTCCCGGTCCAGGTCGAGGGGCCCCCACGTGGCGAAGTCGTCGAAGGCGAACCCGAGGTGGGGGCGGTGCGGCACCAGGTAGGTCATGGCCGCCTGCCGCGGTGTGATCCAGAAGGCGTCCCCGCCCCGGAAGGCGGGCAGCGGGCGTATGTCCGGATGCCGTTCGGTCCGTTCGTCGGTGAGGACGACCAGGTCCGGCACCCACACCCCGGGCCGGTCCGGGGCGGCGGCGGCCTCCTCGGCGGTGGCGCCGCGCCACGCGGTGTCGTGCGCCACGAGAAGGCGGCGGGGAACCGCCGTACCCCTCCCGGCATCGGCCGCGGGCCCCGGGGAGGGGTCCTGTACGCCGGGCAGTTCGCCCATGCGCCACAGGACGTCCTCCCAGGCGTCCTCGTCGTCGCCGGTGTCGAGCAACAGCATGCCGTGGACACGGTCCGTGTCTGCGGTGGCGGAGGGCAGGGGAGGTCGCGTGAGGTGACACCCCGTCGAAGGGGTGGCGGTGAAGTGGGTCGCGCGGTGACCAACTCCTACCAGCGGCCTCCGACAACGGGCCTCAGGTCAGTCGGCGGTCGAAGCAGACGGCGAGGGGGTGGCCCTTGTAGGGGCCGTAGCCGTCGGTGCGCCGATAGCCCTCGCGGTCGTAGAAGCGGATCGCGTCGGGCTGCTCGACGCCGGTCGACAACTGGACGGTCTCCACCCCTCGTCGGCGTGCGTGCTCCTCCAGCGCGCGCAGGATGCCCGTGGCCACGCCCGTGCCGCGGGCGTCCGGGGACACGTACATGCGCTTGATCTCACCGGTGCCGTCGGGCAGCAGGCGGAGGGCGCCGCAGCCGGTGGCGCCGCCGGCGGCGTCACGGGCGATCAGGAACACGTCGACGTTCTCCGCCGTCGGTTTGTCGGTCTCCTGATCCGGGATGCCGTAGCGGGCGGCGAGTTCCTTCTCCATGTCGTTGCGGAGGCGGTCGCCGTCGGCGCTGTCCCAGGGCTCCGGCGAGACGGTGAAAGTCACGGCACTCCAGTCGGGGTGTACGGGCGGCCCGGTGCGGCCGGCCGTGGCGGATGGTGTCCGATGATCCAATCAGCGGCGGTGAGCACCTCGGTAATGCCGATGCGGCAGCGGTGGTCATGCCTCAGCGGCATGCCCCGGCCCAGTGCTCGCGTGCGTGGGCGAGGAACTCCTCGGCCAACGGGTGCGCGCCATGCGCCGGCACCGCGACGTCGAGGCTGCTCCCGGAGAGGCCCTCGACCGGCCGGACGCGGAGCCCGGGGAGCACGGGGGGCAGTGTCGAGCCGTGGGCGAAGGCGACGGCCCGGCCGAGGACGACGGCGGCCAGTACATCGGTCGCGTTCCGTACGAGGGGGCCGTGCCGGCGCGGACGCGGGTCGGTGTCCGCGCCGGTCCAGTGGTCCGCCTCCTCGGGTGACATGCCCGCCCAGTGGGTGACCGGCTCCTCCCGCAGGTCGAGGAGCGTCAGCCGCTCGCGGCCGGCGAGGGGGTGGCCGGCGGGGAGCAGCACCATGCGGGGTTCGTGGGCGAGCCGGTGGACGTCCAGCCCTTCCCGGTCGTGGCTGTCCCGCAGGAACGAGACGTGCGCCGCGCCCCTGCGCAACTCCTCGGCCTCGGAGAGCCATTCGCGCGGCACGACCTCGACGCGTACGCCCTGACGGCCGGCCTCGAAGGACCGGCTCGCCGCCGTCACGGCCGGGATGTCGCAGACCGGGGCGGTCACGGTGAGGGTCTCCGCGGTGGAGGCCGTGCCGCGGACGCGGTCCAGGGCCGCCCGGGAGCGGTCCACCAGGGCGTAGGCCTCGGTGAGCAACGCCGCCCCGGCGGGCGTCAGTTCGGTGGTGCGGGAGCCGCGTACGAAAAGGGGGACGCCGACCGTGCGCTCCAGCGTCCTGACCGCCCGCGAGAGCGCCGGCTGGGTCATCGTCAGCCGCTGTGCCGCCCGTGTGATGCTGCCGGTCTCCGCCACGGCGATGAGATACCTGAGGTGTCGCAGTTCGAGATCGGGCACGTCAGTGACGATAGGCGATCCGTTCCGCCCGCGCGGGGGTGGGCGGCGAGGTGCCTCGCGGGGTGCGTGGCGGCGGTCGCGCTCCCCGGCTCACCCGATGCGGTATCCCTCCCACAGGGGCCCGCCGGCGGTGTCCAGTGCCCTCGTCACCGCGGCCTCGAAGGGCTTGGTGTTGCCGTCGGCCGCCTCCCTGACGGTCTCGTGGAGCGCGTGGTGGAGGCCGGGGTCGGCGGCGGCCAGGCGTCGGGAGAGCCACTTGCCGCCGCCGAGCCAGTGTCCGCCGGCCAGGAGCACGAGTTCCGCGGCGCGTTGGAGGAGGTGCGAGACGAGGTAGACCCGCTCGGCGGGGTCCGTGCAGCCGCGCAGGTCCTCGAGGAGGTCGGTCACGATGTACCGCAGGTAGTCGCGTTCGGCGTCCGAGAGCGGGGGCGGGCCCGCGGCCCAGCGTCTGCGCGCCTCTTCCTGGAGCCTGGCGCCCAGGCCGTCCTCGTCGAACAGGAGGGTGCCCTCGGAGCACATCGCGAGCAGCGGCGAACTCCGCTTCGCGGTCTCCTTGTCGGCGAAGTCGCGCCAGACGGCCTCCGTCTGCAGGAACAGTTCCGTGGGCCAGCCGCGGTGGACGAGGTTCTCCCGGCCGGGGGCGGGCGGCCCGTCCATGAGGACCACGATGTCCAGGTCGGAGGTGGGCGTGCGGCGGTGGGTCAGCACGCTGCCGGCGAGGAAGGCCGTCCGGGCGGTGGGGAACCGTTCCCTCACCAGGGCGAGGGCGGTGGGCAGGGGTTCGTCCATCTCCGCAGCCTACGTTCCGGCACCACCCCCGCCGGACGGGGGCCGACCGGGCCACCGGCCGCCGACGTGGCGGGCCCGGCCGGGTGCCGGGCGGGTCAGCGGGCCAGGGAGGCGGCGTCGCCCATGACGATCATCGGCTTGCGGGACGGGTCCAGGGCGCGCAGCAGTTCCCTCATGCGGTCCCGGGCGATGCTCACGCACGCCTGGGTCGGGCCGTGATGGTCGACGTGGACCCAGATGCCGCCGCCCTTCGAGGGGCCCTCGGGGCGGGTCCAGTCCAGCGGGGTGGTGCCGGGCTGCCGGTTGTAGTTGATCGCGACGACGTAGTCGAAGGAGCCGGCCAGCGGTTCGCCCCGTGAGCCCGTGCCGGCGATCCGGAATCCGGTCCCTTGGTCGTAGGGCAGCCGGGTGCCCGGGTCGGGCAGCAGGCCGCCCGCGTCCGTGAGGGTGAACGCGCCGACGGGGGACCGCAGGTCGCCGATGCGGTGGTCGTCGGTCCAGCCCTTGAGCGCGTTGTGGGCGGGCCAGGATGCGCTCGTGGGCTCCCAGCCGTCGGGGGTGCGCCGGTAGAGGCGGGCGGTGGCGGTGTTGCCGTCACGGTCCTTGCCGGTGACGAGGAGGACCTGGCCGGTGGAGTCGGGGATGCGGGCGAGCAGGGCCGGTCCCACGCCCGGCAGGGCGCGCGCGGCGTGGACCTCCTTCTCCGTGATGCCGGGCCGGCCGGCGGTGGTCGTGGGTGTGGTGCGGCCGGCGGGCCGCTCCGCCCCGGCGCCGGTGTCCGAGGGGACGGAACAGCCGCACAGGAGGAGTACGGCGCCGACGGCGACCGCGGTGCCGTGGCGGACCGGGCGGGACGGGAAAGGGCGGCACTGGGGCATCACGAGGGGACCCTTCGAGGGCGAGGAGGTGCGGGGGTGTGGTGGTGGACCGGGGCGGTGGCGGTGCGTGGCGTCAGTCGTGGCGGGCGGATCCGATGAGCGCCTCGGCCTGGTCCAGGAGGTCGCCCCAGGCCTCGGCGGTGCCGTCGGGGGCGGTCTGGATGTCGAAGGCGTGCGCGGTGTCCCGGCGGGGGTCGACCGTGGGTGACGAACTCGGGCCGTGGCTGTTCGCGTTCGCCGGGATCGCCGGGGGCTCGCCCAGGCAGATGCTCACCCGGAGGACGGAGCGGGCCTGATGCGGGGCAGGCAGGACGAGGGCGGCGTACTGCAGTTTTCCGCCCAGGCTCCGGCAGACGTCGCCGGGTGCGGGGGCCGGGGTGAGCCGGGTGCGGGGCGGCGGGGTCGACGTCACGCCGTCGAGGGTCTCGAAGGCGACGAGGGCGCCGCCCCGCACCAGCGCGGTCAGGGGCGCGCAGGTGAACGTGTCCACGGTGCCGGTGGTGTCGCCGCAGCCCGCGGGGACCCGGTCGGCGTCGAGCGGCTGCACGGCGGCGTAGACGACGGCGGTGTCGTCGCCGCGGGGCACGTCGAGGGCCCGCCACCCGGGCGGCAGCGTCAGGGTCAGACCGGAGGCGGTGGTGAACCGCCGGACGTTCGTGTCCGCCTCCCCCGGCGGGGACGCGGCCGGGAGCGCGGCGTCCGGCGGTGCTCCGGGCGAGCCGGTGGCCAGCCAGAACGCGCGGCCCGCCCCGGCCCGCGCGGCCGCCGCCGCGGCCCGGCG
>BNBP01000136.1 GCA_014656015.1 Streptomyces griseoaurantiacus | reverse complement strand
CGCCCGGTTACATTCCGAACCCGGAAGCTAAGCCTTACAGCGCCGATGGTACTGCAGGGGGGACCCTGTGGGAGAGTAGGACACCGCCGAACAAATATTGGAGAAAGCCCCCGTGCCATTGGCGCGGGGGCTTTCTTGTTTTTGTGGCGTCTTTCTGGGCGCGTTCACAGACGGCCGGCCGCCTTGAGGGACAAATAGGCGTCCGCCAGTGCCGGCGCCAGGTTGTCCGGCGTCGCGTCGACGACGGTGACGCCGTGGCGGCGCAGTTGCTCCGCCGTGTGTGCGCGTTCCGCCTGGGCCTTGGAGGCGGCCGCGGCCTCGTAGACCGCGTCGATGCTGCCCCGGCCCTTGGCCATGGCCGTGAGGTGAGGGTCGGAGACCGAGGCCAGCAGGACGGAGTGGCGCCGGGTCAGGCGGGAGAGGACCGGCAGGATGCCCTCCTCGACCGGGGCGGCGTCCAGGCTTGTGAGCAGGACGATCAGGGAGCGGCGCGGTGCGGTGCGCAGGGCCGTGGCGGCCATGCCTCGGGCGTCGAGTTCGACGAGTTCGGGTTCCAGGGTCGCCATCGCGTCGACCAGGGACGGGAGGAGGTCACGCGTGGTGCGGCCCTGTACGAGGGCGCGGACGGCCCGGTCGTGGGCCAGGAGGCCGACGCGGTCGCCGGCGCGGGAGGCCAGGGCGGCCAGGAGGAGTGCCGCGTCCATGGAGGCGTCCAGGCGCGGGATGTCGCCGACCCGGCCGGCCGAGGTGCGGCCGGTGTCCAGGACCAAGAGGATGTGGCGGTCGCGTTCGGGGCGCCAGGTGCGTACGGCGACGGTGGTGCCGCGGGCGGTGGCGCGCCAGTCGATGGAGCGGGTGTCGTCGCCCGGGACGTAGTCCCGCAGGCTGTCGAACTCGGTGCCCTCGCCGCGGGTGAGGACGCTGGTGCGGCCGTCGAGCTCGCGCAGGCGGGCGAGTTTCGAGGGCAGGTGCTTGCGGCTGGTGAACGGGGGGAGCACGCGCACGGTCCAAGGAACCTTGTGGGTGCCCTGGCGGGCGAACAGGCCGAGGGGGCCGTAGGAGCGGAGGGTGACGCGGTCCGCGTGGCGGTCGCCGCGGCGGGTGGGGCGCAGGCGGGTCGTGACGCGACGGCGTTCGCCGGGCGGGACGGCCAGGTGGTGGCGTGAGGCGGCGGCCTCGGTGCCCGGCTGCCAACTGCTGGGGGGCCAGGCGTCGCGGAGGCGGGCACGCAGCGGCCGGCCGGTGGGGTTGGTGACGGTGAGCGTCACGTCGGCCGGTTCGCCGAGGCGTACGGAGGTGTCGCCCGAGCGGGTCAGGCCCAGGCGCCGGACGGGTGCCGCAAGGGCGTAGTCGCAGGCGCAGGCCAGGGCGAGGGAGCCGTTGACGGCGAGGATGCCCGTCCAGCCGGGTGCCCAGAGTCCGACCGGGAGGGTGCCGAGGGCCGCGAGGAGCGCGACGCGTCCGGTCAGCGCCATCAGCGCGGCACCGGGACGTGGGACAGGATCGCGGTGATGACCGCGTCGGCGCTCACGCCCTCCATCTCGGCCTCGGGGCGGAGTTGGACGCGGTGGCGCAGGGTGGGCAGTGCGAGTGCCTTGACGTCGTCGGGGATGACGTAGTCGCGGCCGGTCAGCCAGGCCCAGGCGCGTGCGGTGGCGAGCAGGGCGGTGGCGCCGCGAGGGGAGACGCCGAGGGCCAGCGAGGGCGATTCGCGGGTGGCGCGGCAGAGGTCCACGACGTAGGCGGTGATCTCGGGGGAGATCGTCGTCGCGGCGACGGCGGTGCGTGCCGCTTCGAGGTCCTGGACGGTGGCGACGGGGCGTACGCCGGCGGCGCGCAGGTCGCGCGGGTCGAAGCCCTGGGCGTGGCGGGTGAGGACGTCGATCTCGTCCTGGCGGGTGGGCAGCGGGATCGTCAGTTTGAGGAGGAAGCGGTCCAGTTGGGCTTCGGGGAGGGGGTAGGTGCCCTCGTGCTCGACCGGGTTCTGGGTGGCGGCGACGAGGAAGGGCTCGGGGAGCGGGCGGGGGGTGCCGTCGACGGTGACCTGCCGTTCCTCCATGGCCTCCAGCAGGGAGGACTGGGTCTTGGGCGGGGTGCGGTTGATCTCGTCGGCGAGGAGGAGGTTGGTGAAGACGGGGCCCGGCTGGAAGGAGAACTCGGCGGTGCGGGCGTCGTAGACCAGGGAGCCGGTGACGTCGCTCGGCATCAGGTCGGGGGTGAACTGGACGCGCTTGGTGTCCACTTCGAGGGCGGCGGCGAGGGCACGGACGAGCAGCGTCTTCGCGACACCGGGGACGCCTTCGAGCAGGACGTGTCCGCGGCAGAGCAGGGCGACGACGAGGCCGGTCACGGCGGGGTCCTGGCCGACCACGGCCTTGGCGATCTCGGTGCGCAGGGCCTCGAGGGAGGCCCGGGCGGTGTCCGAGCGGCCGGCTTGCCCGGTGTGCCCGGCGTTGTCAGTGGTCGGGTCCATCATGGACGGCGTACCTCACTTTCGAGGGCGTCGAGTCGGTCGGCGAGGGCGATGAGTGCTGCGTCGTCGCCGGGTGCGGGGCCGAAGAGGAGGGTGTGCAGGGCCGGTCCGTCGCCGTGCGGGCGGGCGGCGAGGGCGGGGATCAGGATCTCGGGCGTGTGTGCCCGGGCCGGGGGGACGCCGACGAGGGGGGCGAGCCGGGTGCGGGTGGTGGAGCGAAGAGCGGCGGCGGCGCGGTCACGGGCGTCGGTGCGGCGGTAGAGGCGGGCGCGGCCTTCGGTGGTCTCGGAGGCGCGAATCGCGACGGGGAGTTTCTCGGGCACCAGGGGGCCGAATCGGCGTGCCCTCCACAGAGCGGCGAGGGCGGCGGCGAGGAGGAGTTGCAGCGTGGCCCAGAGCCAGCCCCGCGGGATGAGGTCGAAGAAGGAGCGGTCGCCCGCGTCGGTGGCCGAGTCGTCGGAGAGCGAGGGGAGGTACCAGACGAGATGGGGCCGGGAACCGAGGAGTTGCAGGGCGAGGGAGGCGTTGCCCGCGTCGTCGAGGCGGTCGTTGTAGAGGATGTCGGGCGCGCCGAGGAGCACGGTGTCGCCGGGGCGGGTGGTGCCGGTGTCCTCATCGCGGGCCGGGAGGACGACGAGGGTGGCCAGGCCGTCGCTGGGGTAGCACAGGTCGGCGCGGGTGTCGTCGGTGGTGTAGCGGAGGCCGCCGGTGTCGGCGGGCCCCGCGCGCCGGGCGGCCGGCAGGGTGCAGTCGGGGGCGAGTGTCGAGTCGAAGCTCGGGGCGGCGTCGGCCCGGACGCCGGGGGCGAGGGTGTCGAGGGACGGTGTGCCGGGGGCAACGAGGAGCGTGCGGCCGCCGGAATCGCGGATCGCCTCGTGCAGGCCGCGCTGCTGGGGGGTGGTCAGCAGGTCGGGCGAGGCGACGAGGAGGGTGGTGTCGGGGCCGGCGGCGGCGCGGGCCGCGGCGAGGGTGGTGACGACGCGGGTGGACACACCCCGGTCGTTCAGGAGTTCGGCGACGGCGCGGCTTCCGGAGCGGTCGGCGGAGCGTGGGTCCAGGCGGCCGTGGTCGGCGCCGGAGCGGATCACGGCGATGGCGGCGCCGGCGGCGAGCAGGACGAGCAGCGCGAGCAGGATGCCCCGGGTGCGGGTCCACACCTGACAGGCGGTGGGCGAGACGGAGGTGCCCTGCGGGGTGTTCCGGTGCGCGTCCGTGGAGGGGGGCGCGGTGGTCATCCGGCGGCACCCCCGCGGGGGCCGTGGTGCGGGGTGCCGGGGGCGCTCGCGGCGAGTTGGGGGCGGGCGTGTGCGAGGTCCTCGTCGAGGTCGGCGAGGCGGCGGTACGTGGCCTCGTCCGCGGTGCGGCCGCCGTATGCGACGGCGTCGAAATCGCGGGCGGCGGCATGGAGACGGCTCGCGTGGCCGGGGAGGGGGCGGGCTGCCTCGGCGGCGGCCTCGTCGGCGGTCCTGCCGGGGCGGGGGTCGAGCAGTGCCCGTTCCTCCAGGGCGCGGACGAGGGCGCGCATGCGTTCCTGGACCGCGGTGTTCCAGTGGCCCCGGGCGGCGTGCGCCGCGGCGGCCGAGCGGTGTTCGGCGGCGCTGCGGGGCCGGTCGTCGAAGAGGGCGGGGACGGAGGCGGGGGTCCGGCGGGGGGTGCCCAGGCGCCACCACAGGGCGGCGAGCAGGGCGAGGACCGCAAGAAGGATGACGACCAGTCCGGCGGTGCCGCCCGGCGCGGCCGAGGAGGCGGCGCCGAGCAGGCGGTCGAGCCAGTCCCAGAAGGCGTCGAGGACGCGCTGGAGCAGGCTGGGGTCGTCCTGGTGGTACATCGGCTTGGTCAGCTCGCGACGGGCGGCCCCCCGCGCCGGGTCGCGCGGGACCGTCAACGGCGGAGTGTCCTCGCCCGCCCGCCACATGGCGGGCAGCAGAGCCGGCCCTCCCCCCGCCCGGCCCACCGGATCAGCTCCCCGGGGTGGGGCCGGGGCCGGGGCGCTCGACACCGGCGGCGCGGGCGAGTTCGAGGTCGAGGGCCTCGCGCCGGATGCGCAGGTCGATGTAGAGGAGCGAGGTGACACCGGCGGTGAGGGGCAGTGTCAGGGCGGAGCCGATCACGCCTCCGATGCCGCTGATCATGAGGAAGGACCAGCCGAGGTCGGCGGTGCCGTCGAGGAAGTTGCCGAGGCCGTTGCCGGTGAGCACACCGGCCAGGACGGTGAAGGGCACGGCGATGACCGAGCCGACCACGCCGGCGATGACCCGCGCGAGCAGCTGGATCCCGAAGACCCGCCACCACGAGCCGTTCACCAGCTTCGCGGAGCGGCCGAGGGCCTTGCGGACGCTCTGCTTCTCCAGTGCCAGCGCGGGCGGGGCGAGGGAGAACCGTACGAGGACCCAGGTGGCCAGGACGCTCGCGGCCATCCCGCCGAGCGCGGCCAGTGCGGCGCCTCCCGCGGTCGAGCCGCCCAGGGCGACGAGGATGCCGGGCAGGGTGCCGACGCCGATGATCGCGGCGCCGATGAGCGGCAGCAGCAGCGTCAGCCCGCACAGCCGGGGCAGTTGCGGCCGGATGTCCCGGGCGACCTCGCCGGCGGTGACCGGACGGCCGAGGACCGAACGGCTCATCACGGGTGTCAGCAGGGCCGTCGCGGCGATGGCGGCGACGGCGGTGACGAGGAGGACGACGCTCGAGTTCAGCAGCGAGCCGCCGGCGGCGCGCAGCGTCTCCTCGGGAGTGGCGCCGGGGTCGTCGAGGACGGCGGTGTTGTCGAGGTACAGGCCCTGGAGCAGGACGACGACGATCTCGGTGACGACGGCGACGGCCAGCGAGATACCGAGAACGGTGCGCCAGTGGGTGCGCATGGTGGCGACGGCGCCGTCGAGGATCTCGCCGAGGCCGAGCGGGCGCAGCGGGATGACGCCGGGCTTGGCCGCGGGCGGCGGTCCGCCCCAGGGGCCGCCCCAGCCGCCGGGCGGGCCGTAACCCGGATGGCCGTATCCGGGGCCGCCGTGACCGGGGGGCCCGTATCCGGGGCCGCCGGTGGGGCCCGGAGTGCCCCAGCCGCCGGGAGCGGCGGGGCCGCCGCCGTACGGTCCGGGGCCGGTCGGCGGGGGCGGCGGTGTCCCCCAGCCGGGGTAGCCGGGACCGGCCTGCGGGGCCTGCGGGGCCTGCGGGGCCTGCGGGGGCTGAGGAGCGGTCCACTGTCCGGCCGGCGGCTGCTCCTCGGACCACTTGGAGGACTGCGGGGTGCGGTCGGCGCCGTCCCGGCCGCCCTGGCCGCCCTGGTCACCTTGGTCCGGGATCCGGTCGGAGGGCTGCTCCGAGGGCTGCTCCGGCGGCTGTGCGGCGCCGCCGGGGGTGTCCGGCTCGTCGGAGGGGGCAGATCCGGGCGAGGCCCAGCCCGGAGTGTCGGTCATCGTCGCTCCTTCTCGGTGCCCGTCCGCGGTCGCGGCGGCCAATTGGCTGCCATCGTGTCATGGGGTGCCCGGGGGGTGACCGCGGGCCGTCCGAGCTGTACGCCTTCAATTGTCCGCCCGATCCGGGGCAGACTGGACGGATGGCTGATCAGTACGCGCACAGCGGCGACGGCGACGGGCCGGCCGAGACGTCCGAGAACCGGGTCACCCCGGCGATCCGCTGGGAGGAGCCGCCCGAGGGCCCCGTGCTGGTCCTGCTCGATCAGACCCGGCTGCCCGCCGAGGAGGTCGAGCGGGTGTGCACGGACCCGCCCGCGCTCGTGGAGGCGATCCGCGGCCTCGCCGTGCGGGGGGCGCCGCTGCTCGGGATCGCGGGGGCGTACGGGGTCGCGCTCGCCGCCGCCCGCGGCTTCGACGTCGCGGACGCCGCGCAGGCGCTCGCGGGCGCCCGGCCCACCGCGGTGAACCTGTCCCTGGGCGTGCGCCGGGCCAGGGCCGCCCACCAGGAGGCGCTGGCCGGGGGCGCCGGTGAGGAGGA
>BNBP01000135.1 GCA_014656015.1 Streptomyces griseoaurantiacus | reverse complement strand
CTCTGCCAGGAGGCGCTGGCCGAGGGCGCCGGTGACGCGGCGGCCGCGCGGGCGGCGCTGGAGGCGGCGCGGGCGCTGCACCGGCAGGACGCCGAGGCCAGCGCGCGGATGGCGGCGCACGGGCTGGCGCTGCTCGACGAGCTGCTGCCCGGCGGGGGCCACCGGGTGCTCACCCACTGCAACACCGGGGCGCTGGTGTCGGGCGGGGAGGGCACGGCGTTCGCGGTCGCGCTCGCGGCGCACCGGGCGGGGCGGTTGCGCCGGCTGTGGGTGGACGAGACCCGGCCGCTGCTGCAGGGCGCCCGGCTGACGGCGTACGAGGCGGCGCGCAACGGGATGGCGTACACGCTGCTGACGGACAGCGCGGCCGGTTCGCTGTTCGCGGCGGGCGAGGTGGACGCGGTGCTGGTGGGGGCCGACCGGATCACCGCCGACGGATCGGTGGCGAACAAGATCGGCACCTATCCGCTGGCGGTGCTGGCCCGCTACCATCACGTGCCGCTCGTCGTCGTGGCACCGGTGACGACGGTGGATCCGGACACCCCCGACGGAGCCTCCGTGGAGGTGGAGCAGCGCGGCGGCCACGAGGTCACCGAGCTGTCCGGACCGCAGGTGCCGGTGGTGGGTGCGGAGGCGGTCGGCGGGATCCCCGTGGCGCCGCTGGGGACCCAGGCGTACAACCCGGCGTTCGACGTGACGCCGCCCGAGCTGGTGACGGCGATCGTCACCGAGGAGGGCGTCGTCTCACCCGTGACGGCCGAGGCGCTGGCGGAGCTGTGTGCCAGGTCACGCCAGGCCACGACGAGCTAATGGGATGATGGCTTATATGAAGGGACGAGTCCTTGTCGTCGACGACGACACCGCACTGGCCGAGATGCTCGGCATTGTGCTGCGTGGTGAAGGTTTTGAACCGTCTTTCGTAGCCGACGGTGACAAGGCGCTGGCCGCGTTCCGTGAGACGAAGCCGGATCTGGTCCTCCTCGACCTGATGCTGCCCGGCCGGGACGGTATCGAGGTGTGCCGTCTCATCCGGGCGGAGTCCGGGGTGCCCATCGTGATGCTGACCGCGAAGAGCGACACGGTCGACGTGGTGGTGGGCCTGGAATCGGGGGCGGACGACTACATCGTCAAGCCCTTCAAGCCCAAGGAGCTGGTGGCCCGGATCCGGGCGCGGCTGCGCAGGTCGGAGGAACCGGCGCCGGAGCAGCTCGCGATAGGCGACCTGGTCATCGACGTGGCCGGGCACTCCGTGAAGCGGGAGGGGCAGTCCATCGCGCTGACCCCGCTGGAGTTCGACCTGCTCGTCGCGCTGGCCCGCAAGCCGTGGCAGGTGTTCACCCGGGAGGTGCTCCTGGAGCAGGTGTGGGGCTACCGCCACGCGGCGGACACCCGCCTGGTCAACGTGCACGTCCAGCGGCTGCGCTCCAAGGTCGAGAAGGACCCGGAGAAGCCGGAGATCGTGGTGACGGTCCGTGGTGTCGGATACAAGGCAGGACCGAGCTGACATGCCCGAGGACAGTGCCGCTTCGGCGCCCGGCCGGTCCGGGGTCCGCCCGGAGCGGACTGTCGACGGCGTGAGGGCGAAGGAATCCCGCTGGGCACGCCTGTTCGAGGGCGGCCTGCTGCAGGGCGGTGTGCAGGGCAGTCCCGTGCTGCGGCTCCTGATGCGCTGGGTACGGCGGCCGCTGCTGCCGGTGATGCGCCTGTGGCGCCGCAACATCCAGCTCAAGATCGTCGCCACGACGCTGCTGATGTCGCTCGGAGTGGTGCTGCTGCTCGGCTTCGTCGTCATCGGCCAGGTGCGCAACGGGCTCCTGGACGCCAAGGTGAAGGCCTCCCAGAGCCAGGCGACCGGCGGGTTCACGGTGGCCGGCCAGCGGGCCGACAGCGCGGCGAGCGGTGGTGGGGACGACAGCTCCGCCGCCACCGGCGGGAGCAACGGCGACGGCGACACCGTGCAGAACATCAGCGGGTGGCTCAGCGACCTCGTGGAGTCGCTCTCCAGCGGCGGCCAGGGCGCCTTCGACGTCGTCACGCTGAGCACCACCGCCGCGGACAACGAGGGGCGCGGCTTCGGCCCGCGCGCCTCCGGCGGCGTCGACTGGAGCCTGAGCGTGCCCGAGAGCCTGCGCGAGCGGGTTGACGCGGGCACCGGCGCGGTGCAGAGCTACACCCGCATCGTCTACACCAAGGGCAAGAGCGAGCCGCAGCCAGGACTGATCATCGGCAGGCAGGTCAACGACCCCAACGGCAACCCCTACCAGCTGTACTACCTCTTCCCGCTCACGCAGGAGGAGAAGTCGCTCAGCCTGGTCAAGGGCACGCTGGCGACGGCGGGACTGTTCGTCGTCGTCCTGCTCGGGGCGATCGCCTGGCTCGTCGTGCGCCAAGTCGTCACCCCGGTGCGGATGGCGGCCGGGATCGCCGAGCGGCTGTCCGCGGGACGCCTGCAGGAACGCATGAAGGTCACCGGCGAGGACGACATCGCCCGCCTGGGCGAGGCCTTCAACAAGATGGCGCAGAACCTGCAGCTCAAGATCCAGCAGCTCGAGGACCTGTCGCGGATGCAGCGGCGGTTCGTCTCGGACGTCTCGCACGAGCTGCGCACCCCGCTGACCACCGTGCGGATGGCGGCCGACGTCATCCACGACGCCCGGGTGGACTTCGACCCGGTGACCGCACGGTCGGCGGAACTCCTCGCCGACCAGCTCGACCGCTTCGAGACACTGCTCGCCGACCTGCTGGAGATCAGCCGGTTCGACGCGGGCGCGGCGGCGCTGGAGGCCGAGCCGATCGACCTGCGCGAGGTCGTGCGGCGGGTGGTCAGCGGGGCCGAACCGCTCGCCGAGCGCAAGGGAACCCGAATACGGGTCGTGGGCGACCAGCAGCCCGTCGTGGCCGAGGCCGACGCCCGGCGTGTGGAGCGCGTGCTGCGCAACCTGGTCGTCAACGCCGTGGAGCACGGTGAGGGGCGCGACGTCCTCGTGAAGCTGGCCGCCGCGGGCGGCGCGGTGGCGGTGGCGGTGCGCGACTACGGGGTGGGACTCAAGCCGGGGGAGGCGACCCGGGTGTTCAGCCGCTTCTGGCGGGCGGACCCGGCACGCGCGCGCACCACCGGCGGCACCGGTCTCGGGCTGTCGATCGCCCTGGAGGACGCCCGGCTGCACGGGGGCTGGCTGCAGGCCTGGGGCGAACCGGGCGGCGGCTCGCAGTTCCGGCTCACGCTGCCGCGGACGGCCGACGAGCCGCTGCGGGGGTCCCCGATACCGCTGGAGCCCGCGGACTCGCGGCGCCACCGCGGACGCAAGGACGCCGAGCGGCGCGAGGGCGGGACGGGTGCGCAGGCCGCGGCCGACGGGCGCAACGGTTCCGGGTTCGCCCCGGGAACGGGCGCGAGCAACGTCTCCTCGGTGCCCCTGCAGCCGACGTCCGGTGACCGGGGTCCGCTGCCGCCGCGCACCCCGCGGCTGGCCTCGGAGAGCCCGGCGGCCGACCCGACCGCGTTCCCCGGCAGCGGCGCCCGCGTCGTACCGCGCCCCTCGGGCGGCGTACGGCGGGTGGACGGTCCGGCGGGAGCCGGCGGAGCGGGAGCGCCCGGGACACAGGGCGGACGGGACGGTGCGGCGGGTGCGGCCGGCGCCGAGGGCACGGCGGGTGCCGAGAGTGCGGCCGGTGCGGCAGGTGCCGCGAGTACGGCGGGCACGGCGAGTACGGGGAGCGCGGCGAGTACGGCGGGCGCGGTGAGCGCGAGCAGTGCGGCAGGCAGGACGAGGCAGGGGCCGTCCGAGGGCGGCAGTGGGCCAGGGGAGGCCATCGGTGGGGGCTGAGGGGGGCGGCCGACGGCGTCGGAGGACGTCCGGCGGGGCCGGGGCAGCGGCGCCCCGCGTGAGCGACGTGGCCGGCAGTCGGCCGGGCCGGGCGCGGCGGGTGCGGACCGGGGTGTACCTCGCGTGCGCCGGCGCGCTGCTGGCGGGATGCGCCTCGATGCCGGACAGCGGAGATCTGCGCGGGGTCGAGTCGACGCCGCGGCAGGACCCGCAGGTCCGGGTCTTCGCGCTGCCGCCGCGCGAGAACGCCTCGCCCGCGGAGATCGTGCAGGGCTTTCTCGAGGCGCTGACCAGCGACGACCCGCAGTACGAGACCGCGCGCAAGTACCTGACCGGCAAGGCCTCGCACCAGTGGCGGCCGGAGCGGTCGATCACCGTGCTCGACGCCAGCCCGAATCCGGAGGCCGAGCGCACCGGCAACCGCGAGAGCGGCGACGACTACGCCTACGGCCTCACCGGCCGGCGGGTCGCCCGCATCGACGCGCAGCACAAGTACACGTCCGACGCCGGGTCGTACGCCAAGACCATCCACCTCGTGCAGGACAAGGGCAGCAAGCAGTGGCGCATCGACGCGCTGCCCCAGGGCGTGGTGATGGGCGCCTCCGACTTCCAGCGCAACTACGAGTCGGTCAACAAGTACTACTTCGCCACCAACGGGCCGACGACGGCGGCCGGACGGCTGAGCACCGTCGCCGACCCGGTGTACGTGCGCAAGCAGGTCGACCCGGTGACCCAGGTGATCCAGGCCCTGCTGAAGGGGCCCACGCGCTGGCTGGCGCCGGTCGCGCGGTCCGGGTTCCCCGCGGGGGTCGCGCTGCGCCCGGGAGCCGGTGCGCTGACGCCCGACGACCAGAACCGGCTCACCGTGCCGCTGAACAAGGCGGCGGACCGGGTCGGCTCCCGGCAGTGCGCCAGGATGGCGGCGCAGCTCCTGTTCACGCTGCAGGACCTGACGCCCACCGGGGTGACCTCGGTGGAGCTGCAGAAGTCCGACGGCTCGCAGCTCTGCACGCTCAACGAGGACCGTGCGCAGGACATCGCCTCGCACGGCACCGCGAAGCGGCCCGAGTTCGAGTACTTCATCGACGACAAGCAGCGGTTGGTCCGGATGACCGCCGGGGGGACGGAGGCCGAGCAGGTGCCGGGGGCGCTCGGCCAGGGCACCGCGTTGCTGCGGGCCGCCGCGGTCTCGCGCGACGAGAAGAGCGCGGCGGGGGTCTCGGCCGACGGCCGTTCCCTGTACGTCGGGTCGCTCGTGCCGGACGCGCCGCTGGGAGAGGCGCTGCTGCGGAGCCAGGGCGCGTCGCCGGACGACCGGCTGACCACGCCCAGCTGGGACAGCCGGGGCGATCTGTGGGTCGCCGACCGCAATCCGCAGGACCCGCGGCTGCTGCTGTTCGAGAAGGGCGCGGGTGAGCCGGTGGAGGTCGCCACGCCCGGACTCGACGGGCGGATCGACGCGGTGCGGGTCGCGGGGGACGGGGTGCGGGTCGCGCTGATCGTGGAGAAGGACGGCAAGACGTCGCTGCAGATCGGGCGGATCGAGCGGGAGAAGGCGGCGGTGGGGGACGGCGGCGGTGGTGGTGCGGCCGGCTCGGCTGCCGGCTCCGCCGGCTCTGGCGCCGGGAGTGGTGAGGCCGGGGCCCGGGCCGTCGTCTCGATCCAGGAGCTGCGGTCGCTCATGCCCCAGTTCGAGGCGGTGACGGCGATGTCGTGGGCCGGGGACAGCCGGCTCGTGGTGGTCGGGCGCGAATCGGGCGGCGTGCAGCAGATCCGGTACGTGCAGGTCGACGGGTCCACGCCGGCGGGGTCGGCGCCGGCGTCCCTGACGGGGGTCAAGCAGATCACGGCGTCGGAGGACGAGCGGTTGCCGTTGGTGGCGTACTCGGAGGACGGGATCGTGCGGTTGTCCTCCGGGGCGCAGTGGCAGAAGGTGATCAAGAAGGGTACGGCGCCGGTGTACCCGGGCTAGCCGGGGGCGCGTTGCGGGGCGGGGGAGTACCGGAGGGCCGGGGTGCCCCGCCGTTTCCTCGCCCCCGCCGCCCCTGGCCTTCCCGGCCCCAGGGGCTCCGCCCCTTCCACCCCACCGGGGGCGCCACGCCCCCGGACCCGGACCAAAGCCCCGTGCGGGGCTGTGCCCCTGCCCCCGTGCGGGGCTGTGCCCCTGCCCCCGTGCGGGGCTGTGCCCGCCCCTGCGCACTGTCTGGCCGCCGCCGACCCGTCCCGTAGTCCCCTCGCGCCCCCTCCCCGCCCCCTGCCCCCCTCGCGCCCCCTCCCCGCCCCCTGCCCCCCTGCCCTCCAGTTGTCCACAGGTGTCCCGATCCCCTTCCGCTTCGGGCAGGGTGTGGGGGTATGTGGTGGTGGCGGGAAGTGGTGGGGCTGGTGGTGGCGGGGGAGTGCGGGGGGTGTGGGCGGGGGCGGGTCGTGTTGTGCGAGGGGTGTCGGGCGGTGCTCCGCGGGGGTGGGGCGAGGCGGGTGCGGCCGGGGGTGGCGGGGGCGCCGCCGGTGTGGGCGGCCGCGGGGTACCGGGACGTGGTGCGTGCGGTGCTGCTCGCGCACAAGGAGCGCGGGGCGCTGGCGCTCGCCGGGCCGCTCGGGGCGGCGCTGGCCGGGGCGGCGGGGGCCGCCGCGGG
>BNBP01000134.1 GCA_014656015.1 Streptomyces griseoaurantiacus | reverse complement strand
TTTGGACGAGTTGGTCGGGTTCTTCGTGAACACGCTGGTGATGCGCACGGATCTTTCCGGTGACCCGACGTTCGTGGAGCTGTTGGAGCGGGTGCGGGAGAACGGGCTGGGGGCTTTCGCGCACCAGGACGTGCCCTTCGAGCGGCTGGTGGAGGATCTGGCTCCGGCCCGGTCGATGGCCCGCCATCCCCTCTTCCAGGTCATGCTCGCCCTGCAGAACACCGCCCCCGCCGACCTCGACCTCCCCGGCATCCACACCGAGCTTCTGCCCACCGGAGAGCCGGTGGCCAAGTTCGACCTGTCGTTCGCTCTCACCGAAAGCTTCGGCACCGAGACCCCGACCCGCACCGAGACCCCGACCCGCACCGAGACCGCGACTGGCACCGACACCGCGACCGGTGCCGATGCCACGACCGGCACCGAGATCGAGACCCGCACCGAGACCCCGACCGGCACCGAAGCGGAGACCGCGCGTCGCCGCCCGGCCGGTCTGCTCGGCGCCGTCGACTACGCCGCCGACCTGTTCGAGCACGACACGGTACAGGCACTGGCCGACCGGTTCGTCCGCGTCCTGGACGCCCTCACCAGGGAACCGCACCGGCACGTCGGCACCGTCGACATCCTGGACCCGGCGGAGCGGCACCGTCTCCTCGTCGGCTGGAACGACTCCGCCCGCGAGGTCCCGGCGGCCACGCTGCCGGAGCTGTTCCAGGCCCAGGTCGCCCGTACCCCCGAGGCGCCCGCCGTGGTGTTCGCCGGCACCGAGGTGACCTACGCCGCGCTCAACGCCCGCGCGAACCGGCTGGCCCGGCTGCTGATCGAGCGGGGGGTGGGCCCCGAGTCGCCGGTGGCGGTGATGGTGCACCGCTCGGTCGACCTCGTCCTCGGCTTCCTGGCGATCACGAAGGCGGGCGGTGCCTACCTTCCCGTGGACCCGGACTACCCGGCCGAGCGGGTCGCCTATGTCCTCGAGGACGCCCGGCCCGCGCTGGTGCTCACCAGCACGGACCTGGCCCCCCGTCTGGGCGAGACGCCCCCGTCCCACCTCGTGGTCGACGCCCCCGAGACGCTCGCCGTACTCCGGGGCTTCGAGGACACCGACCTCACCGACGCCGAGCGCCGGGCCCCGCTGCGGCCGGCCCATCCCGCCTACGTCATCTACACCTCCGGCTCCACCGGACGGCCCAAGGGTGTGACCGTCACTCACCAGGGGCTGCCGAGTGTGGCCGCCGCGCAGGCCGTGGACCTGGGGATCACCCCCGGCACCCGCATGCTCCAGTTCGCGTCGATGAGCTTCGACGCGTCGGTGTGGGAGACGGTGACGGCCCTGTGCAACGGGGCCTGCCTGGTGTCGGCCCCGTCGCACGACCTCCTCCCCGGACCGGCGCTCGTCCGCCTGGTCGCCGAGCACCAGGTCACGCACGCGATGCTGACCCCCGCCGTGCTGGCGCTGCTGGATCCCGAGGAACTGCCCACGCTCAGGACCCTCGTCACCGGCGGCGAGGCCGTCGGCCAGAGCGTGGTCGAGAGCTGGGCGCCCGGACGCCGGCTCGTCAACGCCTACGGTCCGACGGAGTCCACCGTCTGCGCCACCTCCGCCGGCCCGCTGTCCCCCGGTCCGACGGGCCCATCCATCGGCGGCCCCGTCCCCAACTCCCGTGCCTACGTGCTGGATGCGGCCCTGCGGCCGGTGCCGCCGGGTGTGGGGGGCGAGCTGTACGTCGCCGGGGCGGGCCTGGCCCGCGGCTATCTCGGCCGCTCCAGGCTGACGGCGGAACGGTTCGTCGCGAACCCGTACGGCGTGCCGGGGGAGCGGATGTACCGCACCGGCGACCTGGCCCGCTGGAACGCGGACGGGGAGCTGGAGTACCTCGGGCGGACCGACGACCAGGTGAAGATCCGTGGTTTCCGGATCGAGCTGGGCGAGGTCGAGGCCGCGCTGGCCGCGCACCCCGCCGTCGGCCGGTCGACGGTCCTGGTGCGCGAGGACCGCCCCGGCGACCGGCGTCTGGTCGGCTATCTCGTGCCCGCAGGCGGTCGCACGGACGAGGTCGACACCGCGGCCCTCCGCGCCCACCTCGGCGGCACGCTCCCGGAGTACATGGTGCCCTCGGCCCTCGTCGTCCTCGACGCGCTGCCGCTGACGGTGAACGGCAAGCTCGACCGCAAGGCCCTGCCCGTCCCCGACCATCGGGCCGCCGGCGGCGGCCGCGGACCGGCCACCGTCGAGGAGGAGATCCTCTGCTCGGTCTTCGCCGAGGTGCTGGGACTCCCCGCGGTCGGCGTGGACGAGAACTTCTTCGAACTGGGCGGCCACTCCCTGCTCGCCGTGCGCGTGGTCGAACTGCTCCGCGCCCGGGGGGTGTCCATCGACGTACGGTCGCTGTTCGCGGCGCCGACGGCGGCCGGACTGGCCGCGGCGGGCGGCCGGGCCGAGGTGCCGGTCCCGGAGAACCGGATACCCGCCGAGGCCACGGCTCTCTCGCCCGACATGCTCCCCCTGGTGGACCTGACCCGCGCGGAGCTCGACCGGATCGTGGCCCGCGTCCCGGGCGGAGCCCCGAACGTGGCGGACGTGTACCCGCTGGCCCCGCTGCAGGAGGGCATCCTCTTCCACCACCTCATGGGGGAGTCCGGCGACGCGGCCGACGTGTACGTGCTGCCGGTGCTGCTGGGCTTCGACTCCCCGCAGCGCCTCGACGGATTCGTGGCCGCCCTGCAGCGGGTCGTCGACCGGCACGACATCCTGCGCACCGCCGTCCTGTGGGAAGGACTGCGCGAACCGGTCCAGGTGGTGGCGCGCCGCGCCACGATCCCCGTGACCGGCGTCGACCTCCCCGAAGGGCCCGACGAGGAGGCGGCCGGCCGCATGCTCGCCGCATGCCCCGGGACGATGGACATCGGCCGGGCACCGCTGATCCGCGTGTACCGGGCGAACACCCCGGTGAACGGCCAGTGGCTCGCTCTCGTGCAGGCCCACCACCTGATCGCGGACCACACCACCCTCGACGTGCTGCTGAGGGAGGTGCGGGCCTTCCTCACGGGCCGTGAGGACACCCTGCCCGTCCCCCTGCCGTTCCGGAACTTCGTCGCCCAGTCCCGGCTGCGGGTGACGGAGGAGGAACACAAGCGGTACTTCTCCGCCCTGCTCGGCGACGTCACCGAGCCCACCGCACCGTTCGGCCTGCTCGACGTGCGCGGCGACGGCACCGGCGTGACGGAGACCCGCCGCGTGATGGACACCGGTCTGTCGCGGCGGCTGCGGGAGCAGTCACGCCGGCTGGGCGTGAGCCCGGCCACGATCCTGCACGTCGTCTGGGCGCGGGTACTGGCCGCCACCTCCGGCCGCGAGGACGTCGTCTTCGGCACGGTCCTCTTCGGCCGCATGGCCGCGGGGAGCGGCGCCGACCGCGTCCTCGGCCTGTTCATCAACTCCCTGCCGGTCCGCGTCCGAACGCACGAGGCCCGGGTGGAGGACACCGTCCGGTCGGTGCAGAACCAGCTCGCCGACCTGCTCGTCCACGAACACGCCCCGCTCAAACTCGCCCGGCAGGCAGGCGGCATCAAGGCGGACACCCCCCTGTTCACCTCCCTGTTCAACTACCGGCACTCGCCGAGCACCGAGCCGGGAACGGAACACGGCCTCGACGGCGTCGAGCTGCTCTACGACCAGGAGCGGACGAACTACCCGATCGGCCTGAGCGTCGACGACACCGGCGAGGACTTCGCCCTCGCCCTCCAGGCCGCCGAGCCCGTCTCGGGCACCGCCCTGTGCGCCATGGTCCACACCGCCGCCGAAGGCGTCGTCACCGCCCTGGAGGAGGCCCCGGACCGGTTGATCGGCACCGTGGACGTCCTCGGCCCCGGGGAGCGGCACCGCGTACTGACCGACTGGAACGACTCCGCCCGCGAGGTGCCGGCGGCCACGCTGCCCGAGCTGTTCCAGGCCCAGGCCGCCCGCACCCCCGAGGCGTCCGCCCTCGCCTTCGGGGACGTGGAACTGACCTACGCCGAGCTCAACGCCCGCGCCAACCGGCTCGCCCGGCTGCTGATCGAGCGAGGAGTGGGCCCCGAGTCGCCGGTGGCGGTGATGGTGCACCGCTCGGTCGACCTCGTCCTCGGCTTCCTCGCGGTGACGAAGGCGGGCGGCGCCTATCTGCCCCTCGACCCGGACTACCCGGCCGAACGCCTCGCCTACGTCCTCGACGACGCCCGGCCCTCCCTGATGCTCACGAGCAGCGACCTCGCGGGCCGGCCCGCCGTGGGGAAGGTCTCCCTGCTGGTCGTGGACGCCCCGGAAACCGTCGCCGCACTGCGGGAGTTCGCGGACACCGATCCCGTCGACGCCGAGCGCCGGGCCCCGCTGCGGCCGGCGCATCCCGCCTACGTCATCCACACCTCCGGCTCCACCGGCCGGCCCAAGGGCGTGACCGTCACCCACCGGGGACTGCCGAGCCTCGCGGCCGAACAGGCGGAGCACCTCGCGCTCTCACCGGGCAGCCGGGTCCTGCAGTTCGCGTCGATGAGCTTCGACGCGTCGGTGTGGGAGACGGTGATGGCGCTGTGCAGCGGGGCCTGCCTGGTGTCGGCCCCGTCCCCCGAGCTGATGCCGGGACCGGCGCTCGTCCGCCTGGTCGCCGAGCGTGGCGTCACCCACGCCACGCTGCCCCCCGCGGCACTGGCACTCATGGAGCCGGACAGCCTGCCCTCGCTCACGACCCTCGTCACCGCCGGTGAGGCGCTGCCCCGGAACCTCGCCGCGGGCTGGTCGGCCGGACGCCGGCTCGTCAACGCGTACGGTCCGACGGAGTCCACCGTCTGCGCCACCACCACCGGGCCGCTGTCCCCCGAGGACCCCACCACTCCGCCCATCGGCACCCCCATCGTCAACACCGGTGTCTATGTCCTGGACGCCGCGCTGCGGCCGGTTCCGGTGGGTGTGGCGGGGGAGTTGTATCTCGCGGGGGCGGGGCTCGCCCGGGGGTATCTGGGCCGTCCGGGGATGACGGCGGAGCGGTTCGTGGCGAACCCGTACGGTGTGCCGGGTGAGCGGATGTACCGCACGGGTGACCTGGCCCGTTGGAACGCGGACGGTCAGGTCGAATACCTCGGCCGTACCGACGACCAGGTGAAGATCCGTGGTTTCCGGATCGAGCTGGGCGAGGTCGAGTCGGCGCTTGCCGCGCACTCCGGCGTCGCGCAGTCGGCGGTGGTGGTGCGCGAGGACCGCCCCGGCGACCGGCGTCTCGTCGGCTACCTGGTCGCGGTGGGTGGTCCGGAGGGCGTGGAGGTCGCCGCGGTACGCCGCCATGTGCAGGGTGTGCTTCCCGAGTACATGGTGCCCTCGGCGTTCGTGGTCCTCGACGCGCTGCCGTTGACGGTGAACGGCAAGCTCGACCGCAAGGCCCTGCCCGCCCCGGACCACCGGGCCGGCGATGCCGGCCGAGGACCGGCGACGGTCCAGGAAGAGCTGCTGCGTACGGTGTTCGCCGATGTCCTGGGCCTGCCCACCGTCGGCATGGACGACAACTTCTTCGAGCTCGGCGGCCACTCCCTCCTCGCCGTGCAGCTCATCAACAGGGCCCGGACGGCACTGGGCGTGGAACTCCCGATGCGGGCCCTGTTCGAGGCCCCGACCGTGGCCGCCCTCGCGCAGCGGCTCACCGATACGGGCACGGCACGTCCCGCGCTGACGGCGAGGACACGCCCCGACACCCTGCCGCTCTCCTTCGCCCAGCAGCGGCTGTGGTTCCTGGGGGAGTTGGAGGGGCCCTCGGCGACCTACAACATTCCGGTGGCTGTGCGGTTGACCGGTGTGCTGGAGGTGGAGGCGTTGCGTTCGGCGCTGGCCGACGTGGTGGGCCGCCACGAGGTGTTGCGGACGGTCTTCACCGCCGACGAGGGCACCCCCCACCAGCGGATCATTCCCCCCTCCGACTCCTTCGAGTTGCCGGTGACCGTTGTGGAGCGCTCGGGTGTGGAGCGGGCTGTCGCGGGGTTGGCGGTGCGTGCCTTTGATCTGGCGGCGGAGATGCCCCTGCGGGCGTGGTTGTTGAGGGTGGCGCCGGATGAGCACGTCCTGCTGATGGTGGTGCATCACATCGCGGGTGATGGTTGGTCGATGGGGCCGTTGGCGCGGGATGTGTCGGTGGCGTATCGGGCGCGTGTGGCGGGTGGTGTGCCGGGGTGGAATCCGCTGGCGGTGCAGTACGCGGACTACACGTTGTGGCAGCGGGAGTTGCTGGGTGAGGAGGGTGATCCGGGCAGTGTCCTGAGTGAGCAGTTGGCGTTCTGGCGGAAGGCTTTGGACGGGGTGCCGCAGGAGTTGGCGTTGCCGTTCGACCGTCCGCGTCCGGCGGTGGCCTCGCATCGTGGTGGGCGGGTGGAGATCCGTGTTCCGGCGGAGGTCCATGCCCGGTTGGTGGAGTTGGCGCGTGCTGAGGGTGTGACGGTGTTCATGGTGCTGCAGGCCTCGCTTGCGGTGCTGTTGTCCCGGATGGGTGCGGGCTCCGACATTCCGGTGGGTACGCCGGTGGCGGGGCGTACGGACGAGGCTTTGGACGAGTTGGTCGGGTTCTTCGTGAACACGCTGGTGATGCGCACGGATCTTTCCGGTGACCCGACGTTCGTGGAGCTG
>BNBP01000133.1 GCA_014656015.1 Streptomyces griseoaurantiacus | reverse complement strand
CCGAGGCTGGCTCGCCGACTGGAACGAGCACCCCAGACCGTTCGTCTGGACGAAGACCGCCGACGAGATCCTCGACAAAGTCGCCGCCTACTGCCGACGAATCTCCGACTCAGGTCACTAGGGCCCTTCGTCCGGATCATCCCGGCGTCGCGGGGCCCGGCACGCCCGCCCGCGGCGTTGTCGTCGGTTGCCAGGACTCCGCCCTGGCGCCCTCCTCCGTCCTGCGGCCGCACGCACCGGACCCCGCTCAGGTCGGCCGAGGACGCACCGCGCCTCCCAGCCCGCCTGATCCGAACGAAGGGCCCAGGGCCAGGGCGCCCGCGAGGGGGGGCGGGGCCGTGGCGACGTGCGGCTCCTCGGCGGGGGCGCGAACTTTCGCGCCGACGTGGGGGCGGGCTCCCCGGGACGGGTAGGGCTGCAGGGGGCGCGCGGAATCGCGCCCCGTGTCCTACCCTGGACCCACCAGTGACCAAGCGCTTGCTCGCCCCCGAGGATTCCATGCCAGGAGCACCGACCCCGCCCGCACCGCCGCCCTTCGAGGGCCCGCTCACCGGCGTCCGCGTCGTGGAACTCGCCGGCATCGGCCCCGCGCCCTTCGCCGCCATGCTCCTCGCCGACCTGGGCGCCGACGTCGTCCGCGTGGACCGCCCCGGGGGACCCGGCCTCGGCATCGAGCCCGCCCTCGACGTCACCAACCGCAACAAGCGCTCCGTCGTCCTCGACCTGAAGTCCCCCGAAGGCCCCGCGCGCGTCCTCGACCTGGCCGCCCGCGCCGACATCCTCCTGGAGGGCTACCGCCCCGGCGTCGCCGAACGGCTCGGCGTCGGCCCCGCCGACTGCCACGCCCGCAACCCCCGCCTCGTCTACGGCCGGATGACCGGCTGGGGCCAGGAAGGCCCCCTCGCCGACCGGGCCGGCCACGACCTCGCCTACCTCGCCCGCACCGGCGCCCTCGGCATGACCGGCGAGCCCGGCCGCCCGCCCGTCGCCCCCGCCAACCTCCTCGGCGACTACGCGGGCGGTTCCCTCTACCTCGTCGTCGGCTGCCTCGCCGCGCTGCACCACGCCCGGGCCACCGGCACCGGCCAGGTCGTGGACGCCGCCATCGTCGACGGCGCCGTCCACCTCACCGCGATGCTCCACGGCATGCTCGCCGCCGGTGCCTGGCAGGACCTGCGCGGCGCCAACCTCCTCGACGGCGGCTGCCCGTTCTACGGCACCTACGAGACCTCCGACGGCCGGTACATGGCGGTGGGCGCCCTGGAGGAACGGTTCTACGCCGAGTTCACCGACCTGCTCGGGGTGAGCCGGCCGCTTCCGCCGCGCGAGGACCCGGCCCGCTGGCCCGAGCTGCGGACCGCCGTCGCCGCCCGCTTCCGCACCCGCACGCGGGAGGAGTGGACCGAGGTGTTCGCCGGCTCCGACGCCTGCGTGGCCCCCGTCCTCTCGCTGCGCGAGGCACCGAAGGACCCGCACCTCGCCGCGCGCGGTACCTTCACCGACCACGGCGGCCTCACCCAGCCGGCCCCCGCGCCCCGTTTCTCCGCGACCCCCACGGCCGTACGGAGCGGACCCGCGCTGCCGGGTGCCGACACGGCCGCCGTCGCACGAGACTGGAACCTGCCGCACCTCGTCACCGACGCCCCCCGACCCCCGCACGACTCCCGAAAGGTCCGCCCGTGAGCACCGAAGCGTACGTCTACGACGCGATCCGCACCCCGCGTGGCCGGGGCAAGGCCGACGGAGCCCTGCACGGCACCAAACCCGTCGACCTCGTCACCGGCCTCATCCACGAGCTGCGGGCCCGCTTCCCCGGACTCGACCCGGCCGCCGTCGACGACATCGTCCTCGGCGTCGTCGGCCCGGTCGGCGACCAGGGCTCCGACATCGCCCGGATCGCCGCGATCGCCGCCGGGCTGCCCGACACCGTGGCCGGTGTACAGGAGAACCGCTTCTGCGCCTCCGGGCTCGAAGCGGTCAACATGGCCGCCGCCAAGGTGCGTTCCGGCTGGGAGGACCTGGTGCTCGCGGGCGGCGTGGAGTCGATGTCCCGGGTGCCGATGGCCAGCGACGGCGGCGCCTGGTTCGCCGACCCGATGACCAACCTCGCCACGAACTTCGTCCCCCAGGGCATCGGCGCCGACCTCATCGCCACGATCGAGGGCTTCTCCCGGCGCGAGGTCGACGAGTACGCCGCCCTCTCCCAGGAGCGCGCCGCGACCGCTTGGAAGGAGGGCCGCTTCGAGCGGTCCGTCGTCCCCGTCAAGGACCGCGCCGGCCTCACCGTCCTCGACCACGACGAGCACCTGCGCCCCGGCACCACCGCCGACTCCCTGGCCAGGCTCAAGCCCTCCTTCGCCGACATCGGCGACCTCGGCGGCTTCGACGCCGTCGCGCTGCAGAAGTACCACTGGGTGGAGAAGATCGACCACGTCCACCACGCGGGCAACTCCTCCGGCATCGTGGACGGTTCCGCGCTCGTCGCGGTCGGCTCCAGGGAGATCGGCGAGCGCTACGGCCTCACCCCGCGCGCCCGGATCGTCTCCGCCGCCGTCTCCGGCTCCGAGCCGACGATCATGCTCACCGGCCCCGCTCCCGCCACCCGCAAGGCGCTCGCCCGCGCCGGGCTCACCATCGACGACATCGACCTCGTCGAGATCAACGAGGCCTTCGCGGCCGTGGTCCTCCGCTTCGTCAAGGACATGGGCCTGTCCCTCGACAAGGTCAACGTCAACGGCGGCGCCATCGCGCTGGGCCACCCGCTCGGCGCCACCGGCGCCATGATCCTCGGCACGCTCGTCGACGAACTCGAGCGCCAGGACAAGCGGTACGGCCTCGCCACCCTCTGCGTGGGCGGCGGCATGGGCATCGCCACCATCGTCGAGCGCGTCTGACCCCTCCCGACGGATCACCCGATCACCTGGAGCACCCCCGCATGAGCACCGAAGCCACCACCATCCGCTGGGAGCAGGACGACACCGGCATCGTCACCCTCGTCCTCGACGACCCCACCCAGTCCGCGAACACCATCAACGCGGCGTTCCGCGCCTCCCTGGCCGCCATCGCCGACCGCCTGGAGGCCGAGAAGGACGGCATCCGCGGCGTCGTCCTCACCTCCGCGAAGAAGACCTTCTTCGCCGGCGGCGACCTGCGCGATCTGATCCGCGTCACGCCCGCCGACGCCCAGGCGGTCTTCGAGAACAGCATGGCGATCAAGCGGAACCTGCGCCGCATCGAGACCCTCGGCAAGCCGGTCGTCGCCGCGCTGGGCGGCGCCGCGCTGGGCGGCGGTTACGAGATCGCCCTCGCCTGCCACCACCGCGTCGCCCTGGACGCCCCCGGCTCCCGGATCGGCTGCCCCGAGGTCACCCTCGGCCTG
Organism: Streptomyces griseoaurantiacus; assembly: GCA_014656015.1. GTDB lineage: Bacteria > Actinomycetota > Actinomycetes > Streptomycetales > Streptomycetaceae > Streptomyces > Streptomyces griseoaurantiacus. The sequence continues at coordinate 3,448 of BNBP01000133.1, read as the reverse complement.
CTCCCCGGGGGCGGCGGCGTCGTCCGCACGGTCAGGATGCTCGGCATCGCCGACGCCCTGCTCAAGGTCCTCCTCCAGGGCACCCAGTACACCCCGCGCCGGGCGGCGGAGCACGGCCTGGTCGACGAGGTCGCCGACAGCCCCGAGGACATGCTCGCCAGGGCCCGCGCCTTCATCGACGCCCACCCCGAGTCCGCCCAGCCCTGGGACGAACCCGGCCACCGCATCCCCGGCGGCACCCCCGCCAACCCCAAGTTCGCGGCCAACCTGCCCGCCTTCCCGGCCAACCTGCGCAAGCAGACGGGCGGGGCGCCCTACCCGGCCCCGCGCAACATCATGGCCGCCGCCGTCGAGGGCTCCCAGGTCGACTTCGAGACCGCGCAGGTCATCGAGGCCCGCTACTTCGTCGACCTGGCCGTGGGACAGACCGCGAAGAACATGATCCAGGCGTTCTTCTTCGACCTCCAGGCCGTCAACTCCGGCGCCAACCGGCCCAAGGGCGTCGCCCGGCGCGAGGTGCGCAAGGTCGCCGTCCTCGGGGCCGGGATGATGGGCGCGGGCATCGCCTATTCCTGCGCCCGCGCGGGCATCGAGGTGATGCTCAAGGACGTGTCCCTGGAAGCCGCCGTCAAGGGCAAGGGGTACAGCGAGAAGCTGTGCGCCAAGGCCGTCTCGCGCGGCCGCACCACCCAGGACAAGGCCGACGCGCTGCTCGCCCGGATCACGCCCACCGCCGAGGCGGCCGACCTCGCCGGGTGCGACGCGGTGATCGAGGCGGTGTTCGAGGACACCTCGCTCAAGCACAAGGTGTTCCAGGAGGTCCAGCAGGTCGTCGCCCCCGACGCGCTGCTGTGCTCCAACACCTCCACGCTGCCCATCACCGCCCTCGCCGAGGGCGTCGAGCGCCAGAGCGACTTCATCGGGCTGCACTTCTTCTCACCCGTCGACAAGATGCCTCTGGTCGAGATCATCAAGGGGGAGCGGACCGGGGAGGAGGCACTGGCCCGCGCCTTCGACCTCGTCCGGCAGATCAACAAGACGCCCATCGTCGTCAACGACTCGCGCGGCTTCTTCACCTCGCGCGTCATCGGGCACTTCCTCAACGAGGGCGTGGCGATGGTCGGCGAGGGCATCGAGCCCGCCTCCGTCGAGCAGGCCGCGGCGCAGGCCGGCTACCCGGCGAAGGTGCTCTCCCTCATGGACGAGCTCACGCTCACCCTCCCGCGCAAGATCCGCACCGAGACGCGGCGCGCGGTGGAGGAGGCGGGCGGCACCTGGACCGCGCACCCCGCCGAGGCCGTCGTCGACCGCATGGTCGACGAGTTCGGGCGGACCGGGCGCGGCGGCGGCGCGGGCTTCTACGAGTACGGCGAGGACGGCCGCCGGGGCGCCCTGTGGCCCGGGCTGCGCGAGCACTTCACCAAGCCCGGGCACGAGATCCCGTTCCGCGACATGCAGGAACGCATGCTGTTCGCGGAGGCGCTGGACACCGTGCGGCTGCTGGACGAGGGGGTGCTGACCTCGGTCGCCGACGCCAACATCGGGTCGATCTTCGGCATCGGTTTCCCGGGCTGGACCGGCGGCGTGCTGAGTTACGTCAACGGCTACGAGGGCGGCCTGCCCGGGTTCGTCGCGCGGGCGCGGGAGCTGGCCGAGCGGTACGGGGAGCGGTTCGCACCGCCGGCGTCCCTGGTGGCCAGGGCGGAGCGGGGCGAACGGTTCGAGGACGCGGGCTGAGACGCGAGCCCCGCGCCCCCTTGGCAGGGGCGCGGGGCCGTATCGCCATGCGGCTCCGCCGCGTGGGTGCGAGCAGCCCTCACCCGGCGTGCACGTCGTTCGTCGCCTGGATCTTCGTCCACGACGCGGGCCGCACGGGGGCCGTACCCCGTGCCAAGGCCGAGGCCACCGCCGGCTGCGCGGGCCGCACCGTGTCGTACAGCCACGTGTCGAACAGCGCCTTCAGCGAACGCCCGGCCACCCCCTCCGCGTACGCCCGGAACTCGCCCACCGACGCGTTCCCGTACGCGTGGCTCTTCGGCCATCCCTTGAGGATCGCGAAGAACGTCTCGTCGCCGACCGCGTTCCGCAGCGCCTGCACCGCGAGCGCCCCGCGGTCGTACACGGCCGCGGCGAACTGGTTGTCCGGCCCCGGGTCCCCGGGCGCGACCGTCCAGAACGGGTCGTCGGCCGGGTGCGAGGCGTAGGTGTAGTCGGCCAGTTCCTGGGCCGTCCCCTCGCCCTCGTGCTCCGACCAGAGCCACTGCGCGTAGCGGGCGAAGCCCTCGTTGAGCCAGATGTCCTTCCAGCCGGCGATCGACACGTCGTCGCCGTACCACTGGTGGGCCAGCTCGTGCACCACGACCGAGGTGTTGGACCCGCCCGCGAACTGCTTCGGCGAGTAGTAGACCCGCGTCTGGGTCTCCAGCGCGTACCCGGTGGTCGTGTTCGGCACGTAGCCGCCGGCCGAGGAGAAGGGGTACGGGCCGAGGTAGCCGCTCAGCCAGTCCACGATCTCACCGGTCCGCTCGACGCTCGCCCGGGCGGCCCCGTCGTTGTCGCCGAGGTCCTTGCTGTAGGCGTTGAGGACCGGGACGCCGCCGTCGGAGGTAGCGGTGGTGACGTCGAAGCGGCCGAGGGCGAGAGTGGTCAGGTAGGTCGCCTGGGGCTTGTTCTGCCGCCAGTTGTAGCGGGTCCAGCCGCGCTGTGAACTCGTCGACTGCAGCGTCCCGTTGGAGAGGGCCTGGGTGCCGTCGGGGACGGCGACCGAGACGTCGTAGGTGGCCTTGTCGCTCGGGTGGTCGTTGCTGGGGAACCACCACCACGCCGCCTCGGGCTCGTCCGCCGCGATCGCCCCGTCCGGGGTGCGGTGCCAGGTGGTGAAGCCGTAGGCGCTCTTCGTCGAGGGCACCCCGCTGTAGCGGACGACGACGGTCACGGGCGTGTCCTTGGCCAGCGGGCTCTTCGGGGTGATCTCCAGTTCGTGCTCACCGGAGGTGGCGAACCTCGCCGCGTTGCCGTTGACCCGCACCTCGCTGACGTCGAGCAGGAAGTCGAGGTTGAAACGGTTGAGGCTCTGCGTGGTGCGGGCCGAGATCGTGGCGGTGCCCGAGAGCTCGTCGGTCGAGGGCCGGTAGGTCAGCCGCAGGTCGTAGTGGGAGACGTCGTAGCCGCCGTTGCCGTAGTACGGGTAGTAGGGGTCGCCGATACCCGGCGCCCCGGGTGAGGCCTCGGCCGCCGATGCCGGGATCGCCAGCAGGAGGGAGGCGGCGGCGAGCGCGCCCGGGGCGATGAGTCTGCGGTGCACGGGAACTCCAAGTCGTGGGGGTCCGGGGTCCGTTGAACCGTTGGGAGCCTATTGAGTCCCCTGCGGGGGCGTGGTGTCCATGGGGCCCCCGCCACACGATCGCCATCCGGCCGTCACAGTCCCCGTGGCGCGCCGCCCGCGCGC
>BNBP01000132.1 GCA_014656015.1 Streptomyces griseoaurantiacus | reverse complement strand
CCACCTCGACCACCGCGTCCCGCGGGGCACGCAGCGCGGTGTGCAGGACGGCCCGGTTCTCGGTGGTGTTGATCCGCGCACCGCCGAACATCGCGTCCCGCAACTCGAACACGCCGGTGGCGGCGGCCAGCTCGCGCAGCAGCCGGAGGGTGTCCTCGGTGACGAGCTGCTTGGAGTAGTCGACGTACAGGTCGCCGACCTGGAGCGTGTATCCGGTGCCGCGCGCGGGGTCGGCCTCGAACAGCTCCCGCAGGTGGGTGCCGGCCAGTTCCTCGCGGTGCGCGGCCAGCGCGGACCACTCGGGAGTGCGGTCGAGCCGGGTACGGCTGTCTGCGTTCATCTCGGACTTCAGCCTTCTTCCTTGCCTTGCCTGTGCGTGCTGTGCCCCGCTGCCGGTTCCAACCTAATTGATCAGCGCAGGTGGAGGCGGTACGACGCCGTCACCGGCGCGACAAGGGGTACGGCCGAGGCGGCCCGTGCGTTCGGCGCACGCCTGTGGGAGCGGCCGCGCGCCCGCGGAAAAGACTCCGGCCAGGCATCCGCCGGATGCCTGGCCGTCTCGTCGTGTCAGATCTCGCCGCGCAGTTTCGCGAGCGCCTCGGCGAGGATCGCCTCGCCGTCCGCGTCGCTGCGCCGCTCCCGTACGTAGGCGAGGTGCGTCTTGTACGGTTCCGTGCGCGGGGGGTCCGGCGGGTTGTCCCGGTCCTGTCCGGCGGGGAAGCCGCAGCGCGGGCAGTCCCAGGTGTCGGGGACCTGCGCGTCGCTGGCGAAGCTCGGCTGCGTCTCGTGCCCGTTGGAGCACCAGAAGGAGATGCGAAGACGCGGGGCGGACTCGCCGCGCTCGGCCTCGCCCATCGGCCCAGCCCCGACCCGGCTACCTCGGATCGCGTTGCCACTTGCCACGGTCGTAACTCCCTGCGTGATGGTGCCGCGAAGCGAGTCGGCGTTCCGCTTCGCTGCGAGCGCCTCAGTCTACGTAAGGCCCAACGCGCGTCCAGTGAGGGGAGTTACCCCCCGGCCCGGGACGCAACCCCATGATAGGCCGCGTCCCAAGGGCTGGTCGTGGCCTCCGTACTAGTGATTGCTCTTGATGACCAGACCGAGCACGACAATGCACGCGAACCACAGCAGACCGACCGCGACGGTGATGCGGTCCAGGTTGCGCTCGGCGACCGAGGAGCCGCCGACCGACGACTGCATGCCGCCACCGAACATGTCGGAGAGACCGCCGCCCTTCCCCTTGTGCATCAGCACCAGCAGCATCAGCAGCAGGCTGAACACGATCAGGGCGATTGAGAACCCCAGAACCACGGCTGGACCAACTTCCTCGGATGCGAATCGACGACGGGGGCCGGTGGCGGTGCGGCACACGGCCCCACCACTGGCCCCCGCAAGGGTACGACGGATCGCCGCTAAGGCGTACTCACTGGTCGCGGAAGCGCACGATCTTGACGAACTCCTCGGCGTCCAGCGAGGCACCGCCGACGAGCGCGCCGTCGATGTCGGGCTTCGCCATGATCTCGGCGACGTTGCCCGACTTCACGGAGCCGCCGTACTGGATGCGGACCTGGTCGGCCAGCTCCTGCGAGTACAGCTCGGCCAGCTTGCCCCGGATCGCGGCGCACACCTCCTGGGCGTCGTCGGCGCCGCAGACCTTGCCGGTGCCGATGGCCCAGACGGGCTCGTAGGCGATGACGATCGTGCCGGCCTGCTCGGCGGGGACGTCCTTGAGACCGCCCTCGACCTGGGCGAGCGTGTGCGTGACGTGGTTGCCCGCCTCCCGCACGTCCAGCTCCTCGCCGACGCACAGGATCGGGGTGAGGCCGTGCTTGAAGGCCGCCTTCACCTTGGCGTTGACGATCTCGTCGGTCTCGGCGTGGTACTGCCGTCGCTCGGAGTGGCCGACGGCCACGTAGGCGCACTTCAGCTTGGCGAGCAGCGGGCCGGAGATCTCACCGGTGTAGGCGCCCGAGTCGTGCGCGGAGATGTCCTGGGCACCGTACTTGATCTTGAGGTTGTCGCCCTCGACCATGGTCTGCACCGAGCGCAGGTCGGTGAAGGGCGGCAGGACGGCGACCTCGACGGCGTCGTAGTCCTTGTCGGCCAGGGCGAAGACGAGCTTCTGGACGTGCGCGATGGCCTCGAGGTGGTTGAGGTTCATCTTCCAGTTGCCCGCCATCAGCGGCGTGCGAGTGGTCATACGGGGTCAGTCCTCCAGTGCGGCGAGGCCGGGGAGCGTCTTGCCCTCGAGGTATTCGAGGGAGGCGCCGCCGCCGGTCGAGATGTGGCCGAATGCGGTCTCGTCGAAGCCGAGCGTACGCACGGCCGCGGCGGAGTCTCCGCCGCCGACGACGGTGAAACCGTCCGAGTCGACGAGAGCCTGGGCGACCGCCTTGGTGCCCTCGGCGTAGTCGGGGTGCTCGAAGACGCCCATGGGACCGTTCCAGAAGACGGTCGCGGCGTCGGCGAGCTTGCTCGCGTACAGTTCGCCGGTCTTCGGGCCGATGTCGAGGCCCAGCTGTCCCTCGGGCATCTTGTCGGCGTCGACGGCGGAGTGCTCGGTGGGCGCCTTGGCCTTCAGGTCCGGGAAGCCCGGGGAGACCACGACGTCGATCGGGAGCACCAGCTCGACGCCCTGCTTCTCGGCGCGCTCCAGGTACTCGGTGACGGCCGGGATCTGGTCCTCCTGCAGGAGGGAGGCGCCGACCTCGTGGCCCTGGGCCTTGAGGAAGGTGAAGGCCATGCCGCCGCCGATGAGGATGCGGTCGGCCTTGCCGAGGAGCTGGTCGATGACGGCGAGCTTGTCGGAGACCTTGGAGCCGCCGAGCGCCACGACGTAGGGGCGGGCGACGTCCTCGGTGAGCTTCTTCAGGACACCGACCTCGGTGGCGATGAGGAAGCCGGCGTAGTGCGGCAGCCGCTTCGGCAGGTCGAACACCGAGGCGTGCTTGCGGTGCACGGCGCCGAAGCCGTCGCCGACGTAGATGTCGGCGAGGCCGGCGAGCCTGTCGGCGAAGGCGCCGCGCTCGGCCTCGTCCTTGGCGGTCTCCCCGGCGTTGAAGCGCAGGTTCTCCAGGACCGCGACCTGTCCGTCGGCGAGGCCGGACACGGTGGACTCTGCGGACTCGCCGACCGTGTCCTCGGCGAAGGCGACGTCGTCGCCGAGGAGTTCACCGAGGCGGGCGGCGGCCGGGGCGAGGGAGAAGGCGGGGTCGGGCGCGCCCTTGGGGCGGCCGAAGTGCGAGGCGACGATCACGCGGGCGCCCGCCTCGGACAGGGCCTTGACCGTCGGGACGACGGCGCGGATGCGGCCGTCGTCGGTGATCGTGGTGCCGGACAGCGGCACGTTGAGGTCGGCGCGGACGAAGACGCGCTTGCCCGCGACGCCGTCCGAGAGGAGTTCGTCGATCGTCTTCATGCAGGGACTCCCTGATGCTGTGGGTCGCTCTGATCGTCGCGATCACTGGTGACCGCGGATGACGGCGCGGAAGCCGGTCGTTTCTGGACGCGCGTCAGGGCTCGGACGGCGCGACCTTGCGCCGTCCGAGCCCTGCTGCGCATCGAGCTGTCTGCTCCGGTCGGTCAGAGCTGGTTGCCGACGAAGACCGTGAGGTCGACGAGGCGGTTGGAGTAGCCCCACTCGTTGTCGTACCAGCCGAGGATCTTCACCGTCTTGCCCTCCTGGACCATGGTCAGGGAGGAGTCGAAGGTGCAGGAGGCCGGGTCGCCCACGATGTCCGAGGAGACGATCGCGTCCTCGGTGTAGAACAGGAAACCCTTGAGGTCGCCGTCGTCGGCGGCCTTCTTGAACGCGGCGTTGACCTCGTCCTTGGTGACCTCGCGCTGCAGCTCCACGACCAGGTCGGTGGCCGAGCCGGTGGGCACCGGGACGCGCATCGCGATGCCGTCGAGCTTGCCCTTGAGCTGCGGCAGGACCAGCGCGGTGGCCTTGGCGGCACCCGTGGTGGTCGGGATGATGTTCTCCGCGGCGGCACGGGCGCGGCGCAGGTCCTTGTGCGGGAAGTCCAGGATCCGCTGGTCGTTGGTGTACGCGTGCACCGTCGTCATCAGGCCCTTGACGATGCCGAAGTTCTCGTCGAGCACCTTCGCCATCGGCGCCACGCAGTTGGTGGTGCAGGAGGCGTTGGAGATGACGTGGTGGTTGGCGGCGTCGTACTTGTCCTGGTTGACGCCCATCACGATGGTGATGTCCTCGTCCTTGGCCGGAGCCGAGATGAGGACCTTCTTGGCGCCGCCGGCGATGTGCTTCTCGGCGTCCGCCTTCTTGGTGAAGATGCCGGTCGACTCGATCACGATGTCGACGCCGAGCTCGCCCCACGGGATGTCGGCGGGGTTGCGCTCCGAGAGGACCTTGATGGTCTTCCCGTCGACGGTGATGGTGTCCTCGGTGTGCGACACCTCGGCCTTGAGACGGCCGAGGATGGTGTCGTACTTCAGCAGGTGAGCGGTGGTCGCGGTGTCACCCAGGTCGTTGACAGCCACGATCTCGATGTCTGCACCCTGCTCCAGCAGCGCGCGGAAGTAGTTACGACCGATGCGGCCAAAGCCGTTGATGCCTACGCGGATCGTCACGAACCGATCTCCTCGTTGGTACGCCGGGTTCGACGCCGGCGAGCTGTATGGGATGTCCCCGACCGCCTACGACCCTACCTCCCCGGGGCCTCCCGGGTGACATTGAGACGCCCGGTATGCCGCGAGGCGGACCTTACCGGCAAGTAGGGGGTGGATCATCCGGAACCACCGGCCGCCCGGACCGTCCGGAGGGGGCGGCGCGGCGGCCCGGCGGACAGGCCCGCGGCGGCCTTCTCAGCCCACGAGGTTGTCCGCCATCTCCTCCGTCAGATTGGACTCCGTGCCGGGGATGCCGAGGTCGGAGGCGCGCTTGTCGGCCATGGCGAGCAGCCGGCGGATGCGGCCTGCCACCGCGTCCTTGGTGAGCGGCGGGTCGGCGAGCGCGCCGAGTTCCTCCAGGGAGGCCTGCTTGTGCTCCATGCGCAGCCGGCCGGCGGCGGCGAGGTGCTCGGGGACGTCGTCCGCGAGGATCTCCAGGGCGCGCTGCACGCGGGCGCCGGCGGCGACGGCCGCGCGGGCCGAGCGGCGCAGGTTGGCGTCGTCGAAGTTGGCGAGCCGGTTGGCGGTGGCCCGGACCTCGCGCCGCATCCGGCGCTCCTCCCAGGCGAGCACCGACTCGTGCGCGCCGAGCCGGGTGAGCAGCGCGCCGATCGCGTCGCCGTCGCGGACCACGACCCGGTCCACGCCGCGCACCTCGCGGGCCTTGGCGGCGATGGAGAGCCGGCGGGCGGCGCCGACCAGGGCGAGCGCGGCCTCCGGGCCGGGGCAGGTGACCTCCAGGGAGGAGGAGCGGCCCGGCTCGGTGAGCGACCCGTGGGCGAGGAAGGCCCCGCGCCAGGCGGCCTCGGCGTCGCAGGTGGCCCCCGAGACCACCTGCGGCGGCAGGCCGCGGATCGGGCGACCGCGGCCGTCGACCAGGCCGGTCTGGCGGGCGAGCTGGTCACCGCCGGCGACCACCCGGACCACGTAGCGCGAGCCGCGGCGCAGCCCGCCGGGTGCCATCACGATCAGTTCGGAACCGTGGCCGAAGATCTCCAGGATGTCCCGCTTGAGGCGGCGGGCCGCCATCGCGGTGTCCAGCTCCGCCTCGATCACGATGCGGCCGCTGACCAGGTGCAGTCCGCCCGCGAACCGCAGGATCGCCGAGACCTCCGCCTTTCTGCAGCAGGTCCGGGTGACGGGTAGCCGGGAGATCTCGTCCTTCACCGCTGCCGTCATCGCCATGGGCCGATCCTTCCATGCATCCGAAAAATACGGTCGTACGCGGCGGCCAACAGCTCCGGGTCGTGCCGCGGAGTGCCGTCGGTCCGGGCCACCGGCGCCAGCTCGACCGCGGCACCGAACCGCTGTGCGGCATCGGTGAGCACCTCGCGGTCGGGCACGGCGGCCTCGTCGGCCAGCACCACGTCCAGGGCGAGTTTAGGGGCGTGTCGTGCCAAAACCTCCAAATGACGCTGCGGGGAGAAGCCCTCGGTTTCTCCGGGCTGCGGGACGAGGTTCAGCGAGAGGACCCGGCGGGCCTTCGTGGACATCAGCGCGTCGAGCAGTTGGGGCACCAGCAGGTGCGGGATGACGGAGGAGAACCAGGAGCCCGGGCCGAGCACCACCCAGTCGGCGTCGAGGACCGCCTCGACCGCCTCGGGGACGGCCGGCGGGTCGTTCGGCACGAGGTGGACGGACTGCACCTCGCCCGGGGTGAGCGCGACGGTGGCCTGGCCGCGGACGGTGTCCACGTCGTCCGGCCGTGCCGGGTCGTGGCCCCTGACCAGCGCCTGGAGTTCCAGCGGCACGGCGGACATGGGCAGCACCCTGCCGTGCGCGCCGAGCAGCCGGCCGACCAGGTCCAGGGCCTGGACGTGGTCGCCGAGCTGTTCCCACAGGGCGACGATCAGCAGGTTGCCGACCGCGTGTTCGTGCAGGTCGCCCTGGGACTGGAAACGGTGCTGGATGACGCGGGCCCAGGTCTGGCCCCAGTCGTCGTCGCCGCACAGCGCGGCCAGCGCCTTGCGCAGGTCCCCGGGCGGCAGCACACCCAGTTCGTCGCGGAGGCGTCCGCTGGAGCCGCCGTCGTCGGCGACGGTGACGACGGCGGTGAGGTCCCCGGTGATGCGGCGCAGCGCGGCGAGCGAGGCGGACAGCCCCATGCCGCCGCCGAGGGCGACCACCTTGGGCTGGGCGCCCCGGCGGCGCGGCTTGCCGCCGCGCGCCTCGGCGGGCCGGGCCGGGCGGCCCTCGGCCGGCC
>BNBP01000131.1 GCA_014656015.1 Streptomyces griseoaurantiacus | reverse complement strand
CCTTCCGCGCCCGCCACGGCCTGACCACCGGACAGGTCACCCCCGAGGAGATGGCTCGCGCCGAGCACCTGGCCGCGACCAAGTTCAGCGACCCGGAGTGGACGGCACGGGTGCCGTGACAGGGTTCTGCACCCCGCTCACCTGAATGGATCCGGCACGGGTTGAGTGCGCGGATGACGACGGGCCCGGCCGGACAAAGTGCAGTGGTTCGCCGGGGCGGAGGGGGCGGGAACACCCCCGCGTCGGCGGGGAGGACCCATGGAGTACGCATCCCTCCCCCCCCAGGGCAGCGGCATTGAGTGGGCTCCACCGAATTCAAACTGTGAGGTCGCGGGGCAAATCCTTACGTGCTCGGCAAGCACCAAGGCCGGCACGGCAGCCCTGTTCAGCGGACCGGATCCAGTGCGTTGCACCGAAGCAGTGAACACCAACTGCGTGCATTTGCCCACTGCCATGCGTGAGGTTCCACGGCTGAGCGAAAAAGCCCTGACCGATATATGCAATATTCACTAAGTAGATGTTCCGACGGGGATAGAACCGGCACTCGACAAGTCGGCATTCTATGCCGGGACCACTCCGAGTCGTCTACAAAGAATACTTTTGAAGGCGCTTGAGGGTGACAGTGCCGAGTGGCAGCCGGCCGGTTCGGGGTATTATAAGAAAAATTTTACCTATTATCCCAACGGCGGCGGCCTCTCTGAATATGTAGGCGTGAAATCCGCGAACAATGGAGGAGCCGATACGGCCGACGTTACCGTCGTAGCAGACGTGCATACCGGGCAAGTGATAACCATGTACCCCAAGTGGGCCCGGCGAGTCTGGATATACGTGTACCGGAGCGAGGCCTCATGAGTCTTGGAATGTACGTATTGGATCGATCGGGGCGGCAGACGAGATACTTCAGTGATGACGTGAACAACAGCTTCTTGAGAATCTGCGAGTCCGCCCCGCCAGAGAGTGTGCGCTGTGGTGTCATGAAATACGGAGACACCATGTTCAACAGGAATCAGCTCGTGAGGTTGATCGAGGAGCTCGAAGCACTCGAAGGGGAACTTCCAGCGGTTGTCATCGACATCCTCGACGCAGCTCGATACGCCTGGCGCGAAAGTCTGTACCTCTTCATCAGGGGAGACTGATGCCATGCTCCAGCCACCGAACAGCCCGGTGAAAGCCGCCGATTGTCCCGGAGCGCCAGGACGCTGACCTTGGTCCGAGTCATGGCCGGCCTGCGCAAACTCGCCATCACCCCCTCCGCCGCAACGGACACAAGCTCTGTCCGTTGCGGGCACCGAGGTAAGCACCCGATCGGTGGCCAGCGTCGACCGGACGGAGAGTGCTCACGGTGAGCGCCCGGCGCAGCCCAGTCAGCTCCGCCAGCGGAGTCATGTCTGGGGCGGGAGAGGCGATGATGTGCGCCAGGTGGTACCAACTGCTTCCGCTTCCGCCCGGGTAGGCGACACCGGAACTGACATGCCGGCGGCACGCGGCGGGCCCCCTGGCGGCCGGGCGTTCGTGCGGATGAAGTCGGAGAGGCTGCTGAGCGCTGAGGCGGTACCACTCGATCCGGTTGCCGCACTTGCGGCATCGGTCGCCCTGGCCTCGGCGCGATAGCTGACTGACACCACGGGAAGACACGCGCAGGCGAGGGCGCACGCGATGGATTAGGGAATTGGCCTCCCGGCGCCGGGCCGGAGGAGGAGGTGTGGAGTGCATGCGGGTGGACCTGCCAGTCAACACGCCGGATCCATAGCAGCAATGCCGCCGGATCGCCCGGTCAGCCTCATACGGTGCGACTGGAGTGCGAACGCTTGATCGCGCGTTCGAGGGGACCTCGCCGTTTGGGTGATCTGCGACAGACGCCCAGGCTGGAAGTCAATTCCGGGCCGGACCGGGCAGGTCGTGCCCGCGGCACAGGGTGCTGAAGAGTTCGTCGAGCGGGGTGTCGAGAGCGTGCCACGTTCTCAGCGTGCCGATGGTGCGGCCTGCTCGATCTCGATGACGGTGCGTCTGGCCAGGCCGCTGCGGGAAGCGAGCTCGTCGTAGCTCCACCCGCGCGCGGCCCGTAGGCGCGCGAGTTCGAACCGCAGCGCAATGAGGTCCGGATCGGGCGGCAAGATCGTCACCCATCCATCCGACGGTGCAGACCCCTGCACCGCCAGTGCATACCGCTGCCCTTTTCCCAGGTGGCGACACCCGCCAGAGGGCAGAGGTCTGCACTACGGTAGTCGGCCGCCCCCACCCACAGAACGGCACCGGCGCGGAAGCGACAAGGAGGAACACGCGCCTATGAGGCTGCGCCCAGCAAGTCCGACAACACCACGCGCCTGGACCGTGGAACTGCGCCCGCAGACCGACGGGCTTGCTCTCGTATGTTGGCAATGCCCGAACGACGGCGGGCAGATCACGACAACCTCCGCACGCGCGTCCGCCCTCGCCCACCTCGCACGGCACGCCCGAGGCGATCTGCGTCCCCCCGCACTCTGTGCCAGTGCCATGAACACGGCTGCCACTGGCACCCCCGCCATCACGGCTGCGCCGGCCCCATCCGCCTTCTCCTCGCACGCGAACACGGCGGACGGCTATGGCGGCTCGCCGACGCCTGCAGCGCCTGTGCCACAGCTACAGCACAGGCCGCCGTAGTACCGGACACCGTCCTCGTCGGCCCGCCGCCGCACGCCTACTCGCGCTGCAGTGCGCACGAACACCACAATGCACGTGCGGCTACCCAACGGCGTACTGAGCTTCCGCCAACTGGAAGCTGCAGCTCGCAGGGCTGGTGTGGCCGGTGCCCGGGGTGCTCATGCTGGTCGAGGGCGGCAGTCTGCGGAGTAGGTCATCGGGCGGAGCGGTGGGTTCGCCGGTTCCGGTTCCTGCCTGCTGTGACCGGGTGGGTCTTCTACGGTCCGGTCTACTCGGGGTCAGTCGGCGTGGGGGCGGCCCGGTTTCGCCTCAGTTGCCTTCGCCGTCTTGGTTTCACCCGACGTCGATAGTCCCTGGTTCTCGTGAGGGCCAGGGGACACCAACAAAGGCGACGGGAGAGGGCGAGTGGCGTAGCGCGGCGTGGTGGATGGGTCTGAATTCGCGGCGCACCATGCCGTGCGGGTGGTGGGCTCCGAGAACGAGGAGGCCGGCGCGTGGCGCGCGGCTTGGGTCAGGACGTGGTGCGACGGGCCCTCCAAGACTTGTCTGTGCACGGTGACGCCGTTTTCGAGGGCTGCCCGGTCCGGGAGTGCCGCGCGGAGGAGAGCGTCGGCGGCCGGTGAGCCGGGGCCTGCCGCGTCTCCTGTCGGTTCCGGGCGCGAACCGCGACCAGGTCGCAACCACGGGCCTGTGCTTCCTGGAGGGCGAAGGCGACGTGGGCGGCGCCGACGTCAGTTTCCTCCGCGACACCGAGCACGACCTGCCGATCTGCCGAGGGGCGTGTTGGGGCGGAGTCGCCGACGGCCACGATGGAGCACCACGCTCGTTCTGCAACACCAGGCCCGATGGAGCCGATGAACAGACGGCGCTCAGGGGCATCGTGCCCGCGATGGCCGACGACCAGCGCGAAGGCGTCTCCTCCCGCGCGTACCAGGACGTCGATGGGCTCCCCCGGCAGTACTTCGGCGTGGACCCTGACCTCGGGGCAGCGCCGGCGGGCCCGGGTTTCGGCGTTGGCGATGATCTCTTGAAGTGCGGCGGTTTCAGTCCGGCTTTCAGGGAGATTTTCTGCAGGGGTGGCGCCTTCAAAGCGTTCCCATACGGAGGCGTGCACGATACGAAGGGGACGGCTGTGCAGGGCGGCCTCGTCGGCAGCCCAGTCGAGTGCCCTCATGCTGGAGGGGGAGCTGTCCACGCCCACCGTCACTGGTCTGTCCACCGGTCGCGCTCCCTTTTGGCATCAGTGAAACGACGGTCCGCGGAGCCCGCAAGTTGCATGGGCCTCCGGGCCTCGGGATGGCTCCCGGTCAGCTCGGCGGTTCGCCGCGGCGGACGGAACCCGGAGCACGTGCACCGTGGTGGTCGGCCCGCGCGGAGGAGAGGAGCTGCCAGGGCACGCTGATCACCATGACTCCGGCAGTAAAGCGCAGGCGAGCCTTGATCCGGAGCGCGGACTGGTTGTGCAGCAGGTTCTCCCACCAGCGGCCGACGACGTACTCGGGAATGTAGACGCCGACCATGTCGCACGTGCTCTCGCGGCCGAGGGAGCGTACGTAGTCGACGACGGGCCGGGTGACCTCACGGTAGGGAGAGTCCAGAACCTTGAGGGGGACATCGATGCCGAGTCGCTGCCACTGTTCTTCCAGCGCGCGAGTCTCGTCGTGATCGACGGCGACGGTGAGCGCCTCCAGCCGGTCGGGCTTGGAAGCCCGGGCGTAGGCCAGGGCCCGGAGCGTCGGCTTGTGGACGTTGGAGACCAGCACGATCGCCAGGACACGGGAAGGCGGGGTGAGGTCGGTGTGAGGGTCGGTGCTGGTCAGCTCGGCGGCGGTGCGGTCGTAACGCATGCGAATGGCGCGCATCAGCAGCCACAGCACGCCGGCGGCGAGTACGGCCAGCCAGGCGCCGTCGAGGAACTTCGTGAACAGGACGACCACCAGGACCAGGCCGGTGAACACCGCGCCGACCGCGTTGATGGCTCTGGCGACGCGGTGGCGTCGCCGCAGCGCGGGATCGCTCTCTGTGGACAGGGCCTGGTTCCAGTGCCGGACCATGCCGGTCTGGGAGAGCGTGAAGGAGGTGAACACACCCAGGATGTAGAGGTGGATCAGGGCCGTGACGCTGGCCTCGAACCCCCACAGCAGCAGGCCGGCGGTGACGGCCAGCGCCACGATGCCGTTGGAGAAGGCGAGCCTGTCGCCGCGGCTGTGCAGCTGGCGGGGCAGGTAGCGGCGCTGCGCGAGGATCGACGAAAGCAGTGGGAAACCATTGAACGCGGTGTTCGCGGCGAGGATCAGGACCAGCGCGGTGGCGGCCTGAATGTAGTAGAAGCCGAAGCTGCTCTCCCCGCCGAAGACCGCGGCCGCGATCTGGGCAATGACGGTGCGCTGCTGGTAGGCGGAACAGTCCTGGCCCAGTCCGGTCAGCCGGCAGGCGTCATCGGCGATGTGGACCTTGGCCACGATCGCGAGCGTGGTGACACCGACGAACATGGTGACGGCGATGAGGCCCATCGCGGCCAGGGTGATCGCCGCGTTGTGCGACTTCGGCTTCCGGAAGGCGGGAACCCCGTTGGAGATCGCCTCCACGCCCGTCAACGCCGTGCAGCCGTTGGAGAACGCCCGCAGGACCAGCAGTACCAGCGCCACACCGGTCAGCTGCGCGTCGCCCTCTTGCGGCCGGATGCCGTACGAGGCGCTCTCAGCGACGGGCGCGTCTGCGACCAGGTACCGAAAGAGGCCGGTGGCGATCATGATGAGGACGCCGCTGACGAACAGGTACGTCGGCGCGGCGAAGGCCCGTCCTGACTCGCGTACTCCCCGCAGGTTCACCACCGCGAGTAATGCCACGAAGCCCAGGGCCATCGGCACTCGCTGGGCGTGAAGATGGGGGACGGCAGAGATGATGTTGTCCACGCCGGACGCGACCGACACCGCCACCGTCATGACGTAGTCGACCAGCAGGGCCGCCCCCACCACCAGACCGGCGTTCTCGCCGAGGTTCGCGGACACGACCTCGTACGAGCCCCCACCACTCGGGTAGGCGCGTACGACCTGCTGGTACGACAGCACCACCACCGTCATCAGCGCGACGACCGCCGCCGCGATCCACGGCGTGAAATGCACATACGCCATCCCACCCAGCGTGAGCACCAACAGGACCTCCTGCGTCGCGTACGCAACCGACGACAAGGGGTCCGAGGCGAAGATCGGCAGGGCTACACGCTTGGGAAGCAGTGTCTGCCCCAGCTCACTGCTGCGCAGGGCACGGCCGACCACGAGCCGCTTCGCCACCTCGGGGATCCTGATCACAGTAGCGAAGGTAGAGCGGCAGCCCGCTGATCAGAAGGACCATCACCCCGACGCACGGCAGCACTTTGTGTGCGATCTCCGTCAGCGGTTGACTTCGAGGTTCGTCAGCACGAGCAGGGCGCGCAGGAGCTGGGTGGCGCGGGCGGGGTCGATGCGGAGCTTGGCGAGGATTCGCCAGTTCTTCAGGTGGGCGAAGCCGTGCCCGACTGGCGCACGTCCGCCGGCGAGGACTCGGTTGGCGTCCTTCTGACCGGCGGCGAGCTTGTGGGTGCGGCTGGCATGGAAGCCCGTGACGATCACGGGGTCGCATACGTCGTTGTCCAGGCCGCGGAAACCGAGGTCCGCGAGAGCGCCGAGACCGGCGGCGCGCAGGTGGGCAACGACGTGGCCGTGGCGGGCGGCGGGTTGTCGTGGGTGCGGCCGGGCCGGGCGGCGGATATCCAGACCAGGCGGCCTCTCTCGTCGGTCAGGGCGAGGATGTGCAGCCCGTGGGTGCGGTGTTTACCCGAGTAGTTGCACCGGTCGGCCTTTCCGATGCGGCGCTGGGTGGGGATCAGGGTGCTGTCGATCAGGACGACCTCTCCGCCCTGCATGGCGATCTTCTTCAGAGCACGGTCCAGGCGCGGTGCCTGCACGGCAAGCAGTCCGATCAACTAGTCCCGCCAGCGACGGACGGTGGACTCGGACACGTTGTTTCCGCCGGCCATATCGGCCAGGCGCTGGTCGTGTCGCAGGACGGCCAGGACGATCACCGCGATCTTCCCGGGCGGTAGGATCCGCCACCTGGAGCGGATCGCATTCAGGTGACGTCGCAACAGATGCCAGCGCCGAAGCAGGCCGTAGACCGTCTGCCAGGGCCCGTACTCGCTTGGCAGGTCTCGCCACGGAGCCCCGGTCCGCACCCGCCACCGCACGCCGTCCACAAGCCGCCGCCGACCCGCCGACATGCGATGGACTCCCGCCACTGGCAGCAAGGACTCCAGCACTGACCACTGTTCATCGGAAAAGATCACCACGCCGCACACTGCGATCATCCCGGTGAGGGGCAAAGTCTCACTGCCTGTTCTCTATCCGCTCGCGCGGTCGGACAGGTTCGAACGGGGGCCTGGTTCGGGTGAGTTGTCCGGGGCAGGTGCATGAAGGAAGGGCCTCTTGGTAGCTCGCGGATGTCGAGTCCA
>BNBP01000130.1 GCA_014656015.1 Streptomyces griseoaurantiacus | reverse complement strand
GGGCGCGCGGGCCGCGCCGCCGGCAGCCGCCGCGGCGGCCGGTGGCCGGAGGTCAGCAGGCCACGCGGCTCGGTGCCGGTTCGCGCCGCCCGCAACTCGCCGAGCAGCTCCTCCAGTTCGGGGGAGCCGGAGCGGGCCAGCAGGCGTGCCGCGTCCGCGTGTTCGGCGCCGGCCAGGTGGTGGGCCGCCAGGAAGGTGCGCACCGCCGGGTCGGAGAAGGCGACGGTGTCGGGGCCGGGCTGGTAGAGCGTGCCGGTGCGGTCCGCGAGGGCGGCGAGCAGCCGCTCCGGCGCCGGGGCGGCACCGGCCGCGCGGGTGCCGCGCTCGCGCAGCGCGTCCAGCGCCGTGCGCAGCGGGATGCGCGCGCCGTCCATGTCGAGGGTGGCGACGGCCAGGCCGCCGCAGGCGGTGCGCAGCACGCTGTCGGGCACCGCCGCCCCGTCCTCCCGTACCGGGGGCACCCCTCCGGGTTCCGGCCGGGCCCGGCGCCACCCGGCGGAGATCCCGGCCCGCAGGAGCTGGTGCCGGGGCGGCGGTCCCGGCAGGGCGTGTGCCCGGGAGGCCCGCCAGATCGCCGCGGCGGCGGCCGGGCGACCGGCGACGCCCGAGAGCACCGGGTCCTCGTCGAGCCGCCGCGTCAGCGCCCGTGCGGTCCGCTGCTCGCCGCCGGCGCCCAGGGAGTCCAGCAGGGCCCGGACGCCCGCCGGGGCCAGGGCGCGCAGCCGGACGGTACGGAACTCGGAGCCCAGCCGGTCCCAGGGCACGGTGGCCCCGTTGGTGGCGATGACGCAGGGGGCCTGCGGGTGGGTGCGCAGCAGGCGCAGCAGGGACTCCCAGACGGCGGTGCGGTTGCGCGAGGGCACTGCGTCGAGGTCGTCGACGGCCACGAAGGCGTGTCCGGCGCGCAGTTGGCGCGCCGCCCAGCCGGCGGGCTCGCGGGGGGCGGCGCCCGGGGCGAGGGCGGGCACCAGCCCGTCGAGGTCGGGGAGGGCTCCGGAGCGGGCGGAGAGCACGAACGGGATGCGGCAGCCCCAGGGTGCCCGGGCGGAGCCGGCCGGGGTGTGCGGGAGGGCGTCGAGGGCCTGCCCGGCGAGCCGGGCCAGTTCGGTGCTGTGGCCCGCGCCGAGGGGGCCGACCAGGAGCAGCCGCCGGCCCAGTTCGGGCAGCAGTTCGGCGGGCACGGTCCCGTCCGCGCCGTCGTCGGCGACCAGGGTGCGGGGGATGCGGGGCGCGGGCACGGCGGGTGCCAGGTGCTTGCGGAACTCCTCGGTGAACACGCCGTCGTCCACGGCGAGCGCGCGGGGCGGCTCGCCGGCCGAGCGGTCGGCGAGCGGCGGTGCCGTCGTACCGCTCCGGACCGCTTCGTTCATGTGTGCGACGATCGCCGAGAGGACCTCGTCCAGGGCCCCGCGGTACCGGGGCGCCTGCATGGTGAGCAGGGCGAGACCCAGCGAGCGGTACTCCGGCGGCTGCCCGGCGGTGAGGACGTCGGCCGCCGCGACCGGTTCCGGCAGCCGCTGCGGGATCGGCTCCCACAGCAGCGGCAGCGCCGTGCGGGGCGCGGTGCCGGTACGGGCCTGGCCCAGCGTCTGACGGTGCGCGAGGACCGCCCAGTCCTGGTCGGCGGGGCCCTCGCTGAAGTAGGCGGGACTGCACAGGGCGAGGACGACGTCCGCGGCGGCCACCCCGGGCGACTCGGCCGGCGGAGAGTGCCGCGCGTCCGGCGGCTGAGGTGCCGGAGCGAGCACGCGGGTGAACTGCGGGCCCTTGGAGGCGTCCAGCCGTCTGCGCAGCTCGTACAGGAAACGGGCCACCCAGGCCTCGTCACGGCCCCGCAAATAGCTGACGGCATAGCGGTACACGGACACCACTTCCCCCGTAGATCGGCTTGCGCACCCGCTTCTCCCACCAGTCTGGCACTGCGCCGGGCGACGGGCGTGGCAGAATCCGCCGCAGCAACTGATGGTCCGTCAGGCCAGCTCGAAGAAATGTACGGTGACATGCTCGATGTGTCCGGAGGGGCGGCGCCGCCCCTGGGGAAGAAACAGGAGAATCTCCTCGCCGCGATCCTGCGGGGAGTTCCGGTCCTGGGACACGACAACGAGGCCAGACCGCTGGCCGAGGAGGAGGCCCGGCGCCTGCTGCGCGCCGCCCCCGTTCCGGCCCTCGCCCCCTCGGCCGAGGAGACCGCCGAGCTCAACCGGACCCGGCCGCGGGTGCTGCACGCGGTCGTCGGACCGGAGGCCCGGCGCACCGGATACGTCCACGGCCTGCCCTGCCACGGAGTGCCGCCCCTGCTGCGCGCGGCCGCCGCGGCCGCCCGGGCCCCGCTGGTCCTGCGGGTGGTCTACGGCGCCAGTACCGAGGTCCCGCTGCGGGCCCTGAGCTACGTCCTGCCGGCCGTGCGGATGGCCGCCCGGCTCACCGGGAGCGGCCACCCCGGCTGCCACGTCCAGGTGGTCCTCGCCGGGCCCCTGAGCGGCCGGCTCAACGCGCTGTGCGAGGAGAGGGTGGCCGAGCAGACGGAACTGCTCGGGCACTGCCTGCAACGGCTGCTGTGCTTCCTCGGGCCCGTCGCCCACAGCGTGTACCGCACCGCGGCACCGCCCCGGGTGCTGGAGGCGCTGACCGAGCTTGTGGCCGCGCTGCCGGCCGAGGGGCGCGCCCGGATCCTGTGCCGCCTCGACGGCAAGGGCGGCGCCCGCCACGAGGAGCAGACGCTGCGCTACGCGGCGGCGCACGTCCTGGTGCACGACCGCGCGCACGACCGGACGCGGGTCCCGCTCGTCCTGCGGCACGGCACCCCGGCCCCCGCCGACCCGGCGGTGATCGACGTCGGCAGTCTCCAGGAACGCCACTTCCACGAGGTGCGCCGCTGGTTCGCGGCGTCCACCGGGGCGGACGACCCCGGCGCACTGGTCCTCACCCGCCACTCCGTACCCCCGTACACCATGGCCCGGGGCGGCGACCTCGCCCTGCGCGACTTCCTCGACGGCCGCGACCACGAGGAGGAGCCCCTCGCCGCGGCCGCCCGCCACGACCTGCGCCAGCTGTGGGACCTGCTGCCCCCGGGCCCGCTGCGCCAGATCCTCGACGCCCCCGTGGCCGCCGCCCGCTGACCCCGCTCCGGCGGGGCCGGTCCCTCCGCCGGGTCGCCGACCTCGGGGAATGGAATCGCCGTGACGGGGCAGTCGGCCCGGCGGCGCGGCCCGCAGCCGGCCGCGCGCCCCGTTCAGCCGACACCCCACGGAGGTCACGGTGACTGAAGGCATCTGGCGGTACGCCCCGACGGCCGGACACACCCCGGACGACGATCTGACCGGATACCGGGTCGAGGCGTCCGACGGCCACATCGGCAAGGTCGACAAGCACTCGGCCGACGTCGACTCGCAGTACCTCGTCGTCGACACCGGCGTCTGGATCTTCGGCAGGAAGGTGCTGCTGCCCGCGGGCGTGGTCACCCTCATCCGGCACGAGGACCGCACCGTGCACGTGGCCCGCACCAAGGAGGAGATCAAGGCCGCCCCCGAGTTCGACGAGGACAAGCACCTGGGCGACCCCCGCTACCGCGACCAGCTCGGCGGGCACTACGGCTCCGGTCACTGAAGCGGGGCGAGGGCCCGGCCGACAGGACAGCCGGGTACGGCGGAGGGAGACTGGTGCGCATGGGCACCACCGCACTCGTCGTCATCGACATGATCAACACCTACGATCACGACGACGCCGACCTGCTGCTGCCGTCGGTGAAGACGGTCGTGCCGGTCGTCGCCGGACTGCTCGAGCGGGCACGCGCGAGCGGCGCGCCCGTCATCTACGTCAACGACAACTTCGGCGAGTGGCGCTCGCACCACGGTGAACTGCTCGACAAGGCACTGGCCGGACCGCACGCCGACCTCGTCGAACCGGTACGGCCCGACGAGGCCTCGCTGTTCGTGGTGAAGGCCCGCCACTCGATCTTCTTCGAGACCCCGCTCGGCTATCTGCTGGGCCAGCAGGGCATCGACCGGCTCGTCCTGTGCGGCCAGGTCACCGAGCAGTGCGTGCTGTACTCGGCCCTGGACGCGCACATCCGCCACCTGAACGTGGTCGTGCCCCGCGACGGCGTGGCCCCCATCCACGAGGACCTCGCGCAGGCGGCGCTGCGGATGATGGAACGGAACATGGGCGCGCAGGTGTGCGAGAGCGCGGACCTCTGGGCCGAGGACGGCTGAGGCGCACCCGGCCGGCCGAGGGCCGGCCGGACCACACGCCCGCGTGGCCCCGCGCCCTTCGAGGGGCACGGGGCCCGCGCCGTCCTACGCCCGCCTCAGGCGCAGTGTCACCAGCTCGAACGGTCCCAGCGGCAGCACGATCCGGCCGTCCTCCGACCGGGGCGCCGGCGCGTCCGGCAGCGGACGCTCCAGCAGGTCGGTGACGGTCACCGAGGCCACGTCGAAGCCCGGGGCGAGCGTCGCCGTGGATCGGCCGCCGTGCGCCTCGTGGAAACGCACCACCACGTCACCGCTGCCGTCGTCGGCCAGCTTGACCGCGGTGACCGCCACCGCGTCCTCCGCGACCGACACCAGCGGCGCCACCGGACCGGCACCCCTCACCCGCCGCTCGGGCAGGTTCACCCGCCAGCCCTCGCGGACCGCGTCCCCGATCTCCGCGCCCGGCACCAGCGCGTGACGGAAGCGGTGCACACCCTGGTCGGTCTCCGGGTCGGGGAAGCGCGGGGCGCGCAGCAGCGAGACCCGGACCGTGGTGGTGGCACCGCGCCCGCCGTCCTGCCGCACGGCACGGGTCACGTCGTGGCCGTACGTCGAGTCGGTGACGAGAGCCACGCCCCAGCCCGGCTCCGCCACGTGCACGAAGCGGTGGTTGCACGCCTCGAACTTGGCGGCCTCCCAGCTCGTGTTGGTGTGCGTCGGCCGGTGGAAGTGCCCGAACTGCGTCTCGGAGGCGTACCGCTCGGCGTGCACGTCCAGCGGGAAGGCCAGCTTGAGGAACTTCTCCGTCTCGTGCCAGTCCACCTCCGTGTCCACCACCAGCCGCCGCTCACCCGGCGCGAGTGACAGCACCTGCACGACCCGGGAGCCGCCGAAGGAGCGCACGACGCGCACCGAGGAGCCGTCCTCGCCCGCGCCCACCTCCTCCACGTCGGTCAGGTCGGTCACCGTGTTGCGGTAGAACTCGTCCACGTCCCAGGCGTCCCACATGTTCGGGAAGTCCGGGTGCAGTTGCAGCAGGTTGGCCGGCCGACCCGGGGGCACGGTCTCCCGGCCGGCGGCCAGGTCGTACACCGAGGGCACCAGGCCCCGCTCGTCCACCTCGATCCGCAGCAGCCCGTTGTCCAGCGTGAACCCGCCCCCGGCACGCGGCTCCAGGGCCGTGCTCCCCTCGACGGCCACCGTGCCGGCGCCGCCCGCCGGGACACCGCGGCGGGCGTGCGGGGCGGCGTTGAACACCAGCTCCGTCTCACCGCTCCCGGCCAGCGCCTGCTGCGCCGCCGTGATGATCGCGGTCAGCTCGCGCTCCAGGCGCTCGTACGTGGCCCGCGCCTCCCGGTGCACCCAGGCGATGGACGAGCCGGGCAGGATGTCGTGGAACTGGTGCAGCAGCACCGTCTTCCAGATCCGGTCCAGGTCCTCGTAGGGGTAGGCGAACCCGGCCCGTACGGCGGCCGTCGCCGCCCACAGCTCGGCCTCGCGCAGCAGGTGCTCGCTGCGCCGGTTGCCCTGCTTGGTGCGCGCCTGGCTGGTCAGCGTCGCCCGGTGCAGCTCCAGGTACAACTCGCCCACCCAGACCGGCGGCTCGGGGTAGTCGGCCTCCGCCTTGCGGAAGAAGGTCTCCGGTGTCTCCCAGGCGACGGTCGCCGAACCCTCCAGATCTCGCAGCCGGGCCGCCTTGGCGACCATCTCACGGGTGGTGCCACCGCCGCCGTCGCCCCAGCCGGTCGGCGCCAGGGAGTGCCGGGCGGCCCCCTTGTCCTTGAAGTTGCGGGCCGCGTGGGCGATCTCGCGGCCCTGCATCGAGCAGTTGTAGGTGTCCACGGGCGGGAAGTGCGTGAAGATCCGGGTGCCGTCGATGCCCTCCCACTGGAAGGTGTGGTGGGGGAAGGTGTTCGTCTGCGACCAGGAGATCTTCTGCGTCAGCAGCCACTTCGACCCGGCCGCCTTGATGATCTGCGGCAGCCCGGCGGCGAAACCGAAGGTGTCCGGCAGCCACGCCTCCTGGTTCTCGATGCCGAACTCGTCGAGGAAGAACCGCTTGCCGTGCACGAACTGCCGGGCCATCGCCTCCGAACCGGGCATGTTGGTGTCCGACTCCACCCACATCCCGCCCGCCGGCACGAACCGCCCGTCCGCCACCGCCTTCTTCACCCGTGCCCACACCTCGGGCCGGTGCTCCTTGACCCACGCCCACTGCTGCGCCTGGGACATGGCGAAGACGAAGTCCGGCTCCTCGTCCAGGAGGGAGGTCATGTTGGCGGTGGTGCGGGCCACCTTGCGGACCGTCTCGCGCAGCGGCCACAGCCACGCCGAGTCGATGTGCGCGTGGCCGACCGCGCTGATCCGGTGCGCGGAGGGCACGGCGGGGGAGGAGAGGACGTCGGTGAGCCGCTCCCGGGCGCGCCCGGCGGTGCCGCCCACGTCCTGGAGGTCGAGCGCGTCCAGGGCGCGCTCGACCGCCCGCAGGACGTCCCACCGGCGGGCGGACTCCACCGGCAGCTCGGCCATCAGCTCGCCGAGCACCTCCAGGTCCAGGACGAGCTGCCACACCGTCTCGTCGAAGACGGCGAGGTCCATGCGGGTCAGCGTGTACTGCGGCTCACTGCCCGCGGTCTCCTTGTCGCCGAGCCGCGTGGGCAGGAAGGGGTGGTAGTCCAGGATGACGGGGTTGGAGGCGGCCTCGACGTGCAGCCGCACCTCCTCGCCGCCGGCGACGGGAGCGCCGATCCGCACCCACTGGTTGCGGGGGTTGAGCCCCTTCACCGGGGTGCCGTCGGGCCGGTACACCAGGCCCTCGCACTGGAATCCGGGCATGTTCTCGTCGAAGCCGAGGTCGAGCAGGGCCTCCACGGTGCGCCCGGCCCACGCCTTCGGCACGGTCCCCGTGACCCGGAACCAGCTCGTGCCCCAGGGCGCTCCCCACCGGGCGCCCACCTCGATCGGCGAGGGCTCGGCGGCGAGCCCCTCGGACACCGGGACGGGCTCGCCGGGGGCGTGCCACACCGCCACTTCCAGCGGCACCGAGTCGGGGTACACGGCGGGACGGATGCGTTCCTCGAGGACGCGCTTGAGGCGGGCCTCCACGAGGCTGCGGTCGTCATGCATGCGTGTCGTTCTCCATGGGTCTGGGCAGAAAAGTGCGGGTCACCAGGTGTGTCGGACGTGGGCGGGGGACGATGCGGTGTAGACCTCCCCCACCGTACGCACCTCGAACCGTGCCGTCCGCTCCCCCTCCACCGGGCGCGGCCCGGCGACGTGGAACGCGCTCTGGCAGGTGCCGCCGAGGAACCGGCGGGTGCCGTCGGGCAGCACCCGGTGCAGCGTGTACTGCCGCACCTGCCCGCGCGCCGGGCGCCACGCGAGGCGCAGCGCGTCCTCGGAGGCCGCGGTGACGCGCAGCCCGGTGGGCGGCGCGGGCCGGCGCTCCGGCCGGTCGGCCTGCCGCACGGCGAG
>BNBP01000129.1 GCA_014656015.1 Streptomyces griseoaurantiacus | reverse complement strand
GCGGAGACGGGGGTGGGGAGCGGGGCGGTCCCGTGGCCCGCCCTCGCGGCCGGTGACGGCCGCTTCCTGCGCCCCGGCAACACGACGGGACGGCCCGGGCTGTTCGCGGTGGGCGGCTGGGCGGCTCCCACGCGGCCGGGTTCGACGGCCGGTACGAGCGGCGCCGTCCGGGGCACTGGACGCCCCGCCGCCGGGCCCGGCGCCGGAACGGAACCGGACGCCACCGCACCCGTCGGGCCCTGGTCCTGCTGCTCGGCTGCCTGCCCGGCGCCGCCGTCGCGCTGGTGCTGGCCTTCTGCGCGGTCGGCGCGGCCCCCACCGGCGCCCGGTCCGCGCACCCCGCCCCCACCCGGCACCCGGCGACCGCCCCCGCGCACGCCGCCGCCCGCCCGGTCATCGTGCCGCGCGCCCGCTGGGCCGGGGAGGGCCTGCCCGCCCAGCCGCCGCCGCGCTACGACGACCGGGTCGTCGCGGTCTTCGTCCACCACACCGACTCGCCCAACGGCTACGACTGCGCCGACGCCCCCCGCATCATCCGCGCCCTCTACCAGGGCCAGACCTCGGCCCGGCAGTGGGACGACATCGGCTACAACTTCCTCGTCGACCGCTGCGGCACCATCTACGAGGGCCGGGCCGGCGGCGTCGACCGTCCCGTCACCGGGGCCCACACCCAGGGCTTCAACCACCGCACCGCCGGCATCGCCGCGATCGGCACCTTCACCGCGGGCACGCCCGTGCCGCCGGAGATGACCGAGGCCATCGCCGCGCTCGCCGCCTGGAAGCTCGGCCTCTCCGACGTCGACCCGCGCTCCCGGGTCGCCCTCGTCTCCAGCAACGGGGGCAGCCGCTACGCCGCCGGTGCCACCGCGGTGCTCCCGGCGGTCGCCGGACACGACGCGGGCTACCAGACGAGCTGCCCCGGCGCCGCGCTCTCCGCCCGCCTGGAGGCCATAAGGGCACGCGCGGCGCGCCTCCAGGGCCGCACCTGAGCCCGCGCCGGCACCCGCGTCAGTCCCCGAAGCGGGTCCACAGCGAGGGGTAGCGCCGGGCCAGGGCGGCCTCGTCCTCGAAGTCCAGCGGTGTGCCCTCCGGCTCCTCGGGCGCGGCCGGCAGCCCGAGGTCCGGAGCCACGGTGCCGGTGAGCTGCTCGTACGCCTCGTCGGCCGCGTAGCCGAGCTCCTCCCCGTCGCCGTCGATGCTCTCGTCGAAGTCGTCCAGGAGCTCGGCGAGCGAGTCCGGGTCGTGCAGGGCGCCCTCGAAGACCTCGCGGCCCTGGCCGATCAGCCAGCAGCGGAAGTAGTCGAACGCGTCGTCGCTCGCCCCGCCCAGGAGCAGCCAGGCGGCGCCCCACAGGTCCCAGCGGTAGGCGCGGTTGTAGCGGGCCTCGAAATGGCGGGCGAAGTCCAGCACCGCCTCCGGGTCGAGCCGGAGGAGCCGCTCCACCAGCAGATCCGCCTGTTCCTCCGGATCACCCTCCGCGGCCTCGCGGGTGACGTCCACCAGCTCCCAGAACTCCGTCTCGTCCATCACGCCCACCAGGATCGGCCCTCGGGAGGCTCGGCGCACCTCGGTCCTCAGGCGTAGAGCGCCGCGAGCCGG
This sequence comes from Streptomyces griseoaurantiacus, assembly GCA_014656015.1. Taxonomy (GTDB): domain Bacteria; phylum Actinomycetota; class Actinomycetes; order Streptomycetales; family Streptomycetaceae; genus Streptomyces; species Streptomyces griseoaurantiacus. Next base: position 6,075 of record BNBP01000129.1, on the reverse strand, counting down.
CGGGCGTCGGCGGCCATACGGCGGCGCAGGGAGGCCGGCGCCAGCACCTCCGCCTCCGGGCCCAGCGCCCTGAGCTGGGCGTGGGCGACCTCCTCCGACTCCACCGGCAGGGTCACGGTGACCCGGCCCTCCCGGTCCGTCCCGGCGGGGTCGTCCAGCGCACGGCGGGCGGAGGCGGGGTCCACGACGCCGGGCAGCAGCCGGGCGCCCTCGGGGGAGACGCGCACCACGACCTCGGTGCGCAGGATCGAGCGCGCGAACTCCTCGGCGTGCTCGGCCCAGAAGGCCGGCAGGTCGAAGCCCTCCTCGCGGACGAAGCGCCCCTCGTCGGCGCCGCTCGTCCCGGCGGGCTCCACGGCCGTGAACCGGTCGAGGCGGTATACGCGGAACGCCCCGCCGTCCGGGGCGGCCACGCGGGCGCACAGGTACCAGACGCCCGCCTTGAGGACGAGACCGTACGGCTCCAGCTCCCGCTGGACCTCGTCGTCGCGGCCCCTGCGGTAGCGGGCGGTGATCCGACGGTCCTCCCAGACCGCCTCGGCGATCGCGGGCAGCAGCGCGGGGGTGCGGGGTTCGTGGAACCAGGCGGGCGCGTCGAGGTGGAAGCGCTGGGCCGCCGTGCGCGGGGCGTCCCTCAGCGAGGGCAGGAGGGCGGCGGAGGCCTTCAGCCGGGCGGCGGAGGCGGCGTCGGCGAGGCCCATGTCGCGCAGCGCGCCGGGCAGACCGGAGAGGAACAGGGCCTCGGCCTCGGTGCGGGCGAGCCCGGTGAGGCTGGTGCGGTAGCCGGCCACGAGACGGTAGCCGCCGGCGCGGCCCCGGTCCGCGTACACGGGGATGCCGGCCTCGGAGAGCGCCTGGGCGTCCCGGGCGACGGTGCGCTCGGACACCTCCAGCTCGCGGGCGAGTTCGGCGGCGGTCATGACGGGGCGGCCCTGCAGAAGCAGCACCATTCTGATGAGCCTGGCGGCACGCATGGCTTCATGATGGCGCGCGGTCACGCCCCGGGGGCATGGCGGCCCCGGGAAAGCACGACGGTCCCGCACCCCCTCGATGAGGGGGCGCGGGACCGTCCCGGTCGTATACGGAACGCGGAGGGTGTCCGCGCCCGGACTACAGGCCGTAGCGCTCGCGCGCCTCCTTCACCGCCGTGGCCTTGACCTCGCCCCGGCGGGCGAGCTGCGCCAGCGCCGCGACGACGATCGACTCCGCGTCGACGCCGAAGTGACGGCGGGCCGCCTCACGGGTGTCGGACAGACCGAAGCCGTCCGCGCCCAGCGAGGCCCAGTCCTGCTCGACCCACTGCGCGATCTGGTCGGGGACCTGCCGCATGTAGTCGGAGACCGCCAGCACGGGACCCTGCGCCCCCTGCAGCGCCCGCCGCACGTACGGCACCCGCTCCTCGCCCCGCAGCAGTGCCGCGTCCGCGTCCATCGCGTCGCGCCGCAGCTCCGTCCAGGACGTCGCGGACCACACGTCCGCCGCGACGCCCCACTCCTCGGCGAGCAGCCGCTGCGCCTTCAGCGCCCAGTGGATCGCCGTGCCCGAGCCGAGGAGCTGGATGCGCGGGGCGTTCGCCACCGTGGTCAGCCCGGCCGACTCCGCCGTGTTGAAGCGGTACAGGCCCTTGACGATGCCCTCGTCGAGCCCCGGCACGGCGGGCTTCGCGGGCTGCGGCAGCGGCTCGTTGTAGACGGTCAGGTAGTAGAAGACGTTCGGGTCCTCGTCCGGCGCGGCCTCGCCGAACATGCGGCGCAGACCGTCCTTGACGATGACGCCGAGCTCGTAGGCGAAGGCCGGGTCGTACGTCAGGGCCGCCGGGTTGGTCGCGGCGATCGCCGGCGAGTGGCCGTCGGCGTGCTGCAGGCCCTCGCCCGTCAGCGTCGTCCGGCCGGCGGTGGCGCCGACGAGGAAGCCGCGGCCGAGCTGGTCGCCGAGCTGCCACATCTGGTCGCCGGTGCGCTGCCAGCCGAACATCGAGTAGTAGATGTAGAACGGGATCATCGTCTCGCCGTGCGTCGCGTACGACGTCGAGGCGGCGATGAACTCGGCCATGGCGCCGGCCTCGGTGATCCCCTCGTTGAAGATCTGGCCGTTCGTCGCTTCCTTGTAGTACATGAGCTGGTCGCGGTCGACCGGCTCGTACGTCTGCCCCTTGGGCGAGTAGATGCCCAGGGACGGGAAGAGGCTCTCCATGCCGAAGGTGCGGGCCTCGTCGGGGACGATCGGCACCCAGCGCCTGCCGGTCTCCTTGTCGCGGACGAGGTCCTTGACCAGGCGGACGAAGGCCATCGTCGTGGCGACGGACTGCGAGCCGGAGCCCTTGTCGAACGCGGTGAACGCCTTGTCGGCCGGCATCGGCAGCGGCGCGACCGGGTGCGCCCGGCGGGCGGGGGCCGGGCCGCCGAGGGACGCGCGGCGCTCCTGGAGGTAGCGGACCTCGGGGGAGTCGGCGCCGGGGTGGCCGTAGGGGACCACGCCGTCGACGAACTGCGCGTCCGAGATCGGCAGGTCAAGACGGTCCCGCATGTCCTTGAACTGCTCCACCGTCAGCTTCTTCATCTGGTGGTTGGCGTTCTTCGAGGCGAAGCCGTCGCCGAGGGTGTGGCCCTTGACGGTCTGGGCCAGGATCACGGTCGGGGCGCCCTTGTGGGCGAGGGCCGCCCGGTACGCGGCGTAGACCTTGCGGGCCTCGTGGCCGCCGCGCGAGAGATGGAAGCACTCGAGGATCTTGTCGTCGCTGAGCAGCTTCGCCATCTCGACGAGCGCCGGGTCCTTGCCGAAGAAGTCCTCGCGGATGTAGGCCGCGTCGCGCGTCTGGTACGTCTGCACCTGCGCGTCCGGTACCTCGCGCAGCCGGCGGACCAGCGCGCCCGTGGTGTCCAGCCGGAACAGCTCGTCCCAGGCGGTGCCCCACAGGGTCTTGATCACGTTCCAGCCGGCGCCCCGGAAGAGGGCCTCCAGCTCCTGCACGATCTTGAAGTTGGCGCGTACCGGACCGTCGAGCCGCTGCAGGTTGCAGTTGATGACGAAGGTCAGGTTGTCCAGGCCCTCGCGGGAGGCGAGGGTGAGCGCGGTGGTGGACTCCGGCTCGTCCATCTCGCCGTCGCCGAGGAAGGCCCAGACGTGGGAGTCGTTCAGGTCCTTGATGCCGCGGCTGGTCAGGTAGCGGTTGAACCGCGCCTGGTAGATCGCGGAGATCGGGCCGAGGCCCATGGAGACGGTGGGGAACTCCCACAGCCAGGGCAGCCGACGCGGGTGCGGGTAGGAGGGCAGGCCGTTGCCGCCGGCCTCGCGGCGGAAGTTGTCGAGCTGCGTCTCGCTGAGCCGGCCGTCGAGGAAGGCGCGGGCGTAGATGCCGGGGGAGGCGTGGCCCTGGATGTAGAGCTGGTCGCCGGAGCCGTCACCCTGCTTGCCGTGGAAGAAGTGGTTGAAGCCGGTCTCGTACAGCCAGGCGGCCGAGGCGAAGGTGGCGATGTGGCCGCCGACGCCGTACTTGCTGCCCCGGGTCACCATCGCGGCCGCGTTCCAGCGGTTCCACGCGGTGATGCGGGACTCCATCGCCTCGTCGCCCGCGATCGCGGGCTCGGCGGCGGTGGGGATGGTGTTGACGTAGTCCGTCTCGAGGAGCTGCGGCAGCGGGACGCCGGCTCCCTCGGCGCGCTCCAGCGTGCGACGCATCAGATAGGCCGCGCGGTGCGGGCCCGCTGCCTCGGCCACGGCGTCCAGGGAGGCCTGCCACTCGGCGGTCTCCTCCGGGTCCCGGTCGGGGAGCTGGTCGAGCGCGCTCGGCTGGATGGCGTTGGGGTCGGTCATGTCGCCGCCTTCCTCAGTCGAAGGGGGTTCCCTCATCGGTAAGGGTTCGGGTGTGCCCTTGGTCTTTGGCAGGACAGGGCGGTGGGCTTCGGTGCTGTGACACCATGCGGTCTCGCCGCGTGGCCCAACGAGGACTGTAACCCCCTGATCGATGATCGATCAAAGGGTTGAGGGCAAAATATCTTGATTCCGAGAAAGTCGGCACGGGGTGCCTTCGGGGGTGGCACGGGGTGACGGTTTCCGGCGGGGTTTACGCAGGTGAGCGGGGGTGCGCTCGGCCCGCGTACGGCTGCCCCGCTGCCGCCGAGGCGCCCTACGCGCGCGGGGCGCAGCCCAGGACGTGGGACTTGACCAGGTCGGCGATCCTCGGGTCGCGGCGGCGGAACGCGGCGACCAGTTCCTCGTGCTCCTCCGCGTAGGACTGCTGCACCGTCCCCAGCCACCGGATCGACAGGGCCGTGAACACCTCGATGCCCAGCCCCTCCCAGGTGTGCAGCAGCACCGCGTTGCCGGCCGCCCGCACCAGCTCCCGGTGGAAGCCGACCGTGTGCCGGACCTGCGCCGTGCCGTCCGCCAGCCGGTCCGCCTCGTAGAGCGCGGACACGTGCGGCTCCAGCGCCGAGCAGTCCAGCGCCAGCCGCTCCGCCGCCAGTTCCGCCGCGATCGCCTCCAGGCCGGCCCGCACGGGGTAGCTCTCCTCCAGGTCGGCGGCCGTCAGGTTCCGCACCCGGACGCCCTTGTTCGGCGCCGACTCGATCAGCCGCAGCGACTCCAGCTCCCGCAGCGCCTCCCGCACCGGGGTCTGGCTGACCTCCAGCTCGGTGGCGATGCGCCGCTCCACGATCCGCTCGCCCGGCTGCCAGCGCCCGCTGACGATCCCCTCCACGATGTGCTCGCGGATCTGTTCGCGCAGCGAGTGGACGACGGGCGCGGTCATGAGGGCTCCGTAGGTTGCTGGACGGCCCGGAACTGGCCCTTCGGCCCCCGGGGCGTTTGACGTTTAGACAATAAGGCCGTCCGCGCCGCACGGAAGGGCGCACGAGGGCGCTCACCCGCAGGTGAGACGAGACGCACACGCCGTCGCCGGACCCGCCCGGTAGGGCGGCGGCCCCGGGAACGACGGTGCCCCCGTCCGGAGTGTTCCGGACGGGGGCACCGTGCGCACCGCTTCTGGTGTGGGGCTCAGAGGCCGAGCTCGACCTCGAACTCGCCCGCCTCCAGGATCGCCTTGACCGCGGTCAGGTAACGGGCCGCGTCGGCGCCGTCCACCAGACGGTGGTCGTAGGACAGCGTCAGGTACGTCATGTCGCGGACGCCGATGACCGTACCCTCCTCCGTCTCGATGACGGCGGGGCGCTTGACGGTGGCGCCGATGCCGAGGATGGCGACCTGACCCGGCGGCACGATGATCGTGTCGAACAGCGCGCCGCGCGAACCGGTGTTGGAGATGGTGAAGGTCGCGCCGGACAGCTCGTCCGGGGTGATCTTGTTGGCCCGGACCTTGCCCGCGAGCTCGGCGGTGGCCTTGGCGATACCGGCGATGTTGAGGTCGCCCGCGTGCTTGATGACCGGGGTCATCAGGCCCTTCTCGGAGTCCACCGCGATTCCGAGGTTCTCGGAGTCGAAGTAGGTGATGGTCCCCTCGGCCTCGTTGATCTTGGCGTTGATGACCGGGTGGGCCTTCAGCGCCTGGGCCGCCGCCTTGACGAAGAACGGCATCGGGGAGAGCTTGACGCCCTCGCGCGCGGCGAAGGAGTCCTTCGCCTGGGCGCGCAGCCGCATCAGCCGGGTGACGTCGACCTCGACCACCGAGGACAGCTGGGCCTGCTCGTGCAGGGCCTTGACCATGTTGTCGCCGATGACCTTGCGGATCCGCGGCATCTTCACGGTCTGGCCGCGCAGCGGGGAGACCTCGAGCTTCGGGGCCTTCTTCGCCGACGACGGTGCGGACGCGGCGGCGGCCGGAGCCGGGGCAGCGGCGGCGGCCTTCGCGGCCTCGGCGGCGGCGAGCACGTCCTGCTTGCGGATCCGGCCACCGACGCCGGTGCCCTTGACGGAGCCCAGGTCGACGCCGTTCTCGGCGGCGAGCTTGCGCACCAGCGGGGTCACGTAGGCGCCCTCGCCACCGGCGGTCGCGGCCGGAGCCGGGGCCGGGGCGGGAGCCGGCGCCGCAGCGGCCGGGGCCGGCGCGGGCGCCGGGGTCTTCTCGGTCTGCGGAGCCGGGGTGCTCGGCGCCTGCTGGGCCGGTGCCTGGGCGGCGGC
>BNBP01000128.1 GCA_014656015.1 Streptomyces griseoaurantiacus | reverse complement strand
TCCCGGGGGCGGCCGGTGCGCCACGGGCGGCCGACGCCCCGTAGGGGGCCGCGACCCCGGGCGCGAGGGGCCCCTGCTCGGCGGGCAGCGGGCCGCCGTACGCGGCCGTCGCGTCCCGTCGCGGCGAGCCCTCGTGGCCGGCGTACCCCACCGGGTCCGGATACCCGGCGGCCCGGCCGTGCGCGGCCGGCCCCGGCACCGCGGATCCGTACCCGGGGCCGGGCGCCGACCCCGGCAGTGGCCCTGGCCCCGGCCCCGGTCCTGGTCGTGCTCCTGGCCCGCCGTACGGGGTCGGGCCGCCGGGGCCTGGTGCCGTGCCGTGGGACGGCGGCGGGGCTGCCGCGTCACCGGGGTAGGGCGGCAGGAGGGCCGTGCCGTCCGGGCCGGCCGCGCCCTCGCCGGAACCGGAAGAGGGCGGCAGCAGTGCCGTCCCGTCGTAGGCGCCCTGGGCCCCGTCCCCGTACCACCGCTGCTGCCCCGCCCCGTAGAGGGAACCCTGCGGGCCGGCGCCGCTCGCGGCGCCGGTGTCCCGCTCGGGGCGCAGCGCGGTCACGCCGAGGCCCTGCCCACCACCGGGGCGAGCCCCGCCGACCTCGCCACGGCCGCCTCGTCACCGCATTCCGCCAGCCAGTTGGCCAGCATCCGGTGGCCGTGCTCGGTGAGCACCGACTCGGGGTGGAACTGCACGCCCTCGACGGGGAGTTCCCGGTGGCGCAGGCCCATCACGATGCCGTCCTCGGTACGGGCGGTGACCTGCAGGGCGGCCGGCACGGTCGTCGGCTCGGCCGCCAGCGAGTGGTAGCGGGTCGCGGTGAACGGCGAGGGCAGCCCCGCGAAGACCCCCATGCCGTCGTGCGCGACCAGCGAGGTCTTGCCGTGCAGCAGTTCCGGCGCCCGGCCCACCACACCGCCGTAGGCGACCTGCATCGACTGCATGCCGAGACAGACCCCGAAGACCGGTACCCCGGTGGCCGCGCAGTGCCGGACCATGTCCACGCACACCCCGGCCTCCTCGGGCCTGCCGGGACCGGGCGAGAGCAGCACGCCGTCGAAGCCTCCCCCGCTCCCGGCTGCGCTCGAGCGGGAGGTGCGCCCATGCGCATACGCCGTGGACACCTCGTCGTTGCGCAGCACCTCGCACTCGGCGCCGAGCTGGTACAGGTACTGCACGAGGTTGAAGACGAAGCTGTCGTAGTTGTCGACGACGAGAATCCGCGCGCTCACTGGTTGTCCACCGTCACATCGTTGAAGGGCAGCAGCGGCTCGGCCCAGGGGAAGACGTACTGGAAGAGGACGTAGACCACGGCCAGAATCAGTACGAGCGAGAGGAACGCCCTCACCCACGCGTTCCCCGGCAGATGCCGCCAGATCCAGCCGTACATGCCGTCCCTTCCCTCGTGTCACGGCACCGGACTCACGCCGCACGGGACCAGACTAACGGCGCGGGGCCCCGGGTTTCCGGGCCTTGGGGATCACTTCACCGTCACCGTGCACGGTTTTCGAGGGCCGGTGTCACTCCACGGGCTCGGCGTAGTGCAGGTCCACCGTGCCCGTGTAGCCGGGCAGCGTGACGTTTCCGTCCTCGGTGACCTTCCAGCCGAGCCCGTAGACGTTGACGTAGACCATGTAGTTCTGGATGGCGGGCGAGGCGGCCAGCGCGCTCTGGAGCTTCTCCGGGTCGCCGACCGCGGTGATCTTGTAGGGGGGCGAGTAGACGCGGCCCTGGAGGATCAGGGTGTTGCCCACGCAGCGCACCGCGCTGGTGCCGATCAGCCGCTGGTCCATGACCTTGATCCCCCGCGCCCCGCCCTTCCACAGCGCGTTGACGACGGCCTGCAGGTCCTGCTGGTGGATGACGAGGTAGTCGGGCTGCGGCTCGGGATAGCCGGGCAGCTTGGCCGTGGCGTCGGGCGGTGCGTCGTCGAGGGTGACGGTGACCGCGCCGCCCTTGAGCGGACGGGTCCCGGCGTTCTTCTCCAGCGCGGACAGGCGTGCGGCGTCCGCGCCAAAGTCGCCGCCCGCGGTGCGCTTGGCGAGGGACTCGACGTCCTCGCGCAGGCTGCCGTTGGACTCGTCGAGGCGTCCGTTCTTCTGGCTGCGCTCCTGGATGAGGTCGGAGAGCTTCAGCAGGGAGGCGTCGGTGCGGATGTTGGTGCCCTTGGCCGTGTTGAAGCTGGTGAAGAAGAGGAGCCCGGCGAGCGCGAAGACGCCCACCGTGAGCACGCGGGCCGGGGGGAAGCGGCGCGGGCGGGCGGCGGGAGCGGGGTCCGCGGAGCTCCCGGAGGGCGCGAGGGGCGCGGAGGGGCCCGTTCCGGGGGTGCCGGAACCGGATTCGGGGGAGTCGGCCGAATTGCTCAACGTACCCTTATCTCCTTGGACGCCATGGAAGCACTACGCTAACGGACGCCCGGGGGAGCGTCGGGGTGGCCTTGTACGTCCCCTTGTACGCTCTCCGGACCTGCCCCCAGTTCCCTGCGCGGCCACGCAGCGCATCGACAGGAGAGACCCTCGTGCCGAAGTCACGTATCCGCAAGAAGGCCGACTACACGCCGCCGCCGTCGTCGAGGCAGGCCACCGGCATCAAGCTGACCAACCGCAGCTGGGTCGCCCCCGTCATGCTGGCCATGTTCGTCATCGGCCTGGCCTGGATCGTCGTCTTCTACGTGACCGACGGGTCGCTGCCGATCGACGCCCTCGACAACTGGAACATCGTGGTGGGCTTCGGGTTCATCGCCGCCGGGTTCGGCGTCTCCACCCAGTGGAAGTGAGGTTGTCCACAGAGTTTTCCACAGGTTCGATGACCAGTGGAAAAAGAACGACGATCTGTGGATAACTCCTCGGCGGTTGACGCCGGTGTGACAGACACACCGGAAGCCGGAAACCTGTTCGCCCCCTGGCTCACCTGCGGAAACTCCGTTCGGTAACAGGGGGCGCGGTTGTTCTCCACGGACCGCACAGGAATCACCACTCGCTGTGGACAAGGCTGGGTACAACCCGCCTCCGTCGTCCTTGTGCGCTTCCCGTCCGAGGGGCGGCGACAGCTCAGGTGAGCTGCAGAGTTCTGACCACCGTCATGACGACGACGACCGCCAGCACCAGCGCGCAGGTGCCGTACTGCACCAGCGCCCGGCGCTCACGCGGTGCGTGGACCATGGCGTAACCGATCATCACACCGGCCACCAGACCGCCGATGTGCGCCTCCCAGGCGATGCCGCTCCAGCCGAACGTGAGCACGAGGTTGATCACCAGCAGGGCGATCACCGGGCGCATGTCGTAGTTGAGCCGGCGGACGAGGACCGCGGTGGCGCCGAACAGCCCGAAGATCGCGCCCGAGGCGCCGAGGGAGGGCTGGTTGGCCGCGGCGAGGAGATAGCTGAGCGCGCTGCCGGCCAGTCCCGAGACCAGGTAGAGCGCGAGGAACCGGGCGCGGCCGAGGGCCTTCTCCAGCGGAGCGCCGAGCCACCACAGGGACAGCATGTTGAAGATGATGTGCGCGTAGCCGCCGTGCAGGAACATCGCGGTCAGCAGCCGGTAGTACTGGCCCTCCGCGACGCCCTCCAGCGGACTGAAGCCGGTGTACGAAGCCCTGCCGAGCAGTTCGAAGCGGCGGGTGAAGTCGTCCCCGAGACTGAGCTGGACCAGGAAGAGGGCGAGATTGAGCCCGATCAGCACCTTGGTGACCAGGTTCGGATCGGCGGTGACCGTGCCGCCCGCGAGGGTGCGGGGGCGGGCGACCGCGTGCGGGTGACCGGTGCCGGAACCGCGGCTCACGCAGTCCGGGCACTGGAAGCCCACGGAGGCGTCGACCATGCACTCGGGGCAGATCGGGCGCTCGCAGCGGGTGCAGCGGATCCCGGTCTCGCGCTCGGGATGCCGGTAGCAGACGGGCAGGTCCGACGAGCCGTGCGGGTTCTCCTCGCGCGGTCCCCGCGGGCTGCCTGGCGTCTGGTCCATACCGGTCCCCTTCTTCTTCGTCCGTCCTCGTCCGGCCTGGTCCGACCTCGCCCGTACGAGGGCGTGCCCCGCCCCGTGGTCCCCAGGGATCGCGGAGCCCTACGCACTCTACGGACGGGCGGGGCGCTTGGTTCCCCGGTGTCTGCCCGGCCGTGCCGGGTACCGCCGTACCCGCCGTGCCGCCGTACCGAGTACCGAGTACCGAGTACCGAGTACCGAGGATGTCAGGACGAGCGGGTCTCCACGAGGACGGTCTCCAGGACGACGTCCTCGACCGGGCGGTTGGTGCGCGGGTTGACCGGAACCAGGGCGATGGCGTCCACGACCTTCTGCCCCGCCGGGCCCGCGACCTCGCCGAAGATGGTGTGCTTGCGGGTCAGCCAGGTCGTCGGCGACACCGTGATGAAGAACTGGGAGCCGTTGGTGTTCGGTCCGGCGTTGGCCATGGCCAGCAGATACGGCTTGTTGAACGACAGGTCCGGGTGGAACTCGTCGTCGAACTGGTAGCCGGGGTCGCCGGTGCCGTTGCCCAGGGGATCACCGCCCTGGATCATGAACCCGCTCATCACACGGTGGAAGACGGTGCCGTCGTAGAGCCGGTCCTTCGACTTCTCGCCGGTGGCGGGGTTGGTCCACTCCCGCTCCCCGGTGGCGAGTTCGACGAAGTTCCGCACCGTCCGGGGCGCGTGGTTCGGCAGCAGCCGGACCTCGATGTCGCCGAGGCTGGTCCTCAAGGTGGCGTAGAGCTGCTCGGCCACGATGTGCCTTCCGTTGTCTTCCTGTGCACGTCCGATCCTCGCACGTCCGCTGCACCGCGTACGCCGTCCCGGCCGTCTCCCGCCGACTCGCCACCGGCTCTCCGCCGTCTCTCCGTCGGTCCTCCGCCGTCCTGCGTGACCCGGATGCCCCTCCTCGCATGCCTGGTGCCCCCCGCACAGGCATGATCCGTAAAAGGGTGGAAAGTCGAATTACCGTACGCCACCGAGGAGGAGGAACCCGTGACCCGCATCGACAGCGTGCGCGCCGCGACCGGTTCGGCGAAGGACAGCGTGCTGCACGCCGCGGAAGTGGTGGCGCCCTACGCCGACACGGCCAAGGTGAAGGCCGCGCACTACGCGACCGAGGCCCGCGTACGGCTCGCGCCGAAGGTCTCGCAAGCCGCCGAACAGGCCCGCGTCCAGTACAAGGCCCAGCTCGCGCCCCGTCTCGAACAGGCCCTGACCCATGTGCCGCCGAAGGTCGACCAGGCAGCACAGGAGGCCGCCGCGCGTACCCGCAAGGCCGCCCGGCAGGCCGCCGACTACTCGCGGCCGCGCATCGAGCAGGCGGTGGCCGCCGCCGGACCCGCGCGCGAGGAGGCCGCCGCCCGTTCCGTCGCGGCCCTGGCCGCCCTGCGCGGCCAGGTGTCGGCCAAGGACGTCCAGCGGCTGGTCCGCAGGCAGCAGCGGCGCTCCCGTGCCGGACGGCTGGCCAAGGGTCTGCTGGTGGCGGGCGTCCTGGCCGGAGGAGCGGTGGCCGCCTGGAAGTGGTGGGACAAGCAGGCCAACCCCGACTGGCTGGTCGAGCCGCCCGCCGCGACCGAGGTGCCGGCCGGTGGACCACTGACGGCGGTCGACGGCAGCGGCGCGTCCGTGTTGGACCCCGAGGTCCAGGCCAAGCAGGCGGAGGACGAGTCGGCGGACCACGACGACCGACCGTGATCCGGCCCCGACCCCCCGCCCGACAGGGGTGCGGGGCGGAGACTTCCTGGTCTCCGCCCCGCACCCCTGTCGTCGTTTCACGTGAAACAGCGCCCCGGCGGGGACCGTTTACGCCCGCCCTGCGTGATGACGTTTGCAACGCCCCAAGTGCGCGAGTTCCACAGAGACCCCACTAACGGAGCGCTCCCTTCTGGTTACGCGCCTCGCGTTGATCCAGCTCACGCACCGGGGCCCGGACCCCGGTGTGATCGCCGCGCCTCGCGCACCGCGCAGACCGACCGGTCGGCCTCCGTTGACGCTTGCACTACTTTGCGCAAAGAAAGCAAACAGTGTTCGCGGGAGGTGACCGCGCGGGAACGAAAGCACCGGCCGGCCACCCGTGAGGGCGGCCGGCCGGTGCCGGGTGTGGAGCCTAGGGGAGTCGAACCCCTGACATCTGCCATGCAAAGACAGCGCTCTACCAACTGAGCTAAGGCCCCGGAGGGGTGGCGACCGGCTGCCGGATCACACTCGCCGACGGCCGCCGGGGACCAGAGTACCGGGTCACCCCGGGTATCTCGCAAAAAGAGGGGGGTCCCCGGGAACGACCACGCTCCGTAAGATGCTCGACGTGGTTCGCTGTAGCGAACCGCAGTCCGTGGGGAAGCGCGATGGGGAGACGCAATGGACGCCGCACAACAAGAAGCCACCGCCAGAGCGCGGGAGCTTCAGCGGAATTGGTACGGAGAGCCGTTGGGGGCGCTCTTCCGTAGGCTCATCGACGATCTCGGTCTCAACCAGGCACGGCTCGCGGGCGTACTGGGCCTGTCCGCACCGATGCTCTCGCAGCTGATGAGCGGTCAGCGGGCCAAGATCGGCAATCCGGCGGTGGTCCAGCGGGTACAGCTCCTGCAGGACCTGGCGGGGCAGGTCGTGGACGGCAGCGTGAGCGCCGCGGAGGCGACCGAGCGGATGGAGGAGATCAAGAAGTCACAGGGGGGCTCCGTGCTCAGCAACACCACACAGTCGACGAGTGGTTCGGGTGCTCCCACGGTCAAGCGGGTGGTGCGCGAGATCCAGTCGCTGCTGCGCTCGGTGGCCGCCGCCGGCGACATCATAGAAGCGGCCGACACCCTCGCCCCGACCCACCCCGAACTGGCAGAGTTCCTCCGGGTGTACGGCGCCGGACGCACCTCCGACGCGGTCGCCCACTACCAGTCCCATCAGAACTGACACCGTCGGCCCGGCCGCCACGCCGACGGCGGGCCGGGCCGAAGGGAGCACGTCGCGCAGTCATGGGTGAGGTCTTCGCGGGACGGTACGAACTGGCCGACCCGATCGGCCGCGGGGGAGTCGGCGCGGTCTGGCGCGCCTGGGACCACCGGCGGCGCCGGTACGTGGCCGCCAAGGTGCTGCAGCAGCGCGATGCCCACGCGCTGCTGCGCTTCGTGCGCGAGCAGGCGCTGCGCATCGACCACCCGCACGTCCTCGCCCCGGCGAGCTGGGCCGCGGACGACGACAAGGTCCTGTTCACCATGGACCTCGTCGCCGGCGGCTCCCTCGTCCACCTCGTGGGCGACTACGGCCCACTGCCGCCCGCGTTCGTCTGCACCCTGCTGGACCAGCTCCTGTCCGGGCTGGCGGCGGTGCACGCCGAGGACGTCATCCACCGCGACATCAAGCCCGCCAACATCCTGCTGGAGGCGACCGGCACCGGCCGCCCCCGGCTGCGGCTGTCCGACTTCGGCATCGCGATGCGGCTCGGCGAGCCCCGGCTGACGGAGACGGACTACGTCGTCGGCACTCCGGGCTACCTCGCGCCCGAGCAGGTCCTGGGCAGCGAACCCGACTTCCCCGCCGACCTGTTCGCCGTCGGCCTGGTCGCGCTGTACCTCCTCCAGGGCGCCAAACCCGATGCCCAGGCGCTGGTGGACCTCTTCACGGCGCACGGCACCCCACGCGCCCCCCGGGGCGTCCCCGATCCCCTCTGGCAGGTCGTGGCGGGCCTCCTCCAGCCCGACCCCTCGGCACGGTTCCGCACGGCCACGGGGGCGCGCAAGGCACTCGCGGCGGCCGTGGAGCTGCTGCCCGCGCCCGGCGAGGACGACCCCGACGAGCGGATCGAGATCTTCGACCAACTGGGGCCCCTGCCCGAGGGATTCGGGCCCCAGGGACCGACGCGACAGGCGGTGCGGCCGCCCGGGCGCACATCGGCGGGCCGACCGGAACACCTCGGCGGCGGCACGCCCACGAGCGGGAGCGAGAGGCCCGGGAACGGCGGCTCTGCCGGCGGGCCCGGGAACGGCGGCTTCGGCGGCGGGCCGGGGAGCGACCGCTTCGGCGGCGGGCCGGGGAGCGGCACCGACTCGGGTCCGGGAACCGGCCGTTCGGCTTTTGGCGTGAGCGCTTCCGGCGTGCACGCTTCCGGATCCGGCGCCCTGGGCGCGACACCCGGCGTGGGCGGCCCGGGGCCCACCGCGAGCGCTCCGGGCACCACCGCGAGCGCCCCGGCGCCCGCCCGGCCGCTCGTGCCGCCCCTGCCGTCCCTCCCGCCGCCCCCGCTG
>BNBP01000127.1 GCA_014656015.1 Streptomyces griseoaurantiacus | reverse complement strand
GACCCGGGGTCGGCGCGGACGCCGCCGGGGCTGCGGGGCGCTCGGCCGCGGCCGGCCTGGGGGCCCCCGGCTTCGGGGCAGCCGGACGCTCCCCCGTCGGCCTGGGGCCGGGGGAGGTGCTCCCGGACTGCGCCGGGGACGGCGCGGCGGGCCTGGGGGCCGCCTTACGGGGTGCCGGGCGGGCGCCGGACTTGCCGTTGCCACCGCCCTGCTGGAAGGCATCTGTCAATTTGCGCACTACGGGCGCCTCGATCGTCGAAGACGCCGATCGGACGAACTCACCGAGTTCCTGGAGCTTGGCCATGACGACCTTGCTCTCCACACCGAACTCCTTGGCGAGTTCGTATACCCGGACCTTAGCCACTTCGCTCCTTTGAGGTCCGGGTTGCGTCCGGACCGTCGCTAGTTCATGGGCGTACTCATCGCGTACTCATCGAGTGCTCATCGCAATCTCGACCTGCTTTCGACTCGCGAGGTACCTGGCCGTACGGGGTTCCGTACGGCACGTCCTACCGTGTTGCCTGCTCAGCAACTGTCCGCCTGCTCGACGTATCGGCGCAACGCCTTTGTGTCGAGCGGCCCCGGGGCGCGCAGCGCCCGCGGGAGGACCCGGCGGCGGACCGCCAGATCGAGACAGGCCGGTGCGGGGTGCACGTATGCGCCCCGGCCGGGCAGCGTACCGCGCGGATCGGGGACGCATTCGCCCTCGACCGCCACGGTGCGCAGCAGTTCGATCTTGGCCGCTCGCTCCCGGCACCCCACACAGGTGCGCTCAGGGCATGCGCGGACAGGCGTCCGGCCAGACACTACGAAGTCTACCTCCCCGCGGCGACCTCACCCCTTTGGGGCAAGAATCGAACACTTGCCGCGTTGCAACATGACGTGATCTGAGCGGCGGCGGGCCGGGATGTATTCCCGGCCCGCCGTCCGCGGGGCGGCCACCAGGGGTTCCGCGCCCGCGTACGGGGGCGCGGCGTCCCCCGTCGGCCCGGCCCCGGCGCCCGCCTCAGTCCCGGGGCTCCGCCGGCTCCGTGTCGGGACGGATGTCGATGCGCCAGCCCGTCAGCCGCGCCGCGAGCCGCGCGTTCTGGCCCTCCTTGCCGATGGCCAGGGAGAGCTGGTAGTCCGGCACCGTCACGCGCGCCGAGCGGGCCGCGAGGTCCACGACGTCGACCGCGGACACCCGGGCGGGCGACAGCGCGTTGGCCACCATCTCCGCGGGGTCGTCCGACCAGTCGACGATGTCGATCTTCTCACCGTTCAGCTCGCCCATGACGTTGCGCACCCGGCCGCCCATCGGCCCGATGCACGCGCCCTTGGCGTTGAGGCCGGAACGGGTGGAGCGCACGGCGATCTTGGTGCGGTGGCCCGCCTCACGGGCGATGGCCGCGATCTCGACCGAGCCGTCGGCGATCTCCGGCACCTCCAGGGCGAACAGCTTCTTCACCAGATTGGGATGTGTGCGGGACAGCGTCACCGAGGGCCCGCGCACCCCCTTGGCCACCCGCACGACGTACGAGCGCAGCCGCATGCCGTGCTGGTAGCTCTCCCCCGGCACCTGCTCCTGCACCGGCAGGATGGCCTCCAGCTTGCCGATGTCGACCAGTACGTTCTTCGGGTCGCGGCCCTGCTGCACCACACCCGTCACGATGTCGCCCTCGCGGCCGGCGTACTCGCCGAGCGTGGCGTCGTCCTCGGCGTCCCGCAGCCGCTGCAGGATCACCTGCTTGGCGGTGGTCGCGGCGATGCGGCCGAACCCGGACGGGGTGTCGTCGAACTCGCGGGGCTCCTGGCCCTCCTCGAGGTCCTCGGGGTCCTCCTTCGCCCACACGGTCACGTGACCGCTGTCCCGGTCGAGCTCCACGCGCGCGTGGCGGCGGCTCCCGTCGGTGCGGTGGTAGGCGATGAGGAGGGCCGACTCGATCGCCTCGACCAGCAGGTCGAAGGAGATCTCCTTCTCCCGCACCAGGCCCCGCAGGGCACTCATGTCGATGTCCATGGCTACGCCTCCTCCTCGTTCTCAGCGTTCGCGGCGTTGTCAGCGTTCACGGCGTCGTCGTTCTTGTTCTTGCGGTTGAACTCGACCTGGACCCGCGCCTTGTCGACGTCAGGGAAGGCGAGTCTGCGGGTGGTGGGCCTGCGGCCCTTCACTCCGGGGACCTCCAGGTCCAGGCCCTCCTCGTCGACCCCGAGGATGCGGGCGACCAGCTCGCCGCCCTCCCGGAGCTGGAAGCGGACGAGGCGGTCGAGGGCACGCACGTAGTGCCGGTGCTCGGTGAGGGCGCGCTCCGCGCCCGGGGTGCCGACCTCGAGGGTGTACTCCCCCGCGCCCATCGCGTCGGTCTCGTCCAGCTTCGCCGAGAGCGCGCGGCTCACGTCGGCGACCCGGTCCAGGTCCGCGCCGGTGTCGGAGTCCACCACGACGCGCAGCACACGGCGGCGGCCCACGGACGCCACGTCGATCTCCTCGAGATCGAGTCCCTGAGAGGTCACGAGCGGTTCCAGAAGCTCTCGCAGCCTCTCGCTCTGGGTGGTGCTCATCCGGGTGACTCCTCGGCCGCGTGTGCTGTTGTGGAAGGGCGTGTGTCAGGGCAAAGCGTATCGGGTCCCAAGGGGTGTTGCCGTCCACCCGGACCCTCGGGCCGACCGCCCGGGCGGGCCCGCCGGGACGTCCCCGGCACGCGGTGACGCGCGTGCGGCGCAACCGGTGGCGCGGGTCACGTGCGCCCCCGGGTACGGTGAGCGCGGGCGGGCCCGCGCGTTCGGCGGGCGGACGCCTGTTCGTTCCCCCGCTCGTACCGTCGTCACCCGTCGTACGAGCCCGTACGAGGCCACCGAGGACGTCTGCCGTGCCGTTCCCCCTGCCGTCGCGCGCCGCCCCGGGGCCGCGCCGAAGGACCCTGTTCGCCTCGGCCGCCGGTGCCGTGCTGCTCGCGGGGTGTTCCGGCGACCCCGGCGGTTCCGGGGGCCGCGGAGCCTCCGCCGAGGAACGGGCGCGCGCGGGTGCCGCCCGCGACAGCGAACGGCTCGTGGCGCGGTACGACGCGGTGGGCGCCGCCCACCCGGGGCTGGTGGCGCGGCTGCGTCCGCTGCGGGCCGAAGCGGTGCGGCACGCGAAGGCGTTCGGCGGTTCGGTGCCGGCCACGGGCTCCCCCTCCGCCCCGGACTCCACCACGTCCCCGCCCTCCGCGACCGACGCGCCCTCCGGCTCGTCCTCCGGGGCCCCCGCCGCCCGCGGCACCGTGCCCGCCGATCCCGCCGCCGCGCTGGCCGCGCTGGCCGACGCCGAGAAGACGCTGGCCGACCGGCGGACCGCGGCCCTCGCCGGGCTTCCCGGCGAGACGGCCCGGCTGCTGGCCTCCGTGGCGGCGGCCGGCGCCGCCCACGCGTATCTGCTGACGACGTGGAAGCCGAAGCCGGACACGGGATCGGACTCCGGCGCGTCCGGTGGGGAGAAGAGGGGATGACCGTGCGCAGCGGAGGTACGCCCACGCCGTCGGCGGGAAAGACCGGCGGAAAGGGCAGTGGCGGGAACGCCGCCGAGCTCGAGGCGCTGCAGGCCGCCCTGGCCGCCGAACACGCGGCCGTCTACGGATACGGGGTGGTCGGCGGCCGGATAGGGCACGGCCGGCGCGTCGAGGCACAGGAGGCGTACGACGGGCACCGGGCGCGGCGGGACCGGCTCGTGCGCGCCGTGAGCGACCTCGGCGCCACCCCGCGCGCCGCGGCCGCCGGGTACGCGCTCCCCTTCGCCGTGGCGGACTCGGCAGCCGCCGTGCGGCTCGCCGCCGAGCTCGAGCGACGGATCGCCGCTGTCTACTCCGACCTCGTCCGGGCCGCGACGGGTGCGCGGCGCGGGGACGCCGCCGAGGCGCTGCGGGAGGCGGCGGTACGCGCGGTGCGCTGGAGCGGGGAGAGCGTAGCCTTCCCTGGTCTCGCCGAACGGGCGGCGGCCGGTCCGGGCGCCTCGGCGACGCCGCGGGAGTAGCCCCGCGGGGGGAACGGTCAGGGAACAGACCTCGAAGGGAACGACTCGCGCATGGCTTTCGAACCGCCGCCGCGGCTTGTGCGGGCGCTCGCCGAGACCCGGCGTGACGGGGCCGACGCGTGGCTCCACGACCTTCCCGAACTGCTGCGGCGGGCCGTCGCTCTACGCGGGTTGACGGTGGAGCGGGTGCACCGGCCCGGCGGGCGCAGCGGCCTGATCGTGCTGGTGCGGCGGGCGGACGGCAGCCCCGCGGTGCTGAAGCTCGCCCCGGCCGCCGCGCGGCCCGGCGCCGAGCGTGCCGCGCTGGTGCGGTGGGACGGGTTCGGGGCGGTCCGGCTGCTCGACGCGGACGGCGCCGGTGACGCGTCCGGGGCCGCCGCCGGTGACGAGGGTGTCCTGCTGCTGGAGCGGCTGCATCCCGAGATGTCGGTGCGCTCGCTGCCGGAGGCGAAGGCGCTGTTGGAGGCGGCCGGGACGCTGCGCCGGCTGTGGGTCGAACCGCCGGCCGGGCACGCCTTCGAGACGGTGGCCGGGCGGACGGGTCGGCAGGCGGAGGCGATGCGGGCGGCGGCCGAGGCCGAGCCCGACGTACGGCCGCTCGTGGAGTCGGCGCTCGCGGCGCGGGAGGAGTTGGTCGCCTCGGCGCCCGAGGGCCGGTTGCTGCACGGCACGTTCCGGCAGAGCAAGGTGCTCGCCGGGGAGCGGATGCCGTGGCTGGCGGTGGGACCGGACCCGGTGGTGGGCGAGTGCGCCTTCGATCTGGCGCGTCTGGTACGGGACCGGGTCGAGGACCTGGTCGCGACGCCCTCGGGGGCGTCCACGACGCGGCGGCGGGTGAAGCGGCTCGCGGAGTCGCTGGATCTGGACCGGGAGCGGGTGCGGGGGTGGACGCTGTTCCGGGCCGTGGAGTCGGGGGTGCGGGCCTTCCGCGTGGGCCGGCCCCGCGACGCGGAGGTACTGCTGGAGTTCGCCGGCTGGCTGTGACGCGCGGGGCCCCGGGCGCGGCGAAATCCGCCGGGAAGCGGTCGCGGAAACGCACGAGGGGGCGGAGGGCACGTCGTACGCCCTCCGCCCCCTTCGGCGCTCTACGCGGTCAGGCGGGCGATCGCCTCTTCCACCGTCAGTTCCTCGCGCTCACCGGTGCGGCGGTCCTTGAGCTCGACCACGCCCTCGCCCGAGCGCCGGCCGGCCACCAGGATCTGCGGCACGCCGATCAGTTCCGCGTCCGTGAACTTCACGCCGGGCGAGACTCCGGGACGCTCGTCCACCAGCACGCGCACCCCGGCCGCCGCCAGCTTCTCGGACACGTCGAGGGCGAGTTCGGTCTGCAGGGCCTTGCCGGCCGCCACGACGTGCACGTCGGCCGGGGCGATCTCCTTGGGCCAGTACAGCCCCTGCTCGTCCGCGTGCTGCTCGGCCAGCGCCGCGACCGCGCGGGAGACGCCGATGCCGTAGGAGCCCATCGTCACGCGGACCGGCTTGCCGTTCTGCCCCAGCACGTCGAGCTGGAAGGTGTCCGCGTACTTGCGGCCGAGCTGGAAGATGTGGCCGATCTCGATGGCGCGGTCCAGCTTCAGTCCGGTGCCGCACTTCGGGCAGGGGTCGCCCTCCTCGACGACGACCACGTCGAGGTACTGGTCGACCTCGAAGTCCCGCCCGCAGACCACGTTCCGCGCGTGCGTGTCCTGCTTGTTGGCGCCGGTGATCCACGAGGTGCCGGGGGCGACGCGGGGGTCGGCGAGGTAGCGCACCTTCTCCAGGCCCTGCGGGCCGACGTACCCGCGGACGAGGTCGGGGCGGCCCTCGAAGTCCTCGGCGGTGACCAGTTCGACGACGGCCGGGGCCAGGTGCTCGCCGAGCTTGCCGAGGTCCACCTCCCGGTTCCCGGGCACGCCCACGGCGACGATCTCGCCGTCCACCTTCACCAGCAGGTTCTTCAGGGTGGCCGAGGCCGGCACGCCGAGCAGCTCGGCGAGGGACTCGATGGTCGGGGTGTCGGGGGTGTCGAGTTCCTCGGCGGCCGGGTGCGCGGCGCCCTCGACCGGCGTCAGCGCGAAGGTGACGGCCTCGGTGTTGGCGGCGTAGTCGCAGTTCGGGCAGTCCACGAAGGTGTCCTCGCCGGCCGCGGCCGGGGCCAGGAACTCCTCGGAGGCGGAGCCGCCCATCGCGCCGGAGACGGCGGAGACGATCCGGTAGTCGAGGCCGAGGCGCGCGAAGATCTTCTGGTACGCCTCGCGGTGCAGCCGGTAGGACTCGGCGAGCCCCTCGTCGGTGGTGTCGAAGGAGTAGGAGTCCTTCATCTGGAACTCGCGGCCGCGCAGCACGCCGGACCGGGGACGCGCCTCGTCCCGGTACTTGGTCTGGATCTGGTAGAGCATCACCGGCAGGTCCTTGTACGAGGAGACCTGGTCCTTGACCACGAGGGTGAAGATCTCCTCGTGCGTCGGGCCGAGCAGGTACTCGCCGCCCTTGCGGTCCTTCAGGCGGAACAGCAGGTCGCCGTACTCCTCCCAGCGCGCGGAGGCCTCGTACGGCTCCTTGGGCAGCAGGGCCGGGAGCAGCACCTCCTGGGCGCCGATGGCGTCCATCTCCTCGCGCACCACGCGGGAGACGTTGTCGAGCACCTTCTTGCCGAGCGGCAGCCAGCTCCAGATGCCGGCCGAGTTGCGGCGGACGTAGCCGGCACGGACGAGGAGCTTGTGGCTGAGCGTCTCCGCGTCCGCCGGGTCGTCACGCAGTGTCTTGACCAACAAACGTGACATGCGCTGGACCTGGGCCATGGTTCTCGACTCCTGCTGAAGGGGATCCCCCGCCCGGACGGGGCCCGGGAATGGGGGAGGGCGATGGCCACGAGGTTAGCCGGGAGCCCTGTGCGGGCGGTAATCGGTTAACGGCGGCGCAGCGGCAGGGGGGCTCCCATCACCGCGTACGGCTTGGGGGCGCTGGGGAAGAGGACGCGCCGGGCCAGGTCCCGGTAGCCCAGGGACCGGTACAGCCCGCGGGCGGGGCTGTCGATGTCGATCGCCGAGAGGATGGACCGCGGCTGTTCGGCACTGTCGGTGATCGTGGTGATGAGGCGGCGGCCGATCCCCCGGTTCTGGTGGTCGGGGTGGACGTGCAGCTCGGTGATGACGAAGGAGTCGTCGAGCCAGCCCTCGTTGCCCTCGCGGTGCAGATACGGCTCGACGACGGTGGACCACCAGTGGGCGCGGTCGTTGGGCATGCCGTAGACGAAGCCGACGAGGCGGCCGCGGAGGGTGGCGCCGAGGGCGCGGGCTCCGGGGCTGGTCATGTGCCGCAGCACGATCTGCCGGCGCACGGCGATCTCGTCGGGGTCGAGCCCGAAGGCGACGGCCTGCACGGCGAGGGCCTCGTCCACGCGGGCGGCGAGGTCCAGCGGGCCGATGACGACGTCGTCGGGGCGGCGGTGGCCCTGACCGGGAAAGCGGAGCATGCCCCGGAGCGTACCCGGGCGGCGTCAGATGCGGTGCATCGCAAGGCGGAGGGGCGTCCGCATACTGGATGTATGCGGACGTTCCGACAACGCGGCGTGGGGGTACCCCCGGCCGGAGGCTGGGGGAGTGCCGTAGCTGTCGTCGCACGCCCGCCGGGGATTGCGGGACAGCGCTTAGGCGGAAGACTCCCGCCGGCTCCTCAGAACAGCACGCTCATGAACTCGCCGACCTCGTGGAAGCCCACCTTGCGGTAGGTCGCCCGGGCCGCGGTGTTGAAGTCGTTGACGTAGAGGCTGGCCACGGGGGCGACGTCGGCGAGCGCGTAGCGCAGTACCGCGGCCATGCCGGGGGCGGCGAGGCCCCGGCCCCGGTACTCGGGGGCCACCCAGACGCCCTGGATCTGGCAGGCCTGCGGGGTGGCGGCGCCGATCTCGGCCTTGAAGACGACCTTGCCGTCCTGGTCGAGGCGGGCGAAGGAGCGGCCCGCGCCGACGAGTTCGGCGACCCGGGCCTGATAGAGGAGTCCGCCGTCGCCGGCCAGCGGGGAGACGCCGACCTCCTCGGTGAACATCGCCACGCACGCCGGGAGAATCGTTTCCATCTCGTCCTTGCGGACGCGGCGGACGTAGGGGTCGGGGGTGACGTCCGCGGGGAGCCGGTCGGTGACCATGAGGGGCTGGTGGGCGCGGACCTCGCGGGCCGGGCCCCAGCTCGGTTCGAGCAGCCGCCAGAGCTGGGCGGTGGCCTCGGCGGGGCCCACGACGGAGGAGCAGCGGCGGCCGCTGCGGCGGGCGCGGTCGGCGAAGGCGCGGACGGCCCGGGGGGTGGCGCACAGGGGCACCAGGTTGGCGCCCGCGTAGCAGAGTGAGGTGAGCATCCCGTCCTCGTACCAGCCCCACATCTCGCCGCCGAGCCGCCAGGGGTCGAGCCCGGCGACGTGGACGCGGGAGGTCACGAAGGCGTTCGCGACCGGCTCGCGGTCCAGGACGGCGAGCGCGGCCTCCAGGTCCTTCGGTTCGAGGACGCGGGTGGTCGTCTGCGTCAACACGTGCGGATGCCTCACCCTTGGATCTGCTGATTTTCGCACTGTACCTGGCGGGTATGTGCGACGCCGCCCGGTGGTGCTCGCCCCCGGGCGGCGTGCGGTCGGCCGCTGTCCGGCGCCGGTCAGCCGGCGACGGTGACGGCGGGCTCGCCGGAGGCGGTGCCGTCCTTCTCCATCTGCTCGGCCAGCTTCATGGCCTCGTCGATGAGGGTCTCCACGATCTTCGACTCCGGCACGGTCTTGATGACCTCGCCCTTGACGAAGATCTGCCCCTTGCCGT
>BNBP01000126.1 GCA_014656015.1 Streptomyces griseoaurantiacus | reverse complement strand
CGCCGCCGCCCGGCGGCCGCCCCGGCGCCGCGCCCTACGGCGCCCGCCCGGCCGCCGTCCCCGCGGGCGGCGGACGCACCCGCCACTGGATCGA
Organism: Streptomyces griseoaurantiacus; assembly: GCA_014656015.1. Lineage (GTDB taxonomy): Bacteria > Actinomycetota > Actinomycetes > Streptomycetales > Streptomycetaceae > Streptomyces > Streptomyces griseoaurantiacus. The sequence goes on along the minus strand of BNBP01000126.1, from coordinate 9,662 downwards.
GATCAACGGCACCCGCCATCAGATCTCCCGCCCGACGCTGGTGCTGGGCCGCAGCACCGACGCCGACGTGCGGATCGACGACCCCGGCGTCTCCCGCCGGCACTGCGAGATCCGGACCGGAACGCCCTCGACGATCCAGGATCTCGGGTCCACCAACGGCATCGTGGTGGACGGACAGCACACCACCCGCGCTACGCTCCGCGACGGCTCGCGGATCGTCGTGGGCAGCACCACCATCATTTACCGGCAAGCCGAAGGGTGAAGCGGGGGCAATGTCAGAGCTGACCCTCACGGTCATGCGGCTGGGTTTCCTGGCCGTACTGTGGCTGTTCGTGATCGTGGCCGTGCAGGTCATCCGCAGCGACCTGTTCGGTACGCGCGTCACCCAGCGGGGGTCGCGCCGGGAGGCCGGGCGCCAGCCGCAGCAGGCCCAGCGCCAGGCGGCGGCACCCCCGCCGCAGCGCCAGCAGCCGAGCGGCGGCGGGCGCCAGCGCCGCGGTGCCCCGACCAAGCTGGTCGTCTCGGAGGGCACCCTCACGGGCACCACGGTCGCCCTCCAGGGGCAGACCATCACCCTCGGCCGGGCACATGACTCCACGATCGTGCTGGACGACGACTACGCCTCCAGCCGCCACGCGAGGATCTACCCGGACCGGGACGGCCAGTGGATCGTCGAGGACCTGGGTTCCACCAACGGCACCTATCTCGACCGGACCCGGCTGACGACTCCCACACCGATTCCGCTGGGCGCGCCGATCCGCATCGGCAAGACCGTCATCGAGCTGCGGAAGTAGTGCTACGTCATGAATGAGCGCGAGCCGAGCGAGCATGCGGCGGCGGGCCGCGAACCGGCCCCCGACGCGCTCCCGACCGGAGGGTGGGCACAGTGCGGATGTACCCGGAGCCGACGGGTGAGGTGCGCATGAGTCTGTCACTGCGCTTCGCCGCCGGATCGCACAAGGGCATGATCCGGGAGGGCAACGAGGACTCCGGATACGCCGGTCCCCGCCTGCTCGCCATCGCGGACGGCATGGGCGGCCAGGCCGCCGGCGAGGTCGCCTCCTCCGAGGTGATCTCCACCATCGTCGCCCTGGACGACGACGTCCCCGGCTCGGACATCCTCACCTCGCTGGGCACCTACGTGCAGCGCGCCAACGACCAGTTGCGCGCGATGGTCGAGGAGGACCCGCAGCTCGAGGGCATGGGCACCACGCTGACCGCGCTGCTGTGGACCGGGCAGCGGCTCGGCATGGTGCACGTCGGCGACTCGCGCGCCTACCTGCTGCGCGACGGCGTGCTGACCCAGATCACGCAGGACCACACCTGGGTGCAGCGCCTGGTCGACGAGGGCCGCATCACCGAGGAGGAGGCCACCACGCACCCGCAGCGCTCGCTGCTGATGCGTGCGCTGGGCAGCAGCGAGCACGTCGAACCCGACCTCTCCGTGCGCGAGGTGCGGGCCGGCGACCGCTATCTGATCTGCTCCGACGGGCTCTCCGGCGTCGTCTCCCACCAGACGATGGAGGACACCCTCGCCAGCTACCAGGGCCCCCAGGAGACCGTGCAGGAGCTGATCCAGCTCGCGCTGCGCGGCGGCGGCCCCGACAACATCACGGTGATCATCGCCGACGTCCTCGACCTGGACGCGGGCGACACCCTCGCCGGGCAGCTCTCGGACACCCCGGTCGTCGTCGGCGCCGTCGCCGAGAACCAGAGCCACGCGCAGGACAACGGCGTGATGCAGACCCCCGCCGGCCGTGCCGCCAGCCTGGGCCGGCAGGGCCGGGGCGGCGGCGAGTTCGGCCCGCCCGGGAGCGGCGACAGCGCCGGTTACGCGCCCTCAGGCAGCTTCGGCGACTACAGCGACGAGGACTTCGAGAAGCCCCGCAAGGGCCGCAGGTGGCTCAAGCGGAGCTTCTACACCCTGCTGGTGCTCGCGGTGATCGGCGGCGGCGGGTACGGCGGCTACCGCTGGACCCAGACGCAGTACTACGTCGGCGCCAACGGCGACCACGTGGCGCTGTACCGGGGCATCAGCCAGGACCTCGCGTGGGTGAACCTGTCCAAGGTGCACAAGGACCACCCCGAGATCGAACTCAAGTACCTGCCGCCCTACCAGCAGAAGCAGGTGAAGGCGACGATCGCCGAGGGCGGCCTGTCGGACGCCCGTTCGAAGATCGACGAGCTGGCGGTCCAGGCCACGGCATGCGAGAAGCAGGCCGCGCGCGAGGACGCCGAGAGCAAGAACAAGACGAAGCCCGACAGCGACAAGGGACCCGCCGGCAGCAAGGGAACCGCGTCGAGCTCGCCCTCGTCCAAGGCATCGCCCGATCCGTCGAACTCCGCGTCGCCGGACAAGTCCAAGACCGCACCCACTGCCAACCCCGGCCCCAGCCTCTCGGCGGAGGAGCAGAAGGTCGTCTCGCTGTGCGGTAAGCAGTAGGCAAGCCGTGAGGGGCCCTGTCACACGATGAGCAGTACTACGAACACGTCGACGCACCACACGTCCACGATCGGCTCGATCGGCACGCCGAGCCGCCGCAACACCGAGCTCGCGCTGCTGCTGTTCGCGGTGGCCATCCCGGTGTTCGCCTACGCCAACGTCGGTCTGGCCATCAACGACCAGGTGCCGCCCGGGCTGCTCGGCTACGGTGTCGGCCTCGGTCTGCTGGCGGGCGTCGGCCACCTGGTGGTGCGCAAGTTCGCCCCGTACGCCGACCCCCTGATGCTGCCGCTGGCCACGCTGCTCAACGGCCTGGGTCTGGTGGTCATCTGGCGCCTGGACCAGTCCAAGCGGCTGCAGGCCCTGCCCACCTTCGTGTCGGCCGCCCCCAGACAGCTCCTCTACACGGCCCTGGGCATCGCCCTGTTCGTGGCCGTGCTGATCTTCCTCAAGGACCACCGCGTCCTGCAGCGCTACACCTACATCTCCATGATGGGCGCGCTGGTCCTGCTGGTGCTGCCGCTCGTCCCGGGCCTCGGCGCCAACGTCTACGGCGCCAAGATCTGGATCTCCATCCCGGGCCTCGGCACCCTCCAGCCCGGCGAGTTCGCCAAGATCGTGCTGGCCGTCTTCTTCGCCGGCTACCTGATGGTGAAGCGGGACGCGCTCGCCCTGGCCAGCCGCCGCTTCATGGGCCTGTACCTGCCCCGCGGCCGCGACCTCGGCCCGATCGTCGTCGTCTGGATCATCTCCATCCTGGTCCTGGTCTTCGAGACCGACCTCGGCACCTCGCTGCTGTTCTTCGGCATGTTCGTCGTCATGCTGTACGTCGCCACCGAGCGCACCAGCTGGATCGTCTTCGGTCTGCTGATGTCCGCCGTCGGCGCGGTCGGCGTCGCCTCCTTCGAGCCGCACGTCCAGCAGCGCGTCCAGGCCTGGCTGAACCCGCTGCGCGAGTACAAGCTCAGCCAGCAGGGCGTCTTCGGCCACTCCGAGCAGTCCATGGAGGCCCTGTGGGCCTTCGGCTCCGGCGGCACCATGGGCACCGGCCTCGGCCAGGGCAACTCGGACCTGATCAAGTTCGCCGCCAACTCCGACTTCATCCTCGCCACCTTCGGCGAGGAGCTGGGGCTCGCCGGACTCATGGCGATCCTGCTGCTCTACGGCCTGATCGTGGAGCGCGGCGTGCGCACCGCGCTGGCCGCCCGCGACCCGTTCGGCAAACTGCTCGCCGTCGGCCTGTCCGGCGCCTTCGCGCTGCAGGTCTTCGTCGTCGCCGGCGGCGTCATGGGGCTCATCCCGCTGACCGGTATGACGATGCCCTTCCTGGCGTACGGCGGTTCCTCCGTCATCGCCAACTGGGCGCTGATCGGCATCCTGTTGCGGATCAGCGACACCGCGCGCCGCCCGGCCCCGGCCCCGGCCCCCAACCCCGACGCCGAGATGACCCAGGTGGTCCGCCCGTGAACAAGCCCCTGCGCCGTATCGCGATCTTCTGCGGGCTGCTGGTCCTCACGCTGCTCATCCGCGACAACTGGCTCCAGTACGTCAAGGCCGACAGCCTCAACGACGACCCGCTCAACCGCCGGGTGGCCATAGCCCGTTACGCCACCCCGCGCGGCGACATCATCGTCGGCGGCAGCCCCATCACCGGGTCCGTCAAGACCTCCGGGGACAGCTACAACGACTTCGAGTACAAGCGCACGTACAAGAACGGCGCCATGTGGTCGCCGGTGACCGGCTACGCCTCGCAGGCCTTCGGCGCCACCCAGCTGGAGTCCATCGACGACGACTGGCTGACCGGCGACGACGACCGGCTCTTCTTCCGCAACACGCTCGACATGATCACGGGCAAGAAGAAGCAGGGCGGCAACGTCGTCACCACCCTCAACGGCGCCGCGCAGAAGGCCGCCTACCAGGGGCTGGCCAAGGTCGGCGGCAAGGGCGCCGCCGTCGCCCTCGACCCGGAGACCGGCGCGATCCTCGCCCTGGCGTCCTACCCCTCGTACGACCCGTCCTCCTTCGCCGGCAACCGCACGTCCGACCAGAAGGCGTGGGGCAAGCTGCTGAAGAAGAACGACCCGGCCGAGCCGATGCTCAACCGGGCGCTGCGCGAGACCTACCCGCCGGGCTCGACCTTCAAGGTGGTCACCGCCGCCGCCGCGCTGGAGAACGGCCTGTACGACTCCGCGGACCAGAAGACCGACTCGCCGCTGCCGTACACCCTGCCGGACACCAGGACAGAGCTGAAGAACGAGGGCAACATCCCCTGCAAGGACGCCACCATGCGGGAGGCGCTGCGGGTGTCCTGCAACACCGTCTTCGGCAAGATCGGTGTCGACGTCGGCAAGGAGAAGATGGCGGAGGAGGCCGAGAAGTTCGGCTTCAACGAGGAGCAGTTCACGCCCACCCGCGCCAACGCCTCCGTCTTCCCGACGAAGATGGACCGCCCGCAGACCGCGCTCAGCTCGATCGGCCAGTTCGAGACGGCCGCGACCCCGCTGCAGATGGCCATGGTCGCCTCCGCGGTCGCCAACGACGGCAAGCTGATGAAGCCGTACATGGTCGACAAGCTGCAGGCGCCCAACCTGGACGTGATGTCGCAGACCGACCCGGAGGAGATGAGCCGTCCGCTCAGCGAGAAGAACGCCCAGATCCTGCAGTCGATGATGGAGACGGTCGTCGAGAAGGGCACCGGCACCAACGCCAAGATCCCCGGCGTCACCGTCGGCGGCAAGACCGGTACCGCCCAGCACGGTGTCGACAACAGCGAGAAGCCGTACGCCTGGTTCATCTCGTACGCCAAGATGCCCGACGGCGGCAAGCCGGTCGCCGTGGCCGTCGTGGTCGAGGACGAGAACGCCAACCGTGACGACATCTCCGGTGGCGGCCTGGCCGCGCCGATCGCGAAGAACGTCATGCAGGCGGTCATCAACAGCAAGAAGTGACCCCCGTCACGTCCCCTTCACATCGGTGCACGTTGCGATACCGGTCCTGTATCGGGTGCCGGGAGTGGCCAGGTCACGCAGAGCGAGCCGGGTACCGTAGGCCCGGCAGCACACCGCCTCACCGCACGCGGGTGTGGTCGGGACCGACGGAGAGGGCTGGTAGGTAACCATGGAAGAGCCGCGTCGCCTCGGCGGCCGGTACGAGCTGGGCCAGGTGCTCGGCCGTGGTGGCATGGCCGAGGTCTACCTCGCGCACGACACCCGGCTCGGCCGCACCGTGGCGGTGAAGACGCTGCGGGCCGACCTCGCGCGCGATCCGTCGTTCCAGGCCCGGTTCCGCCGGGAGGCCCAGTCGGCCGCCTCGCTCAACCATCCCGCGATCGTGGCGGTCTACGACACGGGCGAGGACTACGTCGACCAGGTCTCGATCCCGTACATCGTGATGGAGTACGTCGACGGCTCGACCCTGCGGGAGCTGCTGCACAGCGGGCGCAAGCTGCTGCCCGAGCGGGCCATGGAGATGACCATCGGCATCCTCCAGGGTCTGGAGTACGCCCACCGCAACGGCATCGTCCACCGTGACATCAAGCCCGCCAACGTCATGCTCACCCGGACCGGCCAGGTCAAGGTGATGGACTTCGGCATCGCCCGTGCGATGGGTGATTCCGGCATGACGATGACGCAGACCGCGGCCGTCATCGGCACCGCCCAGTACCTCTCCCCGGAGCAGGCCAAGGGCGAGCAGGTCGACGCGCGCTCCGACCTGTACTCCACCGGCTGCCTGCTCTACGAGCTGCTCACGGTCCGGCCGCCCTTCGTGGGCGACTCCCCGGTCGCGGTCGCCTATCAGCACGTCCGCGAGGAGCCGCAGGCGCCGAGCGTCTTCGATCCCGAAGAGATCACGCCCGAGATGGACTCCATCGTCCTGCGGGCGCTGATGAAGGACCCCGACTACCGCTACCAGTCGGCCGACGAGATGCGCGCCGACATCGAGGCCTGCCTCGACGGCCAGCCCGTCGCGGCCACCGCCGCCATGGGCGCGGTCGGCTACGCCGGCTACGGCGACGACCAGGCCACCACCGCCCTGCGCACCGACCAGGCCGCCCCGACCACGATGCTGCCGCCGGTCAATCCGGACGACGGCGGTTACGGCTACGACGACCGCCCCGACCGGCGCCGCCAGAAGAAGTCGAACACCTCGACGATCCTGCTGGTCGTGGCCGGTGTGCTGGTGCTGCTCGGCGCGATCCTCATCGGCAAGTACCTCTTCACCGGCGACGGCTCCAACGACAACGGCGTGAGCGTCCCGAACTTCGTCGGGAAGACCCTCAAGGACGCCCAGCAGCAGGCCGACAACATCGACCTGAAGCTGGCCACCACCAAGAAGCCCTGCGACGACCAGCCCAAGGGCAACATCTGCTCGCAGAGCCAGGAGCCCGACTCGGAGGCCAAGAAGGGCGACACCATCGACGTGGTGGTCTCCACCGGCGCGCCCAAGGTGGCGGTGCCCAGCGTGGTCGGCGACAGCCTCGACGACGCCACGGCGAAGCTGGAGGGCGACAAGTACCAGTTCGACGTGAAGACGAAGACCAAGGAGTCCTCGGAGGAGCCGAACACCGTCCTCGAACAGGACCCCTCCCTCGGCACGGAGGTCGAGAAGGGCTCCACCATCACCCTGACCATCGCGAAGGCCGAGGCGAAGTCCACGGTCCCGGACGTCACGGACGCGAGCTGCGACGACGCCAAGGCGCGCATGCAGGAGAACGGCCTCACCGGCAACTGCACCGAGGTCGAGACCGATGACCAGGGGAAGGTCGGCAAGGTCCTCCAGACCTCCCCGTCGGCGGGCAGCAAGGTCGACAAGGGCTCGCAGGTCAACATCCAGATCGGCAAGGCCAAGGGCCAGGAGCAGGTCCAGGTGCCGAACGTCCTCGGGCAGAAGCTGAGGGACGTCAAGAACGCACTGCAGGGCGCCGGTCTCTCGGTCGGGTCGATCGACGGGTCCCAGGACGACAACGCGGTCGTGATCAGCACCGACCCGGGCCAGGGCAACACGGTCGCCAAGGGCACCGCCGTCAACCTCAAGACCCTCGGCGGCGGGGGCGGGGGCAACAACGGCGGGAACAACGGCGGAGGCCCCGGCGGCTTCTTCGGCGGCGCCACCGGGACGGCCTTCCGCACGGAGGACTGAACCCGCGCGCACACCAGCGCACACCACGACGGGGAAGGCCCCGGCACCCGGGAACGGGTGCCGGGGCCTTCCCCGTGGCCGGCTCAGCGGCTCAGTCGAGTTCCTCGGGCGGGGTGCGGTCGGCGTCGACCTTGTCGACCCGGACCAGCTTGCCCCAGACCACGTAGCGGTAGGTGGAGGTGTAGACGGGGGTGCAGGTGGTCAGCGTGATGTAGTGGCCGGGCTTCTTCACGCCCGCCTGCTCCGGCACGGAGCCCAGGACCTTGACGTTGTACTTCGAGGTCTCGGGGAGGATCGCGAAGACCTTGTAGACGTACCAGTCGTCCTTCGTCTCGAAGACGATCGGATCGCCCTCGTCCACCTTGTCGATGTTGTGGAACTTCGCCCCGTGCCCGTCCCGGTGCGCGGCCAGCGCGAAGTTGCCGTCCTTGCCCGTGGTCGGCAGGGTCGCCTTGACGGGGTCCGTGTAGTAGCCGGCCACACCGCCGTTGAGGATCTTCGTGGCGGTGCCCTCGCGGACGAGCACCTCGCCGTTGCGCATCGACGGCACGTGCAGGAAGCCGATGCCGTCCCCGGTGTCCAGGGCGCCCGGACCCTTGCCGGCCTGGGAGGCCTCCCAGTTGTGGCGGACCTTGTCGGCGCGCTTGTCGGCCTGGCGGTCCGCTATCACGTTGGTCCACCACAGCGAGTAGACGACGAACAGTCCGAGCACCAGGCCGCCGGTGATGAGGAGTTCCCCGAAGACGCCCACCGCCGTGGCGACCGGCCCGCCCCCGCGGCGCCGCCGTCCGGCGCGGCCGCCGTGCCCCGTACCGGGGTGCGCCTCCGGGACCGGGTCCGGTCCGGCCTGCGGCACGTCGGTCCCCTCGTCGCGGCCGGTCGTCGCTCCCACTGCATCCGCCCCGTCTGTGTTCCGTTGTCGTACGTCCTGCTGGCGCGCGCCACGCTACTGGACGGGCTACCGGACGAGCGCGTCCGGCTTGCCGTCACCGCGCGGCCGTTCCTCGACCATCTTTCCCCAGACCACCAGGCGGTACTTGCTGGTGAACTCCGGGGTGCACGTGGTCAGTGTGATGTAGCGGCCCGCCTTGGTGAAGCCCGAACCCGCCGGGACGGGGTCGAGGACCGCCGTGTTCGAGGGCGAGGTCACCGGGAGCACCGAGGCCATCTTGTACACGTAGTAGGTGTCCTGCGTCTCCACCACGATCGGGTCGCCCGGCTTGAGGCGGTTGATGTACCGGAAGGGTTCGCCGTGGGTGTTGCGGTGGGCGGCGAGCCCGAAGTTGCCGGTCCTGGCGCCGGGCATCGCCGTCTTCAGCGTGCCCTCGCCGTAGTGGCCGACCATGCCCTTGTCGAGCACGTGCGTCTTGCTGATGCCCTCGGCGATGGGCGCGACGACGTCCAGCTTGGGGATGTGCAGGAGGGCGAAGCCCTGGCCGGGCTCGAACACGCCGGGGGCGCGCTTGCCGCTGGCCCAGTCCTGCTGGAGGTGTTTCGCGGCGCTGCCCGCCTCCTGATGGGCGCGCACGTTCGACCACCAGAGCTGGTAGGTGACGAACAGCAGCATCAGCACACCGGCGGTGATGAACAGTTCGCCGACGGCCCGGCTCACCAGCACGGCCGGTCCCGGCCGCCGGGCCCGCGCGGCCCTGCGCGCCTCGACCCGGGAGAGCGGCGCGGCGGTGCCCTCCCCCGTGCCCTCGCGGTCCGTGTCCGGCCGTGCGGCGGTGCCGCGCCCCGCGCGGCGGCCCTGCCGCTTCGCGGCCCTGCGGCGCTCCGCCCGGCTCCCGACGGCCGGTCCGCCCGCGGCGGCGGCCCGCCGGCGCGCCTCGGCGACGGCGGAGGGCCCGAGCGCCATGGTCTCGTCGCTTCCCGCGGCCGCCCCGGCCGTCGGGGGCCCCGCTTCGGCCTCCGGCGCCCCGGACCGGGCCCGGCCGTCCACGGGCGACTCGGAGGACCCGTCCACCGGCCGCCCGTGCCGCGCGGGCCTGCTGCGCGGGGCGCCTCCGGGGCCGCCCCTCCGGGCGCCGTACGCGGAGTCCGCGGTCCCGGGGGCGGCCGGTGCGCCACGGGCGGCCGA
>BNBP01000125.1 GCA_014656015.1 Streptomyces griseoaurantiacus | reverse complement strand
GTCACCCAGCGCCGCCAGCACCCACTCGTCCAGATACGCGTAGGACTCCGCGAACGACAAGCCCGACACCAGCGGGGCCGGGACCGAGAGGGAGTAGGTGACGGTGTTGCCCGGTTCGACGAAGGTCGAACAAGGAAGACACTACGGTCCAGGAGACAGCACAGGCAAGGACACGAGGTCCGCACCACACTGCGCCTCTCATACAGCTCGTACTACCGGCAGATGTTTGCCGCCGCTGCTGAACCCGCTGGGTTTCAAGTGCAAGAACATGGCCTACTGGCCGGTGATGGACGGGCTCGTGCTGCTGGCCAAGTACGCCGACGTCGACAGCAAGACGCGCTTCTACGACGCCGGTGACGTCGTGCCGATGGACGGCGTCGTACTCAGGGATTGGCGCGAGGCGGTCCTCGACGACAAGGGCAAAGTCCAGCGCATCCCGCACGAGCTGTGCGTGCCGGTGGCGCTGCGGGGCGCGACCCGGCGCCGAGAGATCTACGTCGAGGCCGGGAGGCGGTGGTGCCACCCGGAGGACGACCTGCCCGGCGACTTCGAGTCGGCACGCACCGTGCACTACGTGGCGATCCGTCAGCCCGAGGACCAGATCGTCAGCGGGCTGAAGCAGCGGATGACGGACGGGCCGGACCGGCTGTCGGCGGCGCTGGCGAACGGCTCGGCAGGCAGGCAGGCAGGCAGGCAGGCAGGGTGAAGGTCACCGCCCACAAGGGCGAGCCGTGGATCACCGTGCCGAAGCTGGAGCCGCCGGACGGGCCCTCAAGGATGAGGTCGTACGACGGTGGAACGTGCTCGACCTATTGGACGTGCTGAAGAACGCCGACTCCCTCACCGGCTTCACTGGCGAGGTCGCCTCGGTCGCCGCGTACGAGCACATCGACCGTGCCGTCCTCCAGCGGCGCCTGCTGCTCGCGCTGGGCTGCCCTTCGGCAGGTGCGCCGGCACTTCACGACCGTCGACGGACCCGGCCTCGGTTTCACTGTGGTCGCTGGTCGCCAGGATCGCCTGGATGCCCATATTGGTCGCCAGGGATGCCGCCGGGTGGCGGGATGAGCTCCTACGGGCTGGTGCCCCCCGGAAGGAACTCGCTCGGCACAGGCTCGGCCTGCGCGGCCAGCGGGTAGACGAAGGCGGCGAGCACGCCGGCGAAGAGCGCCAGGTCGAACCAAGTGCGCTCGTCGCCGCTGGTGAACGGCACACGGCTGCCCCAGGGCGCCACGCCGAGAGTGCCGGGACGAATCCAGGACCGGATGTTGCCGATCTTCGGGCGGAAGCGGCCGCACAAGGGCCGAAGGCGCCGCCGAGTCCGATTACTGACCTTGAATGCGTGGTGTCGTCATGGTGGCTGGCGGCGGAGGCCGGTGCCGGCGACCTGCTCAAGGCCACCGCGCTAACACTGCCGGCCCCTTTGCAGTTGATGCGCAAGGAGACCTGGACCGGGATCCCGGCCAGGACCAACGGGCAGACCGTCCGCCCGCTGCAGGACGAGGCCACACGGGCCTGGAACCTGCACACCGCCCTGTACTACAAGGCCTGCGGGACGCCCTGGCGTATGCAGCGCCATAGCTCCGATTTGGCCACCTGCTACGTCGGGGTCAGCTTCTACCGCAGCACGAGTGGCAACGAACTGCACACGGCCGTCGCCCAGGTGTTCAACGAACGTGGCGACGGCGTCGTCGTCCGCGGCGGCACCGCCCAGATCTCCAAGACCGACCGTCAGCCCCACCTAACGCTCCCCGATGCCCGGCAACTCCTGCTGGACGCCCTGGCCGAGTACCGCACCACCCACGGCCACCAGCCCGCTCGCATCGTCGTACACAAGACCTCGAACTTCACCACCGGCGAGACCGACGGATTCCACGAAGCCGCCGATCTGCGAGAGATCGACCACGTCGACCTGCTGTGGATCCAGCGGCGCGGCGCCCCACACCTGTACCGCACCGGACAACTCCCACCACTGCGCGGCACCAGCGTCCAACTCGACGCTCGCTCCCTGCTCCTGTACACCCGCGGCTCGGTACCGTACTTCCGGACCTACCCCGGCCTGTACGTCCCCCAGCCCCTGCTGATCCGGCCCGCAACGCGCGGCACGGATCTACTGACTGCCGGCATGGACATCCTGGCCTTGACCAAGATGAACTGGAACAACGCCCAGCTCGACGAACGCGACCCCCTCACGCTGCGCACCGCCTACCGAGTCGGCTCCATCCTCAGACACGTCCCCGCCGGAGCCCGCATCGCCACCCGCTACGCCTACTACATGTAGGCAGGTTGGAAGCCTTAACCAGGTTAGTGTTCGCTCTCATTGCGCCCTGCAGGGTGGTGTGAATACGTACAAGGTCGGGGATGCCGGGGCAGGGAGCGACGCCTGGGCCACCGTCCCCGCCGTCCGTAGCGGACATGCCGCTGCGCTGCCGGGCCAGGAACACGTCCGCTCCGCAGTGCCCTCCGCCCTTCCTGGGCGGCGGGATGGGTACTAGCGTCGGTCGAGAACACCCCATCCCTTCCCTCTCGCTTCCTTGGGGTCGTCATGATCCACACCCGAGAACTCCTCGACAGCATCTCTTCCGAGAGCTTCCTCGGCAACGACGTCCTGGCCACGGCCGTCGACGTACTGGCCGAGTGCGAGACCGCCGTCACCGCGTGCGCCACGGGCATGCTCGCGGAGAAGGACGCGGACACACTGCGGGCGGCCATCGACCGGGATCTGGACTGCGCCGACGTCGCCGGCGCGACCCGCCGGATCCTCACCCGGCACAGTGGCCACGATCCGGCGCTCCTCATCGCACAGGTCGAGGCCTGTCTCATCGCCTGCCAGCACAGCCACGACCTGTGCAGCGGACACGCCCAGCACCATGACCACTGCCGGATCTGCGCCGAAGCCACCGCTCGCGCCACGGAAGCCTGCCGGAGTGTGCTCAAGGCTGTACGAGGCTGAAGTCCCGCGCGGTCACTCCCGCGCAGGACGTTGCGGCCAGAGGCAGAGACGTAGGCGCGCCAGGCGCTGATAGGGCGGACGATCGTCCATGATCCGTCCGCCCGGCCCGGCGTGAGCTCGGTCGGGAGCACGGCCGTGGCTGCACGCAACCGTTGCGACAGGTGACCGTCACCTCCACCGAGTCCAGCCGTGGTGCGAGCCCTTTCGCCCGGCGCGACAGCGAGGGGCGCCCTTCCCCGTGCGCTGGTGCGGGCGCGTCCTACGCCTGCGGGTCTCCGCCTCGCAGCTGATGTGACGGCGCTCATACCGAATGCCTGGAACTCACTCCGGCCACTCACCGACTCCTGTTGTGGCCGTTCGCCAGGGCCGCGTTCTGACCGGAAGAGGATCAGGCGCCCGAAAACCCGTGCCGCCGTGGTGGCTTGCGGAGGGCATCTGTCGTACCTCCTCCTGTTCGTTCGCACCCCCCTGCCCGTGCGTCCGGCCCTGGAACTGGTCGGCGGCGCCGTGCGGCGCCCTTGGAGTGGGGGTGGTGCGGTGGTTGCCGCGAGCGGGCTGCGCTGGGTTCTGAGTCTGCTGTTCGCCGTGCCCGTCGTGTACGGCGTGTGGAGGCTGGTGCTTCCCGGAACCAGCGCCGGGGAACGCGTGGATCACGCGCTGCACGCGGCCATGGGGGTGCTGATGATCGCGATGGCCTGGCCGTGGGGAACGGACCTGCCGGTCGTTCCCCAGGTGGTGCTCTTCAGCGTGGGCGCTCTGTGGTTCGTGGCCGCCGCTCCGTTCCGCGCGCGTGGCGGGTCCCGGGGCCGGGTGGTGGTCGCCGCTCTTCCGCACGTCGTGATGATGGGGGCCATGGCATGGATGGTGTCGGCGATGGGCTCCTCGGGGACGGCGTCCGACGGTGGGGGCTCGGCCGGGATGCACGACATGGCCGGAATGGACATGTCGGGTGGCTCGGGTCTCGCCTCCATGAGCCTGACGGGCGCGGGGTCCGTCGCGACGGCGGTGGTGCTCGCGATCGTCCTCGGTGTGCTGGGACTTGTGTGGCTGACGCGTGCGCTCGACCGGGCGCGGGGCAGGAGCCAGGACGGTAGCGGTCCGGAGGGCGAGGGGGCGGGGGCGGGGGCGACGGATGTGGTCAGCGTCCTGGCTCCTGCGTGTCATGCGGCGATGGCGCTGGGGATGGCCGTCATGTTCGCCGTGCTCGCGTGATGCGGCCGGCTGACCGGAGAAACCTGTCGGTGCGCTGTTTTCCGCAGTTCCTCGTGGGGAGTTAACGGTCGAGCCGTCCGTGTCCCGCGATCGGTGGGCGGGACAGCGGCGAGGAAACAGGGGTGAGGTGCCGTGGCCGGAGCACTCGGCAGTCAGGTGAGCGGCGTGGACGAGGCGTGGCCCTGGGAGCGGCCGGCCGGCCGTGCACGCGGGTGGACGGCGGTGAGCGGACACCTGGGCAGGGTGTGGTCCCTGTCCGTCCTGGCCACGATGGTGCTCGCCGGAGGCTACGCCTGGCTGGGATTCTTCGTCGGCGGTGTGCCTGGGGCACTGATCGGGGCTGCCGCGGGGCTGGTGACGAGCGGGGTGCTGCACCTGGCGGTCAACCGGGCGGTGTCGGGTCCGCGTTGACGCTCCCGCGTCTCCCACGGTCCGGGTTTTCCGACACCTGCTGGCGAACGAAGTCAATGCGCTCTGGGCCACCGGGGCCGCACAACACCCGGCGGCCGTGAGCAGAACGGGGTCCGTCAGGCCGCGGCCGGTTCCGTGACCTCGTACCCCGCCTCCACGATCGCCGCGCGCAGCCGCACGTCGTCGAGTTCCGTGCCGCCGACGGAGACCGACCCCGCCGCGACGTCGACGTCCACGTCGGTGACACCGGGGACCTGGGAGACCTCCTCGGTGATGCTCGCGGCGCAGTGCTCGCAGGTCATGCCGGTGACGAGGTACTGCTTCTGTGCCATGGCGCAACTCCTGGATGTGGGTGAGGCGTTCGCACGCCTCTTGATACGGATGTACGGGTTCGATCGTTCATCCGGTGCCGTCCACCACTGAGTCGTCGCGCCGAGGCGGCGAGTTCCCGGCTGTGGCGCGTGTCACTCTCCCGGGGCATTACACAGCGGGGCCGGAGCGCGGAGTTTCCCACCCCGGCCCCCGCCCTGCGCCCGGTCAGCCCGCCGCGGCGGACCTGGCCGCGCGGCGATTGCGGACGACGCCCACGGTCAGGTCGACGGCGAGGAACACAGCCAGCGGGATACCGAACAACGGGATGACCCAGCCGACCACGGCCACCACGACGATGCCGACGGCGAGCGCCCCGGACGGCAGGTTGCGCCAGCCTCCGCGGGCGGGAGGGGTACCGAGCGCGGCACGGCGGTCCGAGCGAGTGGGGCGGCGCTGCCACCACATCCGGTAGCCCCAGACGGTCACGAAAATGAGGCCGACGGCGAGGAGAGCCAGAAGGATCTGGTTGACCAGGCCGAAGAGGGTGCCCATGTGGGCGTTGATGCCCCAGCGGGTGAGTTTGGCCATCACCGGCCAGTCGGCGAAGGCGACCTTGTCGGTCACGCGGTCGGTGGCGGCGTCGACAGCGACGCTGTCGCGTCCGACCGGCCAGAGGTTGCGGGTCTGCGTCACGGTCCAGGCGGAGGCGTTGTCCGCGGGTACGGCGATCTCCACCGGGCCGCCGACGCCGTCGGCGCGGGCCGCCTTCAGGACGTCGTCTATCGCGGCCGGGTCGACGCTCTTCGTAGCAGCGGAGCCACTTGTTCCGGTGGTCAGAGTGGTGGCCACGGAGGGAGTGTGGGAGTGGAACGCGTCCAGCGCCTCGCCGAAGTTGGCACCGGCGTAGCGGGACCATGTCAGGCCGGTGGCCGAGAGCCCGAGCAGTCCGACGGCGAGCCAGACTCCGGTCGCCGCGTGCCAGCTGCGGGTGCGCCGTACGCCCTGTTTCGCCGCCCGGTCGGGCAGCAGCAGGCGGCGGGCGGTCCGTTTGCCGTGCCGACTGCGCCACCACAGGAAGAGACCGCCGAGGACGAGTACCCACAGCCAGCTGGCCGCGATCTCCGAGTAGTAGCGGCCCACGGTCCCGAGGTTGAGGTTGCGGTGCAGGGCGTCCAGCCACGTGGTGAGCGGGGTCTCGGCGTACCAGGTGGTCAGCTGTCCCGTCGTCTTGCCGGTGTACGGGTCGACGTAGACGGTGTGGGTCTTCTCGCCGAGTTCGGGCAGGGCGAAGTCCACCTGGGTGGTGTCGTCGCCGCTTCCCGGGCGTACAGCGGTCAGCGTGCCCTTGGGATGCTCCGCGCGGGCAGCGGCAACCTGCTCGGACAGCGGGACGGTGCTGCCTCCGGTCTCGGCGACGTGGAGTTCCTTGCCGTAGACGAGCGAGTCCAGTTGGGGCGTGAACGTGTAGAGCAGCCCGGTGACCGCCGCGACGAGCAGGAACGGCGCCACCAGGATCCCGGCGTAGAAGTGCACTCGTGCCAGTAGCGGGCCGAGGCCCTCCGCCTTCCGGGCCGGCGCGGGCGCCGCCGGTTTCACGGCCGTCGTGGTGGAGGCGACCTCGGTGCCGTCACCGGCTGGTTCGGGCAGGGCGGGGTCTTCGGAGTCGACGGTCGTCATCTTCACCTCGTGCTGGGTCGGCGGTGCACCGGGCACCGGAATCCGTGCAGGACGCTCGGCGCCTGGGCGGTGGATCACCGTGACGCCGCTCCAGGGGCCCGAATTCAGCCGCTGTCCTGAAGTAGTCGGCTGGAAGGTGCTCCGAGTTCCCGGGGAATCGATCGAATTGGCTCAGGCCGGCCGGGGGCGGATGAGACGGCGCACGGGTGGGGCCGGAGCGGACGCCGGGCGCCGGGCGTTCCCACGTGGTCGCCGCCAGGACAGCTGCGGTTCCCCGAGGTCGGGGGGACAATCCTCACGTGGGACGGTTCGGCGCCGGCGCTCCCGTGCCCCGTGGCGCCGTGGCGCCGTGGCGCCGTGGCGCCGTGCCACGATGACTTCACCCGGGCCACGGATGGAATGCGCCTCCCCGAGCGTGGCCCGGCCTCTGTGCCTGCCGACCGCCATGTCGCGGCCCCCGCCGCACGTTGCGGGCCCGCGTCGCGGGCCGGTGGCGGGCTCGGCTTCGAGCGCGGGTGGGTCGTCACCTCGCGGGCCCACGGGCCCGGACTCCCGCCCCGGGAACAGGAGTCCGGGCATCAGGTCACTCGTCGGCGCCCTCTTCCGGGATTCTGCGGCGCCGCAGTGTGCGGACGGCGAGGAATCCGCCGCCCGCCGCCACGGCGGCGACCCCGGCGAGGGCCGCGGTCGCCGTAGTAGAACCGAGGCCCAGAACGGAGTCCGAGCCTCCCGTCTCCGGGGCGGGCAGGCTCAGAGCCGCGCACGCAGCCGGGGTGCCGGCCGGCTTTTTACCGTCGGCGGCCTCGAACTGGTAGGCGTTGGTCTGGGCGTCCCCGTCCCCCGCGGTGATCGAGTAGGTGAGGGTGATGATGCCCTTCGGCAGCGGTGAGACGGCGGCGCAGGCCGTGGTCGTGTCGGTGACGACCGGCTCTCCGACCGGGATCTCCTTGCCGTCCGGTCCGATCATCCTGATCTTCGGCGCGATGCCGGAGGTCAGGTTGGCGAACGTCAGGCGGACCACGTCGGTCCCGGCCCCGACCGTGGCCCCGGGGGCCGGTGCTGCGTCCTTGAGCGCGGTGTGGGCGTACGCGGGCGCGTTCACCAGGATCAGCAGCACGCCCGCACACACGGTGGATCCGGCCGTCGCCGTCAGAAGTCGAAGTCGGCGCATGCGATCCGGTTGTCCTGTGCCTCGTTGGGGTGGACCACGACCGCGACCGCGTCCTTGCCGGTCTTGCGGGAGTTGGTCACCGTCGTCATGCCCATACCGGACTTGTCGGCGGTGAACATCAGGTGGATCTCGTTCGGGGGCGTGGTCGCACCGCCCTTGTCGAACTGGAAGTGGGAGCCGCCGTTGTCGTCCGCGCAGTGCTGGGCGTGCAGGTGGGCCATGTAGACATGACCGGGCTTGAGTCCGGTGAGAGAGACGGTGACAGTGGTGCCCTTGGAGCCCTGGGCCAGCCATGCGGTGCCCTTGACGTCGTTCATGCCCGGGGGCCGGGTGTCGAGCAGCGTGAAGGTGCCCTTCACCACGGTCGCGCCGGACAACTTGTAGGCGGGAGTGGCGGACGGGTCGCCCATCATCTTGTCGGACATGCCGTCCATGCCGTGGGCGGAGGACGAGGCGGATGCCCCGCTGTGGGCGGAGGCATGCCCGGCCGAGTCGCCTCCGCAGCCGGTGAGCAGGACCGTCAAGGTGGTCGCGAGGAGGGCGCCCAGGGCCAACCGGACGGTTCGGCGTGCGGGTTGAGGTGCCGGCGGGTGGTCCGTGGCGGACGGGTGGACGGAGGTGACGTCGTACATGGGAATCCCGATCGATGCAGGGCACCGCACGCCGCCGCCCGCAGGCGGACGGGTGCGTGCCAGGGCCGAGGTGGACGAACACACGGAGCGCACGACAGCAGCGCGTGCGGACCGCCCTGTCCGCCCCGGCGGACCGGAGAGATTCAGGGGCACATGGCGAACAGCGGACCACAGGACGCGCGCAGGGCTGCCGAGCGGTGGCGTGGGGGTCCTCTGCGGACGACGGCATGCCTGAGCACGGCGAAAGCCGTCGGCGCGGCCGGGGCGTCTTCCGGCGACGGCAGGCCCGCTCGGGTCCGGAGACCGGGGACGGGGCGTCCCAGGAGCCCGCGGACGCGGCGGAGCGGCGCGAACACGACGACCGCGAGGGCCCGGCCCAGTTGGTGAACTGCCGTCTCGCCGCGCCACAGCCACACCCCGCACACGACGGCGGCGAGAAGGTGCGCAAGGAATATCGCGGCAGGGCCCTGGCTCGCGGCCGAGAACGTCGGCAGGACGTGGGAGTCGCCTGCCGTTGCAGCGTGCGCCATGGTCATGCTCGCCCCGGAGTGGTCCATGTGCATGGCCATCCCTGAGGGGGAGAACATCATGGCGTGGCCCGCACCCGTGGCCGATGCGGTCTCCGCGGCGCGGGCCGGTCCGTGGGCCACCTCGTGTGCCAGGTCGAACAGCACATGCAGCAGCCCCTGCGCGGCGGTCGTGACACCGACCACCGTCACGGGGCCGCGTTCCTGGCGGGTGAGCCACCAGCCGGCCGAAGCCGTCCCCGTGAACGCCGCTCCCAGAGCCCACCAAGGCAGCAGGCCGCCGGACATCAGGGCATGTCCCAGCGCGCTCGTCACCACGCAGACGGCCGCGAAGACCGCAGCCGACAGCGCGCGTGGGCTGCCGACGCGTTCCGCGACCGACATCGCGCGGCTCGCCTGGCACGTTGCGCCGGGACGGCTCCGGGACACCAGTCAACTCCTCGTACCGATGGGCTCATCGCCTCTTACGGACGGGAGTGGTCATTCATTCAGTCGCGCGGCGGTTCATCGTGAGCCGAGGCGCGGCGGCATTCAGGCGGTGACTATGCCGTCCAGCTTTCCGGCCTTCGCCTCGGTCACCAGGGAGGAGAACTGCTCGGCGCTCATCTGGATGCGCTGCCCGAAGTCGTCGGTGAGCAGGACGCGGCGCTCCGCAGGGGCGCTCGGGCCGACGAACAACTGCGGACAACCGCAGTTGCACTCTCCGCAGAAGGTCACCAGGGGCTCCAGACCGTTGATCTCGTTCATCGTGCGCTGCCTTTCGACGGGAGGGTCGGGCAACCAGGCCCTTGCCGTCGCCTGGCCGGATAGTGGTGGCCGAGACGTACCCCCGGGCGCACGGCGCCACACGCCGGCACGCACAGCGGCTGGGGCACGGGCGAGCGCGCCCGTGCGCCGTTTCGCACCCGGTGCTTCACGAACCCGGCGTCCCTTCGGAACCAGCCGACGCGTGACAACGACTACATGGGAGAGGGCTGTTGCTGATCTGCGAGACGGCGTCCAGAAGCCCGTGCCGTCCGTCGAACCGCGGGCTAGGTGTATTGACTCGCAGCGTTGTTGACGCGGGTGATGGGCGGGTTGCCGCCGAGTGCGGTGTGGCAGCGGTGGTGGTTGTAGGTGTGGAGGAAGTCTGCCAGAGCTTGGGTCCGCTCGGT
>BNBP01000124.1 GCA_014656015.1 Streptomyces griseoaurantiacus | reverse complement strand
GCGGGCGGCCTCGATGCAAATCGAGGCCGCCCGCTGCCAGTTCGGGTGTCCGACGGGCCGTCAGACCTCCACGACGACCGGAAGGATCATCGGCCGGCGGCGGTAGGTGTCGGAGACCCACTTGCCCAGCGTGCGGCGGATGAGCTGCTGCATCTGATGCGGTTCCACGACGCCGTCCTGGGCCGAGCGCTCCAGCGTCTCCGTGATCTTCGGCAGGACGGCGGAGAACGCCGAGTCCTCGATGCCGGAGCCGCGGGCCTGGACGTGCGGTCCACCGGTGATCTTCCCGGTGGACGAGTCCATCACCACGAAGACGGAGATGATGCCCTCGTCGCCGAGGATCCTGCGGTCCTTCAGGGCGGGCTCGCCCACGTCGCCGACGGAGGACCCGTCCACGTAGACGTAACCGGCCTGGACCTTGCCCGAGATCTTCGCCTTGCCTCCGAGGAGGTCGACGACGACGCCGTCCTCCGCGATGACGATGCGGTCGTGCGGCACGCCTGTCAGAGCGCCGAGTTCGGCGTTGGCCCTCAGGTGGCGCCATTCGCCGTGGACCGGCATCAGGTTCCTGGGCCGACAGATGTTGTAGAAGTACAGCAGTTCGCCGGCCGAGGCGTGTCCGGAGACGTGGACCTTGGCGTTGCCCTTGTGGACGACGTTGGCGCCCCAGCGGGTCAGGCCGTTGATCACGCGGTAGACCGCGTTCTCGTTGCCCGGGATGAGGGACGAGGCCAGGATCACCGTGTCGCCCTGGACGATCCGGATCTGGTGGTCCCGGTTCGCCATGCGGGACAGCGCCGCCATCGGCTCGCCCTGGGAGCCCGTGCAGACCAGGACGACCTCGTGGTCGGGCAGGTCGTCGAGCGTTTTCACGTCGACGACCAGGCCCGGCGGCACCTTCAGGTACCCGAGATCCCTGGCGATGCCCATGTTGCGGACCATGGAGCGGCCGACGAAGGCCACTCTGCGTCCGTACTCGTGGGCGGCGTCGAGGATCTGCTGGATGCGGTGGACGTGGCTGGCGAAACTCGCCACGATGATCCGCTTGCGGGCTCCGGCGAACACCTGGCGCAGGACGTTGGAGATGTCGCGCTCGTGCGGGGTGAAGCCGGGGACCTCCGCGTTGGTGGAGTCGGCGAGGAGCAGGTCGATGCCCTCCTCGCTGAGCCGCGCGAAGGCGTGCAGGTCCGTGAGGCGGTTGTCCAGCGGGAGCTGGTCCATCTTGAAGTCGCCGGTGTGGACCACCATGCCGGCCGGTGTGCGGATGGCGACCGCGAGGGCGTCCGGGATGGAGTGGTTGACCGCGACGAACTCGCAGTCGAAGGGGCCGATGCGCTCCCGGTGCCCCTCGGCCACCTCGAGGGTGTAGGGGCGGATGCGATGCTCCTGGAGCTTGGCCTCGATCAGGGCGAGGGTCAGCTTGGAGCCGATCAGCGGGATGTCCGGCTTCTCGCGCAGCAGGAAGGGCACGCCGCCGATGTGGTCCTCGTGCCCGTGGGTGAGGACGATGCCCTCGATGTCGTCGAGGCGGTCCCGGATGGACGAGAAGTCCGGCAGGATCAGATCGATTCCGGGCTGCTCCTCCTCGGGGAAGAGCACACCGCAGTCGACGATCAACAGGCGGCCGTCGTATTCGAAAACGGTCATGTTCCGGCCGATTTCGCCGAGACCACCGAGCGGGGTGACCCGCAGGCCGCCCTCGGGGAGGGGCGACGGCGGGCCGAGTTCAGGGTGCGGATGACTCAAAAGACTCTCCTCACCATGCGCGCCACGTACCTGGAGGCACGTGGCGCGCATGACGTTCGTGCAAAAGCAGTTGTCGTTCGGACGCGCAGGCACGCACCGGTTTCCGGCGGTCCTGCCTCTTCAGTTGTGAAGTCCGTTGTCAGAGCTGTACCCCGCCGGCAGCAAGATCGATCTTGAGCTGGGCGGTCTCCTCGGGGGTGAGCTCGACCATGGGGGCGCGCAGCGGGCCTGCGGGCAGGCCCTGGAGGGCGAGCGCGGCCTTGGTGGTCATCACTCCCTGAGTACGGAACATGCCGGTGAAGACCGGAAGCAGCTTCTGATGAATCTCGAGCGCCTTCTGGACGTCACCGGCGGTGTACGCGTCGACGAGGCTGCGCAGCTCGGGCGTGACCACATGGCCGACAACCGAGACGAAGCCGACCGCGCCGACGGCGAGCAGGGGGAGGTTGAGCATGTCGTCGCCGGAGTACCAGGCGAGTCCCGAGCGGGCGATGGCCCAGCCGGCCCGTCCGAGGTCGCCCTTGGCGTCCTTGTTGGCGACGATGCGGGGGTGCTCGGCCAGGCGCACGATCGTCTCGGTGCTGATCGGGACGCCACTGCGGCCGGGGATGTCGTACAGCATGACCGGCAGGCCGGTGGAGTCCGCGATGGCCGCGAAGTGACGGTACAGGCCTTCCTGAGGAGGCTTGTTGTAGTACGGCGTCACGGTGAGCAGGCCGTGCGCGCCGGCCTGCTCGGCCGCGCGGGCGAGTTCGATGCTGTGGTGGGTGTCGTTGGTACCGACACCCGCGACGACGTGGGCGCGGTCCCCCACGGCCTCCACGACGGCCCGTACGAGATCCCTTTTCTCCGCGTCGCTCGTGGTCGGCGACTCGCCGGTGGTGCCGTTGACGACCAGGCCGTCGTTGCCCGCGTCCACCAGGTGGGTGGCCAGGCGCTGCGCGCCGTCGAGGTCAAGTGCGCCGTCCGCCGTGAAGGGCGTGACCATGGCGGTGAGGACCCGCCCGAAGGGGGTCTGCGGAGTCGAGGTCGGAGCCATGGGTAACACGCTACTCGTTGCTCAGGACGTGGTCTGCCCTCGGGGGAGGCGACAAGTCGTGACGGAGGTGGGGTCCGGCACTGCCTGCTCGGGGGTTCAAGCAGTGCCGGGCCCGTTCGCTCAGGCTAAGTGAACCTCTCGAAGTGCCGCAATCCGGACACCTCCAGAGGCTGCTCGCACGTGCGTTCCGGGGGCGGCCCGAACGCCCGAAGCGGACCGAGTCCCACGGAACCACGTCGACCCCTGTGAATCCCTGGGAATTCCTGTGAATCCCTGCGAAAGGGGCGCTGGAGGGCACCAATCGTGGCATTCGTTCGTCTGTGTCGGTGACGGGGTTCCGTTCGATCACCGTCACCCGCGCTCCCGCACCTACGACCCGAAAGGACCGGCACCCCCATGTTCCGCCGGCGCGAACCCGTCCCGTTCGCCTTCCTCTCCGAAGCCGACAGGTTCCGCAGCAATGTCGCTCCCCCGCCCCGGCGGCGTCCGTCCGCCGGGGAACTGGCCGGGCGCTGGCTGATGGGGCTCACCATCGTCGCCGCGCTCGTCGGCGCCCTGCTGATCGGCATGCCCGCGCTCTCGCTGGACCACGCCACCACGAAGACACAGCAGCCCGTGGCCTCCGACGGCCGCTGAGGCCCTTCCCCCGTCCGGTGCGTCCCCTGTGCCGCCCCGGCACTCCCCCGGTCGCCCCGGGGTGGTGACAGGCGTCGGTGCTCGATAGCCTCACCGCATCTTCGTGCGAGGACCGAGTGAGGATCAGACGTGCCCCTGCCCTTCCTGACGGCCGACCGGGTGTTCGACGAGGCGGCGGACGACCGTGCTCTTCCCCATGACGACCCCGACCGCTGGCGGCGTCCGTACCGGCCCGGTCCCTGGCGCGTCGCCGCGGCCGCGTTGTTGCTGCTGCTCGCCTCGTACGTCCTCTTCGCCGCGGTCATCATCGCGTTCACCGGGAAGCCGTCGAGCGCCACGGGCTTCTTCGGGGCGGGTCTGCTGGTCATCCTGTGCGCGCTGCGACTGCTGCGCGTCGGCGTCTGGGTGAGCGGGCGCGGGCTGCGCCGGGTGGCCTTCCTGCGCACGACCACCGTGCCGTGGGAGCAGGTCGTGGCGGTGCGGACGGCTCAGCAGCCGGTGCGCTGGTTCGGTCTGCCGCGCACGGTTCAGGGACAGGCGCTGACGCTGGTTCGCAGGGGCCGTACGGCGGAGGGTCCCGTACCGCTGCTGACCACGCACGACGCGGACTTCCTGGCCCGTCCGGAGGCCTTCGACCGGGCGGCGGACACGGTCGAGGCCTGGGCCGAGGAGCACCGGCTGGACGTGTGACGTCCGCCCGGGCCGGGGACGCTACGGGGTCCGTGCGTCCCGGGCCCGGCCGTTCTCGTTGTTCGTGGCGCGGGTGGCCTGCGTGCCGTGCGTGACGTGCAGCGTGATCGCACGCTGCATGGCCTTGCGGGCGCGGGCGACGTCACGGGCGTCGTGGTAGGCGACGGCGAGGCGGAACCAGCTGCGCCAGTCCTCCGGGGCCTCCTCCGTCTCGGCCCGGCGCCGGGCGAAGACCTCGTCGGCCGAGTCGCGGTCGATGCGCCCGCCGGGCGTGCGCTTCAGCTCGTCGACCGGCAGGCCGCCCTCGGCGTCGAGCTCGGCGGCGAGCCGGTTGGCCCGCCGCACGAACTGGGTGTTCTTCCACAGGAACCACAGCCCGATCACCGGCAGCACCAGGACGGCGACGCCAAAGGTGAGGGTGACCGCGCTGCCGTTCTCGATCAGCAGTACCCCGCGGCTGCCGACCAGGACGAAGTAGACGACCAGGACGGCGGCCGTGACGAAATAAGTGACCTTCGCACGCATGAGGCAGGCTGCTTTTCTCGGGTTCGCGGACTTTCGGTTGCTCGGACGGGCCGGGTCAGTCCAGGTCCAGGAAGTGCTCCAGGCCGAAGGTGAGTCCCGGCGTGGTCACCACCCGGCGGACGCCCAGCAGGATGCCGGGCATGAAGCTGCTGTGGTGCAGGGAGTCGTGCCGCACGGTGAGGGTCTCGCCCTCGGCGCCGAGCAGCACCTCCTGGTGGGCGAGCAGCCCGCGCAGCCGTACGGCGTGCACGGGGACCCCGTCGACGTCGGCGCCGCGCGCTCCGTCCAAGGCCGTCGTCGTGGCGTCCGGGGCGGGGGCGGTGCCCGCCTTGGCGCGGGCCGCGGCGATGAGCTGGGCGGTGCGGGTGGCCGTGCCGCTGGGGGCGTCGACCTTCTTCGGGTGGTGCAGCTCCACGACCTCGACGGACTCGAAGTACGGCGCCGCGAGCTGGGCGAACTTCATGGTGAGTACGGCGCCGATGGAGAAGTTGGGCGCGATGAGCACACCGGTCGCGGGGGCGGCGTCGAGCCATCCCCGCAGCCGCGCGAGGCGGTCCTCGGTCCAGCCGGTGGTGCCGACCACCGCGTGGATGCCGTGGCGCACGCAGAAGTCGAGGTTGTCCATGACCGAGTCCGGGGTGGTCAGCTCGACCACCACCTGTGCCCCGGCCTCGGTGAGCGCCTCGAGACCGTCACCGCGGCCGAGGGCGGCCACCAGTTCGAGGTCATCGGCGGCCTCGACGGCCCGTACCGCCTCGGAGCCGATACGGCCCTTGGCACCCAGCACCGCCACGCGCAGCTTGCTCATCTTCTCGCTTCCTTGACTGGAACGTCCCCGGCCGGGGCCTCCCGGCCGGCGGGGGTCACGCGACCGCGTCGTGCAGCCGGGAGGCCTGCTTGTCCTTGAGCGGTCCTATGACCGACAGCGAGGGGCGCCGTCCCAGGATCTCGCGGGCCACCGCGCGGACGTCGTCCGGGGTGACCTCGGTGATCCGGGCGAGCATGTCGTCGACGGACATCTGGTCGCCCCAGCACAGTTCGCTCTTGCCGATACGGTTCATCAGCGCGCCGGTGTCCTCCAGGCCGAGCACCGTGGAGCCCCGGAGCTGGCCGATGGCCCGGCCCACCTCCTCGTCGGACAGGCCGTGCTCGGCGACGTGGTCGAGTTCGTCGCGGCAGATCTTGAGCACGTCGTGCACCTGGCTGGGCCGGCAGCCGGCGTAGACGCCGAACAGGCCGCAGTCGGCGAAGCCCGAGGTGTACGAGTACACGCTGTAGGCCAGCCCGCGCTTCTCGCGGACCTCCTGGAAGAGGCGGGAGGACATGCCGCCGCCGAGGGCGGTGTTGAGGACGCCGAGTGCCCAGCGGCGGTCGTCGGTACGGGCCAGGCCGGGCATGCCGAGTACGACGTGCGCCTGTTCGGTCTTGCGGCCGAGCACTTCCACGCGTCCCGCGGCACGCAGGGCGCGCCGGCCCGAGCGGGGTTCGACCGGGAGGGCGTCGGGGCGGCGGAAGGCGTCCGCGCGTTCGAAGGCGGCGCGGACCAGGCGTACGACCTTGGCATGGTCGACGTTGCCCGCGCAGGCGACGACCAGGTGGGTGGGGTCGTAGTGCTTCTTGTAGAAGCGCCTTATGCGGTCGGCGGTGAGCGCGTTGACGGTGTCGACCGTGCCGAGGACGGGGCGGCCGAGGGCGTTGTCGCCGAACATGGTGTGCGCGAACAGGTCGTGCACGCAGTCGCCCGGGTCGTCCTCCGTCATCGCGATCTCCTCGAGGATCGCGCCGCGTTCGACGTCGACGTCCTCCTCGCGGATCAGGGATCCGGTGAGCATGTCGCAGACGACGTCGATGGCGAGGGGGAGGTCGCTGTCGAGCACGCGTGCGTAGTAGCACGTGTACTCCTTGGCGGTGAACGCGTTCATCTCGCCGCCGACCTCGTCGATCGCGGCGGAGATGTCCAGGGCACTGCGCCGGGCGGTGCCCTTGAAGAGCAGGTGCTCGAGGTAGTGGGTGGCGCCGTTCAGCGCGGGCGTCTCGTCACGGGAGCCGACGTGGGCCCAGATGCCGAAGGTCGCGGAGCGCACGGAGGGCAGGGTCTCGGTGACGATGCGCAGGCCGCCCGGGAGGGTGGTCCTGCGGACGGTGCCGATGCCGTTGCTGCCCTTGATGAGGGTTTGGGTACGGGCGACGGCCCGCGCCTCCGAGGAGGTGCGGGCCGTCGCCTTGGAGCCACGGGACGTCACTTGTCGCCGTCGTCCTTCTTCGCGTCGTCGGTGGACTCCTCTTCCTCGAGCACGGGGATGAGGGAGAGCTTGCCGCGGGAGTCGATCTCGGCGATCTCGACCTGGACCTTCTGGCCCACGCCGAGGACGTCCTCGACGTTCTCCACGCGCTTGCCGCCGGCGAGCTTGCGGATCTGCGAGATGTGCAGCAGACCGTCCTTGCCCGGCAGCAGGGAGACGAACGCGCCGAAGGTCGTCGTCTTCACGACGGTGCCCAGGTAGCGCTCGCCGACCTCGGGCATCGTCGGGTTGGCGATGCCGTTGATCGTGGTGCGGGCGGCCTCGGCGGAGGGGCCGTCGGCGGCACCGATGTAGATGGTGCCGTCGTCCTCGATCGTGATCTCGGCGCCGGTGTCCTCCTGGATCTGGTTGATCATCTTGCCCTTGGGGCCGATGACCTCACCGATCTTGTCGACCGGGATCTTGACGGTGATGATCCGCGGGGCGTTCGGGGACATCTCGTCGGGCCGGTCGATGGCCTCCATCATCACGTCGAGGATGTGGAGGCGGGCGTCACGGGCCTGCTTGAGGGCCGCGGCCAGCACGGAGGCCGGGATGCCGTTCAGCTTGGTGTCGAGCTGGAGGGCGGTGACGAACTCCTTGGTGCCGGCGACCTTGAAGTCCATGTCGCCGAAGGCGTCCTCGGCGCCGAGGATGTCGGTCAGCGTCACGTAGTGCGTCTCGCCCTCGATCTCCTGGGAGATGAGGCCCATGGCGATACCGGCGACGGGGGCCTTGAGGGGCACACCGGCGTTCAGCAGCGACATCGTGGAGGCGCAGACCGAGCCCATGGACGTCGACCCGTTGGAGCCGAGGGCCTCGGAGACCTGGCGGATCGCGTAGGGGAACTCCTCGCGGGCCGGGAGCACCGGCACCAGGGCGCGCTCGGCGAGCGCGCCGTGGCCGATCTCGCGGCGCTTGGGGGAGCCGACGCGGCCGGTCTCACCGACGGAGAACGGCGGGAAGTTGTAGTTGTGCATGTACCGCTTGCGCGTCACCGGCGAGAGGGTGTCGAGCTGCTGCTCCATGCGGAGCATGTTGAGGGTGGTGACGCCCAGGATCTGGGTCTCGCCACGCTCGAACAGCGCGGAGCCGTGCACCCGCGGGATGGCCTCGACCTCGGCGGCCAGCGTGCGGATGTCGGTGACACCGCGGCCGTCGATGCGCTTCTTCTCCTTGATGACGCGCTCGCGCACCAGGGACTTGGTCAGCGCGCGGTACGCGGCGGAGATCTCCTTCTCGCGGCCCTCGAACTCGGGCAGCAGCTTCTCGGCGGCCAGACCCTTGACGCGGTCCAGCTCGGCCTCGCGCTCCTGCTTGCCGGCGATGGTGAGCGCCTGGGCGAGCTCGGGGCGGACGGCGCCGGTGAGCGCCTCCAGGACGTCGTCCTGGTAGTCCAGGAAGATCGGGAACTCGCCGGTCGGCTTGGCGGCCTTGGCGGCGAGGTCCGACTGGGCCTTGCACAGCACCTTGATGAAGGGCTTCGCGGCCTCGAGACCGGCGGCGACGACCTCCTCGGTCGGCGCCTCGGCACCACCCTTGATCAGCTGGATGGTCTTCTCGGTGGCCTCGGCCTCGACCATCATGATGGCGACGTCGCCGTCCTCCAGGACGCGACCGGCGACCACCATGTCGAAGACGGCGTCCTCGAGCTCGGTGTGCGTCGGGAAGGCGACCCACTGGCCGTTGATCAGCGCGACACGGGTGCCGCCGATCGGGCCGGAGAAAGGCAGACCGGCCAGCTGCGTCGACGCGGACGCGGCGTTGATCGCCACGACGTCGTACAGGTGGTCGGGGTTGAGCGCCATGATCGTCTCGACGACCTGGATCTCGTTGCGCAGGCCCTTCGCGAAGGACGGGCGCAGCGGACGGTCGATGAGGCGGCAGGTGAGGATGGCGTCCTCGGAGGGGCGGCCCTCACGGCGGAAGAAGCTGCCGGGGATCTTGCCGGCGGCGTACATCCGCTCCTCGACGTCCACCGTGAGGGGGAAGAAGTCGAGCTGGTCCTTGGGGTTCTTCGAGGCGGTCGTGGCCGAGAGCACCATGGTGTCGTCGTCCAGGTACGCCACGGCGGAGCCGGCGGCCTGCTTGGCGAGGCGGCCGGTCTCGAAGCGGATGGTGCGGGTGCCGAAGGAGCCGTTGTCGATGACGGCCTCGGCGTAGTGGGTCTCGTTCTCCACCAGCGTTTTCTCCTACGTATCGTCTTTCGTCCCGGCCGCCCGTGTGGCGGGGGGACAGGGGGCGGAGAAGCGCATCCTGCGGTGCGGGCCGGTCTTCGATCGAAGCACCCGGGGCGTGACGCCCGGGGGCCACTACCGAGGACCGGCGGCGGCTCGGCCGCGCTTCTCCTCGTGGGCGGGTCACCCAGGGGCCGAGCGGTACGCACCGCTGTGCCCTGCGTGTTCCCGGTCCTGCTGTTTTCGTGCCGTGCGTATTGCGTTGTGCCACCACATTACAAAGCGGCACTGACACCGCGCACGTTTCCGCACGTACGGCAAAGGGAGCGGTCCCCGATCGGTTCGGGAACCGCTCCCTCCACGGCGTACTACCGGGCGCCCGCCGCACCGCGGCGGATGCCGAGGCGGTCGACCAGCGTACGGAAGCGCGCGATGTCCTTCTTGGCCAGGTACTGCAGCAGCCGGCGGCGCTGACCGACCAGGATGAGCAGACCACGACGGGAGTGGTGGTCGTGCTTGTGGGTCTTCAGGTGCTCGGTCAGGTCCGAGATGCGGCGCGAGAGCAGAGCGACCTGGACCTCGGGGGAGCCGGTGTCGCCCTCCTTGGTACCGAACTCGGTGATGATCTGCTTCTTCACGGCGGCGTCGAGCGACACGCGTACTCCTCGTAGGTCTTCGAAATGCCTCCGAGCGCCCCCGGTCTGCATCTCGGGGGAGCTTCCGTTACTCGGGAGGCGGGGCCGACGGCGCGACCGTCCCGAACCCTGAGGGGCTTCGGGGGGTGTGGGCGCATACGGCTGTTTGCCAGGGTACCAGTGCGCACGGACCGCTCCGTCGCGGGTGGGCCGGGTGCGTTCCGGCCCGGCGCGGAGAGCTCCGGGGCGGGATCGCCCAGGGCCTCTTGTTTGAATCCGGCTTGTTTGAATCCGGCCGGCTGGGAGGCGCGGTACGTCTTCGCACCGGCGCCAAAATGATCCGAACGAGAGGCCCTAGTGACCTGAGTCGGAGATTCGTCGTTGGTTGAGTATGAGTCGTCCGGGTCCGAAGATTCCACCGTTGTCCGTCACTGATGCCCAGCGGGCTGTGCTGGAGGGCTGGCTGCGTCGTCGT
>BNBP01000123.1 GCA_014656015.1 Streptomyces griseoaurantiacus | reverse complement strand
AGCTGCGCCAGGCCCTTCCACGCCTGACCCATCGCCTCCCAGCCACCGAAGCCCACCAGCGTGCCCAGGCCCTTGATCGTGCCCCACACACCGTCCACGATCAGGCCGTCCCACACGAACGACTTCACCCAGTGGCCGACCTCGTACCAGTGATGCTTCTCCTCCACCGGGTCACCCCAGGGAAGCTTCGCGTTCTTCAGATCCTCCGCGTTGAACCCGTACTGGTCCTCCCGCTCGGACCCGTCACCCGCGACCATCTGCGTCCCGCCGAAGATCGCCGTGATCTTGTTGTGGCAGGTCCGCTCCGCCGCCCAGAACGCCGCGACCGTCGTCGTGATCTCGTCCCGGATCCCGTTGTGCTCCTCGACCTTGTCCTCGTCGTACTCCCAGTCGTCGTCGTCCTTCATACGACGACAACGCCGAGGACACCGTCTCCAGATCCGTCGCGAACTCATCCGCACGGTCCTTCACCGGCTTCGTCGACGCGAACAACTGCTCCGCCTCCGGAGCCTTGTAATACGCCGACAACCCCTGGAACTTCGCATGCACATCACTACCGGTCGTCCGCACCGCACCCGCGTCCGACTTCAACCCCTGATGCGCCAGCTGCAACTGGAAGAGATCACCGGTGTACTGCGGGATCTTCGACGGGTCAATCACCTCGTCTGTACCCCGGGCTTCTTCGGGTCGATGTCGGGGGCCGACAGCGCCTTGCGCTGCGCCTCGGCCGCCATCTCCTCGTCACCGTTGAGGTACGCCGTCGTCGCGTCGACCGCGCCCTGCAGCGACTTGCCCGCCCTGGCCGCGATGAACTTCAGGTCCTTCACCGCGTGATCCGCGTACTGCGACAGGGCCAGCGCGACCAGACCGCCCTGCGCCTTCTCGCCGCCCTCGCCCCCGCCCTCGGCGGAGATGGTGCCGGCGCTGGTCGCCGCGGACGTCATGTGTTCCCCGTACGCCTTCGCGTGCTTCTCGATGTGCGACGCCTTCTCGCCCGTCGTCTTCAACACGCCCTGAATACCCTGCGGCTTCAGATCCCAGCCCGACACGTGCGCACCCCCGTGCTCCTCAGTCCGTCCATGCCCTGTTCCCGGCGCCAGGGCCTCCTGCCGTCGTAACGGCCCCGACGCCGCTCCTGCCTCTTGCCCGTCCCCAAGGAGGGGCACCGTCACCGAGGCGACGGATCGCCCCGACCGGCCACCGGCCGCGTCAGCCGATGTTGTCGACCGCCGCCTTGGCCCGCGAGAGCGTCGACTGCGCGGTGCCGTCGTTCTTCTCCAGCGTCGACTTCACCAGCGCGATGATGTTCTTGACCTCCTGCGAGGCCCGGTTCCACCGCTGCTCCTTGCCGTGGTACTCGTCCGCCACGCCGTCCGCGGTGAAGTCCGACATCGCCGCCTTGACCTGCCGGTCACGCGCCGCGATGACCTCCTCCAGGCGGCCCACGACCGCCTGGATGTTGCCCTGCGCGTCAGTCGACGCGCTCACGTCGTACGAACGACGGTCCGCTCCCTGCGCCATCACACACCACTCCCCGTGAGAAGAAATCCAGCCTGTCCGTCGAGCGTCCGCTAGCGGGCGCCGAACCGTGCTCCGTCGAAGTTGGCGGCCGACATCTGCTGCTTCGCGTTGTCGCCCTGCTCCTGGTCGCCGGACCCGAAGGCCGACTCCATGCCCGACTGACCGCCGAGGATCGCCGACAGGGACGCGTTCAGGTCCGCCGTGATCGAGTCGGCCTTCGCCTTGAACTGGTCGAAGGCCACCCGGCCCGCGCCGTTGAACTTGCCCTCCAGCGGCTGCGCGGCCTGCACGAGCTGACGGATCAGCGTGCCCAGGTCGTCACCCGACCCGCGCGAGTCCCGCATCAGCGTCTGCAGGGTCTGTGCACCCATGTCGAACTTCATGCGATCGATCCCCCTGACTGTTCCGGCTCTCTGCGTCCTGCGTTCGTACGTTCTTACGTCTGCCTTACGCCTGACTCCCGTACCACTGTTCCCCAGGCTGCTCAACTCGCGCAACCGAGCTACGTAACAGGCTTGCCACAGCAAACACAGCGGTTGGCAACAGGGGCAACGGAGGAGGTCCGGGCGCGGTCCCGCCCGCCACCCGCGCCGCTCCGCCACCAGGCTCCCCGCCCGACCGACGGCCGACCGTCGGCCGACGGCGTTAACCTTCATCCGGACGGGTGATGCACCGCCCCGGCGAACTGTCCGGTCGTCAGCCGACGGCACGTCAGTACCCGGCGGGACGGCGCGCGGGGGTCGCACCGTCGCGCGGCGGCCTCATCCGGGCCGTCGAGGAGAGGCCGAGGTCGCGGCGGCGCACACCGACGACGTGACGGGGCTTCAGGGGCGTAAAGGGGCTAACGACCGGACCACGGCACGGGTTACCCCCATCACGTCATTGCCCGGCGTAATCCGCCGTGATACACAGAGTGACCATACGATTCCCCGCACACCGCCCCGAGTCCCCTAGGAGACGCCCGGCGGTCCGGAAGACAAAAGAAGAGACGAAACCCGCCAATCAATGACGCCAAGTCGACATACGACAGCGGCATTGTCAGCGAGAATGAGCCTGGCCTCCGTGCGGTACGACGAAGGTGCAAGAGTTCGGAGAACTACCCGACAGGGGCGGTGACTTACATGCTTTTCGCGGCCGAAAAAGGCGACATCAACACCATCATCGGCGGAATCGCCCCAGACTGGGGTCCGTTCGGCAGTCTCGGCAACGAGGCCCGCGTGATGGTCGAGGTCGTCATGGCCGTCGCCATCCTGCTCTGCCTCGCCATCGCCATCTGGGGCGCGGCCAAGCAGCGCATCGGCGCCACGGCCCTGCGCGACACGTTCAGCGCGGAACAGGGCAAGGGCCTGATCGTCGCCGGTCTGACCGGGGTCTTCATCATCGGCTCGCTCGGCACAGTGTTCACGATCGTGTACGGCATGGCCGTCTAGCACGCCGGCGGCGGCCGTCCGGCGCCCCCTCGGTCGCGGCCGGGCGCGCTCCCGGTCCCGTCGATCCGTCCGCCCTTCGCGCCCCACCGGCTGAGGTTCCGTTTAGCTGATGTCCAGTCACCATCGAGCCGTCTCACCGCACTACCCCGAGGGGCAGCGCGGTTACCGTCGTACTCCGGCGCGCTCCGCCGGTACGCGGACGACGGAACCGGAGCGGGCCGGCACGAAGTGTCCCGGTACGAGGACGAGGTCGAGGGTGAAGGGGGCGTGGCCGGCATGAGTCCCGGTGGCGAGCGCGGATACGGTGACGCCTCCTCACGAGGCGACGAGGGAGGATACGGCGACGGCGGCTACGGAGGCACGGGGCAGACCCGCACCCGGCTTCCGGATCGCCCCGGCGACGTCTACGGCGGCGCACGGCGCGGCCGCGGGGGCTCCTCGCGGAGCACGGTGACGGTCGTCGCCGTCGTCGTCCTGCTCATCGCCGCCATCGCCTTCGCGAACCGGGGCGGCGGCGGAGGCGGAGGGGACGGGAGCGGCTCGGCCTCGAACGGCTCCCGTTCCGGCGACAGGGCCAAGTCCGCCCCCACGACGGCCACCGGCAAGCGCCCGGTCGACACGAAGACCTCCGGCATCCCCACCGGCTACGCCCACGACCAACAGGGCGCCCAGAGCGCGGCGACGAACTACGCCGTGGCAATGGGCGGCACCGGCATGTTCAACGCGGACACCCGGCACGTCATCGTCGACACGGTCTATACCGAGGCCGCCGCGGGCAAGCTCCGGAATGCCATGGACGACGCGTACTCGCCGAGCTTCCTCGACCGGCTGGGCCTGAAGCCCGACGGCAGCCCGCCCGAGGGCAGCACCTTCGTCTCCCGGACCGTGCCCGTGGGCAGCAAGGTCAAGGAGTACGACAACGACTCCGCAACCGTCGCCGTCTGGTACATGGGCCTCATCGGCATGGCCGGTCCTGGCTCCACGGACCCCGTGACCACGTCCTGGTCCACGTGGACCTTCGATCTGCGGTGGACCGACGGGGACTGGAAGATCGTCTCGGACTCGCAGAAGGACGGCCCCACCCCGGTCCCGGGTGACGACAAGGCCGCCGCCTCCGACGAGATCAGCAAGGCCGTCGAGGAGTACGGAGGCTTCACGTATGCCCGGTAAGCACCGCGTGCTCAGGCTCGCGGCGGTCGTCACCGCCGTGCAGACCGGCGCCATTCTGCTGGCCACCCGCGCCTTCGCCGATCCCGACCCCTCCTCGTCCCCCTCACCCTCGGAGTCGTCGGGCGGGGTGAACTGCGACCACATCGTCGGTCGTGCCGGCGACTACTGCCAGCGCGGCAACCAGCGGAGCGGCTCCGGCTCCTCCGACTCCCCCGGCGTCAGCGACACCCTCGACCCGCTCTCCTCCCTCGCCCGCGGCTGCGCCGACGCCGCCTCCTGGACCGTCGACAAGCTGTCCGAGGCCGTGAAGGAGACGGCCACCGTCGACTTCACCAACACCAAGTTCCTGCAGCAGTACGCCGTCGTCTTCGCCGCCTCCACGATCCTCACCCTCGTGCTGTGGCTGCTCGCCGTCGCCAAGCGCGCCGTCCGCGGCGTGCCGCTCGGCACGGCGATCGGCGAGGCCATCGGCTTCCTGTGGCTGACGGTGCTGGCCTCCGCCTTCACCCCACTGATCCTGTACACCGTCGTCTCCGCGACCGACGGCGTCACGGACGTCCTCGCCAAGACCACCGGCGACCAGACGGACACCTTCTTCGGCACGTTCTCCGGCGCGCTGAAGAAGCAGGAGAACATCGGCGGCGGCCCGATCATGCTGATCGTGGTCTCCCTGGTGTCGATCCTGGCCGCCGGCGTGCTCTGGCTGGAACTGGTCATCCGTGCCGCCCTGCTCTACGTGGGCGCCCTGCTCGGCACGGTCGTCTACGCCGGCCTGGTCGACAAGAACCTGTGGAGCCACGTCCGCCGCTGGGCGGGCATCATGATCGCCGTGATACTGGTGAAGCCCGTCATCGTCATCGTCCTGGGGCTCGCCGGCGCGCTCTCCACGGACGACGGCCCCAACGCTTTCTCCGCGGTCGTCTCCGGGCTCGCCATCATCCTGCTCGCCATCTTCGCCAGCGCCATGATCTACCGCTTCGTGCCCGGCTTCGGCGACGAGATCGCCGCCGGCCGCAACAACCGCATGATGCAGGGCGCCGAGAGCAAGGCCGCCGCCGTCATCAGCTCCCCCGCCACCTTCGTCGCCCAGGGCATCAAGGCCCACAGCACCCGCGCCGACAACGGCGGGGGCGGCGGTGCCGCGTCCGGCGGTGCCCGCCCCTCCAACCCGGCCTCGGGCGGCGTCGCCGCCCACAGCTCCCGTTCGGGGAACGGAGGCGGGGGAGCCGTCCCCTCCCCCGCGCCCGCACCCCGTTCGAGCCCCGTCAACACTCCACACGCCAGCAACACCCGCAACAGCGGCACCAAGAGCACGGGAGGTGAAGGGCGTTGACGACCGAGTCCCACCTGTCGCATCCGATCGCGCCCCGCCGGACGTACCTGATCGGCCGCGCCCGGCCGAACGCGGTCATCGGACGCAACCGGGAGACGGGCGAGATCGCCCTGATCATCGCCGGCGCGTTCCTCGGCATGATGTGCGGGCTCCTCGTCCCCGCGCTCCCCCTGCGCATCGCGTCCCTGACGGGTTTCCCGCTGCTCGCGCTCGCCGCCGTCTACGTGCCCTACCGGCGCCGTACGTTCTACAAGTGGTTCGAGATCAACCGCAGCTACAAGCGCACGGTCAAGCGGAACGCCACCTACCGTTCCGTCGCCATGGAGGCCGGCACCCGGATCGACGGCCGCGAGATCGAGATCGGCCCGCCCCCCGGCATCGGCCGCATCTCCTGGCTCGCCGCCCCCTTCGGACCCGACGAGATCGCCGTCCTGCTGCACGCCGACCGGCGCACGGTCACCGCCGCCATCGAGATCGAGGGCCCCGGCGTCGGCCTGCGCGACAGCGAGGACCAGGAGGCCCTCGTCGACCGCTTCGGCACGCTGCTCAAGCACGTGGCCAACGGCGACGGCTTCGTCACCCGCCTCCAGATGCTCGCCCGGACCCTGCCCGCCGACCCCGACGCCCACGCCAAGGACGTCTCCGTCCGCGGCGACGAGCGCTCCCCGGGCTGGCTGCAGCGCTCCTACGAGGAACTGCAGTCGATGGTGTCCACGAGCAGCGAGCAGCACCGCGCCTACCTCGTCGCCTGCATGCACTTCAACCGTGAGCTGGCCGCCGAGGCCAACGCCATGGCGCGCGCCGCCCGCTCCCAGCACGGCCAGAAGCTGGACCGCGACGCCGGGCTCGCCGTCGTCATGGCCCGCGAGCTCACCGACATCTGCTCGCGCCTCCAGGAGGCCGACATCCGGGTCCGCCAGCCGCTCGGCCAGGGCCGGCTCGCCTCCCTGATCCACTCCATGTACGACCCGGACCACCCGATCGACCACATTCAGGCGATGACCAGGCGCAACGCCTGGCCTGCCGAGCTGGACGCCACCGAGCCGACCTTCCTCCAGGCCAAGACCCGTGAGTCCACCACCCGCGAGCCCTGGTGCCACGCCACCGCCTGGGTCAAGGAGTGGCCGATGACCCCGGTCGGCGTGAACTTCCTGGCGCCGCTGCTCGTCCACACCCCGGACGTCATCCGCACCGTCGCCGTCACGATGGACCTCGAACCCACCGAGATCGCCATCGAGCGCATGCTGACCGAGAAGACGAACGACGCCGCCGAGGCCAGCCGCGCCGCGAAGATGAACCGCACGGTCGACCCGCGCGACATGGCCGCCAACAACCGGCTCGACCAGCGCGGCGAGGACCTCGCCAGCGGCGCGGCCGGCGTCAACCTGGTCGGCTGGATCACCGTCTCCTCACGCACTCCCGAGGCCCTGGCCCGCGACAAGCGGACCATCCGTGCCTCGGCCGGAAAGTCGTACCTGAAGCTGGAGTGGTGCGATCGCGAGCACCATCGCGCCTTCGTGAACACTCTTCCGTTCGCCACCGGCATCCGAAGGTAGGGCTGCCCCATGCGGGACCCGCTGTCCATCCTCACCGAAGCCTTCACGTCCTTCCTCTTCGGCAAGGTCGAGACCACCCGGCTCCCGGTCCGCACCTCCACGGGCCAGGCCCAGGCCGTCTACCTGCCCACCGCGGCCCCCGGCCTCGGCGATTCCGGTGTGATCATCGGACGTGAGGTGTACTCCGGGAAGGGCTACATCTACGACCCCTTCCAGCTCTACGGCCAGCAGCTCCCCGCCCCCCACTGGCTGGTCCTCGGCGAGTCAGGCAACGGCAAGTCGGCGCTGGAGAAGACGTACGTCCTGCGCCAGCTCCGCTTCCGGGACCGCCAGGTCGTCGTCCTGGACGCCCAGGGCGAGGACGGCGTCGGCGAGTGGAACCTCATCGCCGAGGAACTCGGCATAACGCCGATCCGCCTGGACCCGACGGCGGCCCTGAACCACGGCATCCGGCTCAACCCGCTGGACCCGTCCATCACCACCACCGGCCAGCTCGCCCTGCTGCGCACCATCATCGAGGTCGCGATGGGGCACGGCCTGGACGAGCGCTCCGGCTTCGCCCTCAAGGTCGCCCACGCGTACGTCAACGAGACGATCGTCGAGCGCCAGCCGGTCCTCACCGACATCGTGGAGCAACTGCGCCACCCCGAGCCCGAGTCGGCGGAGGCGATGAACGTCGCCATAGACGACGTACGGGCCTGGGGTCTGGACGTCGCGCTGGTCCTGGACCGCCTGGTCGACGGCGACCTGCGCGGCATGTTCGACGGCCCCACCACGGTCGGCATCGACCTCGACGCCCCCCTGATCGTCTTCGACCTCTCCCACATCGACCGCAACTCCATCGCCATGCCGATCCTCATGGCGATCGTCGGCGTCTGGCTGGAGCACACCTGGATCCGCCCCGACCGGAAGAAGCGCATCTTCCTGGTCGAGGAGGCCTGGCACATCATCAACAGCCCCTTCGTCGCCCAGCTCTTCCAGCGGCTGCTCAAGTTCGGACGCCGGCTCGGCCTGTCCTTCGTGGCGGTCGTCCACCACCTGTCCGACGTCGTCGACGGGGCGGCAGCAAAGGAGGCGGCGGCCATCCTCAAGATGGCCTCCACCCGCACCATCTACGCCCAGAAGGCCGACGAGGCACGGGCCACCGGCCGGGTGCTCGGCCTGCCACGCTGGGCGGTGGAGATCATCCCGACGCTGACCCCCGGCATCGCCGTCTGGGACGTCAACGGCAACGTCCAGGTCGTCAAGCACCTCATCACCGAGACCGAACGCCCCCTCGTCTTCACCGACCGCGCCATGACCGAGTCCTCCTTCGACCGACCGGAGGACGACGCCCTGCGCGCCGCCGAACTCGAGGCGGAGGAGCGGGCCGCGGCCTTCATGGAGCATCATCTGGGCGAACTGAGCGGCCTCGACGGGTCCTCGGAGTCCACCGTGGCGTAAAAGAGGGTGAGCGACAGGGCGGCGCCGGGAGTGGGCATGGGCGCGCGGGAACAGCGGGGAGGCGTGGACCCGACATGAGACCGGAGGATCGCGGTCACCGGACTGGCGGACAGGCCGCCGGAGCAGCTGAAGGCGGCACACCGGACGGCGGCCGCGGCGGCATGCCGGACGGCCTGCTCATAGGGCTGCTGCTGTTCCTGCTCGGCACGACGGTGCTGGTGTGGACGGCCACGGGCCTGTCCGGCCTGTTCGCCGGCGGCGCCTGGCCGCACGGCGTGACGTTCTCGCGCACTCCGCTGGCCATACGCCACCTGATGGGGCAGCCGCACGACATCAAGAGCGCCTGGCCGGACACCCCGGCGGACCAGCTCTCGGGTTACGGGCTGTTCTGGGGCCTGTTCATCGCCCAGCTCATGGTCCTCGTCGTCCTGACGGTGTTCGTCCTGGGCACGCTGACCCGATGGCGGGCGGTACGGGCTCGGCGGCGCGCGGAGGCGAGGAACACACCCCCGGCGGCGCGGACGGAACCCGCACGGCCGGCACCGGAGACGCCCACGGGGCCGGCAGCGGGCCCTACAGCCCCTCCGACCGCCGGACCGGTTGCTCCGGGAGCCGCGGTGACTCCCCCGGCTCCAGCGGCTCCCCCCGTGATGCCTCCACCGGTCGAGGCCGCGCCGGCGCCCGGCATCCCCGCATCCGGCGTGCCCGCACCGCGCCCGGCGGTGGACGACGGGATGCCGAGGGGCCCCCGGCCGGGCGGCGCGAGGGCAGGCGACGACTGGGAGCACCCCTCCGTGCTCCTCGGCCACGCCGACTCCCGCCGCCCCGCCGCCGTCCAGGCCGTGCGGGACGCCTCCGGGCCCACCGTCGTCGTCACCTCCGACCCCTCCCTGTGGGCGGAGACCAAGGACGCCCGCGCCAAGCTCGGCCCCGTCCTCCTCTACGACCCCTCGCACCTGTGCGACACCCCGGCCCGCCTCCACTGGTCCCCCACGGCCGGCTGCGAGGACAGGGAGACGGCCAAGGCTCGCGCGGAGGCGCTGCTCGCCCCCGTCCGCCCCACCGCCAAGATCGACCAGGCCCTCGCGGACACCGCCGAGACCCTGCTGCGCTGCTATCTGCACGCCGCCGCGGTGGACGGCCGCGCCGTCCGCCACCTCCACCGCTGGGCCCAGGGCACGGGCGTCCAGGAGGCCGTACGGGCCCTGCGCACGAACCCCAAGGCGTCCCACGGCACGGCGGGCGAACTGGAGGCCGCCCTCACCTCGTATCCCGACCGCCGCGACATGGCACAGGAGTTGACGGCGCGCGCACTGTCCTCGCTGTTCACCGTCAATATCCGCGAGGCCTGCACTCCCCACCCAAGTGACGCCCTCGCCTTGGATTCCTTCGTCAACGAAGGGGGAACGCTTTATGTGGTCGGTGAACCCATCGAGGACCCCAGACAGCATCCCGGAGCGATGCCCCTGCTGACGGCCCTCGTCTCACACGTGGTCGAGCGCGGCCGCCGCATGGCCGAACGGTCATCCGCCGGTCGCCTCGACCCACCACTTGCCCTCGTCCTCGAGGACGTGGCGGCGGTCGCCCCCCTCCCCCGGCTCCCGGAGCTCCTCGACACCGGCGCCGACCGGGGCCTCCCCACTCTGGCCCTGCTCCGCTCCCGCGAACAACTCCGCTCGCGCTGGCCGCAGTACCGCCTCCCGGTCTAGGACCGGACGACGGTCCTCAGGCCGGGTCGGACGGCCACCGCAGGACCATCTCCCGCTCACGGTGCCCCGAACCGCCCGGCACCGGGCCGGTGACTCCGGTGGCCACGAACCCGGCCTTCCGGTAGAAGGCCTCCGCCCGCGCGTTGTCCTCGTGCACGAACAGCCGCACACGGTCCAGCCCCCGCTTCCGGCACCAGTCCACCGCGGCCTCGAACAACGCCGCCGCCACACCGGTCCCGCGCTGCTCCGGCCGCACGAAGACACCGACGAGATGCCCCTGCTCACGCTCCACGACGTGCCCGAGGAAGTCCTCCGAACCCGCCTCCTCGACCAGTACGGTCACCGAGCCGTCCCATGCGCCGTCCGGCCGCTCGGCGATGAACTGCTGCCGCTGAAACGCCCCCTCCGCCGCAGTCGACGTACGCTCCTGCCAGTAGAAGTCCGGCTTCGCGAGGGCATCCTCGTACGTCTCCAGGAAGGCGAGGGGAGCCAGGGGATCCCGCAACGCCTCGAGCCGCAGCCGCTTCACGGCCGGCCACTCGTCGGTACGTATGGCACGAATCACGTGGTTCATGACGGCCACGCTACCCGGCGCGCGCTCCGCCGGAAATTGCTTAAAAACAAGAAAGCCCCCGTGCCAATGGCACGGGGGCTTTCTCCAATATTTGTTCGGCGGTGTCCTACTCTCCCACAGGGTCCCCCCTGCAGTACCATCGGCGCTGTAAGGCTTAGCTTCCGGGTTCGG
>BNBP01000122.1 GCA_014656015.1 Streptomyces griseoaurantiacus | reverse complement strand
ACCACGGCAGCCACTGCTCGCGGTGCAGGAACCGGACGGCGATCCCCTCGCCGTCCACCACGAGGTACATCCGCGCGGCCACTCCACCGCCGACCGCGCCGGACGCGGCCGCGCGGCAGGTGCCCCCGCCTCCCGCCGAGGCGCCCGACCCGACGCCCCCGCCACAGTCCCCGCAGCCACAGCCCTCACAGCCGCCGCCACCGGACGGCATGTCGGACACCGGAAGCTTCCACCTCCCTCCCCCACAGCCCCGGCCGTACGCGCCGGAACCCGCGCCCCGGCACCCGGCACCCGCCCCCGCGTACGTCCCCCCGCTCCACGGCACGGCGCCCGGGCCCGCGAGCGGCGCGGTGCGCGTGCACCAGGCGCACGGCCTCGTGCTCGGCGCCCCCAGCACCGTGCCGAGCGCCCCACCGGCCCAGCGGTCCCCGGCGGCCCGGGGCTCCGTGCGGCACGGCCGACGCGCGGCCCGCCGTCCGGGCCCGCCCGCGCGGATAGCCGTGCCGGTGCTGCTCCTCGCACTCGTCTGCTACGCGGTCGGCTTCTGGGCGCTGACCCGGATCTGATCCGCCGCCGGTGCGGGGGCGGACGCGCCCGTGCCGGTCAGCCCGTACGCGCCGGCCGGCGGCGGCGGCTCAGCAGGGTCCACACCCCGAGCCACAGAAGCAGCAGACTGCCCGTGCCCAGTCCCCCCGCGGCGAGCAGCTTCATCGGGCGGCTGCCCGCACCACGGCCGCTGCCGTCCGTCCCGTTCCCCGTTCCGTCCTCCGCCTCCCCGCGCGTCCGGGCGCCGACCTCGAAGACGCCGGACGGCGCGGAGCGCCCCGTGTACACGGGCCCCGGACGGGCCTCGCCGCTCACCCGTATCCGCAGGGTCAGCCCGTACGGTCCCGCGCCGAACCGGTCACCGACCGGGGTGCCGAGGTGCACCGCCAGGTAGTACCAGCCCGCGAACCGCATCGCGCCCACCCGGTCCACGGAGGCGTACCGGTTCTCGTGGGCGACCGGCGGCAGGGGGCGCAGCGCGGCCGTGGCCCGCTCACCGCCGTAACCGGCCTCCGCCTCGTCGACCGGACCGCGCGCGGGGTTGTACAGGGACATCGTGAGCGCGGTGCCGAGGAAGCCGGCGTCGCCACCGGTACCGCCCTGGAGTTCGGCGGTGGCGTAGAACTGCTGCCCCCAGTCGACGGGCACCTTGTAGAACAGCGTCTGCCCGGGCCGTACGGCGTCCTTCCACACCCCCTGGTCGAGGGCGCGGGCCTCGGCGAACCCGGCGCCGCCCGACCGCCGCACCGGGTCGCCGGACACGGGTGCGGGGGCGGCGGAGTTCCAGTTCCCGGGCGCGGACTCGCCGGTTCCGCGGGCGGCGGACTCGGTCACGTAGTCGAGTTCGAGGTCCCAGTCGTCCGGGGAGGACGAGGCACCGGCGGCCCCGGACGCGCCGCGTCGCTCGACGAGCGCGTAGTACGTCCCGGCCCCCCGGCACAGGTACGAGCCGCCCTCACCGGTCTCCCGCCCGGCCCAGGCGGCGACGGGGCGGGGGCTGCGGGTGGGACCGAAGTGCGCGGTGCCGGTGGAGCAGACGTGCCCCTCGGCGTCCCGCACGGAGACCCGCAGACCGTCCGCCGCGGCGACCCGGGCGCCGGGCCGGGGGACGGCGGTGGCGGAGACGTAGGCGTTCGCGGTGGCGTCGAGGTCGAGACGGTAGGAGAGCACGGCGCCCTCGGGCAGGGTGCTGCGGTAGGTGCCGCCGGGGTCCAGCGAGGCGGCGTCCGCGGTGTCGGCGGCGCCCTCGACCTCCTCGTCGTCCGCCCCGAAGGCGTACGGGTACGAACCGTCCGCCGCGTCCTCCGGAGCAGCGTCAACCACCCGTGTCTGTAGGCCCGTTGCCGAGGGGCCGGCCGCCGCGTACGGTCCCGCCGCGCACAGTGCGAGGGTCATGGCCGCGCACAGGCCGACGGGCATCAGGGGGCGCCGGCGGACCGGGGGCCGTCCGGGCAGTCCCCTCGACGTACGCCGCCGCATCCCACGCCCCCTCGTCGTCGCGCCCCTCCGTGGCCCCGGACCTCCGCCCATCCTGCCCCGTACGACCACCGGCCGCTCCCGCATCGCGCACAGGCGGCCGAAACGCTCTCCCGGCGGCAGCGCCCGCACAGCACAAAACCCCGACCGCGTCGGCGGTCGGGGCCTGTTCACGACTGCTGTCCGTCGTACGACTGCTGCGGGTCAGTACTGGGTACTGCTCCTCACGAACCCGTGGGCACGGAGTCGGTCGCCTCCGTCCACAGATCCTGCTCGGCGCGATCCGCCTGGATCTGGCGGTACACGAGGAGCCCGCCGATGGCGGCCAGTGCGACCAGGAGAAGCTTCTTCACCGCGCGACCTCGTCTTTCCTTGACGTAGGGGACCTCTGGCGCCCGACTATACACACCGACCGATATCGATCGGTGACCTGCATCGGCCGCCCATATCTGGTCCCTTTCCTGCCTCTTGAGGAACATTCCGGTCTCCGCGCCGCCGAACGGGTGGTGTTCATCCGACGATCAACGCGCCACGGGCGTCGGTCCCCCACTTCGCGATCCGCATACACATCATGGGCAAAGTACGCAAATCGCTCGACCCGAAAGTGAGGGGCCATGGCCCGCACCACGGTCATGAAGCTGTGGACC
The DNA here is from genome assembly GCA_014656015.1 of Streptomyces griseoaurantiacus. Lineage (GTDB taxonomy): Bacteria > Actinomycetota > Actinomycetes > Streptomycetales > Streptomycetaceae > Streptomyces > Streptomyces griseoaurantiacus. The sequence continues at coordinate 8,263 of BNBP01000122.1, read as the reverse complement.
GCCGTCGTCACCGCCTTCCTGGCGCTGTGCACGACCCTCGGACTGATCACGACGACCGCCGCCGCGTCCGTACCCCGGAACGAGCCGGCCCGCAACACCGGCGCCACGACGGCCCTCGCCCCGGCCCCGCAGACGGCGCTCCCGCCCAAGGCCTGGGACAGGTCACTGCCCCCCACGATGAAGCAACGCATCCGCGCCGAGGCCCACGGCTCCTCCCCGTCCTGCCGCCACCGCCGCCCCACCGACGCCACGGCCTCCGACGACACCGCCTGCGACACCGGCGAGGCGGATGCCTCCACGGCCCTCCGCTCCGCGGAACCCCCCGCCGCCCACGCGGCCCCGCCGGCGGCCGCCGCCCCGCCCGTCCGCCCCCGTCACCCCCTGCAGCGCTGAGGCCCCCGCCCCGCCGCCATCCCCAAGCCCCTCCAGCACCACCCGCCCCACCCACAACCGCACAGCCCCGCGAAGACCCCGACCACGCCGGTCGGGGGTCTTCGCGTTCCGTTTTCCGCCCTCAACAGCGCGGCACCCCGACCGCGTCGAGCAGATGTGAACCTGTGGCCTCATCCTCATCAGGTCGATCATGGCGCCCCTGAACGTCGGCCAACTCGTCTCCCGCCTTGACCGGCTGTCCGTCGAGGTTCGGCGGTGTCTGTTGCTGTCCAGCCTTGTTGGTGTCAGGTACTGGTGTCAGCGAAAAGGGACGCTTGGAAAACCCAACATAGTGGACTAATTCGAGCGTCGTGCCGGTCCAATGCTCTTGGGCCGGCAGCGCGCAGAATGGCGCCATGACGGAACACGACGCTGACTACACGCGCGCTCTGAACAACGCCGAGAAGGTCCTTGGTTTCAGCCTGGCGCCGTATGTCGATCCTGGGCCGACGGAACCTGACAACGCCTACGACTTCACACGGATCGCGACCGAACACGCCTTCAATGACGCATGGACTCGCAGGGAGCACCTCGACCTCCGCACCCGCGCACTCATCTCGGTCACCATTACGGCGAGCCTGGGCATCCTCGAGCCGCTCCGGGGCCAGCTGCGTATCGCTCTGCACAATGGCGTGACCAAAGAGGAGATCGTCGAAGCCTTCATCCAGATGGCCGTCTACGCGGGTGTCGCTCGCGCGTTTGACAGCTACGCCGTGGCACGCGAGGTCTTTGCCGAACACGCCGAAGCAGACTCGTCCGAGAACTGAAGCGCCGACGTCAGCCGCGTCCGCCGAACCACAACCCTCCCCGGCTCCCATCCCGTCCGCCGTGGACCCACACACCGTGGAGCAGGCATGGTTCATGGCGTCCAGGTGGAGCGCGCCACTGTACGAACGACCTGGACGCCCTGGGCCGCGTCTGCTCGGCTCTGCCTGGGGCGACGGTGGACGGGATGGGAGCCCACCACGCTCGATCGGCTCGTGAAGCGGGCCGGCGTCCGCCGGATCACGGTCCGCCTCGCTCGACACACGTGCGGGACCCTGCCGGCCTTCCTCAAGGTGCGTCCCGAGGTCGCTCAGGCGATCCTCCGACACAGTCAGATCAGCATGACCATGGACGTGTACACGCACGTCGTGGGCGACAGTGGGCGCGAAGCGGTGGGCATGCTCGCCGAGCTCCTGGAAGACCCGCTCATCGGCTGATCGCCGCCGTTGATGTCAGCCGTAGATGTCGAAGACCCCCAGCCGTTGCCGACTGGGGGTCTTCGTACTGGTGGGGCTAACAGGATTTGAACCTGTGGCCTCATCCTTATCAGGGATGCGCTCTAACCAACTGAGCTATAGCCCCGCCGCGCTCTGCGGTGGTGTGCCGCGCGCTGACTCCTGAAGATTAGCGCACGACGTGGGCAGTCCCAAAATCCGTTGTCCGGGACCGCCCCGCAGCGCGGACGTGGGGGTACGTCACGGCTACTCGTCCTCGGCCAGCGTCAGCTCGATGCCGCCGACGAAGCCCGCCGAGAGGTTGTAGATGAAGGCGCCCAGCGTGGCCAGCGCCGTCGCGAGGACGACGTCGATGACCGCGATGATCGCCGCGAACAGCAGGACGTGCGGCAGCGACAGGTAGGCCTGGAGGTCGAAGCCGTTCGACTCGTTCGAGCCGGTGGCCTCGGAGATCGTGCCGCCGACCGTGGAGAAGACGCCCATCGCGTCCATGACCATCCACAGCACCGCCGAGGCGACGATCGTGCAGATGCCCAGCGCGATGGAGAGCAGGAAGCTGACCTTCATCACCGACCAGGGGTCGGCCTTCGCCACGCGCAGGCGCGCCTTGCGGGTGCGCGGCGCGGTGCTCGCGCCGGTGCGCGGGCGGCGCACGACGCCCGCCGGGGGCGTCTGGTAGGCCTGCGGGGGGTGGTAGGGGCCCCCGGCGCCCTGCTGCGGCTGCCGTTCCCCCGGCAGCGGCGAGCCGGGAGCGGGCTGCTCCGCGGCGCCGCGGGCGCCCTCGGGCCGGCCCTTCCCCTTGCCGGCGTCGCCGGCGTACGGCTGGGTCCCCGGCCCCCGGGTTTCCGTCACAGTTCCCCCCTGGGGTCCATGCGTCTCGTGGGAGTTTCTCGCATCCGCGGCGGAGCCACGGCCGCCGCCGTCCGTTTCCGTACCCGTAGGGGTACCGGTCGAGCCGGCGCCCGTGGCTCCGCTCACGATGCTCACTCCTCGTGCTACTCGGCCGAGGGCGCCTCGCCCTCGTCCGTGCCGGTGGTCGCGGCACCCTCGGCGGTCTCGTCGACGGCCACGTCGCCGTCGACCTCCTCCGCCTCACGTCCCGCCTCGGCGTTGCGAGCGATGCCGACGACGGCATCGCGCTTGCCCAGGTTGATCAGTTGGACACCCATGGTGTCACGGCCCGTCTCCCTGACCCCGCTGACTCGCGTGCGAATCACACCGCCGGACAGCGAGATGGCGAGGATCTCGTCGGTCTCCTCGACCACCAGCGCGCCGACGAGCTCCCCCCGGTCCTCGACGATCTTGGCGGCCTTGATGCCGAGACCGCCGCGTCCCTGAACGCGGTACTCGTCCACGGGGGTTCGCTTCGCATACCCGCCGTCCGTGGCAGTGAACACGAACGTACCGGGTCGGACAACATTCATCGAGAGCAGCGCGTCGCCCTCGCGGAAGCTCATGCCCTTGACACCGGAGGTCGCCCGGCCCATGGGCCGCAGCGATTCGTCCGTCGCGGTGAACCTGATCGACTGGGCCTTCTTGCTGATCAGCAGCAGATCGTCGTCGGAGGAGACGAGTTCGGCCCCGATCAGTTCGTCGTCGCTTCCGTCCTCGCGCTCACGCAGATTGATCGCGATGACGCCACCGGAACGCGGCGAATCGTAATCCTTCAGAGGCGTCTTCTTGACCAGACCGCCCTTGGTGGCGAGCACCAGGTAGGGCGCGGCGTCGTAGTCGCGGATCGCGAGGATCTCGGCGATCGCCTCGTCCGGCTGGAAGGCCAGCAGGTTCGCCACGTGCTGCCCGCGCGCGTCGCGCCCGGCGTCGGGCAGCTCGTAGGCCTTGGCCCGGTAGACGCGGCCCTTGTTGGTGAAGAACAGCAGCCAGTGGTGCGTGGTGGAGACGAAGAAGTGGTCGACGATGTCGTCCTCCTTCAGCTTCGCTCCGCGCACCCCCTTGCCGCCGCGCTTCTGGGCCCGGTAGTCGTCGGTCTTGGTCCGCTTGACGTAGCCGCCGCGGGTGACCGTGACGACGATGTCCTCCTCGGCGATCAGGTCCTCGATGGACATGTCGCCGTCGTAGGGCACCAGCTTGGTCTGCCGGTCGTCGCCGTACTTCTCGACGATCGCGGCGAGCTCCGCGCTGACGATGCCGCGCTGGCGGACCGGCGAGGCGAGGATCTCGTTGTACTCGGTGATCTTGGCCTGGAGCTCGTCGTGCTCCTGGACGATCTTCTGGCGCTCCAGGGCGGCCAGCCGGCGGAGCTGCATCTCCAGGATGGCGTTGGCCTGGATCTCGTCGATCTCCAGGAGGCCCATCAGGCCGCCGCGCGCGATCTCGACGGTGTCGCTGCGCCGGATCAGCGCGATGACCTCGTCGATCGCGTCCAGCGCCTTGAGCAGACCGCGCAGGATGTGCGCCCGCTCCTCGGCCTTGCGCAGCCGGAAGCGCGTCCGGCGGACGACGACCTCGATCTGGTGCGTCACCCAGTGGCGGATGAACGCGTCCAGGGAGAGCGTGCGCGGCACACCGTCGACCAGGGCCAGCATGTTGGCGCCGAAATTGGTCTGCAGGTCGGTGTGCTTGTACAGGTTGTTCAGGACGACCTTGGCGACCGCGTCCCGCTTGAGGACGATGACCAGGCGCTGGCCGGTGCGGGAGGACGTCTCGTCGCGGACGTCGGCGATGCCGCCGACCTTGCCGTCCTTCACCAGGTCGGCGATCTTCTGCGCGAGGTTGTCCGGGTTGGTCTGGTAGGGCAGTTCGGTGACCACCAGGCACTGGCGGTTCTGGATCTCCTCGACCGCGACCACCGCGCGCATGGTGATCGAGCCGCGGCCCGTGCGGTACGCCTCCTCGATGCCCTTGCGGCCCACCACCAGGGCGCCGGTCGGGAAGTCGGGGCCCTTGATGCGCTCGATCAGCGCCTCCAGGAGCTCCTCCTGGGGGGCCTCCGGGTGCTCCAGGCACCACTGGGCGCCGGCCGCGACCTCGCGCAGGTTGTGCGGCGGGATGTTGGTGGCCATGCCGACCGCGATGCCCGCCGAGCCGTTGATCAGCAGGTTCGGGAAGCGGGAGGGCAGGACGGTCGGCTCCTGGGAGCGGCCGTCGTAGTTGTCCGTGAAGTCGACGGTCTCCTCGTCGATGTCGCGGACCATCTCCATCGACAGCGGCGCCATCTTGCACTCGGTGTACCGCATGGCCGCCGCCGGGTCGTTGCCCGGGGAGCCGAAGTTGCCGTTGGAGTCCACCAGCGGCATCCGCATCGACCACGGCTGCGCGAGGCGGACCAGCGCGTCGTAGATCGAGGAGTCGCCGTGCGGGTGGTAGTTGCCCATGACGTCGCCGACGACGCGGGCGCACTTGTAGAAGCCGCGCTCGGGGCGGTAGCCGCCGTCGTACATCGCGTACAGCACGCGGCGGTGGACGGGCTTGAGCCCGTCCCGCACGTCGGGCAGCGCACGCGAGACGATGACGGACATCGCGTAGTCGAGATACGAGCGCTGCATCTCCGTCTCGAGCCCTACGGGCTCGACACGCTGGGCGATGACGCCGCCCTCTTCAGGAGTGACGGGAGTGTTCTCGTCGGCCATTGCTGGTGAAGATCCTTCCTGGTGCGGTCAGCTGAGACCGACTCAGATGTCGAGGAAGCGGACGTCCTTGGCGTTGCGCTGGATGAACGCGCGGCGGGCCTCGACGTCCTCGCCCATGAGGACGGAGAAGAGGTCGTCCGCCTGGGCGGCGTCGTCGAGGGTGACCTGGCCGAGGACGCGGTGGTCGACATCCATGGTGGTGATCCGCAGCTCCTCGGCGTTCATCTCGCCCAGGCCCTTGAAGCGCTGGATCGAGTCGTCGCGCACCCGCTTGCCGTTGTTGCGGCCGAGCTCGATCAGCGCGTCGCGCTCACGGTCGGAGTAGGCGTACTCGAAGTCGTCCCGGCCCCACTTGATCTTGAACAGCGGGGGACGGGAGAGGAACACGTGTCCGGCCTCGACGAGCGGCCGCATGAAGCGGAACAGGAAGGTCAACAGCAGGGTGTTGATGTGCTGGCCGTCGACGTCGGCGTCCGCCATCAGAATGATCTTGTGATAGCGGAGCTTCTCGATGTCGAAGTCCTCGTGCACACCCGTGCCGAAGGCGGAGATCAGCGCCTGGATCTCCTGGTTCTGCAGGATCTTGTCGATCCGCGCCTTCTCGACGTTGAGGATCTTGCCGCGGATCGGGAGGATCGCCTGGTACTCCGGGTTCCGGCCGGACTTGGCCGAGCCGCCGGCGGAGTCGCCCTCGACGATGAAGATCTCGCACTTGGTCGGGTCGTTCGACTGGCAGTCCGACAGCTTGCCCGGCAGGGAGGCCGATTCGAGCAGGCCCTTGCGGCGGGTCAGGTCACGCGCCTTGCGGGCCGCCACGCGGGCCGTGGCCGCCTGGATCGACTTGCGGATGATGTCCGCGGCCTCGTTGGGGTTGCGGTCCAGCCAGTCGGTCAGGTGCTCGTGCACGACCTTCTGGACGAAGGTCTTCGCCTCGGTGTTGCCCAGTTTGGTCTTCGTCTGGCCCTCGAACTGGGGCTCGCCCAGCTTGACCGAGATGATCGCGGTGAGACCCTCGCGGATGTCGTCGCCCGTGAGGTTGTCGTCCTTCTCCCGCAGCAGCTTCTTGTCGCGCGCGTACCGGTTGATCAGACCGGTGAGCGCCGCGCGGAAGCCCTCCTCGTGCGTACCGCCCTCATGCGTGTGGATGGTGTTGGCGAAGGAGTACACACCCTCGCTGTAACCGTTGTTCCACTGCATCGCGACCTCGAGGGACAGCATCCTGTCCTTGTCCTCGGCCTCGATGTCGATCACGGAGGGGTGGACGATCTCGCCCTTGCGCGCGTTCAGGTACTTCACGAAGTCGACGATGCCGCCCTCGTAGTGGTACGTGACGGACTTGACCTCTTCCTTCTCGTCGGCGCCCGCCTCGTCCGCCCCGCTGGTGGCCTTGGCCGACTCGCGCTCGTCCGTGAGCCTGATCGTCAGGCCCTTGTTGAGGAACGCCATCTCCTGGAAGCGGCGCGAGAGCGTCTCGAAGGAGTACTCGGTCGTCTCGAAGATGTCGCCGTCGGCCCAGAAGGTCACCGACGTGCCGGTCTCCTCCGTCGCCTCGTTCTTGACGAGCGGGGCCGTCGGCACACCGAGCTTGTAGTCCTGCGTCCAGCGGTACCCGTCCGTCCGCACCTCGACGGCGACCTTGGTCGACAGCGCGTTCACCACGGAGACGCCCACGCCGTGCAGACCGCCGGAGACCGCGTAGCCGCCCCCGCCGAACTTCCCGCCCGCGTGCAGGACCGTCAGCACGACCTCCACGGCCGGCTTGCCCTCGGAGGGGACGATGCCCACCGGGATGCCTCGGCCGTTGTCGACGACCCGGACGCCGCCGTCGGCGAGGATCGTGACGTCGATGGTGTCCGCGTGACCGGCCAGCGCCTCGTCGACGGAGTTGTCCACGACCTCGTACACCAGGTGGTGCAGACCGCGCTCACCGGTCGAGCCGATGTACATGCCGGGTCGCTTGCGGACCGCGTCAAGACCCTCGAGCACGGTGATGGCGCTGGCGTCGTACGCGGGCGAACCCTCGCCGGCGGGGGAACCGGAGGAGGAGGTCGGACCCGGGTCGTGCGCGCCGGCGTCGGTGGACGGGATGTTCTCGTTGGGGTTGCCGGAATCGGCCACGAAGCGCCCTTTCTGGCACAGCACAAGCCAAACTCGCGGCGGGTGACCGGAGCGGCTGCGGCATGTTGCGTTGGTAAGCCTTGCTCAGCGTTGCTCGGTGTGCTCGGTGTGTGTCCCACAAGCGGGGCGGGATTGCTTCCAGTCTACCGGTAGCGCTGACACTGATGGGGGTTTGCCGGTACCTGGGTCCGCATGTGCCGCCCTCAACCGGGCTCGGCCGACTCCCCATATTCGGAGCGGGGCCCCAAGAGGCTCACAGCGGCACTCAGCGCTTCCGGGTGTCAACCCTCCGCAAGAGGGCGGACAGAGGCCCGTTCGCAACCGCGTGGGTTCCGTTTTCCCCGCTCTGACGTGCGGTTTCTCCGCTTTGATGGCGAGTTGTGGAGGAGGGGTGGCAGCCGGTGCGCGCCGGCGGACCACTCCGCGGCTCCTGGGCGCCCGCGCGGGCGTGCGAACGACGGGCACAGGCGCGAGGTGCCCCTGCCCCGCGAGACGTGACGCAGCTCACCCGTAGGTGTCGCCGGGACCGGTGCTTCCGGGGGCCCTGAGCGGCCCGTAACGGCGTGCGGGACCCCCCGGACCCTGCACCTTGATCTGCCGGACGGCACCGTGGCCGAGGTCCTCGTTGAGACGGGCGACGAGCTGGGGGGCGAGCAGCCGCAGATTCGTCGCCCACGCCGTGGAGTCGCAGCGCACGGTCAGCACCCGCTCGTCCTCGTCGTACCGCTCCGGGACGCAGTGCCGGGCCAGTTCCTCGCCGACGATCGCAGGCCAGCGGCCCATGACCCCGCCCACCGCGGCGGGCGTCTCCCAGCCCCGCTCGGTGATCAGCCGGTTGATGGCGGCGCCGAGCGCCAGGGGGTCGCGGCCGTCCCGCCGTGCGCCGGAGCGCGCGCCGCCCTG
>BNBP01000121.1 GCA_014656015.1 Streptomyces griseoaurantiacus | reverse complement strand
CCGAGGCTGGCTCGCCGACTGGAACGAGCACCCCAGACCGTTCGTCTGGACGAAGACCGCCGACGAGATCCTCGACAAAGTCGCCGCCTACTGCCGACGAATCTCCGACTCAGGTCACTAGGGGATTCTCCGTAGTAGGGCCGGGGGTGCAGTCGTCCCGCCGGAGGACGAGAAACGGCAGGGGAACTCCTTAGGCTGGCTTTACGCCGCTGGGGAGCGGTCGGGACGCACGGGGGTCGTACGGACCGCAGGTGAAGGGGTGGGGTTTTCCCCAGCGGAAGAGGGGGCTCGGCACCAGCGCGCCCGAGGGGCCGCCGGCGCCAGACTCGTCGACGTACCGCTTCGGCCCCGCACCGCACCTTCTCGCGGAGCGGACCGTCCCTTCTCACCCGCGCGCCGGACGGCGCGCGTACGCGCATCCAGAGCGCATCTGAAGCACATCTACAGCATTTCCGCAGTACACACCTACATAGGAGACATACCGTGACATCGGCTGTGACCACTCCCAGGCACGGGGGTACTGGAGGGCGTACGGCCGTTGCCGCGCGAGCGCGGCAGGTCGTGAAGGCGTACGGCTCCGGGGAGACCCGTGTCGTCGCGCTCGACCACGTCGACGTGGACATCGCCCGCGGTCAGTTCACCGCGATCATGGGTCCCTCGGGGTCCGGCAAGTCCACCCTGATGCACTGCCTCGCCGGGCTCGACACCGTGACCGAGGGCCAGATCCACCTGGACGAGACCGAGATAACCGGTCTGAAGGACAAGAAGCTCACGCAGCTGCGACGGGACCGGATCGGGTTCATCTTCCAGGCGTTCAACCTGCTGCCCACGCTGAACGCGCTGGAGAACATCACGCTGCCCATGGACATCGCGGGCCGCAAGCCCGACAAGGAGTGGCTGGACCGGGTGGTGGCGACCGTCGGTCTCGCCGAGCGGCTCAAGCACCGGCCCACCCAGCTCTCCGGCGGCCAGCAGCAGCGCGTCGCCGTGGCCCGGGCCCTGGCCGCCCGGCCCGAGATCATCTTCGGGGACGAGCCGACCGGGAACCTGGACTCCCGGGCCGGCGCCGAGGTCCTCGGCTTCCTGCGCACCTCCGTCGACGAGCTGGGCCAGACCATCGTGATGGTCACCCACGACCCGGTCGCGGCCTCGTACGCGGACCGGGTGCTGTACCTGGCCGACGGCAGGATCGTCGACGAGATGCGGCACCCCACCGCCGAGCAGGTCCTGGACCGCATGAAGGACTTCGACGCCCGGGGGCGCACGTCATGACCGTCCTGAAGACCTCGATGCGCAACTTCTTCGCGCACAAGGGACGCATGGCGCTGTCGGCCGTGGCGGTCCTGCTGTCGGTGGCGTTCGTGTGCGGCACGCTCGTGTTCACCGACACGATGAACACGACGTTCGACAAGCTGTTCGCCGCGACCTCCTCCGACGTGACCGTGTCCCCGAAGGACGCCTCCGACAGCGGCGAGACCACCTCCGACACCGGCAGGCCGCCGGTGCTCCCGGCCTCCGTGGTCGGCAAGGTGCGCGGCGCCGAGGGCGTGAAGTCGGCGGAGGGCACGATGTTCTCCTCCTCCGTGACCGTCGTCGACGCCGACAAGGACAGCCTGTCGCCCACCAGCGGCGCGCCGACCATCGTCGGAAGCTGGAACGGCAACGACGCCCGCACCATGAAGATCACCGGCGGAGCGGCACCCAAGGGCGCGGACCAGATCATGGTGGACGCCGACACCGCCGACAAGCACCACCTGAAGCTCGGCGACGAGATCTCCGTGATCAGCGCGACCGGCACGCACTCGGCGAGGATCTCCGGCTTCGCCGCGTTCACCGTCACCAACCCCGGTGCCGCGATCTTCTACCTCGACACCGCGACCGCGCAGAAGACCCTGGTCGGCAGGACGGGCGTGTTCACCAGCATCAACGTGACGGCCGCCGCCGGCGTCACGGACCCGGCGCTGAAGAAGAACGTCCTGGGCGCGCTCGGCACCGGCTACAAGGTGCAGACCGCCAAGGAGGTCTCCGACGCCAACCAGAAGGAGCTCAGCGGCTTCCTCGACGTCATGAAGTACGCGATGCTCGGCTTCGCCGGAGTCGCCTTCCTCGTCGGGATCTTCCTGATCATCAACACCTTCTCCATGCTGGTCGCCCAGCGCACCCGGGAGATCGGCCTGATGCGGGCCATCGGCTCCTCGCGCCGGCAGGTCAACCGCTCGGTGCTGGTCGAGGCGCTGCTGCTCGGCGTGGTCGGCTCCGTGCTCGGTGTCGCGGCGGGGGTCGGCATCGCGGTCGGGCTGATGAAGGTCATGGGCTCGGTGGGCATGAAGCTGTCCACCGACGACCTGACCGTCGCCTGGACCACCCCGGTGGCCGGCATCGCCCTCGGCGTCATCGTCACCGTCCTCGCCGCGTACCTGCCCGCCCGGCGGGCCGGCAAGGTCTCGCCGATGGCCGCGCTGCGCGACGCCGGCGCCCCGGCGGACGCCCGCGCCGGACGCGTCCGCGCCGTCCTCGGCATCCTCCTCACGGGCGCCGGAGCGGTCTCGCTCTACGCCACCTCCCAGGCCGGCGGGGCGACCGAGGGGTCCGCGTGGCTCGGGCTCGGCGTGGTCCTCACCCTCATCGGCTTCGTCGTCGTCGGACCGCTGCTGGCGAGCGGCGTCGTGCGGGTACTGGGCACGGTGCTGCTGCGGCCCCTCGGGTCCGTCGGCCGGATGGCCGAGCGCAACGCCCTGCGCAACCCGCGCCGCACCGGTGCCACCGGCGCCGCCCTGATGATCGGCCTCGCCCTGGTGGCCTGCCTGTCCGTGGTCGGCTCCTCCATGGTCGCCTCGGCCACGGACCAGCTCGACAAGACCGTCGGCACCGACTTCATCATCCAGTCCGACAGCGGGCAGCTCATCACGCCCGAGGCCGTCAAGGCCGTCAAGTCGGTGCCGGGGATGGAACGGGTCACCGAGTACCGGGTGACCGAGGCGGACTACACCACGCCCGACGGCAAGACGCTCAAGGACACCGACATCACGGCGGCCGACCCCACGTACGCCGAGGACGTGCGCACCAAGACGGTCGCCGGTGACATCGCCGACGCGTACAAGCCGGACTCCATGTCCGTCAACGAGAAGTTCGCCGAGGACCACGGCGTCCGGCTCGGCTCGAAGATCAAGGTCGACTTCAAGGACGGCTCCGCGGCGCGGCTGACCGTGCGGGCGATCACCAGCGACGACGTGGTCATCGACAAGGGTGCGATGTACACGTCCACCGCCACCCTGGCGAAGTACGTCCCCGCCGACCGGATGCCGCTGGACGTGGTGCTCTTCGGCTCGTCCGAGGAGGGGCAGCAGGACGCCGCGTACAAGGCGCTCAAGGCCGAGCTGCACGACTACCCGCAGTACACGGTGCGCGACCAGACCGACTACAAGCAGGAGCTCAAGGACCAGATCGGGCAGCTGCTCAACCTGATCTACGGGCTGCTGGCGCTGGCGATCATCGTGGCGGTGCTGGGCGTGGTGAACACGCTCGCGCTGTCGGTGGTCGAGCGCACGCGGGAGATCGGCCTCATGCGGGCCATCGGTCTCTCGCGGCGGCAGCTGCGGCGGATGATCCGCCTGGAGTCGGTGGTCATCGCCCTCTTCGGCGCGCTGCTCGGCCTCGGGCTCGGCATGGGCTGGGGCGCGAGCGCGCAGAAGCTGCTGGCGCTCGAGGGCCTGAAGGTGCTCGACATCCCGTGGCCGACGATCATCGGGGTGTTCGTGGGCTCGGCGTTCGTGGGCCTCTTCGCGGCGCTGGTGCCGGCGTTCCGGGCGGGGCGGATGAACGTGCTGACCGCCATCGCGACGGAGTAGCCGCCGCCTGCCGTACGGGGGTGCGGTGAGCCCGGGTGGAGAGGTTGCCCTCTCCACCCGGGCTCTTGGCGTCCGGCGCCGCCGGGGGCCGACGCCGCCGGGGGCCGACGCCGCCGGGGTCGGGCGGGTTCGCCGTGGGGCGTCCGTCGTGTGCGGACTGCGGGAGCGTCGTGGCCGGTCGCGCGGTTCCCCGCGTTCTCGCCGTCGGGCGCGCCCGGGGTTCCAGGGGCACGGGGAACCGCGCGAGACGGGGTGGAGCCCCGTGCGGGGGCAGCGGGGTGGCGGAGTCCCTGCCGGGCGGACGGGGCAGCGCCCCGTGCGGGGGGCGGTGGCCGGGGAAACCGGACGGTGACCGGGGCGGGGGAGACGTACCCTGGGAGGAACCCCCGGCCCGCCTCGCGTGTCGGGTGCTCGCGTTGCACGCCGCCCCACGGCGGCCCCTCTCGGCCGGGATGGATGGAAAGCCCTTCATGAGCCTGCACGGTCTGCTCGACGCCGTCGTCAAGGACCCCGCCCTCGCGGAGGCGGTCACCGCCGCCGCGGACGGCAACCGCATGCACGTCGACCTCGTCGGCCCGCCCGCCGCGCGCCCCTTCGCCGTCGCCGCGCTCGCCCGTGGTACCGGCCGCCCCGTCCTCGCCGTCACCGCCACCGGCCGCGAGGCCGAGGACCTCGCCGCCGCGCTGCGCACCCTGCTGCCGCCGCAGGGGGTCGTGGAGTACCCCTCGTGGGAGACCCTCCCGCACGAGCGTCTGAGCCCCCGCAGTGACACCGTCGGCCGCCGCCTGGCCGTGCTGCGCCGGCTCGCCCACCCCCGCGCCGACGACCCGGAGACCGGCCCGGTCTCCGTCGTCGTCGCCCCCGTGCGTTCCGTGCTGCAACCGCAGGTCAAGGGCCTGGGCGACCTCGTCCCCGTGGCGCTGAGGAGCGGTGAGACCGCCGACCTGGGCGCGGTCGTCGCCGCCCTGTCGGCCGCCGCGTACGCGCGCGTGGAGCTGGTGGAGAAGCGCGGCGAGTTCGCCGTGCGCGGCGGCATCCTGGACGTCTTCCCGCCCACCGAGGAGCACCCGCTGCGCGTGGAGTTCTGGGGCGACGACGTCGAGGAGATCCGGTACTTCAAGGTCGCCGACCAGCGCTCCCTGGAGGTGGCCGAGCACGGCCTGTGGGCGCCCCCGTGCCGTGAGCTGCTGCTGACCGAGGAGGTGCGCGAGCGGGCCGCCGCGCTGGCCGAGGACCACCCGGAGCTGGGCGAACTGCTCGGTAAGATCGCCGAGGGCATCGCCGTGGAGGGCATGGAGTCCCTCGCGCCCGTCCTCGTCGACGACATGGAACTGCTGCTCGACGTGCTGCCCAAGGGCGCGATGGCCGTCGTCTGCGACCCGGAGCGGGTGCGCACCCGCTCGGCGGACCTGGTGGCGACCTCGCAGGAGTTCCTGCAGGCCTCCTGGGCCGCCACCGCGATGTCCAGCGCGGACGAAGTCCGCTCCGGCGAGGGCGGTGGTGGGCGACGGGCGGGCGGCGAGGCGCCGATCGACGTGGACGCCGCCTCCCTGTGGCCGCTGGCCGACGTGCGGGACCGGGCGCGCGAGCTGGACATGATGTGGTGGTCGGTCTCCCCGTTCGCCGCCGACCTCGAGCTGGACGCCGACACCCTCAAGCTCGGCATGCACGCCCCCGAGAGCTACCGCGGCGACACCGCGAAGGCGCTCGCCGACACCAAGGGCTGGCTCGCCGAGGGCTGGCGCACGGTGTTCGTCACCGAGGGCCAGGGCCCCGCCTACCGCACCGTCGAGGTGCTCGGCGGCGAGGGCGTCGCGGCCCGGCTCGACGTCGACCTCGGCGAGATCTCCCCGTCCGTGGTGCACGTCGCCTGCGGCTGCATCGACCACGGCTTCGTCGACCCCGCGCTGAAGCTCGCGGTGCTCACCGAGACCGACCTGTCCGGGCAGAAGGCGGCCGGCCGCGAGGGCGCCCGGATGCCCGCCCGCCGCCGCAAGACGATCGACCCGCTCACCCTGGAGACGGGCGACTACATCGTCCACGAGCAGCACGGCGTGGGCCGCTACATCGAGATGGTGCAGCGCACCGTGCAGGGCGCGACCCGCGAGTACCTGGTCGTCGAGTACGCCCCCGCCAAGCGCGGCCAGCCGGGCGACCGGCTGTACATCCCCACCGACCAGCTCGAACAGATCACCAAGTACGTCGGCGGCGAGGCGCCCACCCTCCACCGGCTCGGCGGCGCCGACTGGACGAAGACCAAGGCGCGGGCGAAGAAGGCGGTCAAGGAGATCGCCGCGGACCTGATCAAGCTGTACAGCGCGCGCATGGCGGCGCCCGGACACGCCTTCGGCGGCGACACGCCCTGGCAGCGCGAGCTGGAGGACGCCTTCCCGTACGCGGAGACCCCCGACCAGCTCACCACGATCGCCGAGGTCAAGGACGACATGGAGAAGTCGGTCCCGATGGACCGGCTGATCTGCGGCGACGTCGGCTACGGCAAGACGGAGATCGCCGTCCGCGCCGCGTTCAAGGCGGTCCAGGACGGCAAGCAGGTCGCCGTCCTCGTGCCCACGACGCTGCTGGTGCAGCAGCACTTCGGCACGTTCTCCGAGCGCTACGCCCAGTTCCCGGTCAACGTCAGGGCCCTCTCCCGCTTCCAGACCGACACGGAGGCGAAGGCGGTCCTGGAGGGGCTGCGGGAGGGCTCGGTGGACGTCGTCATCGGCACCCACCGCCTGTTCTCCTCCGAGACCAAGTTCAAGGACCTCGGCCTGGTCATCGTCGACGAGGAGCAGCGCTTCGGCGTCGAGCACAAGGAGCAGCTGAAGAAGCTGCGGGCCAATGTCGACGTGCTGACGATGTCGGCGACGCCGATCCCCAGGACCCTGGAGATGGCGGTCACCGGCATCCGCGAGATGTCCACGATCACCACGCCGCCGGAGGAGCGCCACCCGGTGCTCACCTTCGTCGGGCCGTACGAGGAGAAGCAGATCGGCGCGGCCGTACGCCGTGAACTGCTGCGCGAGGGCCAGGTCTTCTACATCCACAACCGGGTGGAGTCCATCGACCGCGCGGCGGCCCGGCTGCGGGAGATCGTGCCCGAGGCGCGCATCGCCACCGCGCACGGGCAGATGTCGGAGCAGGCGCTGGAGCAAGTGGTCGTCGACTTCTGGGAGAAGCGGTTCGACGTCCTCGTCTCGACGACGATCGTCGAGTCCGGCATCGACATCTCCAACGCCAACACCCTCATCGTGGAGCGCGGCGACAACTTCGGCCTCAGCCAGCTCCACCAGCTCCGCGGCCGCGTCGGCCGGGGCCGCGAGCGCGGGTACGCCTACTTCCTGTACCCGCCGGAGAAGCCGCTCACGGAGACCGCGCACGAGCGGCTCGCCACCATCGCCCAGCACACCGAGATGGGCGCGGGCATGTACGTGGCGATGAAGGACCTGGAGATCCGGGGCGCCGGCAACCTGCTGGGCGGTGAGCAGTCCGGGCACATCGCGGGCGTCGGCTTCGACCTGTACGTCCGCATGGTCGGCGAGGCGGTCGCTGACTACCGGGCCGCGCTGGACGGCGGGGCCCAGGAGGAGCCGCCGCTCGAGGTCAAGATCGAGCTGCCGGTCGACGCGCACGTCCCGCACGACTACGCGCCCGGCGAGCGGCTGCGCCTCCAGGCGTACCGGGCGATCGCCTCCGCCACCACGGAGGAGGACGTCGCGGCCGTGCGCGAGGAGCTGGTGGACCGGTACGGCAAGCTGCCGGAGCCGGTCGAGAACCTGCTGCTGGTCGCGGGCCTGCGGATGCTCGCCCGCGCGTGCGGGGTCGGCGAGGTCGTGCTGCAGGGCAACAACATCCGCTTCGCGCCGGTGGACCTGCGCGAATCGCAGGAACTGCGCGTCAAGCGCCTCTACCCGGGTGCCGTCCTCAAGCCGGCCACCCACCAGGTGCTGATCCCCCGCCCGAAGACGGCGAAGATCGGCGGCAAGCCCCTGGTGGGCCGCGAGCTGCTGTCCTGGGTCGGCGAGTTCCTGACGTCGGTGCTCGACTCCTAGGGCACTCGCCTCCTAGGGCTCCTAGGGCGTTCGTGGGGTATCCGCTGGGCGCTCTCAGGGCGCTTTCCGCGCGCGGGGCGGCGGGGCCGGTGGGGGCGGCCGGCCCCTGGACGCGGGAAGGGGCCCGTCCACCGGGGATCACCCCTCGGTGGACGGGCCCCTGCCGTCCGGAACCTGTCGCGGCCCGCCGGCTACGGCTCGTCCCGCTTCATGCCCAGCCGGTCCTCCATCTGCTGCTGGGCCTGATCGACCTGGTCGGCGTGCTTGCCGCCGGTCTTGTCGTTGACACGACGCTCGGCCTGGTCCGACATCTTCTCGGACATCTTCCGGCCCTTGCCGCTCTGCGCCGCGCTCTTGAGTCGGTCGAAGATACCCATCCAGAGGCTCCTTCCGGAGGAGGGACGTACAGGTGCCTCACTACCGACGATACGCCCGGCGTGCACCTGTTGCCCGTTGAGTGGTGGTATGCGCATGACACTCCGCTCGCTACGGTGGAGACGCACCACTGAACGTGCGCACATCAAGGCAGGGAGGACCTCGCGTGAGGCGATGGAGGGGTGGGGTCGCGGTCGCCGCCGTGGCACTGGTCACCGTGAGCGGCTGCAAGACGGACGACGTGGGGAAGGGCTCCGCGGGACGCGGACCGCAGGAGACGACGGCCTCCCGCGGCAGCGCCCTCGCCGCGGCCGACGCGCTGGCCGTCAAGGGCCGGGCGCCCAAGACCGGCTACAGCAGGGAACGTTTCGGCAGCGCCTGGGCCGACACCGACTCCAACAGCTGCGACACCCGGGACGACATCCTGCGCCGCGACCTGGAGCACGTGAAGTACACCGACGGGCACTGCAAGGTCGCCTCGGGCGAACTGGACCCCGATCCCTACAGCGGGAAGGCGGTGACGTTCGCGCGGGGTCGCAGCCAGGTCGACATCGACCACCTCGTGGCCCTGTCCGACGCCTGGCAGAAGGGCGCCAAGTACTGGGACCCCGCCAAGCGCATAGCGCTGGCCAACGACCCGCTGAACCTGCTCGCGGTGGGCGCCACACCCAACCGCAGCAAGGGAGACGGCGACACCGCGACCTGGCTGCCCCCGAACAAGAAGTACCGCTGCGCGTACGTCGCCGCGCAGGTCGCGGTGAAGAAGAAGTACGGGCTGTGGGTGACCTCGGCGGAGAAGTCCGCGATGAGGAAGGTCCTGACGGCCTGCCCCGACCAGAAGCTCCCCACCGGCGGCAACCCCACCAAGGCCCCGTCCCGCTTCCACGCCGACTGACGGAGGCGCGGCGCCGGGCCCCGGCGCCCCGGGGTCTCCCGTTCGGATCGTCCCGGTGTCGCGGGGGCCGCTCGGGCCGGCCGAGGAGGCACCGGGCCTTCCAGCCGGCCTGATCCGAACGAAAGTCCCTGGTGGCAGAAGGTCTCCTCGACGGCGGCGACGATCCGTGCGGCCCGGTCGGGGCCCAGGCCGGGGACGTTGCCGCCCTCGAGGCGGAGTTCGGCCATGGTGCGGACCTGGGTCGCTTCCTCGCCGTCCTGGCCGTCCTCGCCGTCCTCGCCGTCCTCGATGTTCCGGCAGGTGTTCCGCGCCCTGTTGACGGCCCGGCTCTCCTCTTCGTATCCCTCGCCCGACGCGGCCCGGACCCGGCGGTTGATCGACGCGCTGCGGGCCGTCGACCCCGGACTCGTCGTCAGGGAACGGGTCAGAGGACGTGGCGCGTACGCGGGTCGACCTTGCCCAGCGTGGCCAGCAGGAACATCAGGTCGAGGCAGGCGAGGCTCGCCCGGATCATCAGGCGTACACAGGTGAGGGTCAGGCCGATCACGGTCGTTCTTCCTTCTTGCTCTTCTCGGGCCTTCTCAGGTCTTTGCGGGTCTTCTCGGGTGTGGAACGTGTCGCTCGGGGTGGGGGTCACCGTCGCGGTGCCGGGGGCGTCGCCGAGGGCGGGGGCGGTTGTGCCGCCGTGGGGGGCGTAGTCCTCGCGCTCCCGGTGGCGCCACCCGCCGCCGGTGCCGGTGTCGCCGGGCGCGCGGTGGACGCCGGGGGCGGCGTGCCCCGGCCGCTTCCCGCGTGGGCCGAGGCGGCTCCGATGACGGCGATCGTGACGACCGTGTTCAGCGCGAGTCTGCCCTTGATCCCCATGTGGCCTCTCCCCCTCTGATGTGCGTGGACACGGGCGACCGCCCCCCTCCGGCAGTCGCCCGTGGCGGGGTAATCAGAGCAGAAGCTTGTGAACCGAGTCAACCAGAGTCACGTCAAGCACTGTGTACACGTCCGTGAATGCCTCATGGGTCGGTGCGTCGGTATCATCGGCCGCCACGGACGGCCCTCAGGCCGAGGAGAGTGGGATCTCGTGCAGGACAACGCCACAGAGGTGACCGCCGCCGGAATCGCCCGGCTCGCGGGCGTGGGCCGTGCCGCCGTCAGCAACTGGCGCCGCCGCCACGCGGACTTCCCCAAGCCCGTCGGCGGCACCGGGACCAGCCCCGCCTTCGCGCTCACCGAGGTCGAGGAATGGCTGCGCAAGCAGGGCAAACTCGCCGAGGTTCCGCTGCGCGAGCGGGTCCGGCAGCAGCTCGCGGGACATCCGGAGGGCCCGGTCACCGGCCTGCTGCACGCCGGCTGCGTCCTGCTCCTCCTCCACGCCCGGCCCACCGTCTGGCTGGAGGTCTCCGCCGGCTCCGACGAGCGGCTCGCCCGCCTCCTGCCCGCCCACCTCGAACAGGTGCTCGGCGCCCGCTTCGGCGCGCTGCGCGCCCCCGCCGTGCGCGTCCCCGAACCCGCCGCCCTGCGCGCCTCCGCCCCGCTGCTGCGCGGCACCGTCGACCTCGCGGCCGAACTGGGCGCGCGGCAGACGTTCGAGTTCCTGCTCGGCCGGCACCTGGACGCCAACCCGCGCCAGTACACGCTCACCCCGGCCGGCCTCGCCGACCTGATGGCCGAGCTGGCCGGCCCCGCCCGCACCGTCCTCGACCCCGCCTGCGGCACCGGCGCCCTGCTGCGCGCTCTCGGCCGCGCCCCCGAGCAGAGCCTGTACGGGCAGGACGCCGCCCCCGAACTCGCGGCCCTCGCCGCGCTCCGCCTCGCCCTGCACACCCGCGCCCTCGTCCGCGCCGCCGCCGGGGACAGCCTCCGCGCGGACGCCCACGAGAGCCTGCGGGCCGACGTCGTGCTGTGCCACCCCCCGTTCAACGAGCGCAACTGGGGACACGAGGAACTCGCCTACGACCCCCGCTGGGAGTACGGCCTCCCGGCCCGCACCGAGTCCGAACTCGCCTGGGTGCAGCACGCGTTGGCCCGTCTCAAGGACGGCGGCAGCGCCGTGCTGCTGATGCCGCCCGCCGCCGCCTCCCGCCGCTCCGGCCGCCGCATCCGCGCCGACCTGCTGCGCCGCGGCGCCCTGCGCGCCGTGGTCGCGCTGCCCGCCGGG
>BNBP01000120.1 GCA_014656015.1 Streptomyces griseoaurantiacus | reverse complement strand
ACTCCCGTGCCGGCCGCCCGCGCGTACCCACTCCCGTGCCGGCCGCCCGCGCGTACCCACTCCCGTGCCGGCCGCCCGCGCGTACCCACTCCCGTGCCGGCCGCCCGCGCGTACCCACTCCCGCGCCGTCCGCCCGCGCGCACCCACCCGCGTACCCGTCCGCCCGCGTATGGGTCGCCCGCGTGCCGGTCGTCCTCGGTCAGTCCCCGCCGCCCCGCTCCTCCCAGCCGAAGCTCTTCTCCACCGCCCGGCGCCAGTTGCGGTACTCGCGGTCCCGCACGGAGTCCTCCATACGGGGCGTCCACTCGGCGTCCTTCGCCCAGTGCGCCTTGAGCTCGTCCAGGCTGTTCCACACCCCGGTCGCGAGACCGGCGGCGTAGGCGGCGCCCAGACACGTCGTCTCGGAGATCTTCGGCCGGATCACCGGCACGCCGAGCACGTCCGCCTGGTGCTGCATGAGCAGGTTGTTGGCGGTCATGCCGCCGTCCACCTTGAGGGTGTTGATCCGCACTCCGGAGTCCTGGTACATCGCGTCCACGACCTCGCGGGTCTGCCAGCTCGTCGCCTCCAGGACCGCCCGCGCGAGGTGCGCCTTGGTCACGTACCGGGTCAGCCCGGTGACCACCCCGCGCGCGTCCGAACGCCAGTACGGGGCGAACAGGCCGGAGAACGCCGGCACGATGTACGCCCCGCCGTTGTCCTCCACGCTCGCCGCGAGCGATTCGATCTCGTCGGCGCTGCGGATGATCCCGAGCTGGTCGCGGAACCACTGCACCAGCGCGCCGGTGATCGCGATCGAGCCCTCCAGGCAGTAGACCGGCGCCTCGTCACCGATCTTGTAGCCCATGGTCGTCAGCAGGCCGTTCTTCGAGGGCACCGGACGTTCTCCGGTGTTGAGCAGCAGGAAGCTGCCGGTGCCGTACGTGTTCTTGGCGCTGCCGACGTCGTAGCAGGCCTGACCGAAGACGGCCGCCTGCTGGTCGCCGAGCGCCGAGGCGACCGGGACGCCGGCGAGCTGGCCCACCGCCGTGCCGTACACCTCCGCCGAGGAGCGGATCTCCGGCAGCATCGACTCGGGCACGTTCATGGCGGCGCAGATCGCGGAGTCCCACCGCAGGGTCCGCAGGTCCATCAGCATGGTGCGGCAGGCGTTGGTGACGTCGGTGACGTGCCGTCCGCCGTCGGGGCCGCCGGTGAGGTTCCAGATCAGCCAGGAGTCCATCGTCCCGAAGGCGATCTCACCCCGCTCGGCCCGCTCGCGCAGCCCCGGCACGTTGTCGAGCAGCCAGGACGCCTTGGGCCCGGAGAAGTAGCTGGCCAGGGGCAGCCCGGTCTGCTCGCGGAACCGGTCCTGGCCGTCCGCGCCACCCAGGTCCTCGCACAGGTCGGCCGTCCGGGTGTCCTGCCAGACGATCGCGTTGTGCACGGGTTTGCCGGTGGCCCGGTCCCAGAGCAGAGTCGTCTCGCGCTGATTGGTGATGCCGAGGGCGCTGAGCTGGTTGGCGCGCAGCCCCGCCTTGGCCAGCGCGCCCGCCACCACGGCCTGCACCTTGGACCAGATCTCGGTGGCGTCGTGCTCCACCCAGCCCGGCCGGGGGAAGATCTGGCGGTGCTCGCGCTGGTCGACGGCGACGATCGCGCCGTCCCCGTCGAAGACGATGCAGCGGCTCGACGTCGTGCCCTGGTCGATCGCGGCGACGTACGTGTGGGCGGTGTCCGGCATGACTTACCCCTTGGTCGCTCGGTTCGGGAGATGCGCAAGGTGCGGTTCCGAGGTCGCGCGGCGGGCCGACTGCCTTCCGGAAGTGTTCACCGGTGCTCCTGGGGCGTCAAGGCGCGGGACGACAACGACGGAACGACCGAACGCATCATGCGAAAAGCGGGTGAAACGCACATCTCCATTCTGGGCCCGGAACCCCTGATCCCGCCCCTCGCGCCGACGAGGCCACCACGAGGCGGCGCCGGCCGCCCCCGCGCCCCGAGGCGTTGACCGCGCTTTTCGGATCCCCGGGGAGCGCGGATTTCCGGCCGCCGCGGAAACCACCGGCGACCGGGAGAACCGTGCGGGCCCCGACGGCGTCCGAGATAGCGCGAGGGATGGCCGGGACCGACGGGGGTGGTTCCGGCCATCCCTCCGCCTTCACCCCGCCCGCGCCCGAAGATCTGATAAACGCAGGGTGCATGACACTTCTCCCACGCACGGTCCGCGCCCTGGTGACCACCCTGACCGCGCTCCTGACCCTCGGCGCCGCCACCGCCCCCGCCCGGGCCACCCCCGCACCCGAGGCCCCGGCCGACTTCGTGGCGCTGCGCGACGTCGACCCGACGATCCTGGAGGAGATCCGCTACGCCACCCCGCACAACTTCGTCGGCGAACCGGTCGAGGGCTACCGGCAGCCCCTGTGCCTCCTCACCCGCCCCGCCGCCGAGGCCCTGCACCGGGCCCAGAAACGCCTGCGTCCGCAGGGCTACACCCTGAAGGTGTACGACTGCTACCGGCCGCAGCGGGCCGTCGACCACTTCGTGCGCTGGGCCGAGGACCTCGACGACCAGCGGATGAAGACGGAGTTCTACCCCCGGGTCGACAAGACGAGACTGTTCGAGGACGGCTACATCGCCGAGAAGTCCGGCCACAGCCGCGGCTCCACGATGGACCTCACCCTCGTCGAACTCCCGGCGCGGCCGACACGCCCCTACGTGCCCGGCGAGCCCCTGGTGCCCTGCTACGCCCCCAAGGACGAGCGGTTCCCCGACAACTCCGTGGACATGGGCACCGGCTACGACTGCTTCGACACCCTCGCCCACACCGACGACCCCCGCGTCACCGGCGCCCCGCGCGCCCGCCGCCAGTTGCTGAAGAGCACCCTGGAGGGCCTCGGCTTCGTCAACCTCGCCGAGGAGTGGTGGCACTACACGTACCAGCCGGAGCCGTACC
This sequence comes from Streptomyces griseoaurantiacus, assembly GCA_014656015.1. Taxonomy (GTDB): domain Bacteria; phylum Actinomycetota; class Actinomycetes; order Streptomycetales; family Streptomycetaceae; genus Streptomyces; species Streptomyces griseoaurantiacus. The sequence continues at coordinate 9,054 of BNBP01000120.1, read as the reverse complement.
CCGGCACCTACTTCGACTTCCCGGTCTCCCGCGCCTCCCTCCCCGGGAAACGCTGAGCCACGGCCCCGGGCGCCCCGTCGGGACCGGGGTGCCCGGACCGCAGACGTCCGAGCGGTGATCGGCTACAGTCCGCGGCGTGTCCGCATCCCAGCACCCCTCCGCCGCCCCGCGCCCGGACTCCCACTGCGCGAGCTGCGGCACGCCCTACCCGGAGGCCCTCACCGGATGGCCGCGCACCTGCGCCGCCTGCGGCACCGTGGCCCACCGCAACCCACTGCCCGTCGCGGTGGCGCTCCAGCCCGCGTACGACACCCGGGGCACCGGCCTGGTCGTGATCACCCGCGTCATCCCCCCGGCCCGGGGCGGCACCGCACTGCCCGGCGGCTTCGTCGACCACCGGGAGGACTGGCGGCACGCCGTCGTCCGGGAACTCAGGGAGGAGACCGGCATCGACGCGGCGGACCGCGAGGTGCGGCTCGCCGACGCGATGAGCTCACCCGACGGCCACCTGCTGCTCTTCGGGCTCCTGCCCGAACGCCCGGCCGCCGACCTGCCGCTCTTCACCCGCACCGGCGAGACCGAGGAGCGGCGACTCCTGCACCGCCCCGTCGAACTGGCCTTCCCCCTGCACACCCTGGCCGTCCGCGCCTGGTTCGAGGGCCGCTACATCTGAGGAGGGCACGCCCCGGCCGTTTCGCTCACGTGCCGGGCAGCCCGCGGACCCGCACCGGATACGGCGGTTCCCCCTCCGCCCCGTGCCCGCGCACGAGGACCCGCCCGCCGTGCCGCCGGGCCACATACCGCTCGACGACCGGTTCGTCCGAGCCCTCACCCCCCTCCGGCACGAAGAACCCGCCCCCGGTCCGCCCGCGCCCCGGCGCCCACACCTCCAGCTCCACACCCCCGTCCGCGCCCCGCACCGGCAGCACCGCGCCCGCCCGCGCCAGCACCGGAATCCGCGCCAGCGGGGCCTCCACCACGACCTTCCCCGGCCCCTCGTACGCCCGCCCCGTCGCCGTGTCGTACCAGCGCCCCCGGGGCAGCCGCACCGTACGCCGGTCCCGTCCCGGTTCCAGCACCGGCGCCACCAGGAGACAGTCACCGAGCAGGAACGCGTCCTCGCAGTCCCGCAGCCCCCGGTCCTCCGGCGCCCCCCACCACACCGGGCGCACGTACGGCGCCCCCGTCCGGCGGGCCAGATGCGCCAGCGTCAGGAAGTACGGCAGCAGCCGGCGCCGCTCGAGCAGGGCCGCACGTGCGTGCTCCCGCACCTCCGCCGCCCACTCCCAGGGCTCGCCCCCCGCCCCGGAACGCGTACGGAACAGCGGCAGGTACGCCTGGAGCTGCAGCCGGCGAAGGGACAGCTCGGGCGAGGATCCGCCCTCCCCACCGCCCGGGTCCGCCCCGGCGTACGGCACCCCCGACAACCCGAGCCCCAGCACCAGCGACAACGAGGCCCGCAGCCCCGGCCAGCCGGCCACCGCTCCGCCCGCCCAGAGACCCCCGTGACGCTGCGAGCCCGCCCAGCCCGAGCCCGACACCACGAAGGGCCGCTCCCCGGGCGCCAGGGCCCGCAGGGACTCGTGCGCCGCCCGCGCCATGCACAACGCGTACACGTTGTGGGCCTCCCGGTGATCCCCGCCCCGGCCCTCCAACGCGTGCCGGGCCGAGCGGGGCAACGTGTTCTCCCCGAAGGCCGCGAACGACACCGGCTCGTCCCCCTCGTGCCAGAACCCCGCGAAGCCCTGCGCGAGGCGCTCCGTGTACTGCGCACCCCACCAGGCGCGCACCCGCGCGTGCGTGAAATCCGGGTACACCGCCGCCCCCGGCCGGGCGAGCCCCTCCACGCGCCGCCCCGAGGCTTCCCGCACGAACACGTCCTCCGCCCCACCGCCCTCGAAGACCGCGTACCCGGGCTCCGCACGCACGGCGGGTTCCACGAAGGACACCAGCCGCACCCCCTCCCGTCGCAGCTCCCCGGCCAGTACCGGCAGCTTCGGGAACCGCTCCCGGTCGACGGTGAACACCCGCTGCCGGTCGGCGTGCCCGGCCCCCAGGTGCACGGCGTCCAACGGCAGCCCGCGCGTCCGGTACTCCGCCACGAGCCGCCGCACCTCCCGCTCGTCGCCGCGGTCGCCCGGCGCCAGCTGGTGCCCCAGCGCCCAGGCCGGCGGCAGCGCCGCCCCGCCCGTCAGCGAGGCCCAGACGCGCAGCACGCGGGCGGGGGAGCCCACCACCACCCAGCAGCGCAGGGGACCGCCCTCCATCCGCACCTCGCACGTCGCGGGCCGGTCGTGCCCCGAACCGGCCCCCTCCTCACCCTCCGAGAGCACCACCGTCCCGTCCCAGGACGAGTCGTGGAACACCAGATGCGTGCCCGCGTCGGCCACCACGAGCTGCACCGGCATCGCCGGACCCGGCCTTCCGTCACCGGAGGGCCCCGGCACCCGCCCCGCGTTCCACAGCCGGTACCTCCCGGCCCGCAGCCGCGGCCCCTCCGCCCACGCCCCGAGGCCGAAGACCCGGGCGTCCGGCGCCGTCTCGGCCCGCTGGGTCCAGCGCGCGGGGCCGCCGCCCACCGGCTCCCACCACCGGGGCGGCAGTTCCCGCCGCAGCGTCACCCCGCCCGGCGTACGCACCTCGATCCCGCCGAACCGCGACACCGCGACCGTGACCCGCTCGGCCACCACCCGCCAGCCGCCGTCCTTGTCGGGCTCCAGCGCCGCCCTCGGATCCGGCTCAGGACAGGCCCCCGCCAGCGCGTACGAGGGCAGCGGACCGGCCCCGTCCCACCCCAGGAACACCGCCCCGTCCGGTGCCACCGCCACCCGCAGCTCCGCACGCGCGAACCGGATCACCCCGCCACCGGGCCCCGGCTCCGCCTCCCGCACCGCACCCGGCACCCTGGCCCGCTCCGCGCCCCGCGGCGGCAGCCCGAGGGCGTCCGCGCGCCTCCTGCGCCAGGCCGCCCGCACCCCGCGCAACCCCCGCGCCGCGCCCCCCGCACCCCACACCCTCGCCCAACGCACCAGGTCACGACCGTCCATGCTGCTCACCCTGCCATCGCCGAGGCCGCACACCGAAGCCGTTCAACCGCCGTTCACCAGCAGGGGAAGGACATGTTCACGTGGCCGACGCCCTGCGGCGCACCCTGGTGCGGAAGTCGATCACATGGCATCGTCCGTGTCACCGCGTGCCGCGCACCCCACCCGCGCGCGAGCGCGCACACGACGCGTACAGCCCGGGAGCCGCCCCATGACCTCAGCGCACCCCTCGCCGCTCTGGCGGCCCGACGAGGACCGCATCGCCCAGGCCCGGATCACGGCCTTCCAGTCCTGGGCGGCCGAGCGCCACCAGGCCCCCGCCGAGGGCGGCTACCCGGCCCTGCACCGCTGGTCCGTGGCAGAGCCCGAGGCCTTCTGGACGGCCGTCACCCAGTGGTTCGACGTGCGCTTCTCCACGCCCCCCACGCGGGTCCTCGGCGACCGCGCGATGCCCGGCGCGCAATGGTTCCCCGGCAGCAGGCTCAACTACGCCGAGCACGCCCTGCGCGCGGCCGCCACCCGCCCGGACGAACCGGCCCTCCTGGCCGTCGACGAGACCCAGGTCCCGCGCCCGGTCACCTGGGCCGAACTGCGAAGGCAGGTCGGCTCCCTGGCCGCGGAACTGCGTGCCCTCGGCGTGCGCCCCGGCGACCGCGTCAGCGGCTACCTGCCCAACATCCCGCAGGCCGCCGTCGCCTTCCTCGCCACCGCGGCCGTCGGCGCCGTGTGGACCTCCTGCGCCCCCGACTTCGGCGCCCGCAGCGTCCTGGACCGCTTCCAGCAGGTCGAACCCGTCGTCCTGTTCACCGTCGACGGCTACCGCTACGGCGGCAAGGAGCACGACCGCCGGGAGACGGTCGCCGAACTCCGCCGCGAACTGCCCACCCTGCGCGCCATCGTACACATCCCGCTGCTCGGCACGGACGCCCCCGAGGGCGCCCTGGACTGGGCGGCCCTGACGGCCGCCGACACGGAACCCGAGTTCGAGCAGGTCCCCTTCGAGCACCCCCTGTGGGTCCTGTACTCCTCGGGCACCACCGGACTGCCCAAGGCGATCGTCCAGTCCCAGGGCGGCATCCTCCTCGAACACCTCAAACAGCTCGGCCTGCACTGCGACCTCGGCCCCGCGGACGTGTTCTTCTGGTACACGTCCACAGGCTGGATGATGTGGAACTTCCTCGTCTCCGGCCTGCTCACCGGCACCACGATCGTCCTCTACGACGGCAGCCCCGGACACCCCGCCGTCGACGCCCAGTGGCAGATCGCCGCACGCACCGGCGCCACCCTGTACGGCACCTCCGCCGCCTACGTCATGGCCTGCCGCAAGGCCGGCGCGCACCCCGCCCGCGACCACGACCTCTCCCGCGTGAAGTGCGTCGCCACCACCGGCTCCCCCCTGCCGCCGGACGGCTTCCGCTGGCTCCACGACGAGTTCGCCGACAGCGGCGCCGACCTGTGGATCGCCTCCGTCAGCGGCGGCACCGACGTCTGTTCCTGCTTCGCCGGAGCCGTCCCCACGCTCCCGGTGTACATCGGCGAACTCCAGGCCCCCTGCCTCGGCACCGACCTGCGGTCCTGGGACCCGAACGGCGACCCCCTGGTGGACGAGGTCGGCGAACTCGTCGTCACCAACCCGATGCCCTCCATGCCCGTCCGCTTCTGGAACGACCCGGACGGCAGCCGCTACCGCGACAGCTACTTCTCGGTCTACCCCGGAGTCTGGCGCCACGGCGACTGGATCACCCTCACCTCCCGCGGCTCGGTGATCATCCACGGGCGCTCCGACTCCACGCTCAACCGCCAGGGCGTCCGCATGGGCTCCGCCGACATCTACGAGGTCGTCGAACGCCTCCCGGAGATCCGGGAATCCCTCGTCCTCGGCATCGAACAGCCCGACGGCGGCTACTGGATGCCGCTCTTCGTGCACCTCGCCCCCGGCGCCGAACTCGACGAGGCCCTGCTCGACCGCGTCAAGCGGGCCATCCGCGAACAGCTCTCACCGCGCCACGTCCCCGACGAGATCATCGAGGTCCCCGGCGTCCCGCACACCCTCACCGGCAAGCGCATCGAGGTCCCGGTCAAACGCCTTCTCCAGGGCACCCCACTGGAGAAGGCGGTCAACCCCGGCTCGATCGACAACCTCGACCTGCTGCACTTCTACGAGGAACTCGCCCGCACACGCGCCTGACCCTCCCACCCGCCGCCGGACGGTCGCCGCATCACGGCCGTCCGGCGCCGCCACCCCCTGCTCCGAGCCGCACGCGCGAGCCCAGGGGCGATGTCAGTGCCTCCCGTTACTGTGAGTGAGCATGGAGCGACCGTGCTCACGGTGTGCGACTCCGCGCGCCGTCACGCAGCCACAGGGGGGCATCATGGGGGACACCCGCAACGAGACCATGCGACGCGTACTGCGCCGCGAGATCGCCGGAACCATCGGCCTGCTCGCCGACGAGCAGGACTTCGGCGCCATGCGCCGCTACCGCACCTTCGCCTTCGACGACCACTCCACCTACCTGCGGCAGGTGGAGATCCTGCTCCGCACCCTCGCCGACCAGGGCAGCCACACCACCGTCGCCCTCTTCGACCCCGAGGACTACGCCGAGTACTGCGCCGAGAACGGCCTCGACCCCGACGCCCCGGCCAGCCGCACCCGCTTCACCGCCCGGCTGGCCCTCACCGGCCCCGCCGTTCCCTACGAGGGCCAGCCCCTGTCCGACCTCGTCCCGTACCTCGTCGACGAGGCCGTACGCCAGGCCACCTGGGAGTACGCCGCCACCGCCCTGGCCGCCCTCGGCCCCTGCGCCGGCTGCGGCGAGGACATCGGCCGTGCCGCCCTGGCACACGCCTCCGCCCTGCTCTCCCGCATCCTCGCCGCCCCGGCCGCCGGCGCACGCCACCTCGTCTGCAGCGTCGCCACCCAGCCCGAACCCCTCCTCGCCGTCCTGCGCACCCATGAAGACCCGGACGGCACCTCGCGACTGGACGACACCGAGGCGCTCGAATTCACCACCGTCCTCGCCCTCGGCCTCGCCACCGACAGCCCCGGCGGCCTCGTCGTACGTGGCAGCGTCCCGGGCGCGCCCGACCGGGTCCACGGCTGGCGCCTGCGCGAGGGCGGCCTGGCGCCGCTCACCGCGGCCGAGGTCTTCGACGCCTACTGCACCGACGCCGTCTCCGGCGACCTCCTCTCCCCGGAGTCCGGCGTCGACTACTGCGCACCGCCCGACCTCGGCGACATCGGCCTGCCCGGCCACCCGCACTGACACCCGCCGCCCGGACACGACGAGGGGCGCCCCACCCGCGGGTGAAGCGCCCCTCGACTCCGGCGCGGCACCGCGTGCCGTGCCCTGCTCGCCCTATTCGCCGGACAGCACCGCCCGAGCGGCCTCACGGGCCTCCTCGGCGGTGTCCGCCGCCCGCGCCGCCGAGGCCGCACGCTCGCACTGGGCCAGCGTGTGCTTGGCCAGCGTCGCCCGCACGTAGGGAAGCGAGGCCGCACCCATCGACAGGGAGGTGACCCCCAGACCGGTCAGCACACACGCCAGCAGCGGATCCGAGGCGGCCTCACCGCAGACCCCGCAACTCCGGCCCTCGGCCTCGGCCGCCTCGGCCGCCAGCGCCACCAGGTCGAGGAGCGCGGGCTGCCACGGGTCCTGCAGCCGGGACACGGCGCCCACCTGTCGGTCGGCGGCGAACGTGTACTGCGCGAGGTCGTTCGTACCCAGCGACAGGAACTCGACCTCCTGAAGGATCGACCGGGCCCGCAGCGCGGCCGAGGGAATCTCGACCATCGCCCCGAACTTGGCCCGCAGGCCGGCGTCACGGCAGGCATCGGCGAACGCCTTGGCGTCGGCGCGGTCCGCGACCATCGGGGCCATGACCTCGAGATGCACCGGCAGCCCCTCGGCCGCCCTGGCCAGTGCGGTGAGCTGGGTGCGCAGCACCTCGGGGTGGTCCAGCAGGGTGCGCAGACCCCGCACGCCCAGCGCCGGGTTCGGCTCGTCCGCGGGAGTCAGGAAGTCCAGCGGCTTGTCGGCACCGGCGTCGAGCACCCGCACCACGACCCGGCCCTCGGGGAAGGCCTCCAGGACCTGGCGATAGGCCTCGACCTGCTTCTCCTCGGACGGCGCGTTCTCGCTGTCGTCCAGGAAGAGGAACTCGGTGCGGAACAGCCCGACGCCCTCGGCCCCGGCCTCCACCGCCGCCGGCACGTCCGCGGGCCCGCCCACATTGGCGAGCAGAGGCACCTTGTGACCGTCGGAGGTGGCGCCCGGCCCGGTCGACGCGGCCAGCGCCGCCCGCCGCTCGGCCGCCGCGGCCTCCAGCAGCGCCCTCTTCTCCTCGTCCGGCTCGACGAAGATCTCACCGGTGCTGCCGTCCACGGCGATCACCGTGCCCTCGGCGATCTCGCCCGCGCCCGGCAGCGCCACCACGGCGGGCACACCCAGCGCACGCGCGAGGATGGCACTGTGGCTGGTCGGCCCGCCCTCCTCGGTGACGAAACCGAGAACCAGCGAGGGGTCGAGCAGCGCGGTGTCGGCCGGCGCCAGGTCCCGGGCGATCAGCACGTACGGCCGGTCGCTGTCCGGGACACCCGGCATCGGCACCCCGAGGAGGCGCGCGACGATGCGGTTGCGCACGTCGTCGAGGTCGGCGACCCGGCCCGCCAGGTACTCACCCGCACCGGCCAGCAGCGCACGGTACGAGGCGAAGGCGTCGTACACGGCACGCTCGGCCGTGCTGCCGACCGCGATCCTGCGCTCCACGTCGGCCATCAGCTCGGGGTCCCGGGCCATCATGGCCTGCGCCTCCAGCACGGCCTGCGCGTCACCCCCCGCCAGGTTGCCGCGCGCGTTGAGGTCCGCCGCGACGGCCTCCACCGCCTGACGGGCGCGCCCCTGCTCGCGCTCCGCCTCCTCCACCGGTATCTGCTTGGCCGGCGGCTCCAGCACCGCCGTACCCATGTGCCGTACCTCGCCGATCGCCACACCGTGGCTCACACCGACGCCTCGCAGCGTTGCTTCCATGTCAACCGTCTCCGCTCGTACGGCGGGTACCACCGCCGCGCTCGTCCAATTTCCGCGCCGCCAGGGACGGCTTCGAGATCACTGCCAGGAGAACAGCTGCTCGCCGGCCGCCACGTCCCCGCTCTCCCGGACGGCGGACAGGGACTCGGCCGTGGCCTCCAGCGCCACGACCGGGCAGACCGGGGACTTGCCGGCCTCCTCCACGGCCGCCGGATTCCAGCGGACGACGGCCTGGCCGCGCGTCACGGTGTCGCCCTTGTTGACGAGGAGCTCGAAGCCCTCGCCATTGAGCTGAACGGTGTCGATACCCAGGTGCGTCAACACGCCGTGCCCGTCCCCGTCCACCACGACGAAGGCGTGCGGATGCAGCGAGACGACGACACCGTCGACAGGGGCGGTCGCCTCCGAGGGCTCACGCACGGGGTCGATGGCGGTGCCGGGCCCCACCATCGCCTGGGAGAAGACGGGATCGGGTACCGCGAGGAGTCCGATCGCGCGCCCTGCGAGAGGGGACGAGACGGTGGTCATGGGGGGCCTCCCGAGGGGTGGAAACGTACAAGAACCGCAGGTCCGCCGTTGGCCGGATGCCCGGTTCGACGGGTCGGACAGCAGCGTATGTCATGGGAGGTACGGGTTCCGCAGCAGACGAGCGGGTCGGGCGCCCAGGAGGGCAGGGCAATCGATTTGCACCTCCTCGACGGACCGCTGTAGAGTTGAACTCCTGCTGGGGGCGATGCGGCGTGGCCAAGCGCCCTCACCCGGCAGTAATCAATTCACCAGATCCTATTTCCGGGGTCGCTTCCTGCGTTCCCGCAGGACAGTGGTCAAAAGCCCCGGAAAACGCTGGTAGAGTTGAGAACACCGAAGGGAAGCGCCCGGAGGAAAGCCTGAGAGAGTCTCTCGGGTGAGTACGAAGGAAGCGTCCGTTCCTTGAGAACTCAACAGCGTGCCAAAAGTCAACGCCAGATATGTTGATACCCCGT
>BNBP01000119.1 GCA_014656015.1 Streptomyces griseoaurantiacus | reverse complement strand
GCCGGCCGGCGGGCCACGGCCGCCGAGGCGGACGCCACGTACGCCGCGTGCGCGCTGGTCGCCGAGGCGGCCGGTCTGGAACTCACCGACCCGGCGCGGGGCGGCGCCGGCGGCGAGCGGCTCGACCCGGTGGAGCGGATCGCGCTCGCCTCCCGGGTGCGGACCCGGACCGTGCGGCTGGCCGGGCGCTGGTGGCGGGAGGACGTCGGCCCGCTGGTGGGCCGCCGGGCCCTGTCGGGGGCGCCGGTGGCACTGCTGTGGCGGCGCGGCGGCTATGTCGCGGTGCATCCGGCCTCGGGCCGCGAGACACCGGTGGAGAAGGTCAACGCGGGCGAGTTCGAGCCGGGGGCGGTGATGTTCTACCGTCCGCTGCCCGAGCGGCGGCTGTCCCTGCCGCGGCTCGCCCGGTTCGTGCTGCGCGGCAGCCGCCGCGACCTCGGCCGGCTGCTGCTGAGCACCCTGGTGACGCTCGCGATCGGCGCGCTGGTGCCGGTCGCCACCGGCAAGGTGCTCGGCTCCTTCGTACCGCGGGCCCGCGAGGACCTGATCGCCCAGGTGTGCCTCGCGGTGATCGTGGCGGGCCTCGTCTCGGCGGCGTTCACGCTGCTGCAGAACATGACGCTGCTGCGGCTGGAGGGCCGGATCGAGGCGACGCTCCAGCCGGCCGTGTGGGACAGGCTGCTCCGGCTGCCCACGGCGTTCTTCGCCGGGCGGTCCACGGGCGAACTGGCCAGCGCCGCGATGGGGGTGAGCGCGATCCGCCGGCTGCTCGCGGGGGTCGCGCCGGTGTTCGTGCAGTCGGTGACCGTCGGCGCGATGAACCTGGGCCTGCTGCTGTGGTACAGCGTGCCGCTGGCGCTGGCCGCCCTCGCCATGCTGGTGGTGATCGCCGCGGTGTTCCTGGCGCTCGGGCTGTGGCAGGTGCGCGGGCAGCGGCGGCTCAACGTGCTCACCAACAAGCTGAACAACCAGGCCTACCAGACCCTGCGCGGTCTGCCGAAGCTGCGGGTGGCGGCGGCCGAGAACTACGCCTACGCGGCCTGGGCACGGCAGTTCGCGCGCAGCCGGGAGCTGCAGCGCGGGGTGGGCGCCATCAAGAACCTCAACACCGTGCTGGGCGCCGTCTATCTGCCGCTGTGCTCGCTGCTGATGTTCATGCTGCTGGCCGGTCCGGCCCGCGGCTCCCTGTCGGCGGCGGAGTTCCTCACCTTCAGCACCGCGGTCACCATGGTGCTGACCTCGGTGACCCAGCTGACCGGCGCCTTCGTCTCGGCGGTGGCGGCGCTGCCGCTCCTGGAGGAGATCCGCCCGGTGCTGGACACCCCGCCCGAGGCCGGCTCCGGCAGCACGCCCCCGGGCGAGCTGAGCGGCGCCCTGGAGGCCCGGCGGGTCTCCTTCCGGTACGGCGAGGACGGCCCCCTCGTCCTGGACGACGTGTCCTTCGCCGTCCGGCCGGGCGAGTTCGTGGCGGTCGTCGGGCCGAGCGGCTGCGGCAAGTCGACGCTGCTGCGGCTGCTGATCGGCTTCGAGCGGCCGGTGTCCGGCAGCGTCCTGTACGACGGTCAGGACCTCTCCGCGCTGGACCACTCGGCGGTCCGGCGGCAGTGCGGGGTGGTGCTGCAGCACGCGCAGCCCATGACGGGCTCGATCCTGGACGTCATCCGGGGCACGGAGCCGTGCACCCCCGAGGAGGCGATGGCGGCGGCCGAACTGGCCGGGCTCGGCGAGGACATCCGCGCGATGCCCATGGGCCTGCACACCATCGTGCAGGGCAGCGGCTCGCTCTCGGGCGGTCAGCGCCAGCGCCTGATGATCGCGGCGGCGCTGCTGCGCCGCCCCCGCGTCCTCTTCCTCGACGAGGCGACGAGCGCGCTGGACAACGCCACGCAGCGCACGGTGATCGAGAGCACCCGCGCGCTCGACGCCACCCGCGTGGTCATCGCCCACCGTCTGACCACGGTGCTGGACGCGGACCGGGTGGTGGTCATGGAGGACGGCAAGGTGGTCCAGGAGGGGCCGCCCGCGGTCCTGCTGGCCCAGGAGGACGGCCGGCTGCGGGAACTGGTGCGCCGGCAACTGACGTGACCCCTCGCGCCCCCGGCGCCCGGGCGTGCGGGGCCGTGATCCGGGTAGGTCGCACCCCATGCGGGTGAGTGTGCTGGATGTCGGGTCGAACACGGTGCGGCTGGTGGTCGCGGACGCGGTCGGCGGCATTCCGCTGCCCGTGCACACCGCGAAATGGCGGCTGCGGCTGTCCCAGCACGCCGAACCGGGCGGCCCCCTGCCCGAGGAGGCCGTGCGGCGGCTGGTCGGGGCGGTCGCCGCGGCCGACGCGACGGCACGGCGGTGGGGCGCCCCCGAACCGCTGGCCTTCGCGACCGCCGTCGTCCGGAGCGCGCCGAACCGCCAGGAGGTCCTGGACGCCGTGCGCGCCGGCACCGGGGTGCCGCTGTGCACGCTGCCCGGCGAGGTGGAGGGCGAGTTGACCTTCCTCGCGGCGCGGCGGTGGATGGGCTGGCGGTCGGGTCCGCTGGCGCTCCTCGACATCGGCGGCGGCACCCTGGAGGTGGCGTTCGGCCGGGGCCGGCTGCCCGACTTCGTGGCCTCGCTGCCGTTGGGGGCACGCCGGCTGACCCACGAGTTCTTCGAGGACGAGGAGGACCCGCCGTCCCCGGAGAGCGTGCGGGCGATGCGGCGCGCGATCCGCCACCGGCTGCGGGACGTGGCCGCGCGGATCCGCTGGGAGGGCCCGCGCACGGCGGTCGCGACCTCGCGCACCTTCCAGCAGCTCGCCCGGCTCTGCGGAGCCGCGCCGGGCCGGCACGGCCCCTTCGTGGAGCGGGAGCTGCGCCGCGGCGAGCTGCGCCGTCAGCTCGACCGCCTGGCCGTCCTCCCGGCGGCGGAACGCGCCCATCTGCCCGGCATCTCGGCGCCGCGCGCCCGGCAGAGTCTGGCGGGCGCGGTGATCGGCCACACGACGATGAAGCTGACCGGCATCAAGACCCTCACGGTGTCCCCCTGGGCGATCCGCGAGGGCATCCTCCTCCGTCATATCGAGGACGGCCCCGCCTGGTGGGCCGACCTCACCCGCACCCCGGCCGGCGGAAGCTGCCCCGCGCCCCGGACCCCCCTGCGCATGGCCGCGCGCGGCGCGCCGTAGGAGACAGGGCGCGGCGGGGGCGAAACAGGGTACCCGCACCTCATGAGCAACCGCCCGCGCACTTCCCGCACCGTCCAGGAAGGCCCCACCCTCCCCGCACCCCGCGGCCCTCTCTCCACCGCCGTCCTGCACCGCCTGCGCCACCCCGGCGTGCCGCACCCCGCGCCCGACACCGCCACCGCGGACCCCTACGGCGAGGACCTCCAGCTCGCCCTGTACACCTGCTACGAGCTGCACTACCGGGGCTTCGAGGGCGTGGACGCCGACCTGGAGTGGGATCCCGCCCTGCTCGGCCTGCGCGCCGCCCTCGAGGAGCGATTCCTCACCGCCCTGCGCGCCGACACCCCGGCCCACAAGACCCTCTCCGACGCGCTGGAGGACCTCCTCGTCGAGCCCGTGGACACCCCGGGCGCGCCCACCGCGACCGGCGTCTCCCACTTCCTGCGCGACGAGGGTGCCCCGGAGCACCTGCGCGAGTACGCGGCCCACCGCTCGCTGTACCACCTCAAGGAGGCCGACCCGCACGCGTGGGTGCTGCCCCGCCTGTGGGGCCGCGCCAAGGCGGCGATGGCGGCCGTGGAGTTCGACGAGTACGGCGGCGGCCGCCCCGAGCGCGTGCACGCCCGGCTGTTCGCCGGCCTCATGACGGACCTGGACCTGGACACGGGTTACGGCCACTACCTCGACGCCACGTGCGCCGAGATGCTCGCCAATGTGAACCTCATGTCCCTGTTCGGGCTGCACCGCAGCCTGCGCGGCGCCCTCGTCGGGCACTTCGCCACCGTCGAGATCACCTCCTCCCCCGGCTCCCGCCGCCTGGCGGAGGCGATGCGGCGCGCGGGTGCCGGGCCGGCCGCCCGGTTCTTCTACGACGAGCACGTCGAGGCGGACGCCGTGCACGAGCAGATCGTCCGCCGGGACGTCATCGGCGGCCTGCTGGAGCAGGAACCGGAGCTGGAGGAGGACGTCACCTTCGGCATCGACGCGACGGAGTACCTGGAGGGCCGCTTCGGTGAGCGCCTCCTGGCGGCCTGGCGGGCCGGCCGTTCCTCCCTGCGCACCCCTCTCCCACCGGCCCCCGAGGCCCTCGTCGGGGCCTCGCGGACAGGTCAAGATATTTGAGGAGATCGCGGGTACCCGGCATCCGTGAAACCTCTGGTTCTCCCGGGTGTCTACGCCCCGCAAGACGACACGGCCCTCCTGGCCGGTGCCTTGTCCGACGAGCCGCTCGCACCGGACGCCCTCGTACTCGACGTGGGCACCGGCTCGGGCGCCCTCGCCCTGGTCGCCGCACGCCGGGGCGCCCGTGTGACGGCGGTGGACGTGTCGCGTCGCGCGGTGTACGCGGCCCGTCTCAACGCCTGGCGGGCCGGTCTGAGGATCCGCGCGCTGCGCGGCAACCTGTTCACGCCGGTGGCCGGCGAGACCTTCGACCTGGTCCTGGCCAATCCCCCGTACGTCCCCACCCCGCACGGCCACCAGGAACCCCGGGGCCGGGCGCGGGCCTGGGACGCGGGCCACGACGGGCGTCTGGTCCTGGACCGCATCTGCGGGCAGGCACCGAAGCTGCTGCGGCCCGGTGGCGTGCTGCTCCTGGTGCACTCGGTGCTCAGCGGCCCCGAGCGGACCCTGGAGCAACTGCGCGCCGCCGGCCTGACGCCGGAGGTCGCGGACCGCCGCTGGGTGGCCTTCGGGCCGGTGCTCAGGGAGCGGCGGGCCTGGCTGCGCGAGCGCGGCCTGCTGGCCGATGACCCGGACATGGGCGAGAAGGAGGAGCTGGTGGTGATCCGTGCCGTACGACAGCGCTGAGGGGCCGTGCCCGCAGGACGGCGGGGGCACCGCGTCCGGCGCCCCGCGCCGCATCACCATGGGCCGCACCGGGCCGATCCTGATGGAGGGCCCGGTGGAGGTCGAGACGGAGGACGGCACGGTGGTGTCCTCGGACCGCTTCCGGGTCGCCCTGTGCACCTGCCGGCGGAGCAGGCGCTTCCCCTGGTGCGACACCAGCCACCGCCGCCGCGCCCGCACGCCGGAGTGAGCCCGTCCTGCGCGGACAGTCCCCCCATGCGGCGGAGGGGCCCACTGTCCCCCGCGCATGAATGCGGGGGCCGGCCGGCAACCCCACATTGCCCGACCGGCCCCCGTACGGGACCGCGTGACACCGTGACGGAGGTGCGTTACTCCCCAGTCACGAACCCCCGAACCACGCTCACGGGGTCACACGGTCCCGAGCTCCGCGGTGTCCTGCGCGACGGAACAGTCTCCGAGGCGGACACCGGCTCAAGGGACTAGAACGCGAAGACGGCGGGGCCGTACGCGTTCTTCACACACGGATTGGCGAAGCTCCGCTCGTAGGAGAGCCGCTTGCCGCGCCACACCCCCTCCACGGTGACCACCACCGGGTCGTACTCCTTCGTACAGAGGACACCGTCCCCCGGGCTGAGAGACGCCGGATCGCCGTCGACGGTTCTCAGTTCGGCGCAGGCCTCCGCCGGAGCCGGGTGCGTGCCCGAGGGGGTGGGCGCGCAACTCAGGGTGACGGCGCGCTCGGCGGTGGCGTCGGCCGCCCGCTCGCCGTGGCCCACGCTCAGCACCAGCGCCGTGGGCGCGTAGAGCGAGGCGGGGCCGGCGGTCGCGGCGTGGGCCGCCGCGGCGGGCAGCGCCAGCGGCCCGCAGACCGCGGCCGCGCTCAGGGTCAGGGCCGCTGTCCAGCGTGCGGGGCTCGGCATCGTGTGCATCCTTCCGCTCGATCGGACGACCGGGTGCGGCTCCAAGAGCGTGTGGGCCTCGGAGCCGGCCGGCCGGGTGCCGGTTCGGCGAGCGTGAGTCTGTCGAACGCCCATCGAAAACACACATCGGCCCCACACTTTTCAGTAACTTTGAGTATTGAATCAGTGGCGCGAAGTCACGCTGCTCGCACACGTGTCCCCCTCAACAGAGCCGCCGTAGAGTGTCGGGATCGCCAAGGTGGCGAGATTGCGGCGGTTGGTCAATCGGCCTGAAACATTCCGCTTCGACGGCGGAAAGAGAGGCGAGAGGTACGGATGACGCGGCACTGGGCGGACTTCCAGTACGAGATCTACCTCAACGGGATGACGGGAGCCGTGCCCCGGCTGCCCACCGATCTCACGCGGCTGGAGGAGATGGCCGAGCGGCGGCTCGGCCCCGGTCCGGTCGGCTACGTGGCGGGCAGCGCCGGGGACGGCAGCACGGCGCGGGCCAACCGCGCGGCGCTGGAGCGCCACCGGATCGTGCCCCGGATGCTGCGGGACGTGCACGAACGGGATCTCTCGGTCGAGGTGCTGGGCCGCCCGCTGCCCGCTCCGCTCGCGCTGGCCCCCGTCGGCGTGCTGTCGATCATGCACCCGGAGGCGGAGTCCGCGGCCGCCCGCGCCGCCACGGCCCTCGGGGTGCCGTTCACGCTGTCCTCGGCCTCCAGCACCCCGCTGGAGGAGGTCGCGAAGGCCTCCGGGGAGGGCGAGCGCTGGTTCCAGCTCTACTGGGCCAAGGACCGCGAGGTCACCCGGAGTTTCCTCCGGCGGGCGAAGGCCGCGGGCTTCACGGCGCTGTTCGTCACGCTGGACACCCCGCTGCTGGCCTGGCGGCCCCGCGACCTGGACCAGGCGTACCTGCCGTTCCTGCGCGGCGTGGGCACCGCCAACTACTTCACCGACCCGGCGTTCGCGGCGGGGCTCGCCAAGCCGGTGCACGAGGACCCCGACGCGGCCGTGCTGCACTTCGTGAACATGTTCGCCGACCCGGGCAAGACCTGGCCGGACCTGGCCTTCCTGCGGGAGAACTGGGACGGCCCGATCGTCCTCAAGGGCGTGCTGCACCCGGACGACGCCCGTCTCGCGGCCGAGGCCGGGATGGACGGCGTGGTCGTCTCCAACCACGGCGGCCGGCAGGTGGCCGGGTCCCTGGCGGCGGCCGACGCGCTGCCGGCCGTGGCCGCCGCGGTCGGGGACCGGCTGACGGTCCTGTTCGACAGCGGGATCCGCACGGGGGACGACGTGGTCAAGGCCCTGGCCCTGGGCGCCGAGGCGGTGCTGCTGGGCCGCCCGTACGCGTACGGACTGGGTCTGGACGGCCAGGCCGGGGTCGAGCACGTCCTGCGCTGCGTGCTGGCGGAACTGGACCTGACACTGGCCCTGTCGGGCCACGCCGGTGTCGGCACGCTGACCCGCGAGGTGCTGACCCAGGCGCCGCTGTAGGGCACGGGGGGCGAGGCGGGCGCGACCGGCCCGGCCCCCTTCGGCCCCGGCCTGTCCCGCGGGGACCACCGCCCCCCCGCACCCCTCGCTACCGGCCCCCGCTCCGCCGGGACCGGCCTCAGATCTGCCAGGAGCGCAGCCGGTCCGCCGCCGCGTACACGTCGGCCTTGCCCGCTATCAGTTCCCGTACGAGATCCACCAGCGCCCCGTAGGGCGGATCGATGCCGACCCCGCTGGCGAACATGTACGCCACGGCCGTCGCGCAGGCGAAGCGCGCGTTCGCGGACGGCAGGGGCTTGAGCAGGGCCAGCGTGTGCAGCAGGGCCGCCGCCCGCCACGCCGGGTCGGAGTCCACACCGAGCCGTGGCGGGTCGACGCGGTGCCGCGCGACCGCGGCGACCAGCGCCGAGAAGTCGTTGACGAGGGGTTGGTCCGGCAGCACCTCTTCATGGCGCTGGAGCAGCCAGGGCACATCGATATGGAGGTCCGGTGGCATCGGTCAGGCGTCCCGCCCCTCGCTTCCGCTGGGTGACTCGTCCTCGGGGAAGGCGGCGGCGAACTCCGCGGCGTGGGCGGTGAAGAAGCGGCGGAACGCCTCCGCGCCCTCCTGCAGTGCCCGGTGCCGGGCGATGTCGGCGGCTGCCGCCTCGCGCACGAGTGCCTTCATCGACGTACCGCGCTCCTTGGCGATCTGCCGGAGGTCCTCGAGCTCACGCTCGCTGAACTCCACATTCAACGCTGGCATGCGCTTACGGTACTCCGAAGGTACTTACCCGTAAATATCCGCTGGTAGGAGCGGGTGCATCCCGGTACCCGGTGCCCGGCGCCCACCCCCGCGAAGCCCTCGGACCGGTCGACCGGGTACGGAGGCGTGCGGCCGGGGCGGCCGCCACCGGTGGAGAGCCAGAAGAAGCCCGGAGAAGCCCTGCGAAGCCCTGCGAAGCCCTGCGAAGCCCTGCGAAGCCCGGAGAGGGAGGAGCCGCCGATCATGGACGAACGGGGTGCGCGCAGGTCTGCCATGCCCCCGTCAAGGGCCCTGCAAGGCTGATCCACAGCACAGGCTCTAACCTGGGTACGACGTGTGACGCCCCTGTTCACTCGGAGTGTGCGCAAGGAAGTGGCGAGGATGAGCCCGGAGTACCCGCACGACGACGCCGCCACGGCGCGGGCGGTCGTCGACGACGCCGGCACGCTGCGGGAATGGAACGAGGGCGCACGGCGCCTGCTCGGCCACACGGCCGAGGAGGTCGTGGGACGCCCCGCCGCCGCCCTCCTGGCCGACCCCGCCGCCCCGCTCCTCCCCGCGCCCCTCCCCCACCGCCTCGACGGCGTCCTGGAGCTGCGCCACCGGGACGGGCACACCGTCTCCGTGTGGGTCCTCGCCCACCACCGCCCGGCCGGCGAGGACGGCCCCGGCCACTGGCTGGTGGTGACACCGCTCGAGGACACCGCGCCGCTCCCCGAGGACGACCCGCTGGCCCGGACGGCGCTGGCCCAGTCCCCGTGCGCCACCGCCGTCTACGACGAACGGCTGCGGCTGCGCCGGTTCAACCCGGCGATGTCCCGGACGATGGGCGTGCCGGAGGACCGTGTGCGGGGACTGCGCCCCTCCGAGATCGGCGGCCGCCGGGAGAGCGACCAGATCGAGCGGGACATGTTCCGCGTCCTCACCACCGGCCGCGCCGAGGACATCCGCACCCTCGTCTCCCCCGACGTGGCCGGGCGGGACAGCGCCTGGCTCTTCCGGGTGGCCCCGGTGACCGACGACGGGGGCCTCGTGCGGGGCGTGTGCCTGACGATGCACGACTTCACCGAGGAGCACCTGGCCCGCAAGCGGCTGCAGCTCGTCAACGAGGCGAGCGTGCGCATCGGCACCACCCTCGACGTGGCCCGCACCGCCCAGGAACTGGCGGAGGTCTGCGTGCCGACGCTCGCCGACTTCGTCAGCATCGACCTGCTGGACCCACCGGAGGACGGCAGCGACCCCTCCCCCGTCTCCCTCACCCTGCCGGTCGTGCTGCGCCGCGTCGCGCACCGCTCGGTGACGCCGGACGTGCCGGAGGTGGTCGCGACCCCCGGCGGCACCCGGCGCTATCCGCCCTCCTCCCCGCAGGCCACGTGCCTGACCACCGGGGACACCGTCCTGGCCGGGGACCCCACGGCCACCCTCACCGAGTGGCTCGGCGAGAGCCGGGAGCGGGCGGAGTGGGTCCGCGCGCTCGGCATCCACTCCTCGATGTCGGTGCCGATCCAGGCCCGCGGCAGCACCCTCGGGGTCGCCGTCCTCAGCCGCTTCCACCGGCCCGAGGCGTTCACCCCGGACGACGTGCTGCTGGCCGAGGAGGTCACCGCGCGGGCCGCCGTGTGCATCGACAACGCCCGCCGGTACTCCAGGGAGCGGGAGACCGCCCTGGCCCTGCAGCGCAGTCTGCTGCCCCAGCGGCTGCCCCGGACGGCGGCGGTGGAGGCGGCCTCCCGCTATCTCCCGGCCGCCCGGGCCGGGGTCGGCGGCGACTGGTTCGACGTGATCCCGCTGTCCGGGATGCGGGTCGCCATGGTCGTCGGCGATGTCGTCGGGCACGGCATCCGCGCCTCGGCCACGATGGGCCGGCTGCGCACCGCGGTCCGCACCCTGGCGGACATCGACCTGGCCCCCGACGAGCTGCTGACCCACCTCGACGACCTGGTGCTGCGGCTGTCCGTGGAGAGCGGACAGGACGGCACGACCGGGGAGGTCGGGGCGACCTGTCTGTACGCGGTGTACGACCCGGTCTCGCGGCGGTGCACGATGGCCCGCGCCGGGCATCCGCCACCGGTGATGGTGCCGCCCGGGGGCGGGCCCGCCCGCAGCATCGACCTGCCGGCCGGGCCACCGCTGGGTCTCGGCGGACTGCCCTTCGAGGCGGTCCAGGTCGAGCTGCCCGAGGGCACGGTGCTGGGGCTGTACACCGACGGCCTGGTGGAGAGCCGGGAGCGGGACCCGGAGACGAGTCAGCGGCTGCTGTGCGAGGCGCTGCCCCCGCCGCCGGGGCCCGAGGCGGCGTCCCCCGACGCCGTGGCCGACTCGCTCGACGCGGCGTGCGACCGGGTGCTGCACGCGCTCCTGCCGGCCGGCGGGGCCGCCGACGACGTGGCGCTGCTGCTGGCCCGCACCCGGGGGCTGCCCGCCGCGCAGGTCGCCACCTGGGACATCCCGGCGGACCCCTCGCTGGTCGCGGCGATCCGCAAGCAGGTGGTGGGGCAGCTCGAACGCTGGCGGCTGACGGAGACGGCGTTCACGGCGGAACTGGTGGTGAGCGAACTCGTCACCAACGCGATCCGCTACGGGGAGCGGCCGATCCGGCTGCGGCTGATCCACGACGCCGCCATCCTGATCTGCGAGGTCTCGGACGCCAGTCCGACGGCACCGCATCTGCGGCGCGCCAAGACCTACGACGAGGGCGGGCGGGGGCTGCTCCTGGTGGCCCAGCTCACCCAGCGCTGGGGCACCCGGCACACCCCGGACGGCAAGACGATCTGGGCGGAGATGGCACTGCTGGAAGGGTGGTGACCCCTCCGCCGAGAGGGTGAGGCGCCGGCGGGCCCGCCCGCGGGCCGCGCCGGGGCGGACGGGTCGTGGCAGGTCACACGGTGCCGCGTGACGGATGAGGGCGCCCGAAGCGGGAAAATGGGGGGCGTGCGGGCAGACCCGCGCCCCACCGCCGCCGGAGGCCGTCCCTGAACACCCCGCTCGCCGAAACGCTGTCCGTCCTCCTTCTCGCCGCCGTCCTCGCCTGTGCGGTGGCCAGGCCGTTCAACTGGCCGGAGGCGGTCGTCGCCGTACCCGCCGCCGCCCTGGCCGTCGCCACCGGGGCCCTCTCCCCGCGGCACGCCGCGGACGAGATCTCCCACCTCGCGCCCGTCGTCGGCTTCCTCGCCGCCGTCCTCGTCCTCGCCCGCTTCTGCGACGAGGAGGGCCTGTTCCGCGCCTGCGGCGCGTGGACCGCGCGCTGGGCGGCGGGCCGGCCCGGCCGGCTGCTCACGGCCGTCTTCGCGCTCGCCTCCGCGATCACCGCGGCGCTGAGCCTGGACGCCACCGTGGTGCTGCTCACCCCCGTGGTCTTCGCTACCGCCGCCCACATGGGTGTGCGCCCCAAACCGCACGTCTACGCCTGCACCCATCTGTCCAACACGGCCTCGCTGCTGCTGCCGGTCTCCAACCTCACCAACCTGCTCGCGTTCACCGCCGCCGGGATCGGCTTCGTCCGCTTCGGCGCACTGATGGCGCTGCCCTGGTTGGTGGCGATCGCCGCCGAGTACGCCGTCTTCCGGCGCTTCTTCCGCCGGGACCTCGGGACGGCCGCCGCGGACGGCGCGAACGGCGGGGAGCCACCGCCGATGCCGATGTTCGCGCTGCTCACCGTGGCCGGCACGCTGGCCGGCTTCGTCGTGGCGTCCGTCCTCGGCATCGACCCGGCGTGGTCGGCACTGGCGGGAGCGCTCCTGTTGTCCGTGCGCGCGCTGGTGCGCCGGCGCACGACCCCGCTCACCGTGGTGCGGGCGGCGGCTCCGGGTTTCCTCGCCTTCGTGCTCGCGCTGGGCGTGGTCGTACGGGCCGTGGTCGACAACGGGCTCGCCGACGCGCTGGGGCATCTGCTGCCGGACGGCTCCGGCTGGGCGGCGTTGCTCGGTGTGGCGGCCCTGGCCGCGCTGCTGGCCAACGTGATCAACAACCTGCCCGCGGTCCTGGTGCTGCTGCCGCTGGTGGCCCCGGGCGGCACCGGACCCGTGCTGGCCGTGCTGCTCGGCGTCAACATCGGCCCGAACCTCACCTACGCCGGTTCGCTGGCGACCCTGTTGTGGCGGCGCATCCTGCACCAGCACGACCACGGAGTCGACCTCGGCGAGTTCACCCGGCTCGGGCTGCTCACCGTGCCCGCGGCGCTGGTGCCGGCGACGACGGCGCTGTGGCTGTCGCTCCGGTGGTTCGGCGGCTGAGGCCGGGGCTCAGCGGTCCCCGGGCGTGCCCTCGGCGCCCCAGTTGACGGACTGCGTGCGCGGGGTGCCCTCGGGGTCGGCCTGCCAGCGCTGCTCCGCCCCGCCTTTCGCGCGGGGCTTCAGCACGAGAGCGGTGCCCTGGCCGGGCGCGGCCCCGGGGGCGGCCGGGGCGAGGGCCAGGTCCTGGTCCCGGCGCGGCACGAGGCCGCCCTGCGGGGTGAAGTCGTACCGGACGTCCCCGGCCCGGGGCGCGGAGCCGTCGGGACACGGGGCGAGAACGACCGAGTAGCCGAGGCGGGAGTCGAGGCAGAGCGAGGGTCCGGCGAGGCTGCGCAGGCGGCCGTCGTCCTCGTAGGCCCAGCGCTGGGTGCGGGCGGAGCCGCAGTCGGCGAGGACCGCCTCGGCGCCGGCCACGGCCTTCCCGCCGTGCACGTCGAGGCAGAGCCCGTCGCCCGCGTTGCGCAGCCGGCCCCGGAAGGTGCCCCCGGTGCCGCCGGAGGCGTCGGCGGCCGTCCCGGCCCAGGGCGGCGGGGAGGACTCCGTGTCCCCGGACTCCTCCGTCGTGCCGCCTGCTCCCCCGCCGGTTCCCAGCACCGTCCAGGCGAGCAGCGGGACGAGGACGCAGGCCCCCACGAGGCCGATCACGAGGAGCGGTTCGCGATGTCCGGCCGGCGTCTTCCCGAAGCGGTGCGCCCCCGCGCCGAGCGGGCCGCGCCACGCGCCGGCGGGAGCGCGGCGCCGCGACCGGTGCCGGGCGGGCGCGGCCCCGGTCGGC
>BNBP01000118.1 GCA_014656015.1 Streptomyces griseoaurantiacus | reverse complement strand
GGCGCTCCGGCCGGTCGGCCTGCCGCACGGCGAGGGCGCCCAGCCGCCAGGCGACCGGCGTCCCGTCGGCCGCGCTCAGCCGGACCCCGAGCGCGTGCACCGTGCCGGAACGGCCGGGCAGCCGCACGGTGACCGTCCGCCAGCCGCCCCCGGCCCGTCCGTGGTGCCGCGGGCGCACCGGCAGATACGTGTACGGCGGCGCCGCCCCGGCCGCCGGCTCGACGGTGGCCACCGCGAGCTCCACGCCCACCGCCGCCCCGCTCTCGTCCCGGTAGGTGAGGTCGACGACCGCGCCCCCGCGCAGCGGCAGCCGCGTCGCGTACAGGTCGAGGGTGACGGGCGCGGTGAGCGCACCGGACACCAGGACGCTGTTCCCGCCCCGCCAGGCGTCCTCGAAGTCGAAGGCCACCTGGGGCCGGGTCCCCTCGGTGCGCACCACCCACCGCCGGGACGGCAGCCTGTCCTGCAGTCCCAGGTGGTTCCAGGGCGTCTCCGAGGTCACCCGTCCCTCCTCGTACCAGCGCAGTCCGTGACCGGTGTTGAAGGTGGTGGCGAAGGGGAGCGAGGAGACCGTCGAGCGGTCGGCGACGGAGAGCGCCGGGGCCCGCCAGCCGTCCGTGGTGTCGGGGTGGGCCGGGTCGAGGGAACGGCCGGTCCAGAAGCGGTCGTCGGCGGCGTGGAAGTCGGCCGGGGTGTGCCCCTGGGGCAGGTGGTTGCGGGTCCACTCGGGCCGGTAGAAGCCGAGCGAGGTCACGTGCGGGGCCGTCGCCGGGACGATCGCGTCCCAGTTCACCGAGCGGTTCCAGCCGCTCGATTCGACGTCCACCCCGGCCCACAGTGCGTAGCGGTCCCGTTCGAGGCGGTCGGCGAGCTGGGCGGAGGAGGCGAGGGAGGAGGGGGACCAGCGGAAGTCCACGAACATGTCGTCGGCCTTCTCGAAGAACGCCTCGTTGCGGTTGTTCAGGGCGCCCTGCCAGCTCACCGCCCCGTTCACCGTCATCGCGTCGTACCAGGTCACCCGCTGTCCGCGCGCCGATGCGAGCTTCTTCAGCTCGGTGAGGAAGCCGAGCATGTCGGCACCCAGCGCGGCGTCCCCGCCCTCGGTCTCGGCGTTCACGAACCAGCCGTCGAAGCCGTACGCGGCGGCCACCGCGACCAGCCGCTCGGCGAGCGGACAGTGCCCGTCCGCGTCCTTTCGGACCAGGTCCCGGGTCCACCGGAGCTGACCGCCGTAGACGACGGGCGGCAGGAAGATGTTGCCGAGGACGCGCACCCCGTGACGGTGGGCGGCGTCCACGACGGGGGCGTTGGGCGCGAGGATCAGCCCCTCGCCCGCCGAGCCGCCCCAGAACACCAGCTCGTCCAGGTACGCCCAGTGGGTGAGCGCGTAGTAGTCGGCGGTGGGAGACCCCTGGGAGGGATTGCCCGCGGTGGGCCCGAAGGAGACCAGGGACTGGATGCGGGCCTGACCGGTGCGCGCGGTGGTGTTGACCGGTGCCGGGGTGAAGCGGGGCGCGAGCGGCACCGTGGAGGCGTTGAACGCGAGATCGGCGTCGTCCTCCGCGCGCCACTCGCGCAGACTGCGCCAGGTGATGCCCTCGCCGGGTTCGCCGGCGGGCAGCGAGTCCGGGTACCAGTAGGAGGCCAGCGGCGGGGTCGCCGCCGGGAGGGCACCGGGGCCGGTGGGGGAGCCGGACGCGGCCGCCGCCGGGGACGGCAGGGGCAGCAGGGCGGCGCTCGCGGTGGCGGCGCCGGTGAACAGGACGGCACGTCTGGTGGGGGTCACGGACGGTTCCTCCTCGGGGGCGGGGGAGTACCTCATGGGACTGCGGGGGGCAGGGTGCGCGGGGGCCGTGCGGCAGCCGGCCCGCCGGGGTCAGGGGGCGAGGACCTCGTCGGGGGTGACGACCTCGGTGATGCCCCGTGCGGCGAGGTGGGCGGCGTCCTCGGCCCGGCCGTCGAGGACGGTGGTGGGGCGGGCGCCGTCGGCGGTCAGCCGGAAGAACGCCTCGAACACCGCGCCGCCCGGCGCACAGTGGGAACGGGCGGCGGGGTCGGCGGGGACGACCAGCGCGGTGGTGCGCGGCTTGGGCGCGTAGGTGTGCGCGCGGGCGGCGCGGGCGAACACCTCCGCGCTCGGCTTCGGCCGCCGTCCGTTGGTCAACAGGCCCAGGCCGTATTCGAGTTCGGGGAAGTCGGCGAGGTCGCGGGAGACGTCGTGGGAGCACCACCAGGTGATGCCCCACAGGTCGGGGCAGTCCAGGGCGGCGGTGATCGTCGCCTCGGTGAAGGCGGCCGCGTGTGCGGCGGGGATCAGCGGGGCGGGCGCGCCGACCTCCTGGAGCCACACGGGCCGGTGCGCCTCCTCGGCCCACGCCTTGCTCAGTTCGATCAGATAGGCGCCGTGGTGCTCGGTGGGCACCGAGGTGCGGCCGTGGCGCTGGGCGGTGCCGTCGAAGACCCAGGAGTGCACGGCCGTCATGGCGCCGTGCCGGGCGGCCTGGGCCGGGGTGAACGGCATGTCGTCCTGGTACCAGGTGGCGTCGTACTCGGCGTGCAGGTGCAGCGCACCCGGGGCGCCCTCCTCGCAGGCGGCGAGCATCCGCGTCAGCCAGGCGTCGATCTGTTCCGTCGTGGCCCGGTCGGGGTCGGGGTGCGGTCCGGCGGAGAACTGGTTGACCTCGTTGCCGAGGGTCATGCCGAGGAAGCCGGGGCGGCCGGCGAGCGCGGCGGCGAGGGTGCGCAGATAGGCCGCCTGGCCGTCGAGCACCTCCGGGTCGGTGAACAGGTTGCGCCGGTGCCAGGTGCGGGTCCAGGCGGGCAGGTAGTCGAAGCTGCTCAGGTGCCCCTGCAGCCCGTCCACGTTGACGTCGAGCCCGCGCTCGGCGGCCGCGTCCACGAGCCGCACCAGGTCCTCGACGGCGCGGGGCCGGATCAGCGTCCGGTTGGGCTGGAAGTAGGGCCACAGCGGGAACACCCGCACGTGGTCGGCACCGAGCGCCGCGACGGAGTCCAGGTCCGCGCGCACGGAGTCCAGGTCGAAGTCGAGCCAGTGGTGGAACCACCCTTCGCTGGGGGTGTAGTTGACGCCGAAGCGCACAGCAGAAGGCATACGTGTCCTTGGACGCGGAGAAGGGACGCGGGGAGGCGGTGGGGGAGGGGGGTCAGCCCTTGACGGCGCCCTCGCCGACCCCGCGGAAGAAGTACCGCTGGAGACAGGCGAACAGGATGATCAGCGGTGCCACGGCGATGATCGTGCCGGCCGCGACGAGGCGTTCGTCGTTGGCGAAGGTGCCGTGCAGGTAGTTCAGGCCGATGGTCAGGGTGTACTTGGACGGGTCACTGAGCACGATGAGCGGCCACAGGAAGTCGTCCCAGGAGAACATGAACGCGAAGATCGCGACGACGGCCAGGGTGCCCCGCACCGAGGGCAGCGCCACGCGCCAGAACCGCTGCCAGACGTTGGCGCCGTCGACGTACGCCGCCTCCTCGATCTCGTAGGGCACGTTGAGGAAGGCGTTGCGCATCAGCAGCACGTTGAGCGCGCCGACGGAACCGGGCAGGACCACGGCGAGGAGCGTGTTGTTCAGGCCGAGTTCCCGCATGGTCGTGAACTGGGCGATGATGATGCCCTCGGCCGGTACGAGCATCGCCAGGATGAACACCAGCGTGGCGGCGCGGCGGCCCCGGTAGCGCAGCCGGGCCAGGGCGTAGCCCGCCAGCGCCGCGCCGACGCAGTTGGTGACGACGTTGGCGAGGGCCACCTTCAGGGAGTTCAGGACGTAGTCCCAGACCGGGATGGTCTCCGAGACCCGCTCGTAGTTGTGCAGCGTGGGACGGCTCGGCAGGAACCTCGGCGGTGAGGTGAAGATGTCCTCCGTGGGCCCCTTGAGGGAGGTGGAGAGCTGCCACAGGAACGGGCCCACCGTCAGCGCCAGGACGGCGAGCAGCAGGACGTAGCGCAGCACCAGCTCCCACCCCCGCACCCGGCGGCCGTGCTCGTCGGTGATGCGGCGGCGTTCGCGCACGCCGGCCCGGGCCGGGGCCGGGGTCTTCTCGGCAGTGCTCACGATTCCTCCCTCCGGTCGGCGCGCAGCACCAGCAGCATCAGGACGACGGCGACGACGAAGACGACCAGCGAGAGCGCGGAGGCGTAGCCGACCCGCCCCGACAGGCCGGTGCCGGTGCGCTGCACCAGCATGACGAGGGTGGTGTCCTCGCCCGCCGGGCCGCCGTTGGGGCCCGCCATCAGATACACCTCGGAGAACACCTTGAACGCGGCGACCGAGGACAGCGCGGCCACCAGCACCATCGTGGAGCGCACGGCCGGCACGGTGACGGTCAGGAAGCGGCGCACCGCGCCCGCGCCGTCCACCGCGGCGGCCTCGTGCAGCTCGCGGGGCACGTTGGCGAGCGCCGCGAGATAGATGATCATGTAGTAGCCGAGGCCCTTCCACACCGTGACCGTCATGGCGCTGAACAGCAGCAGCCACTGGTCGCTGAGGAAGCCGACCTTGCCCACACCCACCGCCTCCAGCAGCGAGTTGACCAGCCCCCGCTCGTCCAGGAGCCACACCCAGATGAGCCCCACCACGACGACCGAGGCGACGACCGGGGTGTAGAACGCGGACCGGAAGAAGGTGATGCCGGGGATGTTCCGCTGCACCAGCAGGGCGAGCAGCAACGGCAGGATCACCAGCGCGGGAACGACACCGAGGACGTACACCGTGCTGTTGCGCAGTCCGATCCAGAACATGTCGTCGTGCAGCAGCTCGCGGAAGTTGGCGAGCCCCACGTAGTGGCCGGGGAGCAGGGTGCGGCGGTCGGTGAAGGAGTTGATCACCGTGGAGACGAAGGGGTACAGGATGAAGACGGCGGTGATCAGCAGCCCCGGGGCTGCGAACAGCCAAGGACTGGTGACCAGTTGCCGCCGTACCCGGACCGCCGGGGGCGGGGTCCGGCCGGCGGCGCCGCCCGGGCGGGCCAGCCGGCCGAGGCGTCCCAGCGGACCCGGGCGGTCCGGCCGTCCCGGCCCCTGGGACCGGGTGACGGTGGAGGTGGCCATCGGACGCCTCAGCCCTGCTGCTGGAGCAGCCGGTCGCACGCCTTGACGGCGGCGTCCAGCGCCTCCTGGGGGCTCTGCTTGCCCTGCAGCGCCCTGGCCACCGAGTTGCCGAGCTCCGTCTTCATCTGGTCGCTGAACAGCACCGGCGTGTAGTTCACCGCGGTCTTCAGGGACTTGGCGGCGGCCACCCGCACCCGGGTCTCGTCGGTGCCGTCCTCCTTGGTGAAGTACGGGTCCTCCAGGGAGCCCGCGGTGCTCGGGAAGATGGCGACCTTCTTGGCGAAGGACATCTGGTGCTCGGCGTCGGTGACGTAGTGGGCGAAGGCCACCGCGGCCGGGGTGTGCTTGGTGCGGGAGTTCACCATCACGCCCATCACGTACATGTTGACGTGGCCGGTGCTGGTGATCTGGTCCGTGATGCCGATGTTCTTGTACAGATGCGGCGCCTGCTTCTTGAAGTTGCCGAGGTCCAGGGCGCTGCCGGGGTTCATGGCGACGGCCTCGGTGAGGAACTTGCGGCCCGAGGACTCCGGAGTCGCGGTCAGAGCCTGCGGGTCGAGGGCCTTGACCTTGTACAACTCCTTGTACTTGGTGAGGAGTTCCACGCCCTTGGCGTCGTTGAAGGTGAACCCGGTGCCCTCCTTGTTCATCAGCGGGACCCCGTAGCGGCCGAAGTCCTCGATGGTGGGCACGTTGGCGAGGGTGGCGACCTTGCCGTCGGTCCGGTCGGAGATCTTCAGCGCGTCGGCGAAGAGGTCGTCGTACGTCTTCGGCGGCTGGTCCGGGGAGAGGCCGGCCTTCTCGAACAGCGCCTTGTTGTAGAAGAGCGGGCCGGTGTTGAGGTACCAGGGGAAGGCGTAGGTGCCCTTCACCCCCGGTATCTGGTGGCTGGCCCAGGCGCCCGGCAGGTACTCCTTCTTGTACTTCGACGCGGACTTGTCCAGGTCGAGCGCGAGACCGGCCTTGGCGAGCGGGGCGACGAGGTCGGGGGAGACGTTGACGACATCGGGCAGGGTGCCGCCGGCCGCGTCCGCGCTGATCTTGTCGGCGTAGTTCTCGGCGGGCTGGTCCACCCACTTCACATGGGCGTCCGGGTACTTCTTCTCGAAGCCGGCGATGACGCCCTCGAAGTACGACTTGAAGTTGGCCCGGAGGTTCCAGGTCTGGAACGTGATGTCGCCCTCGACCTTCCCGGAGGCGTCGGAGGAGCCGCCTGTGTCGTCCCCGGAGCCGCAGGCGCTCAGGGGCAGGACGACGGCGATGACGGCAGCGGTGGCGAGGGCTCTGCGGGAGAGGGGCACGGTGACACGGCTCCCTTGCGGTGTCGGGAAAGCTGATTGGCAGCGACCCTGCCGCGCACGGCGGGAGAAAGTCAATGCATTCCGCTCAACTAAAGGCTTTAGTGGAGATGAGATGCAGGTCAGCGCCTTGCGTGAGAGGTCTTGCGGGAGATCGCTAATGCGCTTTAGCCTTGATCGCTGAAGCGCATTAGTTCCTGGACGTGTTGTATGTTCTCGGCGGTGGGTTCACCGCCCGGGCGAGAGGGAGTGGCACCGATGCCGGCCAGACGGTCACCGGCGCGCCGGCCGACGATGAAGGACATCGCCCGGCGCGCGGGGGTCTCCGAGAGCGCGGTCTCCTTCGCGCTCAACGGGCGGCCCGGAGTCTCCGAGGTCACCCGTGAGCGGGTGCGCAGGGTCGCGGAACAGCTCGGCTGGCGGCCCAGCACGGCCGCCCGCCAGCTCTCCGGGGAGGGCGCCGCCACCGTCGGCTTCGTCGTGGCCCGCCCGGCCGACACCCTGGGGGTGGACTCCTTCTTCCTGCAGCTCATCTCGGGCATCCAGGAGGTGCTGGCCGAGCGTCACCTCGGGCTGCTCTTCCAGGTGGTGGAGAGCGTCGAGGACGAGTGCGCGGTCTACCGCCGCTGGTGGGCCGAGCACCGGGTGGACGGCGTCCTGGTGGTCGACCCGCGCGCCGAGGACCCCCGCCCCGACCTCCTGGGCGAACTCGGCCTGCCGGCCGTGGTGATCGGCGGCGGGCCCGACTCCCGGCAGCCGGGCACCTCCACGGTGTGGGCCGACGACGCCGGCGCGATGGCCTCCCTGGTGGACCGGCTGTACGAGCTCGGGCACCGGCGCATCGTGCACGTCGCCGGACTGCCCCGGCTCGCCCACACCGAGCGCCGCATCCGGGCACTGCGCACCGAGGCCGAGCGGCACGGTCCGCAGGCCCGCGTCCACTCCGTCACCACCGACTACTCGGACGCGGAGAGCGCCGCCGCCACCCGCCGCGTCCTGGGCGCCGGCGAACCGCCTACCGCGCTCGTCTACGACAACGACGTGATGGCCGTCGCCGGACTCGCCGCGGCCACCGAACTGGGCTTCGCCGTGCCGGCGGACCTGTCGGTGGTGTCCTGGGAGGACTCCGCCCTGTGCCGCCTGGTCAAACCCTGGCTGTCGGCGCTGTCCCGGGACACCGTCGGGTTCGGGCGCACCGCCGCCGGTGAGCTGATGGCCCTCCTGGACGGCGGCCCGGCACGGACGGTCCAGGTGCCGGTGCCGCGACTCATCGAACGGGACAGCACGGGCCCGGCCCGCCCCCACTGATCACCCGGGCCGCGCACGTTCCCGCCCCCCGGGGGTTGTCGATCGGCATCCGCAGGGCACCCGCACGGTGTGCGACCCTGACGGTCCCTCACATCGGAGGTGGAGAAGGATGACTGCGGCCGGAGAACACTACGGGACGAGGCAGGACGGGCGCGCGGCCCCGGGCGCGCGCCGCAACGGGTTCGGCATCGCGGCGCTGGTGCTCGGGCTGGTGGGCGCGGCCCTGTTCTGGACCGTCGTCGGCGGGATCGTGCTGGGCCTGCTCGCGCTGGTGTTCGGCGTGCTCGGACACCGCCGCAGCAAGCGCGGCCTGGCCACCAACGGGGTGATGTCCCTCGTCGGCGCGGTGATCGGCACCCTGGCCCTCCTCGCGTCCTCCCTGCTCCTCGCGCTGGGCGTGGCCGTGTTCAAGAGCGACGACTTCAAGAGTTACCAGGACTGCCTTCAGCACGCCGACACCAAGTCCGACCGGCAGCAGTGCGCCAAGGACTTCGACCGGGACGTCAGCGACCGCTGAGGCCGCGCGCACCGGGACCCCCGGCCGGCGCCGTTCCACCGTCGCACATCCCGGCGGTGGAACGGCCGGGGGAGGGTAGAGGGGTGGCAGCGCCGGAGAGCGCGCGGACGTTGCGCACAGGAGGAACCGAGGATGACCGACGACGCCTACCTCGTACTGCTGGACGGTCCCGCCGGGGCACTGGGCGTGCCCCTCGCGGCCGTCGGGGAACCGGCCTGCATGGCGACCCCCGCCGTACAGGGGTGGCTGGACGCCCAGGGTGTGACTCCCTCCTCGCCGCGACTGCGGCTGCTGCCGCCGGAGGAGACCGCCGCCATTCCCGAGGGGGGCCGAGCGGCTGCCCGTCCCCCTCGACGGGGAGGAGCTGAGCCGGCTGCGCCACCGGGCCGCACCGCAGGACATCTCCCGGCTGGAGGAGGAACTGCTGGCCTACCGCTCGCACGCGGAGGGCAGGGAGGAACTGCTCGCCCGGGCCGCGGCGGCCGGGGTCCCGGCGCACCGGATCGCGGAGCTGACCGGGGAGGACCTGGTGGCGGTCAAGGCGTCGACGTCCTGACCGCTCCCGGCGGACCACACCCCGGCCGGCCCCGCCGCCGGGGTCCGTGCGGCCCCTCAGCCCTCCGACACCCGGCGCAGCCGCCGGGCGAGGGCGTCCCTGTCGATCAGCGACCACACGGTCGCGATGCGGCCGTCCTCGAAGGTGTAGAAGACGTGCTCGGCGAAGGACACCCGCACGCCGTCCGGGACGAAGCCGAGGAACTCGTGCCGGGGCGTGCAGTCGAAGACGAGACGGCAGGCGACCTGATCACCGGAGACCACGAGGAGCCCGACGTCGAACCTGAGGTCGGGAACGGCCGCGATGTCGGAGGCGATCATGTCCCGGTACCGGCGGCGTTCCATCGGCTCACCGTTGTAGGTGAGGGTGTCCCGCACGAAGTGCACGAGATCGTCGAGGCGGCGTTCGTTCAGGGCACGCAGGTAGGCGCGGTAGTGACTCTCGAGGTCGTGTTCCGTGTCCGCCATGTGCCCGCCCTTCGTCCCGTCCCGCCCGGCGTGGGACGTCCGTACCGGATCGTGAGCCACCGGGGCCCGGGGCCCGGGGGACCCGCGCCCGCATCCTAGGGCCCGTCCGGACCGGAGCGGGCTCGTCGGTGGCACGTGTGGCTCACCTCACCGGGGACGGTGAACGTGGGGGAACAATACGGGGCGGCCGGCCGTTATCTCGTATGTGACTGCGGAGGGAACAGTGTCCCCGGGCCTCACCCTCCGCCCATGGGGAAGATCGTTCGGCTGAAGCCCCATGGAGCCTTTCGCCGCGAGGCGACCGCCCTCCGCATGTCACCCCGTACGAGCCCCGGCCGGCCTCCCCCGTCCGGCCGGGGCTCTTT
Organism: Streptomyces griseoaurantiacus; assembly: GCA_014656015.1. Lineage (GTDB taxonomy): Bacteria > Actinomycetota > Actinomycetes > Streptomycetales > Streptomycetaceae > Streptomyces > Streptomyces griseoaurantiacus. The sequence goes on along the minus strand of BNBP01000118.1, from coordinate 3,603 downwards.
TTTCGTGCCCGGCCACCCGTGGGCGCCCTCCCGACCGGGTACCCGTCGGGGAATGCCGACCACACACTCCGCGCCCGTCCTGTACGTCCGCCACGAGCCCGCCGGCCCGCACGCCGTACGTACCCTCGGCGCCGGCCGCCCCGGCCCCGACGGCCGGCCGGTGGTGCTCGTGCCCGGCCTCGGCGCTCCCGGCTACCTGCTGCGCGCCGCCCGGTGCTGCGCCGCGCGCGGACCGGTGCGGCTGCTGGACGTCCCCGGCTTCGACGACCCCCGGGGACCCGCGCGCCCCGCCGCCCTGCACCCGCTCGCCGCCACGGTGGCCGGATGGCTGGTCGCCACCGACGGGCCCCCGGTCGTCCTCGCCGGGCACTCCACCGGCGCCCAGGTCGCCCTGCGCGCGGCCACGCTGGTCCCGGAACGGGTGCACGCCCTGGTGCTGCTGGCCCCCACCTTCCCGCCCGCCCTGCGGCGCCCCCTCCCGCTGGCCACCGCGTTCGCCCGCACCGCCCGGTGGGAATCGCCCGCCGTCCTGCCCACCCTGCTGCCCTCCTACGCCCGGGCGGGCGCGGGGCGGCTGGTGCGCTATCTGCGCTCCGCCCAGGCGGACGCCCCCGAGGAGACCCTGCGCACGGTGTCCTGCCCGGTCACGGTGGCCGGCGGCGCCCGCGACGCGCTCGCCCCGCCCGGCTGGATCCACACCCTGGCCCGCCGCGCCCCGCACGGCACCCCCGTGGTCCTGCCCGGTGCCCACGCCTTCCCGCACGCCGACCCGCACCGGACGGGCCGGGTGCTGACCCGGGCACGGGGTTCCTGAGCCCTGACACGGGTGGGGGCCGCCACCTCGGGTACCGGAGCACTCCGTCGCGGCACGGTACCGCGCGAAGCACCAGGGAGCGGGACATGGGCCGGACCACAGCACACCGGGCGGACGGGGACGCCGCCCGCCTCCGCGAGCGGGCCGCGGAGGTCTTCGGCTGGGACCGCCTGCACCCCGCCCAGCTCGCCGCCATGGAGGCGGTGCTGGCCGGCACCGACACCCTCGTCGTCATGCCGACCGGCTCCGGGAAGTCCGCCATCTACCAGGTGCCCGGCACCCTGCTCGACGGGCCCGTCGTGGTCGTCTCGCCCCTCCTCGCCCTCCAGCGCGACCAGATCGCCGGCCTGCCCGAGGGCACCGGCGCCGTGGCCGTCAACTCCGACCTCACCGCCGCCCGGTCCGAGGAGGCCTGGCAGGAGGTCGAACGGGGCGAGGCGCGCTTCGTCTACGTCTCGCCCGAGCAACTGGCCAAGGACGAGGTCCTCGACCGGCTCGCCGCCACCCGCCCCGCGCTCCTCGTCGTCGACGAGGCCCAGTGCGTCACCTCCTGGGGCCACGACTTCCGCCCCGACTACCTGCGCCTGGAGCGGGCCGCGCGGCGGATCGGCAGGCCACCGCTGCTGGCCCTGACCGCGACCGCCGCACCGCCCGTGCGCAGGGACATCGTCGAGCGTCTCGGCATGGAGGAGCCGCGCGAGCTGGTCACCGACTTCGACCGGCCCAACATCCGCCTCGAGGTCACCCGCCACCGGGACGAGGACGCGCGCCGCCGGGCCGTCGTGGAACAGGCCGCCGCCCGGCCCAAGCCCGGCCTCGTCTACGCCGCCACCCGCAAGGACACCGAACGCCTCGCCGAGGAGCTGGCCGCGCTCGGACTGGCCGCCGAGGCCTACCACGCCGGTCTCCGGGCCGCCGAACGCGCCCGCATCCACGACGCGTTCCTCTCCGGCGAGGCGGACGTCGTCGTGGCGACCTCGGCGTTCGGCATGGGCATCGACAAGGAGGACGTCCGCTTCGTGCTGCACGCGGCGCTGCCGGGCTCCCTGGACGCCTACTACCAGGAGATCGGCCGCTGCGGCCGCGACGGCGAACCGGCTCTGGCCGCCCTGCACTACCGGCCGCAGGACACCGGCATGCAGGCCTACTTCGCCGGCCGCGCCCCCGGCCACGACACCCTTGCCGAGGTCGCCGGCGCCGTCCACGACCGAGGCGGCGACGGCGACGGCGAGGGTGACGGCGCCGACCTCGACGGGCTGCGCGAGGACACGGGGCTGTCCAGGAACCGGGTCACCACCGCGGTGAACCTCCTGGAGGAGGCCGGCACGGTCACCACCGGCGCCGACGGGGAGGTCGCCCTCGCCCCGGGCACACGGCCCGAGACGGCCGTCGCGCGGGCCGAGGAGACCGCCGAGGCCCACCGGCGCACCGACCGCTCACGCGTCGACATGGCCCGCGCCTACGCCGAGACCACCGGGTGCCGCCGCCGCTTCCTGCTCGGCTACTTCGGCGAGGAGTACGAGGCGCCCTGCGGCACCTGCGACGTCTGCGAGGCGGCCGAGCGCGAGGGGGGAGAGGGGGGCGAGGGCACGCCGGAGGCCGCGCCCCATCCGGCCGCGGCCGGATACCCGGTCGGCTCCCAGGTGCGGCACGACCAGTGGGGCGAGGGCACGGTGCTCAGCGAGGAGGGCGACCGCATCACGGTCCTCTTCGACACCCACGGCTACCGCACCCTCTCCCTGGAGACGCTGGCCGAACGCGAGGGCCTGCTGGAGGTCGAACGGCGCCCCGGGCCGGACGAGTCCGCCGCCTCCTGACCAGAGCGCAGGCCGGGCGTCGTAACCTGGGCCCGTGTCCGGCGCCCTCCGTCCCCAGTCCCTCATGCTCACCTTCCTCGGCGACCAGGTGCTGGGCCGCGGCGTCCGCGTCTACACCGGAAGCGTCATCGAGGTGTTCCGCAGCGTCGGGGTCGGCGAGCAGGCCACCCGTTCCACCCTCACCCGGATGGTCGGCCGGGGGCTGCTCCACAGGCAGCGGGAGGGCCGGCGCACGTATGTCGGGCTGACCGCACGGTCGGAGGCCATCCTGCGCGACGGGGAGCGGCGCATCTGGGGGACCGGTGCCGTCAACCGCGACTGGGACGGCACCTGGACGCTCCTCGGCTTCTCCCTCCCCGAGTCCTGGCAGCGCCAGCGGCACGACCTGCGCTCCCAGCTCACCTGGGCCGGCTTCGGACCGCTGTTCAGCGGGCTGTGGCTGGCGCCGGGCGAGGTCGACGTCTCCCCTCTCGTGGGCGAGTTGGGCCTCGGCGCCCGCGTGAAGGTCTTCCGCGCCACGGCGGACGCGGGCATGGACATCGCCGAGATGATCCACGACACCTGGGACGTTCCCGAACTCGCCGCCCGTTACCGGGAGTTCGACGAGACCTGGCGCCCCCTGCGCACCGCCGGGGCGGCCTCGGCCGGCGGTGACGCCCTCGCCGCCCGGCTGCGCCTCGCGACCGAGTGGCTCGGTGTCATCCGGGCCGACCCCCGGCTCCCCGTGCGCCACCTTCCCCCGGACTGGCCGGCGGCGCGGGCGGAGGAGACCTTCCGCGCGGTCCACGCCCTGCTGGACGCCCCCGCCCGGGACACCGCCCGCCGCCTGATCGAAACGGTCCCGGCCCTCTAGTGACCTGAGTCGGAGATTCGTCGTTGGTTGAGTATGAGTCGTCCGGGTCCGAAGATTCCACCGTTGTCCGTCACTGATGCCCAGCGGGCTGTGCTGGAGGGCTGGCTGCGTCGTCGTTC
>BNBP01000117.1 GCA_014656015.1 Streptomyces griseoaurantiacus | reverse complement strand
ACGGCAAGGGGCAGATCTTCGTCAAGGGCGAGGTCATCAAGACCGTGCCGGAGTCGAAGATCGTGGAGACCCTCATCGACGAGGCCATGAAGCTGGCCGAGCAGATGGAGAAGGACGGCACCGGTTCGGGGGAGCCGGCCGTCACCGTGAGTTGAACAGCACGGACCGAGAGGGGGCCCGAGCGTGACCAGACTGGAGAACATCCGGGGACCACGCGACCTGAAGGCGCTGTCCGAGGCGGAACTCGGCGAACTGTCGGAGGAGATCCGGCAGTTCCTCATCCACGCGGTCGCCAGGACCGGCGGACACCTGGGGCCCAACCTGGGCGTGGTGGAACTGACCATCGCGCTCCACCGGGTCTTCGAGTCGCCGGTCGACCGCATCCTGTGGGACACCGGCCACCAGAGCTATGTGCACAAGGTGCTGACGGGGCGTCAGGACTTCTCCAAACTGCGCGGCAAGGGCGGACTGTCCGGCTACCCCTCGCGAGAGGAGTCCGAGCACGACGTCATCGAGAACAGCCACGCCTCCACCGCGCTCGGCTGGGCCGACGGCCTCGCCAAGGCCCGCGAGGTGCGCGGCGAGGAGGGGCACGTCGTCGCCGTCATCGGCGACGGCGCGCTCACCGGCGGCATGGCCTGGGAGGCGCTGAACAACATCGCCGCCGCAAAGGACCGTCCGCTGATCATCGTCGTCAACGACAACGAGCGCTCCTACTCGCCCACCATCGGGGGCCTCGCCAACCACCTGGCGACCCTGCGCACCACCGACGGTTACGAGAAGGCGCTCGCCTGGGGCAAGGACGTGCTCCAGCGCACCCCCGTCGTCGGCAACACCGTCTACGAGGCCCTGCACGGCGCGAAGAAGGGCTTCAAGGACGCCTTCGCCCCACAGGGCATGTTCGAGGACCTGGGCCTGAAGTACGTCGGGCCCATCGACGGGCACGACATCGGCGCCGTCGAGTCCGCGCTGCGCCGCGCGAAACGCTTCCACGGGCCCGTCCTGGTCCACTGCCTCACCGAGAAGGGCCGCGGTTACGAACCCGCGCTCGCCCATGAGGAGGACCACTTCCACACCGTCGGTGTCATGGACCCGCTGACCTGTGCACCCCTCGCCCCGGCCGGCGGCCCCTCGTGGACCTCGGTGTTCGGCGAGGAGATCGTGGCCATCGGCGAGGAACGCGAGGACGTGGTCGCCCTCACGGCGGCCATGCTGCACCCGGTGGGGCTGGGGAAGTTCGCCGAACGGTTCCCCGACCGGGTCTGGGACGTCGGCATCGCCGAGCAGCACGCCACCGTCAGCGCGGCCGGGCTCGCCACCGGCGGACTGCACCCCGTGGTCGCCGTCTACGCCACCTTCCTCAACCGTGCCTTCGACCAGCTCCTGATGGACGTGGCCCTGCACCGCTGCGGGGTCACCTTCGTCCTGGACCGGGCCGGGGTCACCGGCGTCGACGGGCCCTCGCACAACGGCATGTGGGACATGTCGGTGCTCCAGGTCGTCCCCGGACTGCGGATCGCCGCCCCGCGCGACGCCGAGCAGCTCCGCGCCGAACTGCGCGAGGCCGTCGCCGTGGACGACGCGCCGACCCTGATCCGCTTCCCCAAGGAGTCGGTCGGCCCCGCGATCCCCGCTCTCGACCGGATCGGCGGGATGGACGTGCTGCACCGGGCCGAGGATCCCGAGGTGCTGTTCGTCGCCGTCGGCGTCATGGCGCCCGTCTGCCTCCAGGCCGCCGAATTGCTTCAGGCCCGCGGCATCGGCTGCACCGTCGTCGACCCACGCTGGGTCAAACCGGTCGACCCCGACCTGCCGGGACTCGCCGCCCGGCACCGCCTGGTCGCCGTCGTCGAGGACAACAGCCGCGCCGCCGGGGTCGGTTCCGCCGTCGCGCTCGCCCTGGGCGACGCCGACGTGGACGTGCCCCTGCGCCGCTTCGGCATCCCGGAGCAGTTCCTCGCGCACGCCAAGCGGGGCGAGGTGCTCGCCGACATCGGGCTGACGCCCGTCGAGATCGCGGGCCGGATCAGCGGCTGCCTCGCCACCGGAACCCGGCCGGGCCAGGACCCGCAACCACCTGTGAAGACGTCCGAGGAGAACCACGTATGACCACCGCGGAACCCGCGCCCCGCCAGACCGCCCGAGGCCAGGAGGCGGACACGGGCAAGGAGTTCGACCTCGCGGGACTGCTGGCCGAACGCGGCGGCGAACGCTACGACCTGCACGGCCGCTACGTGAACCACCAGCTGCCCCGCATGCTGCACACCATCGGTTTCGACAAGGTCTACGAACGGGCCGAGGGCGCCCACTTCTGGGACGCGGACGGCAACGACCACCTCGACATGCTCGCCGGCTTCGGCGTCATGGGCCTGGGCCGCCACCACCCGGTGGTCCGCAAGGCCCTGCACGACGTCCTCGACGCGGGCCTCGCCGACCTGACCCGGTTCGACTGCCCGCCGCTGCCCGGGCTGCTCGCGGAGAAACTGCTGTCCCACAGCCCGCACCTGGACCGCGTCTTCTTCGGCAACAGCGGCACCGAGGCCGTCGAGACGGCGCTGAAGTTCGCCCGGTACGCCACCGGACGGCGCCGCGTGCTGTACTGCCACCACGCCTTCCACGGCCTGACCACCGGGTCCCTCTCCGTCAACGGCGAGGACGGCTTCCGTGAGGGCTTCGCCCCACTGCTGCCCGACACCGCGATCCCGCTCGGCGACCTCGAGGCGCTGGCCCGGGAGCTGAAGAAGGGCGACGTGGCCGCCCTGATCGTCGAGCCGATCCAGGGCAAGGGCGTGCACGAGGCGCCCCCGGGCTACCTGCGCGCCGCGCAGGAGCTGCTGCACAGGCACAAGGCGCTGCTCATCGCCGACGAGGTGCAGACCGGCCTCGGCCGCACCGGCGACTTCTACGCCTACCAGCACGAGGACGGGGTCGAGCCGGACCTCGTGTGCGTGGCGAAGTCGCTCTCGGGCGGCTACGTGCCGGTCTCGGCCACGCTCGGCAAGGACTGGATCTTCAAGAAGGTCTACTCGTCCATGGACCGCGTCCTGGTCCACTCCGCGAGCTTCGGCGCGAACGCGCAGGCGATGGCGGCGGGACTCGCGGTGCTGCACGCGATGGAGAACGAGCAGATCGTCGCCCACGCGCGCGCGATGGGGGAGCGGCTCAAGTCCGGGCTCCAGGCCCTGACGGAGCGGTACGAGCTGCTCTCCGAGGTGCGCGGGCGGGGGCTGATGATCGGCATCGAGTTCGGCCGGCCGAAGTCGCTGAAACTGCGGAGCCGGTGGGCGATGCTGCAGGCGGCCCGCAAGGGGCTGTTCGCGCAGATGGTCGTCGTCCCGCTGCTGCAGCGGCACCGCATCCTCACGCAGGTGTCCGGGGACCACCTGGAGGTGATCAAGCTGATCCCGCCGCTGGTGGTGGACGAGGCCGACGTCGACCGCTTCCTGGAGGCGTTCACCGCGGTCATGGACGACGCCCATGAGGGCGGCCTCATGTGGGACTTCGGCAAGACCCTCGTGAAGCAGGCGGTGGCCGCCAGGTAGCCGGCGACCGGTGGGGCCCCGCGGCACGCGGTCCGCGGGGCCCCACCGGTTTTTGCCTGTCAGGCAAGAAAATTGCCCCAGGGGTAAAAGTCTGGCTCAATCGGGGGTATGAGCGCATCCGATCCGCCCCCGTCGGCGGAGACCGGCGCGGCCCTCTCCACCGTAGCGCCCCAGCTCCGCGCCCTGCGCCACCACGCGGGCCTGACCCTGGAGAGCGCGGCCCGGGCAGCGGACCTCTCGCCGGCCCACCTCTCCCGTCTGGAGACCGGTCACCGCCAGCCGTCCCTCCCCGTGCTGCTCACGCTCGCCCGCGTCTACGGCACGACCGTCTCCGAGCTGCTCGGTGAGACCACCGCCGCGCGTGACGCGGTCGTCCGCGCCGACCGCGCGGAGCCGACCCGGGCCGGCGGCTGGACGTACTGGCAGGCCGGCGCCCCCGGCCGCGGCATGCAGGCACTGCGCGTCCACGTCCCCCACGGCACCCAGGGCGACATCGTCCGCGTCCACCCGGGGGAGGAATGGCTCCACGTCCTGCGGGGGCGGCTGCGGCTGCGGCTCGGCGACACCGCGCACCTGCTGGACACCGGGGACAGCGCGCACTTCGACTCGCTCACCCCGCATCGCCTCGCCGCCGCCGACCCCTCCGGCTGCGAGCTGCTGTTCGTCCATACCCTCCTGCAGAGCCCCAGTACCGCGCTCTGCCTCGGCCCCCTCACCGGAGAGACCCCATGAGCGACTACGAGACGAAGTTCCCGCGTGCCCTGTGGATCAGGCTGCTCGTCTACCTGGCCGTCGGCCACCTCTTCGCCGCCTTCATCTGGCTGCTCTTCGAGGTGGGCGCCAAGTAGCGCGCGCCGCGCGGGCCGGGCCGCGCGCGGCGGGGCTCAAGGGCTCAGTGGCGCGGGGGCTCAGTCCAGCAGGTGGTCCCGCAGCCGCGCACGCACCTCGGGAGTGACCCCGAGTCCCTGCTCCAGGTAGGCGTCCACCCCGCCCCAGGTCTCCTCGATCGCGGCGAACGCCGCCTGGAGGTACTCGGCCCGCGCGTCGAACAGCGGGGCGATCAGTTCCATCACCTCGGGGGAGTGCGCGTCGGGCGAGGACGCGGTGCGGCGCACCTTGTACCTGCGGTGCTTCGCGTTCGACTCCAGGTAGTCGGCGAGGATCGCGTCCCGCTCCACGCCCAGCGCGAGCAGCGTCACGGCGATCGACAGTCCCGCCCGGTCCTTGCCCGCCGAGCAGTGCATCAGCGCCGGCACTCCGCCCTCGGCCAGCGTGCCCAGCACCCGCGCGTGCTCGGCCGTGCGTCCGCGCACGATCGCGCGGTACGAGGCGATCATCCGCGCCGCGGCCCTGCCCTCGTCCAGCAGCTCCCGCAGCTGGTCCAGGTTCCCCTCGCGCACCATCTTCCAGAACTCCGCCCCGTCGGCCGGGTCGGACAGCGGCAGGCCCACGTTGCGTACGCCCGGCAGCTCCACGTCCGGGCCCTCCAGCCTGTGGTCCGCGGCGTTGCGGAAGTCGAAGACCGTGTGCAGGCCCAGGGAGGCGAGAAACACCGCGTCCTCGGCCGTCGCGTGCGCGAGGTGGCCGCTGCGGTACAGCCGCCCCAACGCCACCCGTCGGCCGTCCGCGGTCGGCAGCCCGCCCAGATCGCGGAAGTTGCGCACTCCGGCCAGCTCGGGCTCGGTCGACGGGACCTGCTGTGTCACGGGTGCTCCTCCCATCCGTCCGCCGACGCGGCTCGTCGGCGGGGCGCGTTCCGCCGACGACGATACGGCACCGGTGCCCCCTGCACGCAGGTCGCGCGCAGGTCTCACCCGCGCACGAGCGCGGCACGTCACGCCCGCCTCCCTCTCCCCGCGAATGCCGCAGAACCGACGAATCGCCCAGCCGGTCGCTCCCCATAAGAGAGTTCTGTCCGAATAGTCATCGGTCGGCACCTTCGCTCCAACTGGCCCGGTATTGCTCCGCGTCGGTGAAGGCGCGGGTGAGCAGCGTCATATTCGTGACGGGGCGTCGAACGTCATGTTCACGTAATTCACCTGTTCCGTCGGCGAATTCAGCGGCAAAGGAAGATCGCCACTTGTGGCGCCGTACCCCGAATTCCCTGAATCGATCAAGGGAAAAAGGTGTCCGGGAAAGCCGAAGGTTGTGGTCGCGGCGCCATTTCGCTTACGTTCCCCCTCGTTCCGAGCGGAACGCCGAATCCTGCCGCCGCCCGGAAATCCGCACTCACCCACCCGTACACGGCAGGAGCGGGGGACCCACAGGTACAACGCCTGGTCCGGTCTTCCGGGACAGGCTCGGGGTATAGCCGCCACAGCGCGGCCGGGCATCTCCAGCTCGCACCCGACAGCTCACCTCGCAGGCGCCGGAGAGGAATTCGACATGCCCGCGAAGGGTAAGCACCGCCGCACCAAGGCCCGGTTCATCACCACGACCCTCGCCGCCGCCGGAACCGGTGGCGCCGCGATCGCGCTGCCCCTCCTGGGTGCCACCGGCGCCCACGCCGCGACGCCCGCGTCCTCCGCCCCCGAGCACTCCGCCGCCTCCGTCTCGGCGGGCGCCCACGAGAACGCCGCCCGCACCTACACGGTGAAGGCCGGAGACTGGCTCGCCAAGATCGCCGGTGACCAGCACGTGGCCGGTGGCTGGCACAAGCTGTACGAGGACAACCGCGAGGCCGTCGGCAGCGACCCCTCGCTCATCCACCCCGGCCTGAAGCTCACCCTCGGCGCCAAGGCCCCGGCGAGCGCGCAGGGTTCCTCCTCCGCCGCGCACGAGGCCCCCGCGGAGAGCGGCGCCGCCGAGAAGACCCAGAAGGCCGAGCAGCCGCAGGCCGCGCAGGGCAGCCAGTCCGCCGCGAAGGAAGCCCCCGCCGCCAAGCCCGCCACGAGCAGCTCCTCCGGCTACACCCTGCCGGTCCAGGGCGCCGCCATCGGCACCTCCTACCACGCCTCCGGCAGCATGTGGTCCAGCGGCTACCACACCGGCACCGACTTCGTCGTCCCGACCGGCACCAGCCTCAAGGCGATAGCCGACGCCACCGTCGTCTCCGCCGGATGGGGCGGCGCGTACGGCAACCAGGTCGTCCTCAAGCTCGCCGACGGCCACTACGCCCAGTACGCCCACCTCTCGCAGCTCTCCGTCTCGGCCGGCCAGACCGTGACCGTGGGCCAGCAGCTCGGCCTCTCCGGTGCCACCGGCAACGTGACCGGCCCGCACCTGCACTTCGAGATCCGCACCACCCCGAACTACGGCTCGGACCTCGACCCGGTCGCGTACCTGCGCGCCCACGGCGTCGCCATCTGACGGCTGACGGCTGACGGCTGACGGCTGAGGGCCCACGGCCCGACGGCCCGCGGCACCCGCCTTCCGAAGGCCGGACCCCTCGATCCCCGGGGTCCGGCCTTCGGCCGTGTCCGGACCCGCATCCGCTCCCGTCCCCGTCCCCGTCCCCGTCCTTATTCCGATGTTGACCAAGCCTTGACCCGTGGCTTATCTCACCGCCCGTCAACCCCTCCCTACGGTCGCGTAGCTCACATCCCAGGAGGAAAGATGGGCCGACGTGGCAGACGATTCGAAGAGTGACAACAGATCAGTGATCGGGTCGTACGTGGCGGTGGGGGACAGCTTCACCGAAGGCGTGGGCGATCCCGGCCCGGACGGGTCCTTCCTCGGCTGGGCCGACCGCTTGGCGGTACTCCTCGCCGACCGCCGTCCCGAGGGCGACTTCCGGTACACCAACCTCGCCGTGCGCGGGAAACTGCTCGACCAGATCGTCGCGGACCAGCTCCCGGGGGCCCTGGAGCTCGCCCCCGACCTGGTCTCCTTCTGCGCGGGCGGCAATGACATCATCCGCCCCGGCACCGACCCGGACGAGGTCGCCGAACGGTTCGAGCGGGCCGTCGCCCGCCTCGCCGGGGCGGCCGGCACGGTCATGGTCACCACGGGCTTCGACACCCGCGGCGTCCCCGTGCTCAAACACCTGCGCGGCAAGATCGCGACCTACAACGGGCATGTGCGTGCCATCGCCGACCGGTACGGCTGCCCCGTGCTCGACCTGTGGTCGCTGCGCACGGTGCAGGACCGGCGGGCCTGGGACACCGACCGGCTCCACCTCTCGCCCGAGGGGCACACCCGGGTCGCCCTGCGGGCCGGCCAGGTGCTCGGCCTCGACGTCCCGGCCGACCCCGACCAGCCGTGGCCGCCGCTGCCGCCGCGCGGGACGCTGGAGATCCGGCGCGACGACATCCACTGGGCGCGGGAACATCTCGTGCCGTGGATCGGCCGGCGGCTGCGCGGCCAGTCCTCCGGGGACGCCGTGGTGGCCAAGGGCCGGATCTCGCCCGAGGACATCAGGATGCGGATCGGCGCGGCGGTCTGAGGCAGGCGGTACCGGCCGCCGGGTCCCCAACCGCACTCATTCACCCCGGGGTTGGGCCGCCGCGTGTTCCCCGCGTCCCCCACGGGCGGGGAACACGCCCCGGCCGCCGTCCGTTGACGCCGGTAATGGACCGCACCACGCACACCTCTGGAGACGCCGTGACCGGCCTTCCTTCCCTCGGCTCCGGGCGCAGCCCGCTACGGCCCCTGTCCTTCGGCGCGGATCCCACGGGCGAGCGCCTGGCCCGCATCCGCCGTTCCCCGAACTTCGCCGACGGCGTCTTCGTGAACCCCGACGGCCCCCGCACCCGCGAGTCCGGCGGCTCCGCCCTGGGGATCGCCAAGCAGTACTTCGAGAAGGGGTCCCGCGCCCGCCGCGCTCCCACCGGCACGATCCCGGTGCACCCCACGACCGTCGCCGACCTGGCCCGCCCCCCGAAGAGCGGCCTGCGGATCACCTGGGTGGGGCACTCCAGCGTCCTCGCCGAGATCGACGGCCGGCGCGTGCTGTTCGACCCGGTGTGGGGGCAGCGCTGCTCCCCCTTCGACTTCGTCGGCCCCAAGCGGCTGCACCCCGTCCCTCTCCCGCAGGCCGCGCTCGGCCCGGTCGACGTGGTCGTCATCTCGCACGACCACTACGACCACCTCGACCTGCCCACGATCAAGAAGCTGGCCGGCACGGACACGCTCTTCGCGGTGCCGCTCGGCGTCGGCGCCCACCTGGAGCGCTGGGGTGTCTCACCGGACCGCCTGCGCGAGCTGGACTGGAACGAGTCGACCCGCGTCGGCGGGCTCACGCTGACCGCCACCCCCGCCCGCCACTTTTGCGGCCGGGGCATCCGCAACAGGCAGCACACCCTGTGGGCGTCCTGGGTGGTCGCGGGCGAGAACCACCGGATCTACCACAGCGGCGACACCGGCTACTTCCACGGCTTCAAGGACATCGGCGCCGAGCACGGCCCGTTCGACGCGACGATGATCCAGATCGGCGCCTACAGCGACATGTGGCCCGACATCCACATGACCCCCGAAGAGGGCGTCGACGCCCACGTCGACCTCCAGAACGGGGACGCGGCCGCGGGCGTCCTGCTGCCGATCCACTGGGGCACCTTCAACCTGGCGCCGCACCCGTGGGCGGAGCCCGGGGAGCGGACGATGTGGGCCGCGCACCGTGCGGGCGCCAGGATAGTGGCCCCGCGCCCGGGGGAACCCTTCGAGCCGGCCGCGGTCGGAGCCGTCGTCCCGTGGTGGCGCGAGGTGGCACGGACCCCGGCCGAGGGGTGGCGGGCCTGGCCCCCGGTGGGCGAGCCCGAGAAGCACGCGCCGGCGGTCGGCGCCTGAGCCGATCTGCCCGCGCGAGCCGAGCGGCTCAGGCGCCGACCGGGCCGCCGGGCGGGTCCTCCTGCGGCAGCTCCCCTTCCGGGTGTGGCAGGTCCTGTTCTGTCCAGATGCACTTGCCGTCGGCCAGGTAGCGGGTGCCCCAGCGGCGGGAGAGGGCGGCCACCAGGTGCAGGCCGCGGCCGCCCTCGTCGGTCTGGCCGACGCGGCGGATGCGGGGTGTGGTGAGGCTGCCGTCGTAGACCTCGCAGATCAGTGAGCGGCTGCGCATGAGGCGCAGCCGGATCGGCCCCCCGGCGTGCCGCACCACATTGCCGATCAGCTCGCTGACCAGCAGCTCGGTGCTCATCACCAGGTCGTCCAGGCCCCAGACGTCGAGCTGGCTGCGGACGTACTCGCGGGCCTGGCCGGCCGCGCGGGGGTCCTCGGGAAGGCTGCACGAGGCGACGTCGTCGGTGGGGGTGCAGCGGGTGTGGGCGATCAGCAGGGCCGCGTCGTCGTTGGTGGCGGCGTGATCGGGGAGCAGCGTCGAGACGACGAGGTCGCACAGTTCCTCCAGCCGGGCGGTGCCCGCCCCCGGACCCGTTGTCCCGGGCGGGTCGAAGTAGCCCGAGCGCGTCACCGCCGCGCCCAGGGTCTGCCGGAGGAGCGTCAGCCCCTGGTCGGCGTCCCGTTCCGGGGACTCGACCAGCCCGTCGGTGCAGAACACCAGCAGCGCCTCCTCGGGCAGTCGCAGCTCGTGCACGTCGAAGGGCGGGTCGGCGGCGCCCAGCGGCGGGTTGATGTCGACGTCCGGGGCGTGGACCGTGCCGTCGGGGTGGACGAGGAGCGGCGGCAGATGGCCGGCCAGCGCGTACGAGCAGACCCGGGTGACCGGGTCGAACACCGCGTAGAGGCAGGTCGCGTAGTAGTCGTAGCCGAGGTCGCCGACGATCTCGCTGAGGTGGGTCAGCAGTTCGTCCGGGTCCATGTCGAGGTCCGCCAGGGTGCGCACGGCCGTGCGCAGCCGGCCCATGGTGGCGGCCTCGGTGATGCCGTGCCCCATGACGTCGCCGATCACCATGGCGACCCGGTCCGCGGAGAGCGGGATGACGTCGTACCAGTCCCCGCCCACCTCGTCGCCCCGCCCGGCCGGCAGATAGCGGGCGGCCGCGGTGACCGCGGGCAGCGAGGGCAGGGTGCGGGGGAGCAGGCCGCGCTGGAGGCCCTGCGCGCGGGTGTGCTCGACGTCGAACAGCCGGGCCCGCTCCAGCGCCTGGGCGACGAGACTGCTGAGCGCGGTGAGCAGCGTGCGGTCGTCCTCGCTGAAGGTGCGCGGCTCGGAGAAGGAGATGACGCAGGAGCCGGTGGCCCGGCCGGACACGATCAGCGGCAGGAAGGCCCAGGCCCGGGAGGGCGAGTTGTCCGAGAGGTACTTCAGCCGCGGGTACAGCTTCTCGAACTCCGCGGCGGAGCCGACGAACAGGGGGGTGCGGTTACGGAGCACGTCGGCGACGGCCGTGTGCTCGGTGAGCGGGACACCGTCGATCCGCCGCAGGAAATCCCGCGTGTACCCCACGGAGTCCACCACGCGGATGCGGCCGCCCTCCAGGGTCTCCACCACGAGGCCGTCGGCGGCGACGGGCGGCAGGACGTGTTCGGCGACGGCCCGGACGACGTCCTTGGACGTGACGGCCTCGGCGAGTGCCGTGGTGAGTTCGGCCATGCGTGCGGCGCGCTCCCTGGCCGGTACCCCCAGCGGCTGTCCGTCCTCGCGCGGGCGGTGGTCGGTGACGTCGACGAAGGAGATGCCGAGGCCGCCCTCCGGGACGGGTACGAGACGCAGGAAGTACAGCCGTCCGTCGAGGGGGCGGGTGAGGTCGAAGCCGATCGGCCGGCCCTCGGCGGCGGCCCGCCGGCACTGGCCCTCCAGACCGGGCGCGGCGATCGCGGCCACCTGCCACAGGCTCCTCCCCGGCCGGACCGGCTCGGCGCCGAGGAGTCTGACGGCCTCCCGGTTGGCGAAGGAGATCCGCCAGGCCTCGTCGACCGTGAGGAAGCCCTCGCTCATGTCGGAGAGGGTCCGCAGCACGGTCTCGCGGGGGGCGGCGGGACGACGGGCCGGGCGCGCGGTGTCGTCGCGGCCGCCGGGGCGGTCACGGTCGCCGGAGCCGTCCGGCTCGCCGGCCGGGTACCGGTCTCCGGCACCGCCGGCGGCACCACCAGCCGCCACGTCGCCTCCCGCTCGCCTCGCCTCGCGTGTCGGGCCGCGGCCGGGGGCGCGCGATGGCGGCGGGCGCCCCTGGGGGAAGGGGCAGGGTCCGTTCCACCGCGGGACCGGAGGGGCCCGCTCCTGTCCACAGTAGTTCGTGGCGTCCCCGAGGGCCGTTCGGGAGGCGGCGGTCCGCGGGCCGGGCGCGGGGCCGAGGTCGAACACGCACTGTGACCTCGTACGGAGACGTCCGGACGGGGCATCGGGCTCCGTGGGAGGCGTGGAGAGGGGCCGCGGGCGTCGCGGGAGCGTGCGGGGGGCCTCGGACCGGCAGCCGCGCCCGCCCGAGCCATCGCCCACGCCTGACCGCTTCTGACCAGCTCTGATCGCTTAGCCCAAACAGGGGAACGCGTGTCCGAGACGGTTATCGGTCTGTCGTACGACGCGTCATACCAGAGCGGGATGCTCCACGCAGGACTTTGCCAACTGCCCACCGCACACGCTCCCGTGCCGACTACTGTGAGTGGCCGCCGGACGACGGGGGGCCGCCCATGCGTGACCCTCCCGGCCGGTGGGGCGACGGCGCACGCCCACGCCGCGCCGACCGCGGGAGCCCCGTGCCCCCGAGCCCCCAGGCCCCCCATGTACGAGGACACCGATGTCTCACCTACGCGCACCGGCCACCCGTGCGGACCGCCGTGAGGGCGGGCGGCACGGGCGACCGGCCGCCCGCACCGCGCCCACGCCGACCGAGACGCACATACGGCCGCAACTGCTGCGGCTGGCGGTGCTGCCTCCCGTCGCGGTCGCCCTCGCCGGCTGCGCGGCCGTGCTCTTCACCATCCGCTCCACCGGCACGCTGCCCACGCTCACGCTGTGGGCCGTGCTCTCCGGGGCCCTCGGGGTGGCCGTCGCGGGCGTGCTGACCGCCGCGGTGGCCGCGGGCCGGGCGGCGGACTCCGTCAAGGAGCGGGTGGACACACTGCGGCGCACCGCCACCCGCGGCGAGGCCGACCTGCGCGCCCTCGTCGAGGCACTGCGCCGCGGGGAGACGGTGCCCAAACGGGGCGGCCGGGGCCGGCCCGCCGCCGACACCTCCGGCGCCGACGACTTCGAGCTCCTCGCCGCCGACCTCGCCCGCGCGCAGGAGGGCGCGGTCGCCGCCGTCGTACGGGCCGCCCAGCTGTCCAGCCGGGCCGGCAGCGAACAGAAACTCGAGGTCTTCCTCAACCTGGCCAGGCGGCTGCAGTCCCTGGTGCACCGCGAGATCTCCACGCTCGACGAGCTGGAGAACGAGATCGAGGACCCCGACCTGCTCAAGGGCCTCTTCCACGTCGACCACCTCTCCACCCGCATCCGCCGCCACGCCGAGAACCTCGCCGTGCTCGGCGGCGCCGTCTCCCGCCGGCAGTGGAGCAACCCGGTGGAGATGACCGAGGTCCTGCGCTCGGCCATCGCCGAGGTCGAGCAGTACTCCCGGGTGCGGCTGGTCCCGCCGGTCGACGGCCGGCTGCGCGGACACGCCGTCGCCGACGTCATCCACCTGCTCGCCGAACTCGTCGAGAACGCCACGGTGTTCTCGGCGCCGCACACCCAGGTCCTGCTCCGCGTCAACCTCGTCACGGCAGGGCTCGCGGTCGAGGTCGAGGACCGCGGCCTGGGCATGCCGCTCGCCGAACAGCACCGCATGAACGCGCTGCTCGCCGACCCCGACCAGGTAAACGTCGCCAGCCTGCTGCAGGACGGCCGCATCGGCCTGTACGTCGTCTCCCAGCTCGCCCGCCGCCACGGGATCCAGGTGCGCCTGGGCACCAACATCTACGGCGGTGTCCAGGCGGTCCTGGTCCTGCCCAAGGACGTCCTCGGCGCACCCCCGCCGGAGCTCTCGGCGACACCGGCCCCGGGCGGGGCGCGTCCGGCGGGCGCGGCACACGGCCGGGGCGGGGCACCCGCGCCCGGCGGCACCGCCGGGGC
>BNBP01000116.1 GCA_014656015.1 Streptomyces griseoaurantiacus | reverse complement strand
CGCGCCGTGGTCGCGCTGCCCGCCGGGGCGGCGCCGCCGCACGGCGTCCCGCTGCACCTGTGGGTGCTGCGCCGCCCCGACCGGGCGCCCGCCCAGCCACGGGTGCTGCTCGTGGACACCGGGGCGGCCGCCGCCGAGGGGCGCGGCGGGCCCGACTGGCAGGCGGTGCGCGAGGCCGTCCTGGACGCCTGGCACGAGTTCGACCGCACCGGCGGCCTGGAGGAACGGCCCGGCGTCAGCCGCGCGCTGCCCGTCGTCGACCTCCTCGACGACGACGTCGACCTGGCGCCCGCCCGCCACCTCCCGCCGCCCGCCCCGGCCGGCGGCACCGCACGCCTCGCCCGGGTCCGCGAGCGCCTCGACGAGACCCTGCGGCTCACCGCCGAACTCGCCCCGCCCGCCGCCGACCTCGCCCCGCTCCCCGCCGCCGACCACGCGCGCCGCCCGCTCACCACCGTCGGCGAACTCGCGCGCGGCGGCGCCCTGATGCTGCGCACCGGAGGCACCGGAGGCCCCCACCCGCGCGTGCTCACCGACCACGACGTGCTGTCCGGCGAGGCCCCCTCGGGCACCCTGCCGGAGGCCGGTGAGGAGCCGGTGCTGCTGGAGGCAGGGGACGTCGCCGTCCCCGTGCTCGGCGGCGGCCCGGCGGCGCGCGTCGTGGACGAGGCGACCGCCGGTGCCGCCCTCGGCCGCAACCTGACCCTGCTGCGGCCCGACCCCGCCGCCCTCGACCCCTGGTTCCTCGCCGGGTTCCTGCGCGGCAGCGCCAACCACCGCCGGGCCAGCAGCTACGCCTCCACCTCGGCCCGGCTCGACGTGCGCCGTCTGCAACTGCCCCGGCTGCCGCTGGAGCAGCAGCGCGGCTACGGCCGGCGTTTTCGTGAACTGGCCCGGTTCGAGGAGGAGTTGCGGCTCGCGGGCCGCCTGGGCGCCCAGCTCGTGCGCGGGATCCACGACGGACTGACCGAGGGCAGCCTCCTCCCGGAGTGACGGTCCGGGCCCCGGGACGGCGGCCCCGGCGACGTCCCGTCGGACAGCGCGCGGGGGCGGGTCACGGGCGCGTCGCGGGCGCGAAGGTCATCGGTAGCACAACGGTTACGGCCAACCCATGACCGCTTGTCCGACCCGGGTTATACGCTCTGGTTCCGGAACTTGTACCGTCCGCCCGTATCCGCACCGGTCCCAGGAGACGTCATGTACGGCCACGGCACGCAGCCGCCCGCCCGCACCCGGGGCTCGGTCATCGCCATGCGCGTGCTGGTGGTCCTCGGCAGTTTCTTCTCCATCGGCCTGCTCTCCTTCCTGCCGCTGTTCCGCATCGCCGTGCTCACCCGCCGGGCGCGGGACTGGGTGTTCGCGGTGGTGAGCCTGCCGCTGATCATCATCTCCTTCGCCGTCATCGGCTCGCTCCCCGAGTCGGACCACCGCACCGACGTCGCGATGGTCGTCCTCCTGCTCCTCGGCGCGGGCGCGGGCACCTACTACGTGCTCTTCGACATGCAGCGCCGGTCCCCGCTGTACGCGCAGGCCCCGCCGATGGGCGGCTACCCGCCCCGCCCCCAGCAGGGCTACGGCTACCCGGCCCCGCCGCAGCAGCCGTACCCGAACCGGCAGGCCCCGATGCCGCCGCAGCCCTACGCCGCCGCCCAGGCCGGCCCCGCGCCGACGCCCACCCCGGCGCCCGTGCCGCCGCACGCGTACCGGCCGGGCCCCTCCCCGGCGCCGGTCCCCGACTCCGGCGAGAGCACCGGAAGCCGGCCCGCCCCCGCCCGGATCGACCAGGTCCGTGCCGAACTGGACGAGCTCAGCGACTACCTGCGCAAGCGGGAGGGTGACAGGTGAGTGTGGCGACCGCCGGCACCGGACGGATCGTCGCCGGCCGGTACGAGCTGTCCACGCTCATCGGGCAGGGCGGCATGGGCCAGGTCTGGACGGCCTACGACCGCCGTCTGGACCGGCGTGTGGCGGTCAAGCTGCTGCGGCCCGACAAGGTCGCGGGCCAGGAGGCGGACGAACTGCGCCGCCGCTTCGTGCGCGAGTGCCGGGTCACCGCGCAGGTCGACCACCCCGGCCTGGTCACGGTGCACGACGCGGGCAGCGAGGGCGAGGAGCTGTTCCTCGTCATGCAGTACGTCGACGGCGCGGACCTCGCCGACCATCTCGCCGAGCACGAGCCCTACCCCTGGCAGTGGGTGGCGGCCGTGGCCGCCCAGTTGTGCGCCGTGCTGTCCGCGGTGCACGCCGTGCCGATCGTCCACCGCGACCTCAAGCCGCGGAACGTGATGGTCAAGCAGGACGGCACGGTCACCGTGCTCGACCTCGGCGTCGCGCACGTCATGGACACCGACACCACCCGCCTCACCCACACCGGCTCGCCCATCGGCAGCCCCGCCTACATGGCGCCCGAGCAGGCGATGGGCGGCGCCGTCGGCCCGTACACCGACCTGTACGCGCTCGGCGTGCTGATGCACGAACTCCTCAGCGGCAACGTGCCGTTCACCGGCACCACCGCCCTCGGTGTGCTCCACCGCCATCTGTACGAGCCGCCGCTGCCGGTGCGCCGGGTGCGGCCGGAGGTGCCCGAGGCGATGGAGGCGCTGGTGCTGCGCCTGCTCGCCAAGGATCCGCAGCACCGGCCGGACTCCGCGCAGGAGACCTACGAGGCGCTGCTGCCCCTGCTTCCGGCGCGCGGCATGCCCACCGGTGCCCCGCTCGACCCCACGCGCCCCTTCCTGCGTCCGCACGCTCCCTGGCCGGACCGGGCGCGCACCCCCGCGCCCCAGCCGCAGGCCACACCGGCCGCCGAGAACGTCGAGAAGCCCGATGTCGCGGGCGCCGTCGACGAGGTCAAGCGGCTGCTCGGCGAGGGACGCATCACCCAGGCCGTCGACATCCTCGGCTCCATCCTCCCGGCCGCCGCCTCCGAGCACGGCGAGCACTCGCCCGTCGTGCGCACCCTGCGCAAGCAGTACGCGGCCACCCTCATGGACGACGGGCAGTACCGGCGCGCCCTGCCCGAGCTGCGCCGCCTCGCCGACGAGCGGGCCGCCGAGGCGGGCCAGGCCGACACCCAGTCGCTGCGCTTCCGCTACGAGGCCGCCCAGTGCCTCGAACAGCTCGGCGAACCGGCCGCCGCGCTCGCCGAGTACCGTGCGCTGCTGCCGTACTACGAGAACAGGTACGTCGGCGGCGACCCCGCGACCGCGCTCGAACTGCGCCGCCGCATAGGCCACCTGCTCCTCGCGCTCGGCGACCGCGGCGCCGCGCACGACATCCTGGCCCGCCTCCTGGCCGACGTGCAGGCACTGCACGGGCCGGGTCACCCGCTGGTCGCGGAGGTCCGCCGGACGCTGCAGTGGCTGGGGCAGGTCCGCGGCTGAGACCCGCGGGGGCCGGGACCGAACCCGAACCCGATCCGGGTCCCGTACCCGGCCGGGGGTGACCGTGCGGGCCGCACCGGTGCCCGAAGCCGCGGCGAATCGTTGGTCCAATGCCTTGGCCGCAGCCCGGCCACTGCCTACCATCGATCATCGCAAGACCCCGTGCGCCCGCCCGTCACCCGACCCCCACCGCCCACGAGACGGCGCGGCCGCACCCTGTCTGCACAACCTCCAGGAGGCCCACCTTGCACCGCCGTCGCACTGTGATCGCCCTCAGCGCCGCCCTCCTCGCGGCTCCCGCCCTCACCGCCTGCGGCAGCGACTCCCACCCCGGGGCCGCGGCCGTCGTCGGCGGACAGCGGATCACGGTCGCGCAGCTGGAGAACAGGGTGGAGGAGGTGCGCAGCGCCCAGCGGGACGCCACCGCCGACGAGGCCCAGTACGCCCAGGAGATCGCCCGCACCGGCAGCCTCACCCGCGACACCCTGCACACCCTGGTCCTGGACCGGGTCCTGGACCGCGCCGCGAAGGACGCGGGCGTCACGGTCACCGAGCGGGACGTGCAGGCGATGCGCGCCTCCCTGGAACAGCAGGCCGGCGGCGCCCGGGGCCTGCGCACGGCCTGGCTGCGGCAGTACGGGGTGGCGCCCGCGCGGCTCGACGAGAGCCTGCGCACGGAGGTCCGGGCGCAGAAGCTGGCCGCGGCCCTCGGCGCCGACATGAACACCAGCACCGGCAAGGCCGTCTTCTGGAAGTCGCTGTCCGACGCCTCCAAGGCGCTGCACATCGACGTCAACCCGCGCTACGGGAGCTGGGACGTGCAGAAGAGCAGCCGGGTGGACACCACGGCGCCCTGGCTGAAGGACGTGAGCCGGGCCGGCGCCTGAGGGGTTACGTTCGTGGGGTGAACGCCACCGGTACCGAAGCCTCCGCCGACGCCCCCGGGCGCATAGTCCTGCTCACCACCAGCCACCGGGTCGCCCCCGGGCTGCTGTCCTGGCCCGCCTGGCAGCTCCTGCGCACGGCCGACCGGGTGCTGTGCGCGGACGGCGCCCATCCGCAGCTCCCGTATCTGCGGGAGGCCGGCGTGGAGGTGGACGAGGCCGCGCCGGAGGCCGGTGAGCTGGTCGACGCGTGCGCCGGCGGGCGGACCGTGGTCGTCCTCGCCACCGGCGAGGGCGAGCCGCGGCTCACCGACGGGCTGGCCCGCATGGCCGGCTCCGGCCGCTTCCGGATGCCGGACCTCGAACTCCTGCCCGCCTCCTACGACCTCCCCGGCGCCCGCCTCCTCGACCTGGTCCAGGTCATGGACCGCATCCGCCGGGAGTGCCCCTGGTCCTCCGGACAGACCCACGAGGGGCTCGCCAAGTACGCCATCGAGGAGGCCTACGAACTCGTCGAGGCGATCGAGGACGGGGACCGGGAGGAGCTGCGGGAGGAACTCGGGGACGTGCTCCTCCAGGTCGTCTTCCACGCGCGGATCGCCGAGGAGGACGCCGAGGAGCCGTTCTCCGTCGACGACGTCGCGGGCGGCATCGTGGCCAAGCTGATCCACCGGCACCCGCACGTCTTCGGCGAGGAGAGCGCGAGCACGCCGGAGGAGGTCAAGGCGCACTGGCTGCGGACGAAGGCGGAGGAGAAGCGGCGCGACTCGGTGACGGAGGGCGTCCCGCTGGGCCAGCCCGGTCTCGCCCTCGCGGCCAAGCTCGCCTCGCGGGCGCGGACGGCGGGGTTCGACGTGCCGCTGCCGGCGGGGGAGGGCGTCGGCTACGAACTGCTCGCGCTGGCGGCGCGGGCGGAGGCGGAGGGGGTGGACCCCGAGGCCGCCCTGCGCGCGGCGGCCCGCGCCTACCGCGACGCGATCCGCGCCCGGGAGTCGGACACAACGGAGTCGGACACAACGGAGTCGGACACACCCGAGTCGGACACTCCGCGCTGAACCCGGACGCCGCAACGCGGACGCCGAGCGGACCGCACGACTTCCCGCCCCCGCGCCCCCGCCCGGGGGCGCGGGGGCGGGAAAACGGCGGGCCGTCCCCGGCCGTTAGGGTCGCCGTATGCATGGCGAGCCCTCGCCGCCCCCGGCGGCCCCCACCCTGTTCGACTGGGAGTTCGCGGCGAACCCGTACCCCGCCTACGCCTGGCTCCGCACCCACAGCCCCGTCCACCGCACCCGCCTCCCCAGCGGTGTGGAGGCCTGGCTCGTGACCCGCTACGCCGACGCCCGCCGCGCCCTGGCCGATCCCCGGCTCTCCAAGAACCCCGCGCACCACGACGAGCCCGCCCACGCCCGCGGCAGGACCGGCATCCCCGGCGAGCGCAAGGCCGAGCTGATGACGCACCTGCTCAACATCGACCCGCCGGACCACACCCGTCTGCGGCGTCTGGTCAGCACCGCGTTCACCCCCCGCCGCGTCGCCGAGTTCGCCCCGCGCGTGCAGGAGCTGACGGACCGGCTCATCGACGGCTTCGCCGCCCGCGGCGAGGCCGACCTGATCCACGAGTTCGCCTTCCCGCTCCCCATCTACGCCATCTGCGACCTCCTCGGCGTACCCCGCGAGGACCAGGACGACTTCCGGGACTGGGCGGGCATGATGATCCGTCACGGCAAGGGCCCGCGCGGCGGGGTCGCCCGCTCCGTGAAGAAGATGCGCGGCTACCTCGCCGATCTCATCCACCGCAAGCGGGAGGCGCTGCCCGCGGAGGCGGCCCCCGGCGAGGACCTCGTCTCCGGTCTCATCCGCGCCTCCGACGAGGGCGAGCACCTCACGGAGAACGAGGTCGCCGCCATGGCGTTCATCCTTCTGTTCGCCGGCTTCGAGACCACCGTCAACCTCATCGGCAACGGCACGCACGCGCTGCTGACCCACCCGGAGCAGCGGGCCCGGCTGCAGGACTCGCTCGCCGCGGGCGACATGGGCCTGCTGGAGACCGGGGTCGAGGAACTCCTGCGCTTCGACGGCCCCGTGGAGCTGGCCACCTGGCGGTTCGCCACCCGGCCGCTGACCCTCGGCGGTCAGGACATCGCGCCGGGGGAGGCCGTCCTCGTCGTCCTGGCGGCCGCCGACCGCGACCCGGAGCGGTTCGCCGAACCCGACGTGCTCGATCTCACGCGGCGTGACAATCAACACCTCGGCTACGGACACGGCATCCACTACTGTCTCGGTGCGCCGCTCGCCCGGCTGGAGGGCCGGACCGCGCTCGCGACGCTCCTGACCCGCCTTCCGGACCTCCGGCTCGCGGTGGATTCCACCGAATTGCGGTGGCGTGGAGGCCTCATCATGCGCGGATTGCGCACGCTGCCCGTGGAGTTCGCACCCGTCCCGAATTGAGTGGGCATCGGTTGCGCATAAACCCGCCCGGACACGAAAAGTGACAGTTCCTCAACTCTGTGATCTTCACGTGATCTGCGCTGCATTAACTTGTAACCGGTGTTGTACTGGCTATACGTTCACGCATCAACAAGGCGGTCCCCCGGATCGCCGCGTTGGGTCACCGCTGTCGTGTGAAAGGCAACCGCATGCTCTCCGGGAACGGTCGTCACCGTCGCCCCCGTCAGGCTCCGGCCCTCCTCGTCGCGGCCGGCGTGACCGGCTCCGCCATCGCCATCCCCCTGCTCGGCGCCACGGGCGCGAGCGCGGCCAGCGGTTCCACCTGGGACCACGTCGCGGAGTGCGAGAGCGGCGGCTCCTGGAGCGCGGACACGGGCAACGACCTGTACGGCGGCCTGCAGTTGTCGCAGGACGACTGGAACCACTACGGCGGCCTCGACTACGCGCCGAGCCCCGACAAGGCCAGCCGTTCGCAGCAGATCGCCGTCGCCGAGAAGATCCTCGCCGCCGAGGGCGTCGCCGCCTGGCCCACCTGCGGCCCGCTGTCCGGGCTCTCCAAGGACTCCGGTTCCGCGGATGTCGACACGGGCCTCGGCAGCGGCTCGGGCGAGTCCGGGAAGTCCGGCTCCGGGCTGGACCTCGGTCTGGACAACTCGTCCGGAAACTCCGATTCGTCCGCCTCTTCGGGTTCCTCGGGGTCCTCCGAATCCTCCGGCAAGTCCTCCGGGAAATCCGGCAGCACGTCCGACGAGGCGTCCGGAAAGGCGAGCGCGAGTCCGAGCAAGAAGGGTGAGGACTCCTCCCGCGCGTCCGGCGATTCCCGCTCCGGCGGCGAATCCACCACATCCCCGGAAACCAGTGACAAGTCCGGCGATTCCTCGGCCGGGCGGTCCTCGGGGAGTGCCTCGGAGCACTACCGGCAGAGCCCGGGCTCCTCGGCTCTCGTCGACACGGGCGCCGTCGACGGGACGAAGGGGGCCAACACCCTCATCGCCGACGGAACCGGCCGGCACCGCGGCAGCAGTGCCGAGGACGGCTCCACCTACACGGTCCGCCACGGCGACACCCTCGGCTCCATCGCCGACTCCCTTGACGTGGACGGCGGCTGGCAGGCCCTCTACCAGGCCAACGAGGACGCCATCGGCAGCGACCCGAGCGTCATCCGGCCCGGTCAGAGCCTCGTCGTCGAGTAGGCGCGCCCCGTTCCGGGGGCGTCGGGGGACGCCGGGGACGCCAGGGGAAGAATCGGACGTACGGGGCTGAAGTGCACCCGAAATCAGGGGAGTTTGGTCCGTGGATCAGCCCTGATGTCCGATTCGGTGAAAGTGTGGGATGAGTCTCATAAGCCTTGATCGTCTTTGAAATCCGGCGGATCTCATGTCTACGGTCGTCACCGCTCGCCATCGCGGGCCCCGACGGTCGCAACGCCGAATCCTGCCAGCGGCCGTACGGGAACAGTCGTCGCGTCAAGCGCCGTAGGCAGGAGCGGGGGACCCAGGTAAGTGCCGGGCCCGGCGGCCGGACCACCACGTGGTCCCGGACGGCCGGACACGGCTTGGGGTGAAGTCGTGCGCCACAAGCGGCGCGCGACCGGGCAACTCAACCGGCCCGAACCCGACAGCTCACCTCGCAGGCGTCGGTGAGGGGATCTCTCCATGCTGTTTTCCAGCAAGGGCAAGCACCGCCGTCCGTCCAAGGCCACCCGTGTCGTCGCGCTCGCCGGCGTCACCGGTGCCGCCGTCGCCGCCCCGCTGATGGCGGCCGGCAACGCCTCCGCCGCCACGGCCTCCCAGTGGGACGCCGTCGCCCAGTGCGAGTCCGGCGGCAACTGGTCCATCAACACCGGCAACGGTTTCTTCGGCGGGCTGCAGTTCACCAGCTCCACCTGGGCCGCGTACGGCGGCACCGCGTACGCCGCGCGTGCCGACCTGGCCTCCAAGTCGCAGCAGATAGCCGTCGCCGAGAAGGTCCTCGCGGGCCAGGGCAAGGGCGCCTGGCCGGTGTGCGGCAAGGGCCTGACCGGTGCCGCCTACGACGGCGCCGCCGCCTCCAGCGGCTCGTCCTCCAACGGGTCGAGCAACTCCGGCAGCTCCAGCAGCGCGGGCTCGTCGAGCAGCTCCTCGTCCACCGAGCAGCACGCCTCCCGTTCCCAGGAGCGTCCGGCCGCGAAGAAGACCGTCACCACGCCCACCGGCAAGAAGGTCGAGAAGGGCGACGGCGAGTACAAGGTCGTCAAGGGCGACACGCTGAGCGGCATCGCCGCCGAGCACCACGTCAAGGGCGGCTGGCAGAAGCTGTTCACGCTGAACAAGGACATCGTGGACGACGCGGACGTCATCTTCCCGGGCCAGCAGCTCCACCTGAGCTGACCCTCCCCGGCCCCCTCGCGGGGCCGGCCCCCGTCCCCACGGGTCCCCCACCCCCGGCGCCTCTCCCCCGTACGCGCCGGGGGTGGGGCATGTCCGGGCCCGGGGGGCCGCGGAGCCCCGGACGGACCGCCGGGTGCGCGCGCTCTCCTGATACCCACCCCCGCTCATTTTGTTCCGTCAGGAAACAATTCACCCACACTTCTGCCCGGCAAGTGGGCCACACACCGGTGCCGCCGCCCGAGACGGCTAGGCTCGGGAGCGCGAGCCACCCCGGCTCCGCGCCCCGCGTCGGGCCCCGAGGGCCCGGCGTACCCGCGTCACATCCCAGAAGGAGATGCTCGTGCCGTCCATCGACGTCGTCGTAGCCCGGGAAATCCTGGACTCCCGAGGCAACCCCACGGTCGAGGTCGAGGTCGGCCTCGACGACGGCAGCACGGGTCGTGCCGCCGTTCCCTCCGGTGCCAGCACCGGTGCCTTCGAGGCCATCGAACTCCGTGACGGCGACCCGAGCCGCTACCTGGGCAAGGGTGTCGAGAAGGCCGTCCTCGCCGTGATCGAGCAGATCGGCCCGGAGCTGGTCGGCTACGACGCCACCGAGCAGCGTCTGATCGACCAGGCCATGTTCGACCTGGACGCCACCGACAACAAGGGCTCCCTCGGCGCCAACGCCATCCTCGGCGTCTCGCTCGCCGTCGCCCACGCCGCCTCCGAGGCCAGCGACCTGCCGCTCTTCCGCTACCTGGGCGGCCCCAACGCGCACCTGCTGCCGGTGCCGATGATGAACATCCTGAACGGCGGCTCGCACGCCGACTCCAACGTGGACATCCAGGAGTTCATGATCGCCCCGATCGGCGCGGAGTCCTTCTCCGAGGCCCTGCGCTGGGGCGCCGAGGTCTACCACACGCTGAAGAAGGTCCTGAAGAACAAGGGCCTGGCCACCGGCCTCGGCGACGAGGGCGGCTTCGCCCCGAACCTCGGCTCCAACCGCGAGGCCCTCGACCTCATCCTCGAGGCCATCAAGGAGGCCGGCTACACCCCCGGCGACCAGATCGCCCTCGCCCTCGACGTCGCCGCCTCCGAGTTCTACAAGGACGGCGTCTACTCCTTCGAGGGCAAGGACCGCACGGCGGCCGAGATGACCGACTACTACGCGGAGCTCGTCGACGCGTACCCGCTCGTCTCCATCGAGGACCCGCTGTTCGAGGACGACTGGGCCGGCTGGAAGACCATCACCGACCGCCTCGGCGACAAGGTCCAGCTCGTTGGTGACGACCTGTTCGTCACCAACCCCGAGCGCCTGGCCCGCGGCATCGAGGAGGGCACCGCCAACGCCCTGCTGGTCAAGGTCAACCAGATCGGCTCGCTGACCGAGACCCTGGACGCCGTGGAGCTCGCCCAGCGCAACGGCTTCAAGTGCATGATGTCCCACCGTTCCGGCGAGACCGAGGACGTCACCATCGCCGACCTGGCCGTCGCCACCAACTGCGGCCAGATCAAGACCGGCGCCCCGGCCCGCTCCGAGCGCGTCGCCAAGTACAACCAGCTCCTGCGCATCGAGGAGATCCTCGACGACGCCGCGGTGTACGCCGGCCGCTCGGCGTTCCCCCGGTTCCGCTCCGCCGGACAGTGAGCCCCACCGCGGGCGCCCTCGTGAGCGAGCGGCGCCCGTGGGCGGCGTCGTACGTACGTCCCCGTACCCGGTCCCGTACCGTGTGCGGGGACGTACGCATGAGACGGCAGGCGTGAGCGCGACGGGAGGCGGAGGACATGGCCGCGAAGGACCGGGACCGGTTCTCGACCGCGACCAGGCTGCGGCTGCTCGGTGAGCAGACGGCCGCCCGGGTCTACCGTTCGCAGACCCGGCGCCAGGCCCGCCGCTCCCGGCTCACCGGCCGCGCGGCCCTGCTCGCCCTGGTGCTGTGCACGATGATCGTGGCGCTCGCCTACCCGATGCGGCAGTACGTCTCCCAGCGGGCCCGGATCGCCGACGAGGAACGCGAGCAGCGGCAGGCCCGCGAGCGGGTGGAGCAACTGCGCGACCTCAAGGCCCGCTGGCAGGACGACGCCTACGCGGAACAGCAGATCCGGCTGCGGCTGCACTACGTGATGCCGGGGGAGACCGGCTACGTCGTCGCCGAGCCCGGCGCCGCCACCCGTACCCGCTCCGAGGGCGGAACGGCGGCGCGCCCCTGGTACGCCAACCTGTGGGACGGCGTCGACCGGGCGGACGCGGCCGTACGCCGGTGAGACAGTACGGTTCTCGTACGGCAAGAAACCGGCGCCGGGCCCCTCGGGCCCGCGCCGCCACGGACAGAGAGACTCTCGTACGCGCATGGAAACCCCTCCGCCGACCACCCCGCGCACCGGGCCCACCGATGCCGACGTCGAGGCCTTCCGGCAGCAGCTCGGCCGGCCGCCGCGCGGGCTGCGCGCGATCGCGCACCGGTGCCCGTGCGGGCAGCCCGACGTGGTCGAGACGGCACCGCGGCTGCCCGACGGCACGCCGTTCCCGACGCTGTACTACCTGACGTGCCCGCGGGCGAACTCCGCGATCGGCACGCTGGAGGCGAACGGTGTCATGAAGGAGATGACCGAACGCCTCGCCGAGGATCCGGAGCTGGCCGCGGCCTACCGCGCCGCCCACGAGGACTACCTGCGGCGCCGGGACGAGATCGAGGAGCTGAAGGGCTTCCCGAGCGCGGGCGGCATGCCCGACCGGGTGAAGTGCCTGCACGTCCTCGTGGCGCACGCGCTGGCCGCCGGTCCCGGCGTCAACCCGCTGGGCGACGAGGCGCTCGCGATGCTGCCGCAGTGGTGGCGCAAGGGAGCGTGCGTGACGGTCCCGGACGCGTGCGAGAAGGACGAGAAGAACGCAGGGCACGCGAAGAACGCAGGGCACGCGAAGAACGCGGCGCACGCGAAGAACGCAGCGCACGAGGAGCACGCCGAATGACCAGGGTCGCCGCCGTCGACTGCGGTACCAACTCGATCCGCCTCCTCGTCGCCGACGTGGACCCGGCCACCGGTGAACTCACCGACCTGGAACGGCGCATGACGATCGTGCGGCTCGGCCAGGGCGTCGACCGCACCGGCCGGCTCGCCCCGGAGGCACTGGAGCGGACCTTCGCCGCCTGCCGCGAGTACGCGGCGGTGATCGAGAAGCACGGCGCCGAGCGGGTGCGCTTCGTGGCCACCTCCGCCTCGCGTGACGCCGAGAACCGCGAGGAGTTCGTGCGCGGGGTGGTGGACATCCTCGGCGTCGAGCCGGAGGTCATCTCCGGCGACCAGGAGGCCGAGTTCTCGTTCACCGGGGCCACCAAGGAGCTCACCGGCGGCACGGGCGGCGCCGGCTTCGCGAAGCCCTACCTCGTGGTGGACATCGGCGGCGGCTCCACCGAGTTCGTCGTCGGCGGGGACCGGGTGAGCGCCGCGCGCTCGGTGGACATCGGCTGCGTGCGGATGACCGAACGGCACCTCGTGGTCGACGGCGCCGTCACCGACCCGCCCACCGAGGAGCGGATCCGGGCCATGCGGGCCGACATCGAGGCCGCGCTGGACCTCGCCGAGCAGGCGGTCCCGCTGCGCGAGGCGCGCACGCTGGTGGGCCTCGCGGGCTCCGTCACGACCGTCTCCGCGATCGCCCAGGACCTGCCCGCCTACGACTCGGAGGCCATCCACCACTCCCGCGTCACCCGGGACCGGGTGCGTGAGGTCACCGAGCGCCTCCTGCGCTCCACCCACGCCGAGCGGGCGGCCATCGGCTCCCTGCACCCCGGCCGCGTGGACGTCATCGGCGCCGGCGCCCTCGTCCTCCTGGCGATCATGGAACGCGTCGACGCCCAGGAGGTCGTCGTCAGCGAGCACGACATCCTCGACGGGATCGCCTGGTCGATCGCCGGCTGAGACGCGATCAGGTGCGGACGGGGGCCGGCGCGGGTCGGTGGAGTGGTCGGGCGGCCGGTCGGGGTGTGGCAAAATGCGGCGCTTTTCCCTTTTGTGTCGTTTGGCGTGCTCCAGGGTGGTGAACTCGGCAGGGGAATCGCTCCGAAAGGAGGGTGACCCAACATGATCACCAGAGAACAGATCCCGACCGTCCTGGACCACCCGGTCTTCGACGACGGTGGTAACAAAATCGGCGAGGCCGCGCACGTCTTCCTCGACGACGCCACCGGGCGCCCGGAGTGGGTGACCGTGAAGACGGGCTGGTTCGGCAGCAGCGAGTCCTTCGTGCCCATCCGTGACGCCTCGATGGTCGCCGACCACATCGAGGTCCCGTTCGCCAAGGGCAAGGTCAAGGGCGCGCCGCACGTCGATGTGGACGCCGGTGGTCATCTGTCCGTGGACGAGGAACACCGGCTGTACGACTACTACGGGGTCCCGTGGGACGAGCCCACGTCCCGCACCGGCCGGGCGCCGGGCGACGCGGCGGGCACCACCGGTACCGCCGGCGGAGCGGGAACCGCCGGTGCGGCGGGTGCGGCCGGTACAAGGGGCACAGCGGGCACAGCGGGCACGGCGGGCACGGCGGGCACGGCGGGCACGGCGGGCACGGCGGGCACGGCGGGCACGGCGGGGGCCGCGGGCGCGGCGGCCGGCGGAGC
>BNBP01000115.1 GCA_014656015.1 Streptomyces griseoaurantiacus | reverse complement strand
CGTGAAGGACGCGCCCTTGTATCTGAGGCCGCGGGTCGACCCACCGCTCGCCTCACTGCTCGGGAACGCGCCGTTGCTGCACTCCCTGGCCGACGCGCTGGGATCGCCGCTCAATGTGCTCCTCCCGGAGGCGGTGGCCGCGAACGCGGAACGCTTCCGCTCCGTCCTGCGCCGCCATCACCTGGCGGGCAGGGTGTACTTCGCCCACAAGGCGAATCGTTCCAGCGCCCTGGTGCGCAGACTCGCGGCCTGCGACCCGGCCGCCGTGGGCATCGACGTGGCCTCCCTGGAGGAACTGCGCCACGCACTGGCCTCCGGCTTCACCGGGGACCGGGTGATGGCCACCGGGCCGAAGGACCCCGAGTTCCTGTGGCTGGCCGCCCGCGTGGGCGCGACGGTCAACCTCGACTCGCCCGGGGAACTCGACGAACTCGCCGCTCTCGTACGGAAGTACGGACTGGCCAGGACCGACGTCCTCGTGCGGCTGTCCGGCTTCGAGTCCGACCCCGGCCCCGGTGCCGGCACGCGACTGCTGGCACGCCGCAGCCGGTTCGGCACCCCGGTCGCCGAGGCGGAGAAGCTCTGGACGGCCCTGGAACGGCACGCCGACAGCGTCCGTCTCGTCGGCCTCGCCCACCACCTGGACACCACCGGCCTGGAGGAGAAGGCCCGGGCCCTGGAACGCTGCGTCCTGCTCATGGACGAGTGCCGGGCACGGGGTCTCGCGCCGCGCGCGGTGGACATCGGGGGCGGCTTCGGAGCCGCCTACGTCGAGGACGCGGGGGAGTGGGAACGCTGGACGACCGCGCTGAGCGAGGCCGTCCTCGGCATCCGCCCGCCACTGACCTGGCGCGGCCACGCCTACGGCCTGCGCAACGAGGCGGGCACAGTACGCGGCACCGCCGCCCTCTACCCCGCCCACCGGCCCACCGCGGGACCCGGCTACCTCGACGCGCTGCTCTCCCGTCCGGCGCCCGTCCTCGGCCGGGCGCCCGCCACCCTGCTCCTGGAACACCTCGACGACCTGTACCTCGAACCCGGCCGCGCCCTCGTCGACCAGTGCGGGCTCTCGCTGGCGCGCGTGGTGGAGGTGCGGCCGCTGGGCGAGGCACCCGACCGGTACCTGGTGCGGCTCGCCATGAACGCCGGGGACGTGAGCATGGAGGAGCACGGGGTCCTGGCCGACCCCGTGCTGCTGCCCCGCGGCGAGCCCGCACCCGTGTCCGGCGCCGCGGACGGCGGGCCGGCGGAGACGGAAGGACCGGTCGGGGTCCATCTCGTCGGCAACCTCTGCCTGGAGGCCGACCTCATCACCCGCCGCCTGGTGTTCCTGCCCCGCCTGCCCCGGCCGGGGGATCTGCTGGCCTTCGTCAACACCGCCGGATACCTGATGGACTTCCACGCCCACCACGCGCAACGCCAGCCGTCCGCGCGCACGGTGGCGGTCACCGAGGAGGACGGAACCTGGCGCTGGTGCCCGGACGAGAACTACTGGCCGCTCACACATCCGCAGGGAGTGCCGTCTTGAGGTACGACAGCATCACCGAAGCCATCGGCAACACACCGCTCGTCCGCATCGACCCGGCGGTGCACGGCCTGCGCCACATCGACCTCTACGCCAAACTGGAGATGCTGAACCCCTTCGGCTCCGTCAAGGACCGGCCCGCCTGGCACATGGCCCGCCCGCACCTCGAGGAGGCGGCCGGGGGCGGTGCGACCGTCGTCGAACTCTCCAGCGGCAACACGGCCAAGGCACTCGCCCTGCTCGCCGGAATGCACGGCCTGAAGTTCAAGAGCGTGACCAACCGGATGCGTGTCCCCGAGATCAAGGAACTGCTCCTGCTGCTGGGCGCCGAGATCGAGGAACTGCCCGGCCGCAGCGAGTGTCTCGACCCCACCGACACCGACGACCCGCTCACCCGTTTCCACCAGGCGCTCTCCGAGCCCGACAGCACCTACCTGCACACCGACCAGTACTTCAACCCGCGCAACGTCGAGGCGCACGCGGCCGGAACCGGGCCCGAGATCCTCAAGGACCTCGACGGGCGGGCACCGGACTGGTTCGTGGCCTGCGTCGGCACCGCGGGCTCCTCCACGGGCATCGCCCGCGTCCTGCGCGAACACGACGCCGGAGTACGGGTGCTCGGACTGGTCGCCGACAAGTCCGACTTCATCCCCGGCATCCGCACCCTCGACGAGGTGCACCAGGTCGGCCTGTTCGACCCCGCCACCTACGACATCCTCGCCCCCGTCACCTCCCAGCAGGCCATCGACGGGATGCTCACCCTGATCCGCCGCTGCGGACTGCTCTCCGGACCCACCGGAGGCGCCGCCTACCACGGAGCCGTGCGCCAACTCGCCGCCGTGGACGCCGAACTGGACGGCACCGGCCGCCGCCAGAGCGCCGTCTTCATCGTCTGCGACCGCGCCGAGAGCTATCTGAGCTATGTGCGCGCACGCCGACCGGAACTCCTGGGCAGGACACGGCGCGGCCCCTCCCCGGCCTCCCTCGGCGAGGACGAGATCGAGGCGGAGGCCCGCACGGTCGACGTCGAGGGCGCACGGCGCTGGATCGCGGAAGGCGAACCCCCGCCCCTCGTCGTGGACCTGCGCGGCCCGCACGCCTACCGTGCCCTGCACATCGAGGGCTCGGTCAACCTCGTCGACGAACTCTTCGAGGAGCTGGTGCGCGGCGGAATGCCGTTCAGCAAACGCACACCGGTACTGCTCGCCTGCCCGGTGGGGGAGAGGTCACGGCGCTACGCCGCGCTGCTGTCCCGCATGGGGCACCCCGACGTCCGGTCCCTGGCGGGCGGCATCGTGGCCTGGCGGGACGCCGGCGCCCCCCTGGTGAGGGAGTGAGCGTGGCCTCGGCACAGACACCCGGCGAGGCCCGGGCCTGGCAGGCGGAACTGAGGGCGCAGTTCCCCATCGTCACCGCACACCCGGACCTGGCCTACCTGGACAGCGCGGCCACCTCGCAGAAACCGCGGGCCGTCCTGGAGGCCGTGGAGACCTACCTCACCACGTCCAACGCCAACGCGGGCCGGGGCACCTACCCCTGGGCCAACCGCACCACGGAACTGGTGGAACGCACCCGCGCCCGGGTCAAGGAGTTCCTCGGCGACACCCGGTCGCCGCACTCCACCGTCCACTTCACCAGCGGCACCACCGAGGGCCTGCGCATGATCGCCCGCGACTGGCTCGTGCCCCGGCTCCGGGACGGCGACGAGATCCTCGTCCCCTTCGCCGACCACCGCGCCAACCTCGACCCCTGGCTCGAGGCCGCACGGCTGTCGGCCGAGCGCGGCGCCGAGGTGCGGGTACGGGCGCTGCCCCGCCAGGAGCCCTCCGGCGACTACGACCACCGCGCCCTGGCCGCACTCGTCGGCCCCCGCACCCGGTTCCTCGCGGCGACCCACGTCCACCACGTCTTCGGCGGCGACATGAACGTGCACCGTCTGCGCGCCGCCGTCGGTCCCGGGGTGCCGATCTGCCTGGACGCCGCGCAGAGCGTGGGCCACCTCCCCGTCCGGGTCGACGCCCCCGACCTCGACGTGGACTTCCTCGTCTTCTCCGGGCACAAGGCGATGGCCCTGCCCGGCACCGGGGCGGTGTGGGCGCGCAACACCAGGGGCCCCGCGCTGCGGCCCGAGGGCTGGCAGGGCACCCCGAACACCGTGGGCATCGTCTCCCTCCTGGCGGCACTGGACTGGCTCCAGGAGGCGGGCCCCGCACGCATCGCCCGCCATGTCGGCCGGCTGACCACCCGTCTGACCGACCGACTGGGACGCCTGGCGCCGTACGAGATCCTCGGCTGCCCCGCGAGCCTCACCGCCGACAGCCGGCTCCCCCCGGCCCAGCGGCGGCACGGCATCGTCACCTTCCGGCACCGTGACATCCCCGCCGACGACCTCGGCTTCATCCTGTACGGCCACGGCTTCATGGTCCGCGCCGACACCCTGTGCCAGGCCGGCGCCGAGAAGGACGGCGGGTCCGTGCGGGTCAGCCTGCACGTCCACAACACGGAGGAGGAGGTCGACCGGCTGCTTGCGGTGCTGGACTCACTCGGCTGAGGAGCGGGGCGACGGAACCGCCGAACGCACTTGATAACCGTTTCCACCTGTAGATTGAATACCGACCGACAGGCGAGGAACGGACGAGGTGGCGGCCGGATGGGCGTGAGCATGGGAACGGCCAGGACATGGGTGGAGCGTTGGGAACGGCAGCAGCAGCGCTACGCGGTGGACCGCGAGGAGCGGTTCACGGTGATCGCCGACGTCACCGAGCACCTCTGCGCCGGCCGCGGCCGGCCGCTCCTGCTCGACCTCGGCTGCGGCCCGGGGTCCCTGTCCGCCCGGCTCGCCCGCCGCCTGCCCGACGCGGAGATCGTCGCCGTCGACAGAGACCCCGTCCTGCTCGAACTGGGCCGCACCCACCACTGCGAGGCCGCCCGGTACGTGGACGCGGTGATCGGCGAGGACGGCTGGACGCACGCGCTGGGACTGGACCGGGGTGTGGACGTCGCCGTCTCCACGACCGCGCTGCACTACCTCCCCGCCCCCGCCCTCCTCCGCACCTACCGGGGCCTCGCCGCCCTGCTCCGCCCCGGCGGCGCGCTGGTCAACGGCGACCACTTCCCCCCGGACGAGCCCCCCTGCGCCGAGTTGACCGCCCACGTGGGCCGCCGCCGGGCCGAGCGCACCGGCGCACCCGGGCACGCGGAGGAGGACTGGGAGTCCTGGTGGCGGGCGGTCGCCGCCGACCCCGAACTGGCCGATCTGTACGAGCGGCGCGCGCCTGCCGGCGCGTCCCCGGGTGACGGGAATCAGCACCTCTCCGTGCCGGGGCACACCCGCCTGCTCCACCGCGCCGGATTCCGCCATGTCACCCCGGTGTGGCAGGCGGGGGACAGCCGGGTGCTGGTCGCCCTGAAGGAGTGAGGCCGGCGGTCGCCCGGCATCCGGCCGCGCGTGCCGTTGACGGCCGTACCGCCTGCGCCTACCTTGCCCTCACCCCGCGCCGCTCGGCCGACCGCCGAACGGCTCCGGGGCAGAGGGGGGCGAGGCGATGAGGGCAGTGCTCCAGGAGCGGTTCGGACCGCCGGACCTCCTGCGGCTGGGGGAGATCGACCGGCCCCGGCCCGGCCCCGGCGAGGTGCTGGTCCGCGTGCACTGCGCCTCGGTCAACCCCTACGACTGGCACATGATGCGCGGAGACCCGTACGCAGCACGCCTCCTGGGCGGGATGGGCCTGCGCCGTCCGAAGCACCGGGTGGCCGGCATCGACGCCGCCGGAGTGGTGGAGGCGGTCGGTGCCGGTGTGGACGCGCTCCGGCCCGGTACTCCCGTGCTGGGCTTCTGCCGGGGCGCGTTCGCCGAGTACGCGTGCGCCCCGGTGGAGTGGCTGGTGCCCAAGCCCGAGCGCCTGTCCTTCGCGGAGGCCGCGGCCGTCCCCATGGGGGCGGTGACCGCGCTGCGCGGCATCCGGACGGTGGGCCGAGTACGGGCCGGACACCGCGTGCTGGTCAACGGGGCGGGCGGTGGCGTGGGGACCTTCGCCGTGCAGATCGCGGCCGGGCTGGACGCGGAGGTCACCGGGGTGTGCGGTGCCGGCAGCGTGGACCTGGTGCGCGCACTGGGCGCGCGCCACGTCCTCGACCACGCCCACGAGGACTTCACCCAGGGCACCACCCGCTACGACGTGATCCTGGACAACGTGGGCAACTACTCGCCGGTGCGGTTGCGCCGGGTCCTCGCCCCGAGCGGAACTCTGGTGGCCAACGGGGGCGGCTCGCCCGGCCGGGTGTTCGGAGCGATCGGGTCCATGCTGAAGGTCGCCGCGGTTGCCGCGGCCGGCCGGCGGCGGATGCGCCCGATCGTTCCCGCCACCCCGGACGGCCCGGTCCACGAGGACCTGCTCGCCGTGACCGCGCTCATCGAGGCGGGCCGGCTCGCCCCCGTGGTCGGGCGGACCCGCACCCTGGCCGACACGGCCGAGGCCGTGCGCCACGTGGAGGAGGGCCACTCGCGCGGCAAGACCGTGCTCACCGTGCGCTGACGCGACGCGACGCAACACGCCACGCCGCGCCTCAGACCACCGGGCCCCGGCCGAGTCCGGTCAGTATCTCGAACGCGGTGTCCGCCAGGGAGGGGACCGGTGAGGGTTCGGGAGCCTCCGCCTTCGCGGCCGGTTCCCCGGGGCCGGGCGAGGAGATGGTGACCGCCGGCACCACCGGGCCCCGCGGAACGCCCGCGAGGAAGTGCAGCGGGCCGTCGGTGACCTGCACCAGGGTGACCGGCAGACCGTCCTTCGGTCCCATGGAGATCTCGTACGAAGGGGTGACGATCCGCAGACGCAGGCCGAGGCGCACGGAGGCGATCCACGGCGTCAGGTCGCCCGCCAGGTTCGCGTAGTTCCCCCGGGTCCGGATGTCCGCGGCGAGCCGTGCCGTGGACGTGCCGGCGTCGACCGCGCGGATGCGCTCGGCGTACCGTTCGGGGTGCTCGGTCAGTTCGGCGGCGGTCTCCGCGCGCATCTTCTTGAGGACGTCGCCGAGTCCGTCGGACTCCGTCAGGCCCAGCCGGCCGCGCACATGCGGACCCGCCACCTCCAGGACGGCACGGAAGAAGCAGTCGCCGTCCCCGGGCACGTCCCGGGGCGTCTCGCCGGTGCTGTCCAGCCGCCCCCACTGGTAGGACGTGAGCAGCCGCTGCCCGCCCCCGTACCTGCCGACGGGACGGCGCGAGTCGTACGTGGTGACCGGCGGAGCCGGCGCGGGTACGGAAGTCCCCGCGGTCCTCGCGGGGGCCTTCGCGCCGTCCCTGCTCGTACCGGTGCGCCCGTGCTCCGGCGGTGCCTCGGTGGTGCGGAAGAGGATGTCACCGGTGACGAATCGGGTGCCGCCCGGCCCGCGCACCTCCAGCACGGCCACGGCCCGCACCCGGTGACCCTCCATGCCCTCGCCCTTGTCGTTCTCCATCGGCGTGCCGAAGCGCAGCAGTTCGCGGCGCTGACTGGAGGCGGTGGCGCTCTGGCCGAAGGAGGCCCGTTCGCCGCCCAGCGGTCCCGACACCCCGCCGCGCAGGCCGGAACCGCCGGAGTACTCGAAGGTCGCGCTGGTCGTCAGGACCGTGTCCGCCTGGGTCTGGAACCCGTCCGCCGACAACTCGATCCGGTCGATCGCCGTGTCCTTGGTCGTCACCTCCGCGCGGGGCGCGTGGAGCCGCACCGACACGGAGGTGCGGGCGCCGCCCGGGTTGCCCAGGTACGGGGCGGTCGCCGCGGGATCGAGGAGCGCCAGCCTGCCCTCGGCCGCGAGCGTGGTCAGCCGGATGAACATGCCCTCGGCCGACCTCGAGGTGCGCGGGTCGAGGTCCTGCCGCAGGGACGGGTCCACCGCCCGCAGCGCCTCGCCCAGCCGGTCGACGCCCGCGAAGTCGTACACCTGGAAGGGCCGGGACGGCACCCAGGGGGGCCCGCTCAGCACCTCCCGCAGGCCCTCCGGCAGATCCATCTCCAGAACCGCGTCGCCCGGGTCGGCCGGCGGCGGCGCGATGCGCGGGTCCGAGAGGAACAGACCCGGCCCCGCGGTGAGCGCGGGGCTCTCGCCCGTCGTCTCGGAGGAGTTGAACCGCAGGACCACCTCGGCCGGCTCGACGCCCGTGCGCCCGGGCGCCCACGGCAGGCCGGACAGGGCGTGCGTGGACGTGTCGACGACCCCGGCCGCCTGGGCGAGGGAGGTGAGGCCGTCGCCGAGCCCGGCGATCAGCCGGCCGATCAGCGCGTCGTCGAGCGGCCAGGACCGCACCGTCACCACGTACTCGTACGGCACGCGGAACTCGGCCGTGTTGCCGAACGTCCGCTGCCAGGAGCGCAGTTCACGGCTGGAGAGCTGGGCGTCCTGCCAGGTGGTGCGACGGGCCGCACCCACGGTCGGCCGGAACCGGTGGCTGCCGTGCCGCCCGGCCGGGGAGAACGTCAGCTCGTGGCTGTTGCCCGTGCTGCGCGCGATGCGGGTGGCGCCGGGCACGTCGAGGGCCGTGCCGGCGCCCCGCGAATGCCCGAACACGTTGTCCAGGCCGGAGGAACGGGTGACGAGCTTGCCGCGCAGCTCGGTCAGCCGGGCACCCCGGGCGGGCCGGGCGACCAGGGCCACCTCCACCAGCCGCGGCCCCAGCCAGGAACGGTGCACGAAATGGAAGGCGGTGTGCCCGCGCGGCCCCGCGTTGACCAGCGCGCGCAGTCCCAGGGATGTGCCGTGCTCGTTGATCCGCGAGAGCACGCCGGGCAGGTGACCGGCGTGGCCCGGCACGGTCGTGCCCGGCGCCTCACGCTCCACCAGGCGGCGCACCCGCTCGGTGAACGCCTTGCGGCCGCCCCCCGGATGGACGTCGCTGGCCGCCCCGAAGCCGAGCACGCCGCCACTGGAGACGTACGGGGACGGCAGCAGCCGGTCGGGACGGTTGGCGCCGAGCGGTGAGCGCCCCGCGCGCAGGGCCAGCGCGGCCAGTTCCGGATGGTTCTGCAGGTCGTTGTCGACCAGCAGGAACTCCAGCGTCCCCTCGGGCTCGACGACCTTCGTGGCACTCAGCCCCGGACTCGGGTCGAAGCTCCCCGAGACGGCGTTGCGGCGGCCGCGCGTCGCGGTGACGACGAGATGCGCCTTCGCGGTGAACCGGTAGACCGGGGTGGTGTCCTCCACCGTGACCCGGAAGACCCCGGTGACGTCGTTGGAGGTGACGGTGCGCCCGCTGCCCCGACGGTAGGCGTAGCTCCCCGAGGGAGTGAAGGCGCTGCCCGCCGGACCGTACCGGCCGGCCGAGGTGAAGGCGACCTGGTGGGAGGAGTTCACGCCAAGGGTGAAGGCCGAGGCGTCTACGGACTGCAGCCACCGCTCGGCGTCCATCGGCTCGCCCTCGGGCAGCAGCTCCACGTCCGTGAGGTAGCCCTCGACCTCGACGAGGTAGTCCGTGCCGGTCACCAGCCCCGGCGTGCCGGCGCTCTCGACCACGTACGAGTCGCGGAAGACGCGCAGCGCGTTGCCCGCCATGTGCTGCGGCGAGAAGGCCGTGTCGAACACCTCGCGCCCCGAGGACTCCTCCCGCATCGCCGGCTCGCCGAAGGCGGTCCGCCAGGCCCAGCGGGCCGCCCCCGTCGCCTGCCCGCCCAGCCAGGAGCCGGCACCGGAGACCAGGTCCCACAGCAGACCGTGACGGGGCGGGGCGGTGTCGGGGGGCGTGGTGGTGCCGGCGGCGGGCGGGTCGGGGTCCGCGGGAGTGCCGTCGGCGGGAGCGGTGTCCCCTTCGTGGTCCCGCGCGTCCACCTCGTCCTGGTCCCGGGCCTCCAGATCGATGTCCTCGGGGAAGGCGCCCGGCAACGGTTCGCGGGCGCGCAGTGCCCGCTCCTCCTGCCGGGCCGCCTCCTCGTCGAGCCGGTCGAGCAGTGCGGGAACGACCTCGCGCAGCTCCGCGCTGCCCGGCGCCCGTTCGAGGAGGGCCGTCTCCGGCAGCCGCAGCACGCCGTCGTGGTACGTGTGGCCGGGGCCCGGCCCGGCCAGCCTCCGGGCGTCGGACTCCCGCACGTCCCGCACGACGGCCGGCTTCGGCCGCGGCCCGGTGTGCGGCGTCGTGGACGTGCGGTCCGTCGGCACGGCGAGCCGGACCGTGCCGCTCTCCGGGGCGGGAGCGAGCCCCTCGGCATGACTGTCGCTGATCGTCATGGTGTGGGTCACGGGCACCGAGAAGACCTGCGTGCCGTTGGCGGTGGGGCTGAGCATGTAGTACTCGTGGCCCGTCCCCGCACTCGACCCGGCGGCCGTCGAACGGGCCCGGCTGTACGTGTACCGCGCGCCCAGCTCCTGCAGCACCCGGTCGCCGTCCGCGCCGAAGGGGTTGGTCACGAAGGCGCCGCCGCCGACGCTCCAGCCGAAGGGCGTCCGCTGGAACTGCTCGTCACCCGCGAGCGTGGAGCCGACGTAGTTCAGCGTCTGCACGCTCGGCAGGGTGCGCTCGTGGACCACCCCGTCGTTGTCGGAACGCCGCCCCTCCTCGACGGAGCCGGTGGCCGCGGTGCCTGTGGTGGCTGCGGGGTCGGTGTAGCGGCGCGCCGTGCGCAGACGCACCGTGGCCCGGCGCGTACCGCCCGGTGTCGGCAGCTCGAAGGTGATCGCGTCACCGCCCTCGATCATCTCGTCCAGGGCGCCGCGCAGGGCGAGCCGGGACCGCATCCGGTCCAGTTTGCGCTGGTTGTTGAGGCGCTGGACGCGCAGCGACTCCTCCGTGGCGGAGTCCCACAGACGCGGCTGCGGCCGGTCCGAGGGCAGATAGCCGTTGTCCCGCAGCCACGTCTCCGCCTGGTCGAACAGCGGCTCGGTGCCGGTGACCCGCAACGGGGTCGTCGATACGCCGAGCTGCGTCAGGTGCAGCACCTCACGCGGAAGGTAGCGGGTCTCCTCGGGCGCCCTGCCGAGGGTGTGTTCCGAGGGAACCCGCATGTCGAGCGGGTACGTCGCGCCGTTCCCGAGCCGGGAGCCCGCGGCGGGGCCCACCGGCGCGCTGTCGGGGCGGACGAGAGTGACGCGCAGCGCCAGATCCGGGCGGACGGGCAGCAGCGGGTCCCCCGTGCGCAGCGAGTGCGCGAGGCGCGCGCTGCCCGCCGAGGTCAGGGTGTGGGCGAACTGGTGCGAGGCGCCCACCTGCCCGCTCACGGAACCACCCAGCGGCTCCGCACCCGTCACGGGATCGGGCTCGCCCGAGGACAGACCGAACCGCAACGGCAGCGTGATCCCGAGGGAGTTGGTGATCTGCGAAGCCCCCTGCATACGCAGCGAACGCAGGACGTAGGACTCCAGCACGGACGACGCGCTCGCCGGACCCGTGACCGTCGTGCCGCCGCTCAGGGTGGTGGAGAACCGCAGATAGCCGAGCGCGGCCCCCGACGCCGAGTACAGCGTCGGCGAGGCCACCGAACCGTCCCAGGACTGAGGCAGGTTGCTGCGCTGGTTGCCCTCCTTCATGAACTCGAACAATTCGTCCACGGACCGCTCCGACAGTTCCCCGAGAACGGGGAAGGCCTCCAGCAGATCGCCGAACATCCCGTCGTGGTGCACGAGCGACTCCGGCCCGAACAGCGGGAGTTCGTCGAGCAGACGGTCCGGCGGGGCCGGACGGGACTTCGCGTCGTCCACCTCCTTCGCGCTCTCCGGGGAGGACACCGGTGCCACAGGTGCCTGCGCCAGATAGGTGGGGAACCACACGGTGAGCGGAGTGCGGGCTCCCGGTACCACTGCCGCCCCGGCCGCCACTGCCGCCCCGGCCGTGCCGGCCGGTGCCGGCGGCGCGGGGGTCTCACCGGCGTCCTGCCACTCCGGCTGCCCGGTGCCGGCGAGGACGTCCCGCGAGGAACCGGTGTTGCGGCGCACCTGCCATGTCATGGCGAAGTCGAAGGGCAGCGAACGGCCCTTGCTGCGCCACAGGACCATCGGCTGCACGGTGCGCCCGGCCGTCGTCGTGGTGCTGAGCTGGTTCCAGGTCATGTCGATCTGCGGGGCGAAGGTGATGCTGCTCAGCGTGCCGTGCTTCACCGCCCACGGCCGGCTGAAACCGAGGCTCAGCGCGCGCAGGTCACCGGCGCCGGACGTGTCGCCGTCCTCGTGGATGCCGAAGGCCCACCGCTGGATGCCCACCGGCGGCCCGTCCGGCATGGGCCGCATCTGCTCGGGCGCGGGCCCGAGGAAGGAGAGCCGGAGCCGCAGCGAGACCGCGTAACGCTGCCCGCGCAGGGTGACGTTGAGGGGAAGACCGGCGTCACTGAACAGGCGCGGCCACTCGGCGGTGAGCAACCGCGCACTCAGCGTGCCGCGCACGGCCTCGCGGAAGGCGGCATCCTCCGCGGCGCCCGCTTCGGCGGTCTCCATGGCCCGTTCTTGGAGCCACTCCACGACGTGGTCCGGGACGGGCGTGATGTTGGTGAGCGCCTGCGCCCCGTCACGACGGGTTCCGAACGTGGTGACGACTTCGCCGGGGCCGGAGCCGGGGTCGTCGTCCTTCGGAGTGAGTTCGGGGGTGGGGTCGGGAGGGAGCGCGGGCTGGGGGAGGGGCGATACCTGATCGCTCCGTGCCGGATCGGTGACGGCCGCCGTGAGCGGTGCCGCCACCCCGGTCGTGACGGAAACCGCCGGCTGCTCCTCGGCCGGCGGTGTGACCACGATGGTGGGCAGTTCGTCGAGGGGCGGTGTGACCACGATGGTGGGCAGTTCGTCGAGGGGCGGTGTGACCACGATGGTGGGCAGTTCGTCGAGGGGGGGCGTGACGGTCACGACAGGCACCAGGGGCGCGTCGGCCGGAGCGACCTCGGTCCCGGTCTCGGCCTCCACCTCCGTCTCCGCCTCCGTCTCAGATTCGGCCTCGGCCTCAGCCTCCGTCTCGACCGGGCCGGAGCCGATGAACCGCTGGAAGTCGTTGAAGGCCTCGTACATCTCGTTGGACCGCCGGGTCGCGGTGACGGGATTGGTGACCAGCGCGAGGGGACGGGCCCCGTACACGGTGCGAAGGAGCTCGTGGATCTCGGCAGGCTCGTGTGCGCGCACGGCTTCCGTGCCGTTGTTGCGCGCCTGCCTGGTGAAGGGGTCGGGCCCCTTGTTGGTGCCGAGGTAGGCGTTGGTGAGCTGGGAGAAGTACTCGGCGGGACTGCGCGAGGAGTAGTTCTCGGCCTCCGTGCCGTTGTGGAGCATCCGCGGTCCGTCGGGCCACTGGACGGCCGGGCCCTGCTTCAGCTTCGCCGCGTGGAGGGAGTCGAGCAGGGCCCGCTGGCCGTCGTCGAGGCCCCACTGGTGGACCAGGTGTGCGAGTTCGTGCGTCACGGCCGAATAGCCGTCGGGGAAGTGGCCGTGCTCGTCCGTCGCGGTGACCTCGCCGACGAGGTTCTCCTCGGGTACGGCGACGATCCGCCGCACGGGGTCGGTGAGCGCGCGCAGCGTGTTCGCGGTACGGGTGCCGGCGTCCGTGTGTTCGGGGATGTCGGTGAGGTGTGCGAATTCCGGAAGGTCGGTGACGCGGGTGTCGCGGGGCACGACGACCACCTGGGCGCCGCTGCGCAGGACGTTCTCGGCGATGCCGGGGTCGCGGAGCATGCGGTTGAGGATGCGGCCGACCTCCGTGCGGGACGTGGCGGGTTGCTCCACACCGTCCGGGATGAGCACACGTGTTCGGGTGAACTCGGCGGTCGCGGGCAGTACGTCCGGCTCGACGACAGGGTCGGTGGCGTCGTGCGCGGCAGGCCGGCCGCCACCGTCGGAGGCCCGCGACGTATCGGTGGGGTTGTCGGCCTG
Organism: Streptomyces griseoaurantiacus; assembly: GCA_014656015.1. Lineage (GTDB taxonomy): Bacteria > Actinomycetota > Actinomycetes > Streptomycetales > Streptomycetaceae > Streptomyces > Streptomyces griseoaurantiacus. The sequence continues at coordinate 874 of BNBP01000115.1, read as the reverse complement.
CCGGCCGTCCTCCGCGCCCGGGAGGTCCGTCGTCGTCGGCCCGCCACTCATGGGTGGCGCGGCGTACACGCCCACCACCGGGGCCGACTGCGGCAGGGGTGTGCCGGTCATGGGCAGGGGAGTACCGGAGGTGTCCCCCGGGTCCGGGGTTCCCTTCGTGCGGTCGGTCCCCGGTCCTCCGGTGTGCGTGACGGCTTCGTCGTCGCCGAAGAGGCCGTCGGTGTCGGTGAGGCTGTCGCTGGCGCTGTTTCCCGGGTCATCGGGGCTTCCGTCGAAGATGCTGTCGAGGTCGGTCTCGGCATCGCTGTCGTCGAAGAGGCTGTCGGCGTGTTGTCCGTTGTCGTTGGTGCCCGGGGAGGTTCCTGGCGGGACTGTGCCGAGGTGGCCGGGGTCCAGGTGTTCGGCGCCGGGCCGGGGACCGTTGAGTTCGAGGTCGTCGAGGTCGACGCCGGGGACCTCGGTGGTGATCCCGTTCCCGTCGGCTCCCGTCCGGGAGGAGCCGGAACCCGGACGGTTCTGTCCTGCGCCCGGTGAAGAGGAGGTGGTGCCCGGCGGCACAGTGAGGGAGGACCCGGGCCCCGGGGAGGGGGCGCCGTTGCCTCCGCCCGGGCTGTCGGAGGAGCCGGAGGACGAGGAGGAGCTGTCGTTGTCCTGGGAGCCCAGGATGTCGTCGGGGCCGACGGTGTTGACGCTCGGTGGCTGCCTGAAGTTGAACTTGCCGCCCAGCCACGAGGCGCCCTGGCCCAGGTGACGCTCGCTGACCGAGCTGAGACCGCCGCCGAGGAAGGTCGTCAGGCCCTCGGTGGGGAAGTGGAAGATGGCCGCCGTGGCCAGCTCACCCAGCGCCTCCGCGCCGCCCTCGGTGAGGAAGTGC
>BNBP01000114.1 GCA_014656015.1 Streptomyces griseoaurantiacus | reverse complement strand
ACGACGACGCAGCCAGCCCTCCAGCACAGCCCGCTGGGCATCAGTGACGGACAACGGTGGAATCTTCGGACCCGGACGACTCATACTCAACCAACGACGAATCTCCGACTCAGGTCACTAGGGGCCGTCCACCCGTCGGTGGACAGCCCTCTCCACCCACTCTCCACCCCCCCCTCTCCATCCCCCTCCGCGTCCCCTTCTCGCGCCGCCCCTCACGCACCCTCGCGCCGCGGGCGCGTTCACCCTCCCCTGAGGGCGAGCAGGCTGGCCCGCACCTGGTCGATGCGCGCCCGCACGTCGTCCCAGCGCTCCCCGTGCTCCCGCAGCACCCGTTCCGTGTCACGGGCGATGCTCTCCTCGCGGGCCCTGGCCCCGGCCATCAGTTCCTCCGCCCGCGTCCGCGCCTCCGCCTCCGCGCGCTCGGCCTCCTCCGCCGCCCGGGCCAGCGCCCGCTCCGCCTCCGCCAGACCGGCCTCCGCCGCGGCCGTGCGCTCCGCGAACCGCGCGTCCAGCTCCGCCGCCCGCCGGGCCGCCTCCCGGTCCACCTCGGCGTACCGCTCCGCCCGCTCGCGCTCGTGCTCCTCCAGCAGCCGCCGGCCCCGCTCCCGGGCGTCCCGCACCGCCGCCAGGCTCTCGCCGCGTGCCGCCTTCACCTCGCGCCGGGCACCGATCCGCACCTCGTCGGCCTCCTCCCGCGCCGCCCGCAGCCGCTCCCCGGCCCGCTCCTCGGCCTCCGCCAGCACCTCCTCGGCATACGCGCGCGCCGCCTCCGCGAGGCGCCGGGCCTCCGCCTCGGCCCCGGCGGCCAGCCGCTCCGCCTCCTCGCGCCCGCGCTCCCGTACGGCCTCCGCCTCCTCGCGCACCGAGGCGAACAGCCGCCGCGCGCCCTCGCCGAGGCTCTCGTACGCCTGCGGGGCGAGGGCCGCCACCGCCTCCCGCAGCGGTCCCAGCTCCTCGTCCATCTCACGGGCCAGCACGGTCAGCCGCGCCGCCCGCTCCCAGGCGGCGTCACGGTCCCGCGAGAGGGCCTCGACGAAGGCGTCGACCCGGTCGGGACGGTAGCCGCGCCGCGCGAGGTCGAACTCGTACCGCGCCGCCGACGGGCCGCTCAGGCTGCTCACCGGGAACTCCTCTCCGCCCGACCCACTGACAAGATGACGAACGGTAAATCAGAAATGATTCCGCACGTATCTGGCGCATATCTTGGTGGATCGGACGGAGCGGCGGACAACGCGACACTCCGGGGAGAAGGGTCGCAAAGGGGCACACGACGGCACGACGAGGGCCCTTCGTTCGGATCAGACCGGCCCGGGAGGCGCGGTGCGTCCTCGGTCGACCTGAGCGGGGTCTGGTGCGTGCGGCTGCAAGGCGGAGGAGGGCGCCAGGGCGGAGCCCTGGCAACCGACGACAACGCCGCAGACGGGCGTGCCGGACCCCGCGACGCCGGGATGATCCGAACGAAGGGCCCTGAGGGCCGGGTGGGGGCGTACGACCCGTACACCCCCACCCGGCCCCGAACGCGATGTCGACACGAGGTCGACACCACGTCAAACGCGTGGTGACGAACCAGCGTCAGCTCACAGCAGTCCGTCCCACATCTGCTCGAGCAGCACCGACCACCAGCTCTCCGGCGAGTTCAGCGCCGCCGGATCCAGCGCGGCGAGCTGCGCCTGGAAGTCGACGGTCCAACGGCCCGCCTGCTCCTGGTTCAGGCCGTAGCGCAGCCGCCACATCCGCCCCAACAGCGCCAGACAACGCGCGAACTCGGGCAGCCCGGTGTTGACGAACTGCGGCGGCGCGGACGCCCCGTCCGGCCCCGCCTCCACCGGCACCGCGACGATGTTCGCCGTCCCGTACTGCACACACAGCGCCTTGCCGAAGTCGCTGCCCATCACCAGGTACGAGCCCGCGTCCGCGGCCGGCCGCACCCCGCGCTCCTGCGCCAGCTCCGCCAGCGTCGGCACCGGACGCCCCGGCTGGGCCTGCGCCCAGAAGAAGGGGCCCATGTCCACCGGCAGCCCGGCCACGACCAGCGTGTGCGCCACGACCGGCGGCACGCCCTGCCGGGAGACCGCCGCCTGGTCGAAGCGGAAGACGCCGGGACCGAAGGCCGCGGCCAGCTCGTGCGCGATCCCCTCCGGGGGGACCGGCGGCGCGGGCGGCACCGGCGGAATCGTCGTTCGCACCGGAGCGGGACGCGCCGGACCGTCCGCCACCTGATGCAACTCCCCCTGATGCGCGAGGAGTTGCTGCATGCCCTGCTGACGGGAGGCGTGGTCCGTGCCGTACGGGGCGATGGAGGTGATCCGGGCGTTGGGCCACTGCTCACCGATCATCCGCGCGCAGTACGCGCCCGGCAGATGGCAGGACTCCAGCTCCGTGTGCAGCTCCAGCACCTGGTCCGACGGCACGTTCAGGCCCCGCAGCTCATGGAAGATCTGCCACTCCGGGTGCGGCGTACCGGGCGCCGACCGGCGGATGAGCTGCTGCTCGGACCCGTCCTGCGCGCGGTAGCGCAGCACCGCCTGGTAGCCGGGGCCGACGGTGGGCTGCCCGGCCGGCGGATAGCCGTACGCTCCACCGGGCGCGCCGGGACCGCCCGGCATGCCCGGAACGGGCGGCGGAGGCGGCGGAGGCGGAACGGCGCCCGGAGGCATCCCGGGGGCGCCCGGCGGGGGCGGCACGCCGGGGCCACCCATCGCCGGGCCCGCCAGCACGGTCTCGGCATGGTGCACCCCACCGGAACCGGCCGACGCACCGGGAGCGCCGGGGGCGCCGGGGGCCTGCGGGGCACCCGGGCCGCCCACCGCGGGACCGGCGAGCATCGTCGCCGCATGGTGCACCCCACCCGGAGGCGTACCACCCGGCGCCTGCGGCGGGTTGGCACCGGGAACGCCGGGAGCACCCGGCGGCGGAACCTGAGCACCACCCGGGGCGCCCGGAGCACCCGGCGGGGGCGGCGGGGGCGGCGGGGGCGGAGCTCCCGGACCGCCCACGGACGGACCCGCGAGCATCGTCGCCGCATGGTGCACCCCACCCGGAGGCGTACCCGGCGCCTGCGGAGCACCACCGGCCGGAGCACCAGGAGCACCCGGCGGCGGAACCTGAGCACCACCCGGGGCGCCGGGCGGGGGCGGAACCCCCGGGCCGCCCACGGACGGACCCGCGAGCATCGTCGCCGCGTGATGCACCCCACCCGGAGGCGTACCCGGCGCCTGCGGAGCACCACCGGCCGGAGCACCAGGGGCGCTCGGCGGCGGCGCGGCAGGGGCGGCATACGGCGCGCCCGGGGCGCCCGGCGGCGGAACACTGCCGGAACCCGCGCCACCCGGCGGCGGGGCCTTGCGGGTCTCGGCCCCGGCGAGACCCGCCGCACCACCGGCCGCGGGCTGCCCGCCCTGCGGCGGATACCCGTACTGCGGAGCGCCCGGACCACCGGGCGCGTTCCCGGCCGGCGGCGCGCCCGGCGCCGGATGCCCGTACGAGGACGGGGCCGCCGGACCACCGGGGGTGTCCACGGCCGGGGCGACCGTCGTCGGCGGAAGAGCGCTGCCGCCCGACATCAGCGCCGTCTTGGCCTCCGTCCCCGCAGCCGGGGCGGACTCCTCGTCCGGCGCGCTCAGCGGCGGCGCGAACACCGTCGCCGGCAACGCCACCGAGCGGTCCTCGTCGTCCGCGTCCACGGTGATGTCCGTACCGGTCCAGGGCGTCGCCCCGGGAGGCGCCCCCGGCAGCCGGTCCTGCGGCCCGGCCCCGGCGTCCCGCGCCTCCCCGGCCGTGGGAGCGGGCCACCGCGCGCCCCCCTCGGGAGCCCCCGGCGCATCCGCACCCGCGGACGCCCCCGAAGCCACCGCACGCCCGGCATCCGCACCGGCGCCCACCGCGCCCGCACCACCCGGCTCAGCCGCGTCACCCCGCGCGCCCTCCGCGCCCGGCACACCGGTCCCGGCCGTCTCCGGCGCCCCGGCCGCCACACCCGCGGCCCCGCCCGACGTCCGGTCCCGCCGCTGATCCGGAATACCGAGCCGGTCCGCGGCCTCCTGCAACCACTCCGGCGGAGTCAGCAGGAACGACGTCTGATTCAGATCCATCCGCGCCGGCGCCGGCGGCGGCGCGTCCTGCGGAACCGCGTCCGGACGCCCGTACTCCTCCTCGTACCGGCGAATCACCTCACCCACCGGCAACGAGGGCCACAGCGTCACCTCCCCGCTGTCCCGCGCCAGCACCAGCCGCTGCGCGCCACCGTCCGACCGCGGACCCTCCGCCCGGTCCTCCGCCCACACCACGAACCCGAGCTCGAACTCCCGCACCCGCACCTCACGGTGCTGGTACGCCGGCACATCGCCGTTGATCCACTCCTCGGCGCGCTCCTGCGCCTGCGCGTAGGTCACCATCGTCCGACCTCACTCCCCCGCGCCAGAAACCGCAACGGCACGCGCGAACCCGCCGTCCACCATCAGATTCGCCACCGTCTCCAGCTCCGGCGGAGAACCCGCCAACCGCCCCAGGAACGCGTCGAAGTCATCCCCGCACGGCAGCAGCAACCGCTCCACCCGCTCCGCCGGCGACCACGACGGATCCACGTCCCGCACATCGTCGTACGCGCAGAACCACACCGAGCCGATCCGCTCGCCCTTCACCTTCACCGCCAGCAGACCCCCCTGCACGAACGCCACCCCCAGGTAGTCCTTCGTCAGATGGTCACGCAAGCACTTGTTGACGTACACGAGATCGTTCACTGCCGCCTCGTCCCGCACCGTGAAGAACGGCTGATCCACCAGCAGCCCCAGCTCCGCGTCCAGCGCGGTCCCCACCGGAGCACACCCGCCCGCGGCCTTCAAGAACGACCGATAGGCGCCCGGCAGCCGGTACCCCAGGTCCTCCTCGACCCCCAGCACCTGCTGCTCCGTCACCGCCACCGCCGACTTCGGCAGCCCGAAATGCGCCGGCCGCGTCTCCTGCAGGGGCCGCGTGCCGCGCTTGTCCTGCTCCACCCGCGCCGTCGCGATCCCCCCGTGATGCCGCAACAACGCCTTCACCTCGACCGGCACCAACTCGAGCCGACGGCCACCGGCCACGTGATGCCACGTCCAGCCGTGCGGCGTCGCCACATTCGGCACCGTGTCCCACAACTCGTGCCCCGAAGCCGCCAACGCCGCGTTCGCCGACACGTAGTCCGTCAACCGCAACTCGTCGACGCCGAAACCCTCCGGCGGCTCCGCGATCTCCGCCGCCGCCCGCGCGTACGGCGAGAAATCCGGATAACCCCGCTCGTCCACCCGCACCCCACCGGGATGCCGCGCGGCCCGGACCGGATCCGGAAAACGCACGACCTGACCGGCATAGGCCACGTTCGGCGGCACGGGTCCCCGGTCCTGGGGGCCGGGTGGAACCCCCAGCCCGAGCCGACCTGTCGTCATGGCGATAGCCCCCTGCGGCGATCCGTAGGACACGTACAGCGTGTTCTGACGTGTTCCGACACCTTCCGACGCCCTCCGACGCCCCGCGCTTCCGCGTCCCGACATCTTCTGGCGTGCACTGACATTGCGGCGACAGCCTATGCGGTACGACGACACCGGTCACCGGCGCTCCGCCCCCGCCCCCCTCCGGCACCCACCCCACACACCGCCCGCACCACCCCACCGACCCCAGGCCCGAACCGTGACCAGCCGTCACCCCACGGTGACGCTACGACGAGACACGGGCGTGTCACACCGCCCCAGCTTCCACAGCGGCCCCACCGTTTGGCAATCTGTCCACACCGGGGGGATGCAAGGGAGGGGTACACCACCATGAACGCGACACAGACGGAAAACCGGACCAACCCGTCCGGAGACCCCCGCATCGGCTGGAGCGCCACCGAGGCCCCACAGGCCCCCACCCTCCACCACCGCCGCGACGGCATCCTCCCCACCATCGCCGCCGCCCTCTCCGTACGCGGCACCACCCTCACCGGCACCGCCGCCCGCGGCGACCAGCCCCCCGCCCTCCACCCCCTCGTCCAGGACTTCCTCGACACCCTCACCAGCACACAACGCGACCGCGCCACCGGACGCTGCGCCGAGACCCTCCTCATCTCCCGGCACCTCACCACCGCCGACGAAGCCCGCAGCAAACGCGCCGCCCGCAAACCCATGACCAACGGCGAAGCCCGCAAAGCACTCAAACACGCCAAACTCACCGCCCGCCGCATCCGCGAGGACGGCGACCCCCTCCACGGCAGCTTCGCCACCCCCTGTCACACCTGCACCGCACTCAGCGCCCACTTCGGCGTCCGCATCGTCGACTCCACCCAACGGAACTGACGACACCCCCCACCCGCCGAAGCCCCGGCCCGCGACGAACGAGAAGCAGATGCACACCGACCGCACCTCCACCACCCGCTTCGCCGTCCCCGTCGACGCCGCACTACGCACCGCCGGCTGGACCCCCGGACGCTGGGACATAAAACAGGCGGAGATCTGGGCCGACACCCTGCGCGAACACACCACACCCGGCGGACACCGACACGCCGTCTTCCCCGCCGCCGTCGAAGCCTGGGCCGAATTCGGCGGCCTCCACCTCACCGCACAGGAACCCGGCCGCCAACTCACCCCCCCACCCCTCCACCTCGACCCCCTGCACGGCCTCCACCTCGCCCGCACCCTCGGCGACCTCGGCCGCGCCCTCGACACCCAGCTCTCCCCCCTCGGCGAGGAGACCGACAGCCGCGCCCTCCTCGCCATCGACGCCGAAGGCCGCACCTACGCCCTCGACCACACCGGCGACTGGTACCTCGGCGCCACCATCGACCAGGGACTCACCACCCTGCTCACCGGCATGACCCCGGTCCGCCTCACCACAGCCGCCTGACCCCGCACCACAGCCCGCACACACCCCCCGGTGGGCCCCGGAAACCCGGCCCCCACACACCCCGGCAGGCCCCGGAAACCCGGCCCCCGCGCACCCCTGCGGACCTCGGAAACCGGCCCCCGCCCCCCGCAGGCCCCGAAAACCCCGCCCGGCGACCGCCCCCCGGGCAGCAGAACCGCCCTCCCCTACACCGCCCCCGCCGGAATCACCGCCGACACCCGGAAACCCCCCGCATCCGTCGGCCCCGACACGAACACGCCCCCCAGCGCGGACACCCGCTCCTTCATCCCCACCAGACCGTTCCCCCCACTCGGCAGCCGCGCCCCCTCCGCACCCGGCTCCGACACCGGCGCCGGCTCGTTCTCCACCTGCATCGCGATCTCCGCCGCCCGATGCGCCAGCCGCACATACGTCTTCGCACCCGCCGCATGCTTGTGCACGTTCGTCAACGCCTCCTGCACCACCCGGTACGCCGTCGACTCCACCTCCGGCGCATACCCCCGCGCCTCCCCCTCCACCGACAGATCGACCACCATCCCCGCCGCCGCCGACTGCCCCACCAACTCCTCCAACTCCGCCAGCGTCGGCCCCTCCGGCACCCCCTCACCCCCGCAGGACGACACCTCCTCCATCCGCGAAGCAGCGGCAGCCGCCGCCACCCCCACCGCCGCCAACGGCACCGGCTCCGCCACCCCGTCCGACCCGCCCAGCACCCCACGCCCGCGCGCCGGAAAGCCGTCCCCACTGCGCAGCACCCCGAGCATCTCCCGCAACTCGGTCAACGCCTGCCGCCCCATGTCCCCCACCAGCGCCGCGTTCCGCACCGCCTTCTCCGGATCCTTCCGCGCCACCGCCTGCAACGCCGCCGCGTGCACCACCATCAGACTCACCCGGTGCGCCACCACGTCGTGCATCTCCCGTGCGATCCGCGTCCGCTCCTCATTACGCGCCCACTCCGCACGCTCCTCCGCGCGCTCCGCGAGCAGCACCAACTCACGCTCCAGCGAATCCGCCCGCTCCCGCAGACTCTCCATCAACCGACGCCGCGCCCCCACGTACAGCCCCAGCAGCACCGGCGGAGTCGTCATTCCCAGCGCCGTCGACAACGACAGGAACGGCACGAACCAGTCGCTGATCGCCAGATCCCCGTGCGCCACCCCCTGATGCGCCCGCACATACGTCACGATCAGCATCGCGAGGAACGACATCCCCGACAGCGCCCCGATGATCCGCCGGGGCAGTTCGGCGGCCGCCAGCGTGTACAGCCCCACCACACCCAGCAGGAACCCCATCTGCGCCGGCGTGATCGCGATCGCCACCAGCACCACCGCGATCGGCCACTTCCGCCGCAGCACCAGGGACAACCCGGCCAGAAAACCGAACACCATCCCCACGGACTCGGGCAGCCCCGCGTCCTGTGCGAACGGCCACCCCTCCGCCGCGCACTCCACCGCGGACACCGCCGCGAGGCCGACGTCCAGCACCGCCGAACGCCACCGGTCCCACCACCAGGGCCCGCCCCCCGGCGGTGGCGGCCCGGTGTGCTCTTCCCCCGTCGTGGTCATACCCCCAGCCTACGGGCGCCCGCACCGGGTTTTCCGGCGAGTTTCCCGGACTCGCGCCCACCACGCACGGTCACCGAACGAAAGCGAAACGTCCGCATATCCCTCGAACTGCTGAATCACCCCCGTTGGAGCCTGGAATTCACCATTCCGTCCGGACGGTATGCCCATGGCACTTTCCCGCACGAGCACGACAGGCAAGTACGCGGACTTCGAGGCACTGCGAGAACAAGCGGTGGCGCTGCGTCGCTCGGGTCTCAGCCGGCGTCAGATCCGCGACGAGCTGAAGATCCACAACAACGACATCCTCAACCGCCTCCTCCAGGGCGAACCGCCACCGGAGTGGACCAAGCGCCCCAACGCCAAGGACGACCTCCGCGCCAGGGCCAGGGAACTCCGCCTCCAGGGCTGGACCTACGACCGCATCGAGGCGGAGCTGGGCTGCTCCAAGAGCTCGGTCTCCCTCTGGGTACGCGACCTGCCGAGGCCCCAGCCTCGTGCGTCCTCCGAGCAGGCCAGGTTGGCCGCACAGAAGCGCTGGGAACACGAACTCGCGGTCCGCGAGACGGAACGCTCTCAGGTCAAGGAGACAGCGAGGCAGCAAATCGGCTCTGTGACCGATCGGGAGCTGTTCCTCATCGGGGTCGGGCTCTACTGGGCCGAGGGAGCCAAGGACAAGACGTACGCACGCCGGGAGTACGTCCTGTTCGTCAACAGCGACCCCGGCATGATCGGACTCTTCCTCGCCTGGCTCAGGCTGCTCGGAGTCGAGGAGGAACGCCTGCGCTTCCGCGTGATGATTCACGAGTCGGCCGATGTGGAGGGGGCCGAGAGGTACTGGGCCGACCTCGTGGGCACCGACCCCTCTCGCTTCGACAAGACGACACTCAAGAGGCACAACCCGAAGACGGTGCGCAAGAACGTCGGCGAGAACTACCGCGGCTGCTTGGTGATCAGTGTCGTCAAGAGCGCTGACCTGTACCGCCGCATCGAAGGGTGGTGGTCCGGGATGGTGGTAGCAGCGAACAGGCGAACCACGTAGGCTGACCCCGGCATTCCCGGGTTGCTCTGTCGGTAGGGGCGACTGGACTTTGAATCCAGGTACGACGCAGGTTCGACTCCTGCCCCGGGAGCCGCAGGTTCGGGCCCCGGCTGTCAAGCCGGGGCCCGCTTTTCTGCCCGGCTCATTTCCCCCCGGTATCCTGCGGATGTCCATCTCACCCCATAAGCCGAAGGGCATTCCGTGAGCGCCAACCTTCCCCAGGCTCTCGGCTCGGCTCGAGCAGGGGAGACCCCCCTCGCAGCCGTCGTCGTTCTCGCAGCGGGTGAGGGCACCCGTATGAAGTCGGCCACCCCCAAGGTGCTGCACGACCTCTGCGGCCGTTCCCTCGTCGGCCACGTACTCGCCGCCGCGCGGGAGTTGGAGCCGGAGAACCTGGTCGTCGTCGTGGGCCACGCCCGCGAGCAGGTCACCGCGCACCTCGCCGGCGTGGACGCGGAGGCCCGTACCGCCGTGCAGGCGGAGCAGAACGGCACCGGGCACGCCGTCCGGATGGCGCTGGAGGAGCTCGGCGGTGCCGTGGACGGCACGGTCGTGGTGGTCTGCGGGGACACCCCGCTGCTGACCGGCGGGACGCTGCGCGAGCTGTCCGCCACACACGCCGCCGACGGCAACGCGGTGACCGTGCTGACGGCGCAGGTGCCGGACGCCACGGGGTACGGCCGGATCGTGCGGGACGGTGCCTCGGGCGCGGTGACGGCGATCGTGGAGCACAAGGACGCCTCGGACTCGCAGCGCGCGATCCGGGAGATCAACTCCGGGGTGTTCGCCTTCGACGGGCAGTTGCTGGCGGACGCGCTGAAGCAGGTGCGGACGGACAACAGTCAGGGCGAGGAGTACCTGACGGACGTGCTGGGGATCCTGCGGGGGGCGGGGCACCGGGTGGGTGCGTGCGTGGCGGGTGATCACCGGGAGATCGCGGGGATCAACAACCGGGTGCAGCTCGCCGAGGCGCGGCGGATCCTGAACGACCGGCTGCTGGAGCGGGCGATGCTGGCGGGTGTGACGGTGGTGGATCCGGCGTCGACGTGGGTGGATGTGACGGTGACGTTCGAGCGGGACGCGGTGGTGCTGCCGGGTACGCAGTTGCTGGGCGCGACGCATGTGGGTGAGGGCGCGGAGGTGGGTCCGAACTCGCGGTTGAGTGACACCCGGGTGGGTGCGGGTGCGCGGGTGGACAACACGGTGGCGGTGGAGGCCGAGGTGGGGCCGGGGGCGTCGGTGGGTCCGTTCGCGTATTTGCGTCCGGGGTCGCGGCTGGGGGTGAAGTCGAAGGTCGGTACGTTCGTGGAGACGAAGAACTCCTCGATCGGTGAGGGGACGAAGGTGCCGCATCTGTCGTATGTGGGGGATGCGACGATCGGCGAGTATTCGAACATCGGTGCGGCGAGTGTGTTCGTGAACTATGACGGTGAGCACAAGCACCACACGGTGGTCGGTTCGCACTGCAAGACGGGTTCGGACAACATGTTTGTGGCGCCTGTCACGGTCGGGGACGGTGCCTACACGGCCGCGGGTTCGGTGATCACGAAGGATGTGCCGCCCGGTTCGCTGGCCGTGGCGCGGGGCCAGCAGCGGAACATCGAGGGCTGGGTGGCCCGCAAGCGTCCCGGGAGTGCGGCCGCGAAGGCGGCGGAGGCGGCGTCCCGGGAGCCGGGTGGCGAAGGCTGACCGGAAACAGGTGCGTCTGCGTGGGCGTACCGTGATAAGTGCACATCCGCACCCCACCCAGCTGTGGCGTTTCGCTGTGCCCAGCTGTGACACCTCTGAGGAGACTGTGCTGTGACCGGGATCAAGACGACCGGCGAGAAGAAGATGATGTTCTTCTCCGGCCGCGCCCACCCCGAGCTTGCCGAGGAGATCGCCCAGCAGCTGGGTGTCGGGGTCGTCCCGACGAAGGCCTTCGACTTCGCCAATGGCGAGATCTATGTGCGGTATCAGGAGTCGGCGCGTGGCGCGGACTGTTTCCTGATCCAGAGCCACACGGCGCCGATCAACAAGTGGATCATGGAGCAGTTGATCATGATCGACGCGTTGAAGCGTGCGTCGGCGCGTTCGATCACGGTGATCGTGCCGTTCTACGGTTATGCGCGGCAGGACAAGAAGCACCGTGGGCGTGAGCCGATCTCGGCGCGTCTGATCGCGGATCTGATGAAGACGGCGGGTGCGGACCGGATCCTGACCGTGGATCTGCACACGGATCAGATCCAGGGTTTCTTCGACGGTCCGGTGGATCATCTGTTCGCGCTGCCGCTGCTGGCGGACTATGTGAAGCGCAAGGTGGACCGTTCGAAGCTGACGGTGGTGTCGCCGGACGCGGGCCGGGTGCGGGTGGCGGACCGGTGGTGCGACCGGCTGGGGGCGCCGCTGGCGATCGTGCACAAGCGGCGGGACAAGGACGTGGCGAACCAGGTCACGGTGCACGAGGTGGTCGGTGATGTGAAGGGCCGCATCTGTGTCCTGGTGGACGACATGATCGACACGGGTGGGACGATCTGTGCCGCGGCGGACGCGTTGTTCGCGCACGGTGCGGAGGACGTGATCGTGACGGCGACGCACGGTGTGCTCTCGGGTCCGGCGGCGGACCGGTTGAAGAACTCGCGGGTGAGTGAGTTCGTGTTCACGAACACGCTGCCGACTCCGGGTGAGCTGCACGAGGAGCTGGACAAGATCACGGTGTTGTCGATCGCGCCGACGATCGCGAGTGCGGCGCGTGAGGTGTTCGAGGACGGTTCGGTGACGAGCCTCTTCGACGAGCAGTGACGCGCGGTGGCAGGTGAGCGCGCGAGCAGTCGCGTGCGGTGAGGTGCGGGTGCCGACGCATCTGCAGTGAGGTTTCTGCGGCTCCGGCCGGTCTCCGTCGAGGGGGCCGGCCGGAGATCGTTTTGGGTGCGGCCTCCCGCGCCGAGTAGACTGCCCGCGTTGCTCGGCGAGGGAGGCCGTACGCGTGTGCATCGCACGTGTGTGCGGCGGTCCGTTATCGACGCGCTCTTCGTAGCAGGCCGTTCGTTGGCCGGGTGACCGACTTCTTTCCGTCACCGTCTTCTTCTACGAGGAGTGATCGTCATGTCCGAGGTGAAGCTCGCCGCCGCCAAGCGTACCGAGTTCGGCAAGGGTGCCGCCCGCCGCATCCGCCGCGAGGACAAGGTTCCGGGTGTGCTCTACGGGCACGGTTCCGACCCGATCCACCTGACCCTTCCGGGCCACGAGCTGCTGCTGGCGCTGCGTACGCCGAACGTCCTGATCGCGCTGGACATCGAGGGCGAGGGCCAGGAGCTGGCCATCCCGAAGTCGGTGCAGCGTGACCCGATCAAGGGCTTCCTGGAGCACGTCGACCTGCAGCTCGTGCAGCGCGGCGAGAAGGTCAACGTCGAGATCTACGTGAACACCGAGGGTGAGCTGGCTCCGGGCGGCAACCTGCTCGAGCACGTGCTGAACACGCTGCCGGTCGAGGCCGAGGCCACGCACATCCCCGAGTCGGTCACCGTGTCCGTGGAGGGTCTGGCGGCCGGAGACTCCGTCCTGGCCAAGGACATCCCGCTTCCGTCCGGCACCAAGCTGGGCGTCGACGGGGACACCGTGGTGCTGCAGGTCCTGGCCGCGCAGGCCGAGGAGGCCGCGGAGGGCGAGGGCGAGGGCGACGAGGCCGCCGAGGCCTGAGCCACGGCTCCAGCCTGACGTCCGTGTGCGCCGGCCGCTGTTCCCGTCGGGGGCAGCGGCCGGCGTGTGTTCGTATCCGTACGCGTGTGGGCACGCGCGGCGCTGAGGAGGATGGACGTGACGACCGACGAGGCCGCGGCTCCGTGGCTGGTCGTGGGCCTGGGCAATCCGGGTCCCGAGTACGCCATGAACCGGCACAACGTGGGGTTCATGGTGGCGGATCTGCTGGCCGGGCGGACGGGGGGCCGGTTCAAGCGGGCCGCGCGGGCGCAGGCGCAGGTGGTGGAGGGGCGGATGGGTCCGCCGGGTCCGGGGAGCCGGCGGGTGGTGCTGGTGAAGCCGATGTCGTACATGAACCTCTCGGGCGGTCCGGTGAACGCGCTGCGGGAGTTCTACAAGGTGCCGTTGTCGCACGTGGTGGCGGTGCACGACGAGTTGGACATCGACTACGGGGTGCTGCGGCTGAAGCGGGGCGGCGGGGACAACGGGCACAACGGGCTGAAGTCGATGACGAAGGCGATGGGGGCGGAGTACCACCGGGTGCGGTGCGGGATCGGGCGGCCGCCGGGGCGGATGCAGGTGGCGGACTTCGTGCTGAAGGACTTCTCCTCGGCGGAGCGCAAGGAGCTGGACTGGTTCGTGGACCGGGCGGCGGACGCGGTGGAGTGTCTGGTGGCGGAGGGGCTGGAGAGAGCGCAGAACACGTACAACTCGTGACTTGTCTCCTTCGCGAGTTGACCGGGTGTGCGGGCATGGCCAAGGATCACGGCCATGCCTTCTGCCGTCTCCTCCCGGGGCACTCTCGCGTTGTTGTTCGGACAGCGTGCGCTGATGGCGGTGGTGACCGGGTTGATCCTGGTCGGCGGGGTGTGGGGGTCCTGGGGGACCGCGCAGTACGTGATGCTCACCAAGGGGCGTGAGCGGGGCACGGTCGTGGTGGCGGACTGTTCGCAGGATGCGTGCACGGGACCGTACCGGCCGGTGTCGGCGGGGTCGGTGGCGCGCCCGAGGGTGCGGCTGGACACGTCGGTGGGGGTGCGCACGGGTGAGGTCCTGACCGTGGTGGTGAAGCCGGGGACGGACGAGGTGGTGCGCTCGGGTCCGGCCGGGGTGCTGTACGCGTGGCTTCCGCTGGGGGGTGCGCTGGTGCTGGCCGGTGTGGTGGTGGCGGGCGGGTTGCGGCTGCGGCGTACGGCGTGGGTGATGGGCGGCTCGGGGCTGGCGCTGGTGACGGCGGCGTTCGTGGCGCTGCACTAAGGGCTGTCCCGTAATCCCTGGTGGATCAGCGTGCGGCGTCAGATGCGGTGCATCGCAAGGCGGAGGGGCGTCCGCATACTGGATGTATGCGGACGTTCCGACAACGCGGCGTGGGGGTACCCCCGGCCGGAGGCTGGGG
>BNBP01000113.1 GCA_014656015.1 Streptomyces griseoaurantiacus | reverse complement strand
GCCCGCACCGGCGGGCCCGGCCGTCCCCCGGGCGCCGGCCGCCGCGCCGGGACGGGCGGCCGGCGCGGTGGGCCCCGGCTCCGGGGTGTGGGAGAGGGGAGCGCCGAGTCCCGGCCGCACGGTGCGAGGAGGGCGCACGGGGGTGCCCCCGGACTCGGCCGTCTCCCGGGCCCGCGCCCGCTGCACGGTGGGCGCGGGGCGGGGGGCGTCCGCGCCGCTCGGCGTCGTCGTGCGCCGGGTCGTGGGGGAGCTCGCGGGGCCGGATGCCGCCGGGGCGGGTGCCGGGCCGGGGGCGACGGGCGGGGTGCTGTCCTCGTGCCGTCCACCCCTCACCGGACCGTCTGCCGAGACGGGGGCGGGCCCGGTCACAGGGCGGGTCGCACTGCCCCCGGGACCGGCCACGGGCAGCGGTGGCACGGCGGCCGGGGTGCCGGCGGCGGGCGCCATCGCCCGCTGCACCTCCGTCACCGCACTCGCCGCCGTCGTACGGGTCTCCGCGCCCCTCGCCCCGGGGAGCGGTGGCGCGGTGACCGGCGCGGGCTCCGCCGGCTCCGCCGCCCTCGCGGCGGTGGCGGACGTCGTACCGCGAGGCGCGTCCATGTCGCCCCGTGTCGCCGCCGGGGCGTCCGCGGGGCGCCGTACGGCCGGAAGTGCCCGGCGCTGCACGGTGGTCGACGCGGCCCGGGACCTGGTCAGGGGCAGCGGGGCGGACGAGGGCGCCGGGGGCGCGGGCACCGGCCGGGGTGCCGACCGGCTGGTCGGCCGTGCCGCCGTGCCCGTCGCACCCGGCCTGCCGGGCGTGCCCGACCCGCCCGGGGGCGTGGCGCCGCGCACCGGCACCGGGGAACCGCCCGGCGCGGCGGACGGCCCGGGCAGGGGCAGCGGCAGGGCGGCCGCCGCGGCGGCCGCGCGCTGCACCGGGGGCCCGCCCGTGTACGCCACCGGGCGGGTCACCGGCAGTCCGCCGGTGCCGCCGCCGGGCGCGGGCGAGGGGGCCGCCGCCGGGCGTGCGCCCGCCGCCAGTCCGCTGGTCATCCGGTCGGCCGCCCGTCCGTCCAGGACGGAGGGGGAGGCGGTCGCGGAGAAGGAGGGGTCCTGCCAAGTCGGCAGCCGGCCCCCGAAGCGGGCGTCCGCGACCCCGGCGGGCCGTGCCGCGGACGTGGGGAGGAGGGGCGGCAGCGCCGCCCACTCGGCCCGCACGACCGGCGCGGCGACCTCCGCGGGCGCCGGGCGCGGCGCTCCCGCGCCGTCCGCCGCCGCGCCGCCCGCCGCCGCGCCGCCCGCCGCCGCGCCGCCCGCGGCAGCGGCCGGTTCGGTCCGTTCGGCCGGTTGGGCTCGTTCGATCCGCTCGATCCGCTCGGTCCGCTCGGTCCGCTCGGTCCGCTCGGTCCGTGCACCCCT
The DNA here is from genome assembly GCA_014656015.1 of Streptomyces griseoaurantiacus. GTDB lineage: Bacteria > Actinomycetota > Actinomycetes > Streptomycetales > Streptomycetaceae > Streptomyces > Streptomyces griseoaurantiacus. The sequence continues at coordinate 13,684 of BNBP01000113.1, read as the reverse complement.
CAGCCGGTCCAGGAGCCCCATCTCAGGCCTCCGCCCCGGCGTTCGCCCTCGTCACGAGGGACGCGATCCGGTCGGCGTAGGCACGCCGGTCACGGTGCTCCAGGTCGAGGATCTCCTCGTGGCTCCAGTGGAAGTGGTAGGCGACGTACGCGATCTCCTCGTACAGCCGGTCGGTCGCGTACGTCACGATTCCCCCAGGCGGCTCCCGCCGAGCTCCACCTCGAAGGGTTCCGAGCAGTGCGGGCAGCGGACCGCCGCCCGGGTGTGGCCCTCGGCGTTGATCTGGCGGTAGAAGTCCTGGAGGAAGGCGAGGTCGGAGGCGAACATGTTCTCCACGACCCCGTCGTGCACCGAGGTGAGCGTGCCCAGCCGGGTGATGACCCGGCCGAGGAGCACCACCGACAGATAGGCCGGGTTCTCCTGCACGCGGAGGTCCCGCAGCGGGATCAGTTCGTCGCGCGCGGTCGACAGCCGCATCACCCCGTCACGGTGCACGGTGCCCTGCTCGTCGACGTATCCGCGTGGCAGGTGGAAGGGAAACTCCGTGCGCAGCACGTCGGATGCAGTGCGCAGCACGTCAGACGCAGTGCGCAGCACGTCAGGCGCGGTGCGCGACGCGTCCGGTGTTCCCGCCCCCGTGGCCGGCGGGGCGGTGGCGGACCCGCCCGGTTCCCCGGCCACCGCCGTGCCGGTGTCCGCGGGAGCGGCGCCCGCGGACGGGCGCGCAGCCGTCCGCCTCACTCGACGACCAGTTCCTCGAAGGTGATGGTCACCGTCTCGGTCAGCGTGGACGCCTCGCCCGCCGTCACCCCGCTGATGTCGATCTTGCTGCACCACGCGTTGCGCATGTTGTAGCGGACGACCGGCGTGTTCATGTAGTCCATGTACATGATCGTGGCGTTCTTGCGGGCCATGGCCATGTTGCCGTTGACCGACTCGGTGATCCACTGGTTGAACGCCGCCGACTGCGTCCTGCCGCGCACGACCGTGCAGGTGCCCGCCTTCTTCACGCCGGGCATCTTCTTGGTGACCGGCCTGCCCTGCGCGGAGACCTGCTGGTACTCGATGACGTCCTGTTCGATGCTGAGCCCCTCGACCTTGGCGAGGTACTCGACCATCACGCCGTCGATCTGCAGGCCGAAATTGTGTGAGGTGAGGGCGTCACCCTGCGATGCATCCATTGCGCTTGCCTTCTGGGAGAGTTGACGAACGGGGACAGCGGACTACCGGGGCGGGACGCGCCTACTCCTCCAGCTCACCGCTGCCGCTGGAGAACTGGGCCAGCCGGAAGACCACGAACTCGGCCGGCTTGACCGGCGCGATGCCGATCTCGCAGATGACCCGGCCGACGTCCACGGACTCCGGCGGGTTGGTCTCCTCGTCGCACTTGACGTAGAACGCGTCCTCGGCGCGGGCGCCGAAGAGGGCGCCGGAACGCCACTCGTTGACGAGGAACGCCGAGACGTTGCGCCGGATGCGGGCCCACAGGGCGTGGTCGTTCGGCTCGAACACCACCCACTGGGTGCCCAGCAGGATGGACTCCTCGAGGTAGTTGAAGTACCGGCGGATGTTCAGGTAGCGCCAGGCCGGGTCGGAGGAGAGGGTGCGGGCGCCCCAGATGCGGATGCCGCGGCCGGGGAAGGCGCGGATGCAGTTGACGCCGATCGGGTTCAGCAGGTCCTGCTCGCCGCGGGTGATCTGCAGCTCCAGGTCCACCGCGCCCCGGACGACCTCGTTGGCGGGCGCCTTGTGCACGCCGCGCTCGGAGTCGTTGCGGGCCCACACGCCGGCCACGTGACCGCTCGGCGGGACGATCCGGGACTGGCCGCTCGCCGGGTCGAAGGCCTTGATCCAGGGGTAGTACAGGGCCGCGTACTTGGAGTCGTAGCCGGCGGTCTCCTGTCGCCAGACGCGGATCTCGCGGGCGTTGAGGCCGGGCGGCGGGTCGATGACGGCGACGCGGTCGCCCATCAGCTCGCAGTGGGCGATCAGGCCGAGCTGGACCGCCTTGACGGCCTCCAGGTCGATCGCGCCGCGCTGATAGGCGGCCATCAGGTCGGGCACCGCGACCATGGAGATCTCGTCCACGGCCTCCAGGCCGCCGAAGCCGGTGCGGTCGGCGGAGTCGCCGAGGTACTGGGCGGGGCCGGGGTGGCCCTGCCCCGCGGCGTTCGGCACGGCCGGTGCGGCGGCGGGCGCGGCGGGCAGCTCGACGGTCTGGTTCTCGGGCCGGGCGAGCTGCCCGGCGGGGGCCGTCTCGGTCACCGCGATGAGCTTGGAGCGCTCCTTGACCTGCGTGACGACGTAACTGCGGCCGCCCTTCTTCGCGCTCACGTCGAAGCTCTCGACGGCCTTGCCGCCGTCCTTGACGATCAGCTTGAACCGCTCGGCGGGGCCCTCGCCCTCCGGGTCGGCGACCTCGACGCTCAGCGCGCCGTTCCGGCCGGGCGCGAGGGCGCTCACGCTGAACGTGCCGAGCTGCCGGGGCTCGGCGGGCGGCAGCGCGGCGGGGGCCGCGGAGCCGGACACGGCGGCGGGGGAGGAGCCGCGGGCCGTCGCGGCGTCCTCGGCGGAGCCGCCGACCCGTATGACGTAGGCGGCCGAACCGCCGTTGTTGAAGAAGCCGTAGACGGAGTGCGCCAGGTAGTACCCGTCGGTGAAGTCACCGAAGGCCGCGACGTACTGCGTCCAGTTGGTCACCAGCGTCGGCTCGTTGAGCGGGCCGGTCGGAGCGAGCCCCACGAAGGCCGCCACCGAGGTGCCCACCCCCTCGATCGGGCGCGAGCCGCTGGCCACCTCCTCGACGTAGACGCCGGGCGACAGATAGGACGGCATGTTCCGCGCTCCTTGGGGGTACGGGTCAGAGGGTCCTCCCACCCTCGCGCGCGAAGCACCGCCCCGGTACGCCCCGCGGTGCACGAGTGGGGGCAGCGGGCGTGCCCGCGAGTGCCCCTTTCGCACCGTCCGGCGCGGGGGCGTTCCGGGCCGGGGCGAGGGCCCGGGCCGTGCCCGGTCGGCGGCCGGGCCGGTGGACCGCCCTTCGGCCCCTGTCCCGCCGGCCACGGGCGGCACGGAAGGTCCGCGGGGGCAGCCCCGAGGGCATCGAGGGGGCCTCGGAGGCCGATGCCCCTTCCCCGCCGGACACTTCGCCCGCTTGTGCGCGTACGGTGTCTTCTCCGTGCCTGCTTCTAGCCTGGCCCCGTGAGCCTGTGGACATCCCTGGAACCCGCGTCCGCGACCGTGGACCCCGGCGGCAGCACCCGTGTACGTCTGCGGCTGCGCAACACCGGCGACCTCGTCGACGAGTACCGCTTCGAACCGGTCGGCGACACGGCCCCCTGGGCCGTCGTGGAACCGGCCACCCTGCGGCTCTACCCCGGCACGACGGGCACCGTCGACCTGACCTTCGCCCCGCCCCGCACGCCGGACGCCACGGCGGGGCCGCACCCGTACGCGGTGCGGATCACCCCGACCGAGCATCCGGAGGCCACGACCGTCCCGGAGGGCGTCCTCACCCTCACCCCCTTCACGGAGGTGCGCGCCGAACTCGTGCCGCCGACCGTGCGGGGCCGGTTCCGGGGCCGGCCGAGGCTGGCCGTGGACAACCTCGGCAACACCGAGGTGACGGCCTCGCTCGGCGGCCACGACAACGGCGACCAGCTGTCGTACGTCCTGGAGCCCGCCAACGTGCGGATCGCGCCGGGCCGGGCCGCCTTCGTGAAGGCCACGCTCAAGCCGCGGCACCTCATCTGGTTCGGCGCCCGGCAGGAGCGGCGCTACACGCTGGACGTCGTGCGCTCGGGCACCGCCCCCCTGCCGGTCGAGGGGACCTACGTCCAGCGCGGGCTGCTGCCCCGCTGGCTCGCCACCTGCTTCGGCGCCTTCCTCGCGCTGGCCCTCACCTTCACCATGCTGTGGCTCTCGTACAAGCCCTCGGTGGGTACGAAGGCCACGGAGAAGACCGTCGAGGCGGGCGCCGCCGTGGCGCCCCCGCCCACCTCCGCCCCGCCCCTGTCCTCCGCACCCCCGCCGGAGACCTCCGCCCCGCCCGAGTCCGAAGGCGGGAAGGCGGACGGGGGCGCGAAGGGCGGCGGCGGGGGCGGGGGCGGCGCGGCGCCCCCGGAGAAGAAGGCGAAGCCGGTGGTGCCCGCGACGAAGGTGCTGCTGCGCAACACGACGACAACGAAGTGCGCGGACGTCCCCGGCTACGACAAGGGCACGAAGGACGGCCCCGTGCGCGAGTACACCTGCGACGACGCCGACTCCGACAACCAGTTGTGGAACCTGGAGGTGAGGTACCCCGACGGGGGGCCCGGCGGGCAGCCCCTCTTCCAGATCCGCAACGTCAAGGACCGGCTGTGCATGGACCTGCCCGGCGGCGGGGCGGCGCCGGTGCAGACAGCGATCACCGAGTTCACCTGCGAGGGCACGACCGCCGACAACCAGTTGTGGTGGCTCGACAGGCAGGACAGCGGCGCCTACTGGATCCGCAACGCCGCGAGCGGCAACAAGTGCCTGAACGTCGACGGCTACGCCACCGGCGGCAACGACACGAACCTCACCCTGCACGACTGCGCGAACGACGACGACCGCGAGTGGCTGATCATCCACCAGGGACAGAACTGACATCGGGGGCGGAGCCGAGGCGCGGGCCCGGCCGGGAGGAGGCCTTCACCAGGAGCCCTCGCCCGGCACCAGCCGGCCCGCCTTGCGGTACTCCCGCCGGGCCCCCTCCAGCAGGTCCGCGGGGGTGACCACCCCGTCCCGCCCGGCGGCGAGGTAGGCCGCCGTCACCACCGCGCTGCGGATCGACCCGCCCGCCAGCTCGAACTCCCGCGCCAGCGGGGCGAGTCCCGCGTGCGTGCCCTCGGCGGTCGGCACCCGTTCCAGGCCGTGCCGCCACAGCGCCAGCCGCTGCCCGGCGTCCGGGAAGGGGAAGTCGACGACCAGGTCGAGCCTGCGGGTGAACGCCTCGTCGATGTTGGCGCGCAGATTGGTGGTGAGCAGCGCGATCCCGTCGAAGGACTCCAGCCGCTGGAGCAGGTAGGCGCTCTCCATGTTGGCGTACCGGTCGTGGGAGTCCTTGACCTCGGAGCGCTTGCCGAAGACGGCGTCGGCCTCGTCGAAGAGCAGGACCGCGTCGGTGCGGTCGGCCTCGGTGAAGATGCGCTCCAGGTTCTTCTCGGTCTCGCCGACGTACTTGTCGACGACCGAGGAGAGCTGGACCACGTAGAGGTCGAGCCCGAGTTCGGCGGCGACGACCTCGGCGGACAGCGTCTTGCCGGTGCCGGACTCGCCCGCGAACAGCCCGAGCACCCCGCGGCCCCGGCCGCCGCCCGCGCTGAGCCGCCAGTCGCCGAGCACCCGCTCCCGGTGCCGGGCGCGCAGGGCGAGTTCGTGCAGCTGGGTCAGGGGGGCGGCGGGCAGGACGAGGTCGCTCCAGTCGACGTCGGGGCGGATGCGCCGGGCGTGCTTCTCCAGTCCCGAGGCGGACTGCCGGCGGGCGGCCAGCCGCACGTGCCCGGGGGTCAGCGGCATGCCGTCGAACGCGGCCAGGTCGCGCGCGGCCCGCGCGGCCCGTTCGAGCCGCTCCCCGCCGAGGCGGTAGGGGGCGACGGTGGCGGCGAGGTCGAAGCCGGGGACCTCGGCGGGCGCGCCGGTGCGGCCGTCCGCCGGGGCGGTGAGCGCCGCCGACCAGGCCGGGAGCGTGCCGGTGCGGCGGTGCGGGGCGTCGAGGACCAGGGGGTCGCGGGAGCACCAGTGGGGGTCGTACGGGCGGGGGTCGGCCAGCAGCACCGGGACGTCCGGCGCGGCGGTCAGCTCCCTCAGCAGCGGGCCGGGGTCGGCGGGCAGCGGCGCCACCAGCAGCGCGTGACCGCCGAGCCGGGCCTCGCGGACCAGTGCGGCTGCCTGCTCGTCGGGGCCGTCGAAGCGCAGGGCGCCGAACCCGGCCGCGCGGAGGGCGGCCGCCGCGCAGGCGGCGCCCTCGCCCTCCCGCCGCTCGCGCAGATAGACGGTGCCCGGACCGGGCCTCGCCAGGTGGGCGGCCAGCCGGCCGGTGAAGGAGGCGAACTCCGCCTCCCCGCCGGGGTCGTCGGGGTCGTCGGGGTTCGGGCCCCCGTGCGGGGCGGGCGGGAGCGGGTGGAGGTGCGGGGCGAGGTCCGGGTCAGGGGTGTCGTCGCCGAGCAGATGGGCGACGACCCGGTCGGGCACGCGCAGCGACCGGGTCAGGAAGGGTCGCTCGGGCTCCTCCACCACCAGCAGTCCGCGCGCGGTCAGCGGCGCCCCGGCGTGGAACCGGGCCCGTGCCCCCGGCCGGTGCGCCGGCACCCCGCACAGGTCGAGCGCGAGGCCCACCGTGGCGCGGCGGCGGCCGACGTCGTCGTTGAGGTAGCCGTAGAGCGGCTCGAAGGAGCGGTCCACGTCGGGCGCGAGGGCGAGGAACAGGATCGCGGTGTCCAGCTCCCCGAGCCCCAGCCGCGCGACCTGGCCGGCGTCCCGCTCATCGGGCGGGGCCTCCCCCTCGGACACACCTGCGGGCACGGGCCCCGCGGGGGCCGCCAGGTACCGGCGTACGGCCTCCTCGGAGAGGTACAGCCCGCGCAGCGGGTCCTCGGCCGTGGGGTCGCCGGCCGCACGCCGGTCGACGAGCACCGCGATCCGTTCGCGCAGCCGGGCGAGCCGGACGAGGAGCGCCTCGGCCGGCTCGGCGGGGCCGGAGAGGGGTCCGGGGCGCGCGTGCGGGTGGGTGTGCGTGGTCACCGGCGGCGCTCCGCGCGGCCCGCCGCGAGGTGGTGCGGGCGGTGCGCCCGCTCCTCGGCCGGCGTGCCCGGGTCGCGTGCCGTCTCCGCGCCGGGTGCCCCCGGGAGCTCGCGCACGCGGACGGCGGCGCCCTCGGTGACGGGCGGCCCGGCGTCGTACTCGGGGACCGCCGGGAAGGGCGCGGTGACCACCAGGTCCACGGAGGGCTTCAGCTCGCCGCCGAGCGCGGACCAGATCTCCGCCAGGGAGCGGGCCTCGCTCTGTATGCCGGCCACCGTCAGCGGCACCGAGAGCCCCAGCGCGCGCAGTGACTCCGGGAGTTCGGCGGGGGGCAGCAGCTCGTGGGGCAGCAGGGTGGCCAGGACGGCGGACAGCAGCCGGTGTTCGTCCTGCGGCCGCCGGGTCCACGCCGTCACCAGGTAGGACAGCCGGAACCAGCGCGGCGGCTGGCGGCGCTTGACGACGATGCTCCGCTCGTCGCGCACGGAGATGTGGCCGCGGTGCCGCCGGGAGACGTCCTCGCGGATGTCGTAGAGATAGGCGTTGATGGTGGGCGCGTTGCGGCGGGCGGCCCAGTCGCGGGTCGGGGCGTCCAGCGTGATGTCGACGCCGGAGCCCGCGAGCGCGCCGCCGCTGAGGAGGTCCTTGAGGACCTCGTCCACCTCGTGGATCACCCGCGCTCCCACCGCCGTCCGAACCGCCGTTGCCGGCCGCTCCCATCGTGCCCGCCCGCCTTCCGCCCCGCCGCGCCCGAGGGGACGGGGCGCGGGCAGAGCGGGGTGTCCCCGGGGGCAGCGGGACCTGCCCGCCCCGCCTCCCGGTCCTCGCCGGACCGTCAGATGTAGCCCTCGCGCAGGGCGTAGGCGACGGCGTGGGCGCGGTTGCGCAGATGCAGCCGGGTGGTCAGACCGTGCATCACGTTCTTGATGGTGCGTTCGGAGTACGACAACTTGCCCGCGATCTCCGAGGTGTCGAGCCCGTCGGCGACCAGCCGCAGCACGTCCACCTCGCGCGGCAGGAGACCCACCGCGGGGGCGCCGGAATGACCGGCCGCGCCCCGGTGCAGGGTGCCGACCTGCTCGATGAGCCGGCCGAGCAGATCGGCCGGCAGGTCTCCCTCGCCGCGGGCGGCGGAGAGCACCGCCTGCGCCAGCCGGTGCGCGGTCGCCTCCTGCCGCCAGACGATCGCGCCGACCCCGCACTCGATGACGTCCAGCAGCTCCGCCTCGCGGATCTCCCCGACCACGAGGACCGCGCGGGCGCCCTCCCCGCGCACCACCCGGCGCAAGCGGGTCAGGGCGCTCTCGTCGAGGGTCTCGCCGACCAGCAGGGCCACGGTCCCCGGGCCGCCCGCCGTGCGCAGCTCCAGCTCGGGGTGCCGGCGGAGCTGGCTGAGCACGCCCTCCCGGGAGAGGGGGTCCGGGGCGTACACGACGACGGGCACCCGGTGCGCGGGTCCCGGCCTGCCGGTGTCCGTGGTGGTGGCTGTGCTGCACATCCCTGGCTCCCCGCGTCGTGTGGTCGCGCGCCGTGGGTTCCGGCGCCGTGTCGGGCGGATCATCCAGCCTTCCCCGGCGGGACCGCGGGGGCAATCGTGGAGCACCACGAGGCACACCACGAGAACGGAGGGGCGTCGCGGCTCCTGGCCGCCGGGACAGGAGAAGGGGCTCTCACGGGCGTGACGTACGGCACGTCCGGGCACCATGCCCCGCACTCGCGCGTCTCCCCCAACAGAAGGCGCCACAAACGCTGTTCGTCCGTCACCACCGTTCACAAGAGGAAGGGAGGCGCGCATGCCCGGCCCGCTGAGCGAGCGCACGGACGTGCTCGAGCTGATCGCCGCGGAGGCGGCCCGCGCCCGCGCCGGCACCGGCGGCCTCGTCCTGCTGCGCGGCGCCACCGGCACCGGCCGCACCGCCGTGCTGGAGGCCGCCGTCCGGGACGCCGAGGCCCACGGCATGCGCGTCCTGCTCGCCCGCTGCGCCCCCTGCGACCAGGCGCAGTACTTCGCCTCCCTGACACGCCTCCTCCACCCGGCCCAGCCCACCGGCCGCCCCGCGGCCGGGGAGCACGAACCCTTCCAGGACCGCGACGAGCGCGTCGTCTCCGGTCATCTGCTGTTACGCGTGGCCGAGTTGTCCGAGGACCGTCCCCTCCTCGTCGCCGTGGACGACGCGCACCTGGCCGATCCCGCCTCCCGGCGCTGGCTCGTGGAGGCCGCCCGGCACGTCGACCGGATGCCCGTCCTGCTGCTGGTGACCGAGCGCAGCCAGTACGACATCGCCCCGCCCACCCCCGGGCTGGCCCACACCCTCCCGCCCGACCTGGTCCGCACCCACACCCTCGCCCCGCTGTCCGGCAGGTCCACCGCGCTCCTGGCGCGTGGCCGCGTCGGGGACGCGGCCTGGCCCCGGGTGGAGAGCCGCGTCCGCGCCTCGGCCGGCCATCCGCTGCTGCTGCACGCCCTGCTGGAGGACCTCGGCGGCAGCGGGGCCGAGGCCGTGCCGGAGTCCTCCGCGATGCTGTACCCGGGGGCCTACCAGGCCGCCGTGTCCTGGTGGCTGGAGTCCGCCGGACCGCGCACCACCGCGGTCGCCAGGGCGCTGGCCGTCCTGGAGGACACCTGGGCGGACATCCCCGGCCGCCCGGCCGCACCCGCCTCCCCGCACGGCTCGGTCCGCCCCGGCGCGCCCGCCCACCCCGCCACCGTCCGGCACCTGGCCGAGATCCTCACCGGGATGACCGGCGCCGACCCCGCCCGGATCGCCGGCTGGCTCACCGCCACGACCGGACTCGGCCTGCTCCGCCCCGACGCGTGGGGCCGCCCCCGCTGGGCCCACCGGCTGCTGCGGGACGCGGTGCTCGAGGGCTGGTCCGAGGACCGGCGCCGGGCCGCGCACCTCGCGGCCGCCGACGCCATGTGGCAGCGCGGCGACAGCACCGCCGCCGTCGCACGGCAACTGCTGCGGGCCGGCGCGGCGAGCCGCCCCTGGGCCGTGAACGTCCTGCGGGACGCGGCGCGCGAGGCCGCCCGTGAGGGGCGCGCCGAGACCGCCGTGGCCCATCTGCGCCGGCTCCTGCGGGAACCGCTGTCCGACCCGCAGCGGCAGCGGGTCCTCACCGAACTCGGCTCCCTGGAGTGCACCGCCGCGCTGTCCCGCTCCGAGCCCGGGGACGGGTCCGACTCGGGTGTCTCCACCGGCATCCCGCGGCTCACCGAGGCGCTGTGGCTGCCCGTCGAGCCGGCGGACCGGGTGCGGGCGGCCATCGCCCTCGGCACCGCGCTGGCCCGCTTCGGCCACACCCGGTCCGCCGTGGAGACGCTGCGCGGACTGGACGAGAGCGGTCTGTCCGACCGCCCCGCGCTGCCGCAGGCCGTGCGGGCCGCCACCGTGCTGCTGTCCGAGCAGGACCAGGTCCTGCGCCGGCAGGCGTACGCCCGGCTGTCCGAGCAGGCGCACAGCACCCCGGACCTGGTCGGCGCGGCCGGCCGTGCCCTGCTGGTGCGGCACGCGGCGGTGGCCGGGCTGATCTCCGCGCGGGAGGCGATGGAGCGCCTGCGGGCGCTGCTCCTGGCACCGGCCGAACCGGAGACCGAACCCTTCCTGCTCGGGACGGCGGCGGAAGTCGCCGTGTGGGCCGACGACTTCGACTCCGCCGAACAGCTCGCGGACCACGCCCTGGCCGGCCGGGACCCGCACGTGCTGCACCCGACGGGCGAGATCCTGCGGGACGTGCGTGCCGACCTCGCGATGGCCCACGGCACCCACGTCCTGCCGCGGCACCTCCTCGCCGACCGCTCACCGGCACGGACGGATCCCGCCCGCCACGGGCCCCCGGCGTGCGAGGCGTCCGGGGCGGAGGAACACCCGTGGACGGAGCACGCGCGGGCGGACGCCGAGTACGCCGGGCCCCACGACCCGGCGGGCCCCGGCGCCCCCTCCGCACCGGCGGACCGGGCCCGCACACCGCGCGGCGAGGACGCGCGCGCGGTGCTCGCCCTCGTCGCGGCCGGCCGTGTCGCGGCGGCCGGACGGTTCGTGACCGCCTTCGACCTGAGCCGCGTCCCGGACTCCCCCGAGCGCGACCGCTTCCTGTACGCGCGGGGCGTCCTGCGGGCCGCCGCGGGCAACCCGGTGGGCGCCGCGCACGACTTCCTGGAGTGCGGGCGCGGGCGCTCGGCCCGCGAGGAACTCAACCCGGCGGTCCTGCCGTGGCGGACCGCCCTCGCCGAGTGCGCGGTGGCCCGGGGCGACCGGCGGGAGGCGCTGCTCCTGGCCGAGGACGAGCTGCGCCTGGCCCGGGTGTGGGACACGCCCCGCACCGTGGGCCGCGCCCTGCGGGTACTGGCCACGGCGACCGGCGGCCGGCACGGCCTGGATCTCGCCGAGGAGGCCGTACGACTGCTGCGCACGGCGCCCGGCGGCGAGGAACTGATCGCCGCGCTGCTCGCACGGGGGCGGCTCCTGCTCGCGGCGGGGGAGCGTACGCAGGCGCGCGAGACGCTGCGCGAGGCGGCGGACCGCGCCGCACGGCGGGGCGCCGTACGCCTCGCTCAGGCGGCGGAGGAGGCCCTGCGGGAGGGCGGCGCCCGGCGGCCGGCCACCGTCCGCACGGGCTTCGAGGCGCTCACCGACAGCGAACGCCGCATCGTCGAACTCGCGGCGGAGGGGCACACCAACACCGAGATCGCGGGCCTCCTGCACGTGGCCCGCCGCACGGTGGAGACGCACCTGACGAGCGCCTACCGCAAACTCGGCATCCGCCGCCGGGGCCAGCTCCAGACCGTCCTCGGGGCCGCCGCGCCACGCCGCCCCGACAGGAACTACTGTCCTGAGGATGGCCGCACCTGACGCACTGACCGCCACCCGCGAGGCCTACGACGCGGTGGCCGGCACGTACGCCGACATGTTCCGCGAGTCGCTGCGCGAGGAGCCTGTGGAGCGCGCGCTGCTCGCCGCCTTCGCCGAGACCGTCCGGGCGGACGGCGGCGGCCCGGTCGCGGACCTCGGCTGCGGACCCGGTCACGTCACCGCGCACCTGCGCGACCTGGGGCTGCGGGCCTTCGGCGTCGACGCCTCCCCCGAGATGATCGAACTGGCCCGCCGGGACCACCCGGACCTGCGCTTCGACGTCGCCTCGATGGCCGCGCTCGACCTCCCCGGGGGCACCCTGGGCGGCATCCTCTCGCGCTGGTCGATCATCCACACCCCGCCGGCGGAAGTCCCCGCCGTGCTCGCGGAGTTCGCCCGCGTCCTGGCCCCCGGCGGCCGTCTGACGCTCTCCTTCTGGGCGACCGAGGACCCGTCCGTGCCCTCCCGGCCCTTCGACCACGCGGTCGCCCCCGCCCACCGCTGGTCCCCCGACCGCCTGGCCGGCCTCCTGCGCGAGCACGGCGTGCACGAGACCTCCCGCACGTACCAGGAGCCCCTCCCCACGGACCGCCGCCAGTTCCGGACCGTCCACCTGCTCGCGCGCAGGACTCCCGCGCCCTGAACTCAGCGTCCCGGCCCGTCCGGGCGCCACACGTACCGGACGTCCGGCTCGCGCTCCTCGTTGCGGGCGCCGTCGGTCCGCTCGACGGCGACGAAGCCGTGCCGCTCGTAGAAGCGGCGGGCGGGCGCGTTGATCCGGAACGTCCACAGGGCGAGCCCGGACGGGCGCAGCCGCTTCGCATGGTCCAGGAGCAGGCCGCCGACGCCCCGGCCCCGCCGGGCCGGATCGAGGTAGAGCTGGTCCAGCTCCTCGCCGTCCAGCACCATCATCCCGAGGAGGCGGTCCGGGCCGGCCGCCACCCAGGTGTCCCCGGCGGGCACGACGACCTCCCGGAACCAGCCCCGCACCTCCTCGTCCGTATGGGCTCGGCGCACCGTCGGCAGCGCCGCGTCGAAGGACCGCAGCCACAGCCCGGCCACGGTGTCGGCCTCGGCGGCGACCGCACGGCGCACGACCGGATGTTCGTTCTCGTCGTCCACAGCGGCGCATGCTCGCAGAGGCGCCGGTCCGCCGCACCCGGGTTTATTCCGCGCGCGGACGCGGAGGCCGTCAGGAGTCGGCGGCCCGGACGGGCACGGACGGGGCGGACGCCTCCGGCCCGGGGGTGCCCCCGGCCCGTCCGGCCGAGGTGCCGAGCAGGGCGAGGAGGGCGAGCGCCGCGGCCAGCACGGCGGCGAGGGTCGCACCGTCACCGCCGGTGGCGAGCACCTCGGCGAGGGTCGGCGAGGCGAACCGCCCCGCCGTGAGGTGCGCGAGGGCCAGCAGCCCCGGGAACAGCGCGCCCGCGGCCAGCACGGGCACCGCCCTGCCCCGCACGGCCAGACCGGCGCCCAGCAGCAGGCACAGGGTGCCGAGCGCGAGGGAGAACCCGTGCGCGTACGTCGAAGGGGAGCCGTTCCGCAGCGGCAGGTGCAGGACCCCGCACACCACCAGGGCGAGCACGGCGGGCCAGTGCAGCCGGGCGGGCGGCGCGGCGGCGGCGATCCCGGCGAACCGCCGGGCCCGCGTCCTCCGGGGGTGGGCCTCCGCCGGTGGCGGGGGCGTCCGGTGCTCCGGGGTCCGGTACCCGGCCCGGGCGGCCCACTCCTCGTCCAGCCAGTCGAAGTCGAGGGCGCGCGCGGGCGCCTCCGGGGCGGGACCGACCCCGGCCACCGGGAAGGGCCGACGCGTCTCCTCCGACGCCCCCACGACCACGGCGGTGCCCTCCATCCGGCGGGGGCCGTCGTCGGCGGGCGGCGCGGGCGGCGCGGATGGTGCGGCCTGCGCGGCGGAGGCGGGCGCGACGCCGGACGCCGCTTCGACCGTTGGTGCGGACGCCGCTTCGACCGTCGGTGCGGGTGCGGGTGCGGGTGCGGGTGCGGTGGGGGCGGGGCCAGGCCGCGCGCCGCCCGCCGGACCGGCCGCGCCGCCGTCCACCGACGCGCTC
>BNBP01000112.1 GCA_014656015.1 Streptomyces griseoaurantiacus | reverse complement strand
CGGCTCGGGCCTGCCCGGCCCGTGACCCGGCGCCGCCCGCCGGCCCGTCCCCTGCGGCCCCGAGGGCGCCGCCGCGGGCAGGGGCTCCGGGCGGCCCTGCCAAGCGCCGCCGCCGAAGTACTCCGCGACCTGCCGTGCCGTGGGCCGGTCCTCGGGCCGCTTGGCGAGCAGTCCGAGCAGGTAGTTCTCGAAGGCGGGCGGCAGGTCGACGCCGAGTTCGCGGGGCGGGACGGGCGGGGTGTCGAGGTGGTGGTGCAGCACGGCCACGGGGCTCTCGCCCTTGAACGGGGTGCCGCCGGTGAGGAGTTGGTAGAGCACGCAGCCCAGGGAGTAGACGTCGCTGGGCGGCCCCGCGTTCTGGCCGAGCGCCCGCTCGGGGGCCAGGTAGAGGCTGGTGCCGACGATGTGCCCGGTCCGGGTGAGGGCGGCGCCCGGGTCGTCCATGAAGCGGGCGATGCCGAAGTCGGCGATCTTCGTGGTGCCGTCGGCGTCCACGAGCAGGTTGCCCGGCTTGATGTCCCGGTGCACGATCCCCTGGTCGTGCGCGACCGCGAGCCCGGCGGCGGTGTGGGCCGCGATGCGCGCGACCCGGTCGGCGGGCAGCGGTCCGTTCTCGCTGAGGATCCGGGCCAGGCTGTCGCCCGCGACCAGTTCCATGACGAGGAACAGATTGCCCTCGTACTCCCCGAAGTCCAGTACGCCGACGACGTTCCCGTGGTGCAGCCGGCCGGCGGTCTGGGCCTCCAGCCGGAACCTGGAGGTGGCGGTCGGGTCGGCGTCCTGGCCGAGCATGAGCTTGACCGCCACGTCCCTGCCGAGCGTCTCGTCGGACGCCCGCCAGACCTCGCCCATCGCGCCGCGCCCGAGGGCGGTGTGCAACCGGTACCGGCCCGCTATCAGCACCTGTGTTCCAACCTCATCCCGTGAGACGCCGTGCCGGCGCACGGGTGCCCGCGGGGGCCGCGCCCGAGGGTCGGGGGCGCACCCGCGGACCGACCGTCCGTCGGACGACTCGATCGCCGCCGGCCATGACGCCGCGGGGCCGCGGGACGATGGTGGGGGTGCCGGAGCGGTCCTTACCTTACTGGCCCCGGAGCCCTCTCCGATCATGATCCCGGGAGCTGCGGACGGGATCACACGGCGCAGGGCCTTTCGTTCGGATCAGGTCGGCCGGGAGGGACGCGGTGCGTCCTCGGCCGACCCGAGCGGGGTCCGGTGCGTGCGGCTGCACGGCGGAGGAGGGCGCCGGGGCGGAGCCCTGGCAACCGACGACAATGCCGCTGGGGGCACCCCCACGCCCGTTCAGGGCAGTGGGGGAGTGCGTGCCGGACCCCGCGACGCCGGGATGATCCGAACGAGGGGCCCTGACTCCCCGCCACGGCGGCCGGTCGCCCGCGCGCCTCCCAACTCACCCGCACGAGCACCGCGTTGTCCCCACCCGATCCGCACCCCCGGGATGCGAGGATGACCGCGTGACCGATGAGAGCACGCGCACCCCAGCCCTGCGCCCGACCCGGGGCGCGGCCCTCTGCGCGGTCGCCGCGCTCGCCCTGGCCGGCGCCGCCTGGACGGCCCGTGCCGTCTGGCAGATCCGGCTCGCCGCCACGGGCATGCCCGACTCCGGCCCGCCCGACCAGGGCGGCGGCAGCCACCGCCCGCTGACCTCGCTGGAGGACGGCTACCACCTGGTCACCACGGTGGGCGACGGGGCGACCGTGCTGTGCGCGCTCACGTTCCTGAGCTGGCTGTGGGCGGTGCGGGACAACGCGCACGCCCTCTCGGGCGAACCGCCGCGCCACTCCTGGGTGTGGGTCTACCTCGGCTGGGTGCTGCCGGTGGCGAACCTGTGGATCCCGCGCGGGATCGTCGCCGACGTCCACCGCCGGAGCGCGCCCGGCGAGCGGCTGCCGCGCTCGGTCAACTGGTGGTGGGGGCTGTGGCTGTTCGGCACCCTGACCGGCACCGGCCTGATGTACACCGTGAGCACCGACAAGGTCGTCGAGCGGGCCTACGACAACCTCGCCCCCCTGCTCGCCGCCGACGCGGCCGTGGTGGGCGCCGCCGTGGCCGGCGTCCTGATGGTGCGCGCCCTCACGGCGGCGCAGCGCGGGAGGGGCGGTCACGACGGGGGCACCGGCCGGGTGGGCCCGCCCGCGGGACCCGTCGGCCCGCAGGCCGCCCGCCGGTGACAATCCGCTTGTGCCGCCCGCCGGACCGCGATACCCATGCCCGGTGATACGAGGCACACGAACCGGGCTGCGGGCCCGGACCGAGGCGGACGTTCCCGTGCTGCACCGGGAGTTGTACGAGGACGTGGCGCACCGCGTCCTCGCCGACGACGAGCCCTGGCGGCCGATCTCCGCCGAGTCGGGGCACTCCCCGTTCGCGGTGGGCGAGCCCACGCCGGAGGCGGCGCCGTTCTCGGTGGTGGAGCTGGAATCGGGTGAACTCGCCGGGGCCGGGGCGCTCTGGGGCATCGACACGCACAACAGGTCGGCCCACCTGGGCCTGTCCCTGCGGCCCGCCTTCCGCGGCCGGGGCCTCGGCGTCGACCTCGTACGCACGCTGTGCGCGTACGGCTTCGAGGCGCGCGGGCTGCGGCGGCTGCAGGTGGAGACGCTCGCGCACAACGCCCCGATGCTCGCGGCCGCCCAGCGGGCCGGGTTCACCGTCGAGGGCACGCTGCGCAACGCGGCCTGGGCGTACGGGGGCTTCGCGGACGAGGTCGTGCTGGGTCTGCTCGTGGAGGAGTGGACCGCCGCCGGGAGGCCGTGAACATCCCGCCGTAAACATCCGCCCGGAGGACTTTGCCCGCTCTTTACAACCCGGGTTCCGGGTGCGTCGTCTCTTCGCTCGATTCGTCACACACCCCGTCCGGTTCTGCCGGGCGGGACGACAGAAGAGAGCGACACGATGCGCCGAACTGTTCTCAGTGCCCTGGCACTCGCCTGTACCGCCGTCCTGGCCGGCACCGTGCAGCCCGCGTTCGCCGACTCCACCCCGAAGCCCCGCACCGCCGCCACCGTCGCCCCCAAGGACGACAAGCAGCAGGACGCCACGCCCGCCCCGGCCGAGAAGCGGCGTGAGGAGGCCGCCCGCACCGGCCAGGTCGCCGAGGTCCCGCGCGGCGCCGCCGACACCGGTGTGACGGACGACGCCACGCCCGTCCCGGCCCAGAAGCAGCGTGAGGAGGCCGCCCGCACCGGCCAGGTCGCCGACGTGCCGCGCGGCGCCGCCGACACCGGTGTGACGGGCGGCTCCTCGTCCTCCGACCAGAGCGCGCTGATCGGCGGCGCCGCCGCCCTCGTCGCCGCGGGCGGCGCCGGCTTCCTCGTCGTGCGGCGCCGCCGGGCGACCGGGGCATGACCACCGCGCTCTCCCGGCGCGCCCTCGCCACCGCGCTCCTGGCGGCAACGCTGCTCACGGGCTGCGGCGGCGGGGGGCAGGGGGTACGGAACGAGGGCTCGGCCGGCACTGCACAGGGGGCCGAAGCGGGCGGCGAGAGCTCCGCCGGCCGCGAGGCCCCTTCCTCCGATCCGACCAACGCCGCACGCCCACTGGGGCGTTCCGTCCCCGTACGGCTGGGAATCCCGAGCATCGGCGTCGACACCCCTGTCATGCGGCTGGGGCTGCGGACGGACGGCACCGTCGAGGTGCCGCCCGTCACGGCGCACGATCAGGCCGGCTGGTACGACAAGTCGCCCACGCCCGGCCGGACCGGGCCGTCCGTCCTGCTCGGCCACGTCACGGTCGGCGACTACGGCGACGGCGTCTTCCGCCACCTGTCCGAACTGCACCGGGGGGACCACGTCACCACGCGGCTGAAGAACGGCACGACGGCCGCGTTCACGGTGACCCGGGTCCGCACCGTCGACAAGGCGGACTTCCCCACGCAGGAGGTCTACGGCGACACCGACCGGCCGGAGTTGCGGCTCATCACGTGCGGCGGTCCGCGCTCCGGCGAGGGCTACCGCGACAACGTGATCGTCTTCGCGGCCCTCGACGGGAGCTGAGCCGACGGGTGCCCGGCGACGCAACGCGCGCCGGGCACCCGGCATCTTCCCCCACGTGCCCCCACGACCCAGGAGAGCGTTGAAACGGTCCCGTGAGAGGGCGGCGTCCGAACTGTTCGCCGCCCTCTATCCGCGCCTGGCCGGCTGGTGCCGCCGTCTCGTCGACGACGACGGGACGGCGCACGAGATCGCCTCCGAGGCGTTCACCCGGCTCTGGGCCCGCTGGACGTCCGTGGACGAGCCGCGCGGCTTCCTCTACGTCACCGCGGCCAACCTCGTCCGCGACCACTGGCGCAAACTGGAGCGCGAGCGCCGCGCGGTGCGCCGGGTCACCACCGAGGCCGCGCTGCGCCCGCACACCGAGCAGGACGACCCCTCGGTCCGACTGCTCGTGCAGGCGCTGCCGGAACGGCTGCGCGTGCCCATACTGCTGCACTACTACGCTGACATGCCGATCCGGGAGGTGTCCGCGCTGACCGGGCGCAAGGAAGGAACCGTCAAGGCCGACCTCCACGCGGCCCGCGAACTGCTCCGCGTCCATCTGAGGAGAAGCCTTGACCACACGCTTTGACGACGACCCGGACGGCTTCCGCCGGGCGCGCGGCGCGGGTGGGCCGAACGGGCACGGCGGGCCGGACGACACGGACGGGTCCGAGGACCCGATCGCGGTGATCCTGCGGCCCCTGTCCGCCCACGCCGACCTGCTCGGGCCACCGCCCGGCCGCTACGAGGCGATCCGCCGCAGGGCCGCCCGCCGCCGGCTGCGGCGCGCGGCCATCGGTGCCGCGCTGACCTGTGCCGCCGCCGGCCTCGCCGTGCTGCCGCTGCACCTCGGCGGGAGCGAACGCCCCGCCTCCCCCACGGTCCCGCTGGCCCCGCCGCCCGTGGGCGGCACGCGTGCCCCCGACCGGCCCGGCCCCAGCGAGGCCCCCTCCGGCGGGCCGGAGGGGCGCCGCACGTCCGCGACCGACCCCGCGGCGCGCCCCGAACGGCCCGGGGACTCCTCGGAGCGGGAGGCCACGGACCCGGCGGGCGAGCCCTCGCAGTCCGTCTCGAAGCGGGAAGCGCAGGCGCGGCGTTCCGAGGAGGCCCGGCGCTCGCGCACGGGCGACGTGGAGCCGAGCACGGCGGTCCGCGGGGGGCCCACCCCCGGCTGACGGCGGGCCCCGGCCCGGCTACGGCCCCGAAACGGCCCGGGAACGGCCCGGGCCGCCCCTCAGGACGTCAGCCCGAGCGCGTCGCACTTCGCCTTGTACTTCGGCGTGCAGATCTGGTCGAGGGTGTAGACGCCGTCCTGGATCACCGTCTCCTTGATGTTGTCCTTGGTGAGGGCGACCACCGGGACCAGCATCGCCGGGATGCCCTTGCGCGTCGGGCTGTTCACCGAATCGCGGGTCAGGGCGTCGAACTCGATCGAGCGGCCCTGCACCTTGGTCACCGCCATCTCCGCGGCGCTCTCCGCCTCCCGCCGGAACGGCTTGTAGACGGTCATGTACTGCTCGCCCGCGATGATCCGCTGCACCGCCGCGAGGTCGGCGTCCTGCCCGGTGACCGGGGGGATGTGCTCGACGCCGGCCTCCTTCATCGTCTCGATGACGGCCCCCGCCATGCCGTCGTTGGCGGAGTAGACGGCATCGATGTTGTTGAGCCCGACGGCCGCGATCGCCTTCTTCATGTTCTGCTGGGCGATCTCGGGCCGCCAGTCACGGGTGTCGTACGAGGCGGCCATGATGATGTTGCCCTTGAGCTCCGCGCGGACGCCCTTCTTGAGGTCGGCGGTGTTCGGGTCGGTGGGCGAGCCGTTGATCAGGACGACCTTGCTGGAGGACGTCTTCCCGACGAGCGCCTTCAGCAGGGCCTGCCCCTGCACCTGGCCGACGAGTTCGTTGTCGTGCGAGATGTAGGCGTCGATCGGTCCCTGGGCGAGCCGGTCGTAGGCGATCACGGGTATCCCCGCGTCCTTCGCCTCCTGGACCTGGCTCGCTATCGCCTTGGAGTCGATCGCGTCGACGAGGATCGCGTCCACCTTCTTGGAGAGCAGTTCGGCGAACTGCTCCCGCTGCTTGCCCGCGCTCGCCTCGGCGTTGCGGGCGACGACCTTGCCCTTGCCGTGGGTGAGGTCGGCGATCCTCTTGGTGATGAGGGGCTGGTCGAACTGGTCCCAGCGGGCGGTCTTGTGATCGGGCAGCAGGAGGCCGACGGTGATGTCGTCGCCCTTCTTCGGTGTCGACGCACCGCTGTCGTCGCTGCTGTCGAGGACGCCACAGCCGGTGACCAGCAGGGCGGAAGCGGTGACGGTGCCGGTCAGAACGCTGACGCGACGGCGGGCGGTGGAACCGTGGGGGGTACGGATCATCACTCGGGGGCCTTCCGGGCAGAACGGAGATCGCCCCACTGTGGCGTCGGTGGACTCGTCCCGACCAAAGCTCCTCCCACTTTCCACGAGATCTTCATGAACGGAAGGGCATATTCCCCTGGTTGACCGTCCGGTCGGCCCTCGCGGAGGCCGCCGGCGTCCCCGCCGTCTGCGCCCGCAGTGCCGCCAGGAGCCAGTCGTGGGCGGTGCCGGGGGTGGGCGCGGGGGTGCCGCCGGGCGGGGTGCGGAGCTCGGCGACCAGGTCCCAGTAGCGGTCCAGGCGGGGATCGCCCGCGAGTTCACCGGCCAGGCTCCGGCGGAAGCCCGGGGTGTCCCGGACGCCGTAGGCACTCGCGTACGCCGCCACGAAGCCGTCCAGTGCCTCGCCCGGGCCCGGTTCCCGCCGCGCGCCGAGCCGGACCCCCGCCAGTTCGTACGCCTCGGCCAGCCCCTCGTAGAGCACGGCCGCCCGCGCGCCCCCGGCCCGCCGGTGCGCCGCCGGCTGCGGCGAGGGCCCGGTGCCGGCGCAGGGGCGGGACGTCAGTGCGTGCAGGCGGGCGAAGGCCAGCACCTGGGCCGGCTCCGGGTCGGCGGGCGGCTGCGGGACCGCGAGGTCCAGGAAGGCCGCCACCGAGCGGGCCGGCATCCGCACCGGCAGCCAGCCGCGCCAGAACCGGGCGAGGGTGTCCGTGCTCGGCGGTGTCGACACCGCGCCCAGCAGACGCAGGCGTTCGGCGCGCTCCCCCGGCGGGCACTCCCGCACCAGCCGCAGCGCCGCCTCCCGCCAGCGCAGCGCCTCGATCCGGGAGCCCAGTTCGCGCAACTGCCCGGCGAGGACGTCCTCCAGGAGCCCCTCCTCCGGCATGTCGCCGGGCGGTACGCCCTCGGACGGGCCGGCGGGCGGCAGGAGGCGCCGCACCTGCGGGACGCCGAGGCCGAGGCCGCGCAGCGCGCGGATCAGGGACAGCCGCCCGAGGGCCTCGGGGCCGTAGCGGCGGTGGCCGCCGGAACTGCGGGAGGTCTCGGGCAGCAGACCGCGTTCGGAGTAGAAGCGGACGGTCTTGACGGTGACGCCCGCGCGCTCCGCGAGCTCACCGATGCTCCACAGTCCCTCGTCGTGCGCCACGGCGGTGGCCCTCCCTGCGGTCCCCCGGCACTGCCGGGCACGGGTTGAACCTCCCCCTGGGGGAGTTCCTACGGTACCCGCGAGCGCGGCCGGGCGGACGGTCCCGGCCGTCGCCGAGGGCGTACGACGGAGAGTGGGGAGAGAGCCGTGGAACCCGTGTTCATCCTGGTGCCGGGCATGTTCACCGACGCGCACGTGTGGGAGGGGACCGCCCGCCGGCTGACCGCCGCGGGCGCACAGGTGCGGGCGGTGACGCTCGCGGGGCCCGGCCGGCCGCGGGCCGGCGACGGCCCGGAGCCGGATGCGGGGGCGCATGCGGAGGCGGAGGCGGAGGCGGATCTGGAGACGCACATCGAGGAGGTGTGCGCGGCGATCGACGCGGTGACCGGGGCGCCGGGCGGCACGGGTGGCACGGGCGGCACGGGCGGCACGGGCGGCCGGGGGATCGTGCTCGTCGGGCACGACTACGGCGTCCATCCGGTGCTGGGCGCGGCCGACCGGCGGGCGGAGCGGGTCGCCCGGATCGTGTGCGTGGACGCGGGGCTGCCGCAGGACGGTGTCCCGCCGCTGGCGGCGGTGCCGGACCAGTCGGTGCGGGCCCTGCCGGCCGAGGAGGCGGCGGCCGGCACCACCGCCGGCGTGCTGCCGCCCCCCGGGCGGGAGGAGTGGACGCGGTGGGGCAGCACGGCGGGGGTGTCCGAGGAGGCCCTGGACCGGCTCACCGCGCGGGCGGCGCCCCAGCCCCTGGGCACCCTGCTGCGGCCGCTGCGGCTGAGCGGCGCGGCGGCCGCCGTGCCGACCACCGGGGTGCTGTGCACGGCGAACGGCGTGGGCATCGACATGGTCCAGCGGCTCGTGGACCTCGGCGACCCCGCGCTGCGGGCGCTGACAGGACCCGGCGTGACCTTCTTCGAACTGCCCACCGGGCACTGGCCGATGCTGTCCTGCCCGGAGGACCTGGCGGGGGTCCTGCTGCGGGCGGCCGCCGGGGAGGGCCACCGCCTCACGCCGCCCGGCGCGTCGGGCACCCCCGCGCATCTGCACCCGTTCCCGCTGCCCGTTCCCGAACTCCCGCGGGAGCGGCGGGGGAACGTGGACTTCTACTTCCCGCGGCCGGGAGGAACGAAGGGGGTTAAGGGGGCCGAGGGGGTGGACGGTCCCCGGCCGGCGGTCGTGTTCGTGCACGGTGGGCCGGTGCCCGCCGGGGCCGAGCCCTCCCCGCGCGACTGGCCGGTCCTCGCGGGCCACGCCCGGTACGCCGCCGGGCAGGGTGCCGTCGGCGTGACCGTGGAGCACCGGCTGCACGACGTGGCCGACTACCCGCGCGCCGCCGGGGACGTCGCGGCGGCCGTGGATCTCGTACGGGCCGACCCGCGGGTCGACGGGGACCGGATCGCGCTGTGGTTCTTCTCGGGCGGCGGCCCCCTCCTCGCCGACTGGCTCGCGAAGCCCCCCGCGTGGCTGCGCTGCCTGGCCGCCGCGTACCCGGTCCTCGCGCCGCTGCCCAACTGGGGGATGTCCGCCGACAGCCGCTTCCACCCGGTGCGCGCGCTCGCGGACGCCGGGCACGCGCCGCCGCCGCTGGTCCTGCTCCGGGTGGGCCTGGAGTCGCCGGAGATCGCGGCGACCGTCAGCGGGTTCCTGGCCGCGGCCGGGGAGCGGGAGGCGGAGGTACGGGTGGTGGACGTGCCGCACGGCCACCACGGCGGCGGCCCCGGCGACCCGGAGGAGGAGTGGCGCGGGGCGGTGCGGGAGGCGGTGCGGGCGGTGCTCGACCGGCTGGACGCCTGACGGGGCGGGCCGGGGGCGGCCGGGGGGGGTGGGCCGGGGGTGCGGGCGGCCCCGGCTCAGCCGTCGCCGGTCAGGGCGTCGAGTTCGGCCTCGTAGAGCAGAGCGGGGTCGAAGCCCATGCCGGCGAAGTGCCCGGCGAGTTCGAGGGAGAGGGCGCCGTGCAGCCGGGTCCAGAGGGTCAGCGCGCGGTGCAGGACGGCGGGCGGGGCGGGGTGGCCGCCCGTCCACTCCCGGTGCTCCTCGAGATGGGCGGCGAAGGGACCCCCGGGAGAGCCGGCCGGGGGCAGCGCGGCGCAGGCGTCGAGCATGAGCGTCATGACCTCCCGCGCGAGGACGGTGGTGTCCTCCGGCGCCTCGTACCCGGGGACGGGGGTGCCGAAGGTGAGGAAGTAGCGCTGCGGGTCCGCCAGCGCCCATGCGCGCAGCGCGTGCGCCAGCGCCCGGGCGTCGGGGGCCGGGGCGGAGGCCGCGCGGAAGTCCTCGGCGAGGCTGCGGTAGGCGTCCCGGACCAGATCGGTGAGGAGTTCGTCGCGGCCGGCGTAGTACCGGTAGAGCGCGGGCCCGCTCATGCCCATGCGCTTGGCGATCGCGTTGAGGGACAGGCCCGGGGCGCCCGCGGTGGCGATCTGCCGCCGGGCGTGGTCCTTGATCTCGGCGCGGACCTGCGCGCGGTAGCGCTCGCGGGGCGTCGCCCCGGTCTCCGCCGTCTCCTGCCGCATGTGTCCGCCGCCTTTCCGGTGCCGCACCCGTCGCTCGCCGTTCGTTAGAAGCTATCACGGTCGTTATTGACACTCCCTCGAGAGAGAGTTACAACTTATAACCAAGAAGAGATGCACTCACTGATCCGAGTGCCCCACACAGACCGGAGATCGTCATGCACTCCACGGAGACCGAAGAACTCGTCGAGGTCGTCCTCCCGGGCACGGTGGAACCGGAGGGGCTGCGGATCCGGCGCGGGACCGTCCCCACCGCGGGCCCGGGCCAGGTGGTGGTCCGCGTGGAGGCGACCGGCGTCTCCTTCGCCGAGCAGCAGATGCGCCGCGGCCGCTACTTCGACCAGCCGCCCTTCCCCTTCGTCCCCGGCTACGACCTCGTCGGCACCGTGCGCGCGGCCGGCCCGGGTGCCCCCGAGGGCCTGGTCGGCACCCGGGTGGCCGCGCTGGTCAAGGTCGGCGGCTGGGCCAGCCACGTCGTCCTCGACGCGGCGGACGCCGTCCCGGTGCCCGAGGGGATCGACGCGGACGCGGCGGAGACCATGGTCGTCAACGGCGTCACCGCCTGGCAGATGCTGCACCGCACGGCCCGTGTCCGGGCCGGTCAGACGGTGCTCGTGCTCGGCGCCAACGGCGGCGTCGGCTCGGTCCTGGTCCAGCTCGCCCGGGCGGCCGGCGCCGAGGTGATCGGCACCGCCTCCGCCCGTCACCACGAGGCCCTGCGCGCCCGGGGCGTCACCCCCGTCGACCACCGCACCGAGGACGTCGCCGCCCGTGTGCGCGCCCTCGCCCCCGGCGGAGTGGACGCCGTCTTCGACCACGTCGGCGGCCCCGGCATCGTCGACTCCTGGCGCCTGCTCGCCCCCGGCGGCACCCTCGTCGCGTACGGGACCGCCTCCACGCGGGACGACAAGGGCTCCAAGCAGTGGCCGGTGATCAAGCTGCTGGCCCGGGTGTGGCTGTGGAACGCGCTGCCCAACGGCCGCCGCGCCCGCTTCTACAACGTCTGGGCCGGCCACCGGCGCGTCGACGCCTTCCGCGCCCGGCTGCGCGCCGACCTCACCGAGGTCTTCGAGGCGCTGCGCGCCGGGGACATCACCGCCCGGGTGGCCGCCCGCCTGCCCCTGACCGAGGCCGCCGAGGCGATGCGCCTCGCGGAATCGGGGACGGTGGCCGGGAAGGTCGTCCTGCGCCCCTGAACGCGGGGCGGCGCCCCGGACCGCTCTGACCCAGGGCCTCTCGTTCGGATCATTCCGGCGTCGCGGGGTCCGCTCGGGTCGGCCGAAGAGGCACCGCGCCTCCCAGCCGGCCCGATCCGGACGAAAGACCCTAGGATCCTGTCCATGGCGCTGACGCAGGGGGACGTGGAGCGGTTCGAGGCGTGCCGGCCCCGGCTGGGGGCGCTCGCCTACCGGTTGCTCGGATCGGCCGGCGAGGCCGAGGACGCCGTGCAGGAGACCTTCCTGCGGTGGCAGGCCGCCGACGTCGGACGGATCGACGTCCCCGAGGCGTGGCTGACCAAGGTGCTGACCAACCTGTGCCTCAACCAGCTCACCTCCGCGCGCGCCCGGCGCGAGACCTACGTGGGCCAGTGGCTGCCCGAGCCGCTGCTCGACGGGGACCCCATGCTCGGGCCCGCCGACACCGCCGAGCAGCGGGAGTCGGTCTCGTACGCGGTGCTCGTGCTGCTGGAACGGCTGGCCCCGAAGGAGCGCGCGGTCTACGTGCTCCGGGAGGCCTTCGGATACCCCTACCGGGAGATCGCCACGATCCTCGGCATCACCGAGGCGGCGGGGCAGCAGCTCTTCCACCGGGCGAAGAAGCACGTCGCGGAGGGCCGCTCGCGCGGCGAGGTCGACCGGGCGGCCGCCCGGCGGGTCGTCGAGGAGTTCCTCGCGGCCGCCACCAGCGGCCGCACCGAGCCGCTGGTCCGGCTGCTCACGGACGACGCCGTCGCGGTCGGCGACGGCGGCGGGAAGGTCCCGGCCCGCACCAAGGCCTTCGAGGGCGCGGTCGCCGTCGCCCGGTTCATGCGGGGCCTGTTCTCGCCCGGCAAGGGCAAGCGCGCCCTGGTCGGCGGCTCGCCCGGGATCCACGCGACCACCGCCAACGGCGGCCCCGCGATCGTCGCGGAGGTCGACGGCCGGGTCGTGGGCGTGCTGTGCCTGGAGATCACCCCGGACGGCATCGCCGCGTTCCGCTCCCAGGCCAATCCCGACAAGCTCGACCGGGCGACCCGGCAGTGGGCGGCCGGCGCACACGGGGAACCCCTGTTCCGCCCGTTCTGAGCGGGCCGCGACCCGGTCCGGCCGCACTGTGAGGTGCTTCACAGCGCGGTCCTGTCAGGAAACGGCGGGCCGTCCGGTTCAAGGGGCGGAACCAACCTCCTCCCGGACGGGAAACGCCCGGATCGACGCGCGAGACAGGAGCAGGACATGCAGCACCGCATCGTCGTCCTCGGAGCCGGCTACTCCGGAGCCATCGCCGCCGGACGCCTCGCCAGGCGGCTGCGCCGCGAGGACGTCTCCCTCACCCTCGTCAACGCCGAACCCGACTTCGTGGAACGCGTCCGGCTGCACCAGCTCGCGACCGGGCAGGAGCTCGAGCCCCGGCCCCTCGCCGAGATGTTCGCGGGCACGGGCGTCACGGTGCGGCTCGGCAGGGTCACCGCCGTCGACGTCGACCGCAGGACCGTCACCGTCACCACGGCCGGCACCGGCGGCGCGGAAGGCACCGAGGGCGCCGTGACCACCGAGGAACTCCCGTACGACTCCCTCGTCCACGCCCTCGGCAGCGGCTGGACCGACCACGGCGTCCCCGGCGCCGCCGCGCACGCCGAGGAACTCGCGAGCCGCGCCGGGGCGCTGCGGCTGCGCGACCGCCTGGCCGCCCTGGAGTCCGGGCGGCCGGTGCTCGTGGTCGGCGGCGGCCTCACCGGCGTGGAGGCAGCGACCGAGATCGCCGAGGCCCGTCCGGACCTCGACGTCGCCCTCGTCGCCCGGGGCGGACTCGGCGACTGGCTCTCCCCCAAGGGCGTCCGGCACCTGCGGAAGGTCTTCGGCCGGCTCGGCATCACCGTGCACGAGCACACCACCGTCACCGAGGTCGCCACCGAGCACGTCACCGTCGGCACGGACGGGGCCGCCGGGAGCACCCGGATCCCGGCCGCGGTCACCGTCTGGACCACCGGCTTCGCCGCGCACCCGCTCGCCCGCGCCACCACCCTCGAGGTCACCGAGGAGGGGCGCATCCTGGTCGACGGGACCATGCGCTCGGTCTCCCACCCGGACGTGTACGCCGTCGGCGACGCCGCCCTCGCCCTCGGCGCCGGGGACAAGCCGCTGCGCATGTCCTGCGCCTCGGGCGTCCCCATGGCCTGGCAGGCCGCCGACGCCCTCGCCGCCCGCCTGACCGGCGGCAAGATCCCGCGGGCCTCGCTGCGCTACTTCAACCAGTGCGTCTCGCTGGGCCGCCGGGACGGGCTCATCCAGTTCGTCACCGCCGACGACCGCGCCGTCGGCGCGGCGCTCACCGGGCGGTCGGCCGCCCGGTACAAGGAGCTGGTCTGCAAGGGCGCGGCCTGGGGCGTCGCCCACCCGACCCTCGGCGCCCCGTCCCGCCGCCGCGCGCTCGTGCGCGGACGGAGCAGCGAGGAGGGCCGCCGCACGGTGCGGGAGGCCGCCTGAGCGTCCGCCCCGGGAGCGGGGGCGGCCCTCGACGGCCGCCCCCCGACCGGTCCTTCTGCACCCTGGGTAAGAGGCGCGAATCCCCCTTCAGCCGGACCCGGGCGATCCGGCGGCCGCCCTAGCCTGGGGTGGTCATGAAGCGAACCGACGGCCGGACCGTTCCGGCCCTGCTGCTGTGCGCCCAGGCCCTGTGGTGGCCCGGTGCGGCCTCGGCGCGCGGCGACGTGCCGCCCGCCTCGGCGCTGTTCCCGGCGGCCCTGGTGGCCGCGACGGTGACGGCCGCGCTCGCCCTGCGCCGCGGCCACCCGGTGCCCGCGCTCGTGCTGGTCGCCGCCGTCTGCGCCCTGGGCGCCGGCCCGCTGCCGGCCGGCGCCACGGCCGTGCTCGGCACCGCGGGGCCCGCACTCGCCCTGTACACCGTGGCCGCCGTCCGCGACACCTTCACCGCCGTCCTGAGCGTGACCGCCCTCGCCGTCTGGCAACTCCTCTACGGCGTCACCCTGCACGGGCTCAGCGACCGCGACGGACTCGACCTCGCCCTCACCGCGCTGCTGTACGCCACCGCGTGCGGCGCCGGACTGCGGGCGCGGCACGCCCGCCGCGCACGGCTCACGGCCGCCCGCCGGCTGCGCCGGGCCGAGACCGAGCGGCACCGGCTCCCGGCGGCCGAACGGCGCCGCATGGAAAGGGAACTGCACGACGTCAGCGCCCACCACCTGACGGCCGTGGTGGTCTCGGCCGGCGCCGCCTCGGGACTGCGCGCGAGCCGCCCCGAACTCGCCGGGGAGGCACTGCGGTTCGCCGCCGAGACCGGCCGCGAGGTCACCCGGGCGCTCGGCGCGGTGCGGGCGCCCTCGCCCTCCGGCGAGGAACTGCCCTCACCCCGTGAGCGGTTGCTGGACCTCGTCGCCGGGTTCCGCCGGCTCGGCGGACGGGTCGACGCCGCGATCGACGACCTGCCCGAGGGCACCCTCGCGGACGCGGCCCACGGCATCGTGCGCGAGGCGCTGACCAACGCTGCCCGGCACGCCCCGGGCGCGCACACCACCGTGACCTGCCGGTACGGGGAGACGCGCACGGACGTCGTCGTCACGAGCGCCGCGCCGCCCATCGGGGTCACCGCGCACGGCGCGGGTCTCGGCGGCGGCCGGGGCCGGGCCTTCCTGCGGTCCCGGGCCCGGGAGGCGGGCGGCACCCTGACCAGCGGCCCCATGGCCGAGGGCGGCTGGGAGGTGCGCGCGGCGCTGCCCGGACGGACCGCCGCCGAGGCGGACCCGGCCGTGCCGCGCGGCCGGCGGGCGGCCCAGGTGACGGCCGCCCTCGCCCTCGTCGTGAACCCGCTGCTGCCGATCCTGGTGATCCACAGGTCCACCGCGTCCGCCGGTGCCGGGGTGTCCGCGGGTGTGTACTTCGCGCTGCTGGCCGCCGTGCAGGCCACCGCCCTGCTGTGGCTGCGCCGCACCCCCCGCACGGCACGGGCCGCCCTGCTCGCCGTGGCCCCGCTCTGGCCGGCCGCGACGGCAGCGGGCGACTACACCGGCCCCGCGCTGCTGCCCCCCGCGCTGAGCATGCTCGCCACCTGCGTGGCGCTGGCCGCGCACGCGGCCGCCCCCGGGGACCCCGGCCGGGCCCGGACCGCCGTCACCCGGTGGCTCTTCCCGGCGGCCGCCGTCGTGGCGCTCGGGGCGGGGGCGCTCGGCGCCCTGGCGGAGC
>BNBP01000111.1 GCA_014656015.1 Streptomyces griseoaurantiacus | reverse complement strand
CGGTGCGGGCGGTGCCGGGGCGGGTGTCGGCGCGGACACCGGGCCCTGCTGCGGTACCCGCCCCGCGGGGGCGTTCGGGTCCAGGCCGATGGCCTGGCGCGCGGCGGCCGAGCGGGCCCCGGCGTCCTCGCCCGCCTTCGGGGCGGGCGCCCCGGGCCGCGCGGTTCCCGGCGATCCCGCCGAGGGCCCCTCGCCGCCGGTCTGCCGACGGAACACCATCGTGCCCTCGGCCCGCGCGCCCGCGCCCTGCTCGGCCCGCGGCTCCGGTTCGGCGGGCGGGATCGTCGCGGTGCCGTCCGTGCGCGCGGACCGGCCGCCGGGCTGGGCCGGGGGCGTGGCCGCGAGCGGGAGGCGGGGGTCGGCGGCCGCCGGAGCGCCCCAGGAGACCTGGCGGTCGCGGTCACCGCCGAAGCCGGTCTGCTGGGCCCGGTCGGCCCCCCACGCCGAGGCGGGTTCGGGCCGGCGCCCGTGCTGTGCGTCGGCGGGACCGGCCGGTGCCGCCGCCGGGCCCGCGGCACCCGCGGCGGGTGCCTCCTCCTCGTCGAAGAAGTGCGGGCCCGTCTCCTCCACCGAGGCGGGGGGCGCGGACGGGGACGGAGACGCGGCCGGCGCCGCGGGTGCGACGCCCGGCGGCGGGGCGAGTGGGCCGCCGTCGGCCGGGGCCGGGCGGCTGGTGCCCGGCACCCACGTCGCACCGTTCCAGTACCGGACGTAGCCGGGGATGGAGGGGTCCGGGTAGTACCCCTCGCGGGGCCTGTCGTCGCCGGGTGCCGGGGTTGGGGCGCTCATGTCCGTGATCCGGTATCTGCTCGGGGGGTCATCGGGGCCTCCACATCTCTATCAGAATCGGCGCACGTGACACCCCGGTCCGGGAGGACCCGGCCCTTTACGGGCGACACCGCGCACGCCCTTTCCACACCTGGTCCACATCGGTCGGATTTTTCTCCGCGGACTCGCGTAATGCTCGCCACCCCCGGGTGCTCTCCCCGTACGCGGGCCCGCTCAGGGCAGGCGTACGGCAGTCGCACGCCGGACGCGAAGGGAAGAAGGGAAGCGCCGCATGGGGCAGTACGAGCACATCACCGAGATCGAGCGGGAGCTGGAGCTGAGGCTGGTCCTCTCCCCCGAGCGGAGCGTCCCCGTGGCCGCGCTGCTCGCGTACCGCACCGCGGACCCGTACGCCGTCCACCTCACTTTCCACATCGACTCCGTCCGTCCGATCCGCTGGAGCTTCGCCCGGGACATCCTCATCGACGGCGTCTTCCGCCCCTCCGGCCACGGTGACGTGCGGGTGTGGCCCGTGCGGGCGGAGGCCGGCGGCGGCCCCGCGTCCCGCTCCCTGATGCTCGCGCTCACCTCCCCCGACGGCGACGCCCTGCTCCAGGCCCCGGCGGATCCGGTGGCCGCGTGGCTGGAGCGGACGCTGCGGGTGGTGCCGCCGGGCTCGGAGGGCGAGCGGCTGGGGCTCGACGACGACCTGTCCCAGCTGCTCGCGTGAGGGGCGGCCCGCGGGAAGCGGGCGCGGCGGGTGGTCAGAACAGCTTGCCGGGGTTGAGGATGCCCAGCGGGTCGAACACCTGCTTGATCCCGCGCTGCATCTCCAGGCCGACCGGGCCGAGCTCCCGCGCGAGCCACTCCTTCTTCAGGACGCCCACCCCGTGCTCCCCGGTGATCGTGCCGCCGAGCTCCAGGCCGAGTGCCATGATCTCCTCGAAGGAGGCGCGGGCCCGCCGCGTCTCCTCGGGGTCGCGGGCGTCGAAGCAGACCACGGGGTGGGTGTTGCCGTCGCCCGCGTGGGCGCACACGCCGATGGTCAGCCGGTGGCGTTCCGCGATCCGTTCGACGCCCTCGATCATGTCGCCGAGCCGGGAGCGGGGCACGCACACGTCGTCGATCATCGTCGTGCCGGTGGCCGCCTCCAGCGCGGGGAGCGCGGAACGCCGTGCCTGGAGGAGGAGTTCGGACTCGGCGGCGTCCTCCGCCGGGACGACGGCGGTGGCGCCCGCCGCCTCGCACAGCGCGCCGAGGGCGGCGAGGTCGGCCGCCGGGTCGGGGGTGTCGAAGGCGGCGAGCAGCAGGGCGCGGGTCGTCTCGGGCAGCCCCATGCGGGTCAGGGCGTTGACCGCCCGCACGGTCGTGGCGTCCATCAGTTCGAGCAGGGAGGGGACGTGGCCGCTCTCCATGATCCGGCACACCGCCTCGCTCGCGGCGGCCGAGGAGGGGAACTCGGCGGCGAGCGCGAGCTGCTCGGGCGGCTTCGGCCTGAGCGCCAGCACGGCACGGACGACGACGCCGAGGGAGCCCTCGGAGCCGACGAAGAGGCGGGTGAGGTCGTAGCCGGCGACGCCCTTGGCGGTGCGGCGGCCGGTGCGCAGCAGGCGGCCGTCGGCGAGGACGACGTCCAGGCCGAGGACGTACTCGGCGGTCACCCCGTACTTGACGCAGCACAGGCCGCCGGAGGCGGTGCCGATGTTGCCGCCGATCGTGCAGGTCTCCCAGCTGGAGGGGTCCGGCGGGTAGTGCAGGCCGTGGGCGCCGACCGCGCGGGAGAGGGCGGCGTTGACGACGCCGGGTTCGACGACGGCGATGCGGTCGACGGGGTCGATCTCCAGGATGCGGTCCATCCGGACGAGTGACAGCACGAGGCAGCCGTCGGTGGCGTTGGCGGCGCCCGACAGGCCGGTGCGGGCGCCCTGGGGGACGACGGGGACGCGGAACTCGGTGGCGGTGCGCAGGACGTGCTGGACGTGTTCGACGGTGCGGGGGAGGACGACGGCGGCGGGGGTGCCGGAGGGGCAGAAGCTCGCCATGTCGTGGGCGTAGGAGGCGGTGACGTCGGGGTCGGTGAGGATCGCCTCCGGCGGGAGGGCGGTGCGGAGACGGTCCAGGAGGGGGGTGGCGGGGGGCGTCGCTGCGTCGGGGGTGTCCTCGGGGGGTGTGTGGGTGCGGCTCATGATCCGAGGGTGGCACCGGGGGGTGGGCGGTGGGAACCCCGGCGGGGCGGGGTGCGGGTAGGTGGTTCGGGGGTGCGGGTGGGTGGTTCGGGGGTGCGGGTGGGTGGTTCGGGGGTGCGGGTGGGTGGTTCGGGGGTTCGGGTGGGGTCCGGGCAGGGGTTTCCTCGCCTCCGCCGCGCCACGCGGCGAAGCCGCGGAACGGACACAGCCCCGCGCCCGTCATCACTCCACGTCCTTCGCCGCCTG
The DNA here is from genome assembly GCA_014656015.1 of Streptomyces griseoaurantiacus. GTDB lineage: Bacteria > Actinomycetota > Actinomycetes > Streptomycetales > Streptomycetaceae > Streptomyces > Streptomyces griseoaurantiacus. The sequence goes on along the minus strand of BNBP01000111.1, from coordinate 12,512 downwards.
TTCCACCAGCGGGATGATCCGCAGGGGGACGGGGTTCTCCATGACGATGGCGGTGGAGGCGCGGACGATGCCGTCGAGGGCGACGACGCGGTCGATGACGCGTTGCAGGTCGGCGTTGGAGCGGGCGACCAGGCGGCACAGCATGTCGCCGCTGCCCGTGGTGGTGTGCAGTTCCAGGACCTCGGGGACGCCGGCCAGGTGGGCGCGGACGTCCGCGCCCTGGCCCTGCCGGATCTCCAGCGTGGCGAAGGCGGTCACCGGATAGCCGAGCGCGGCCGGGTCGACCTCGGGGCCGAAGCCGCGTATCACCCCGCGCTCGCGGAGCCGGTCGAGGCGGGCCTGGGCGGTGCCGCGGGCCACGCCGAGGCGGCGGGACATCTCCAGCACCCCGATCCGCGGTTCGCGCGCCAGCAGCACGAGGAGCCGGGCGTCCAGCCGGTCGATCGTCACATCCGCCTCCCGGGCCTGGGCATCCTGTACAGAACGACGGTCCTCGTGGGTCCCCCACTGGGCAGAATGCCCAGCCGAAACGCAAACTATTGCGCACCTTGCGGATGCGGGAGAGCCTGCGACTATGACGCAGACCACACACCACACTCCCGACACCGCACGGCAGGCAGACCCCTTCCCGGTCAAGGGAATGGACGCGGTCGTCTTCGCCGTGGGCAACGCCAAGCAGGCCGCGCACTACTACTCGACCGCCTTCGGCATGCGGCTGGTCGCCTACTCCGGACCGGAGAACGGCAGCCGTGAGACCGCTGCCTACGTGCTGGAGAACGGCTCCGCCCGGTTCGTCTTCACCTCCGTCGTCAAGCCGTCCTCCGAGTGGGGCCGCTTCCTCACCCAGCACGTGGACGAGCACGGCGACGGCGTCGTCGACCTCGCGCTGACCGTGCCGGACGCGCGTGCCGCGCACGCCTACGCCGTCGAGCACGGCGCCACCTCGGTCGCCGAGCCGTACGAGCTGAAGGACGAGCACGGCACGGTGGTGATCGCGGCGATCGCCACGTACGGCGAGACGCGCCACACCCTGGTCGAGCGGACCGGCTACGACGGCCCCTACCTGCCCGGGTACGTGGCCGCCGACCCGATCGTCGAGCCGCCGGCCCACCGCACCTTCCAGGCGGTCGACCACTGCGTCGGCAACGTGGAGCTCGGCCGGATGAACGAGTGGGTCGAGTTCTACAACAAGGTCATGGGCTTCACGAACATGAAGGAGTTCGTGGGCGACGACATCGCGACCGAGTACAGCGCGCTGATGTCCAAGGTGGTGGCCGACGGGACGCTGAAGGTCAAGTTCCCGATCAACGAGCCCGCGGTGGGCAAGAAGAAGTCGCAGATCGACGAGTACCTGGAGTTCTACGGCGGTCCCGGCGTCCAGCACATCGCGCTGGCCACCAACGACATCGTGCGGACCGTGCGCACGATGTCCGCGGCCGGGGTGGAGTTCCTCAACACGCCGGACTCGTACTACGACACGCTCGGCGAGTGGGCGGGCGAGACCCGGGTGCCGGTGGAGACCCTGCGCGAGCTGAAGATCCTGGTGGACCGGGACGAGGACGGCTACCTGCTGCAGATCTTCACCAAGCCGGTGCAGGACCGGCCGACGGTCTTCTTCGAACTCATCGAGCGGCACGGCTCGATGGGCTTCGGCAAGGGCAACTTCAAGGCCCTGTTCGAGGCGATCGAGCGGGAGCAGGCCAAGCGCGGCAACCTGTAGGCGCCGGGCTTCTCGGGGCCCGGTTCCGGCGGCTGACAGCGCTCAGCAGCTCGGGACCGGGCCCTTGCCCTTCTCCAGGGCGACGAGAGCGGAGACCGCGCCCTTGAGGGTCGTGACCGGGACCAGCCGCAGCCCCTCGGGGAGTTCGGCGGTGGCGTCGGAGCACTCGTCCTTGGGCACGAGGAAGACGGTGGCGCCGTCGCGCCGGGCGGCCTGCGTCTTGAGGCCCACCCCGCCGACCGCGCCGACCCTGCCGCGCGCGTCGATCGTGCCGGTGCCGGCGACGGTGCGGCCGCCGGTGAGGTCGCCGCCGCTGCCGTCGCCGTCGAGCTTGTCGATGATCCCGAGGGTGAACAGCAGACCGGCGCTGGGCCCGCCGACGTCGGCCAGCCTGAGCGTGACGTGGACGTCCGAGGCGGACCTGCCCAGGTAGGCGAGGGCCGCCTTGGTGGCCTCGTCCTGGGACTCCTTCATCTCGTCGGCGTTGTGCCGCTCGATCTCCTTGACGTTGTCGCCGCTCGGGTAGACCGAGTCGCGCGGCATGACGGCCTGGTCGGTGCGGAACCAGCCGTCGAGCACGTCGCCGAGCGAGACGTGCGCGTCGGGTCCGGTCGCCTCGATGGTCGTCATGCGCAGCTGGCCGGTGGTGCGGCGGGTGGGGGCGCCGGTGACGGTGATGACCGCCTCGCCCTTGTTCTCGCCGAGGACGTTCGCCGTCATCCCGGGCTGCGCCAGGGAGAACGGCAGCGGCGCGAGGACCGCCGTGGCGAGCAGGGCCACGACGGGCAGGGCGCAGACGGCGAGGGCCCGGGGGCGCGTGAGGCGAGAGAGCACGGGGTTCAATCTAACGTGAGGCCGCCGGCGGGCCGCGCCCCCGGTGCCGGGCGGGGCGGGCGGGCGCCCCGTCGTTCCCGGGCTCCGGTCAGCGGAGGGCTTCCGCGACCTCCCGGGCGGCGTCGACGACCCGGGCGCCGACCCGTTCGGGCACCGCGTCCGCGAGCATGACCACCCCGACGCTGCCCTCGACGCCGGTGACGCCGAGCAGGGGGGCCGCGGCGCCGCTCGCCCCGGCCTCCAGTTCGCCGTGGGTGAGGGTGTAGCCGAGGTCGTCCGGCGGGGTGCGGCGGGCCGAGAGGATGGCCCGGCCGGCCGCCCCGCGGTCGAGGGGGTGGCGGAAGCCGGCCCGGTAGGCCACGTGGTAGTCGGTCCAGGTCGGCTCGACGACGGCGACGGCCAGTGCCTCCGTCCCGTCGACGAGGGTGAGATGAGCGGTGGCCCCTATGTCCTCGGCGAGGGCGCGGAGCGCCGGAAGTGCCGCCTCCCGTACCAGCGGGTGCACCTGGCGGCCCAGGCGCAGCACGCCGAGCCCGACGCGGGCGCGGCCGCCGAGGTCGCGGCGGACGAGGGAGTGCTGTTCGAGGGTGGCGAGCAAGCGGTACACCACGGTCCGGTTGACGCCCAGTTTGGTGGACAGTTCGGTGACGGTCAGCCCGTGGTCGGTGTCGGCGAGCAGCTTCAGGACCTTCAGGCCCCGATCGAGCGTCTGGGATGTCTCCGCGGTCACGACGCCCACTCCTTCAGTGGTGAGGTCGGCGGACCTTCGCGTCGGCGGATGCGTCACCGAGTCCCGTCAGTGGCGCGCGTGAAGGCCGCCGATCGGCCTGCGGCCCGGGGTGTTCCCGGACTCGAGTCGCTTCACGGCTGCGCTCCGCGGCGGCACTGCCACGGGGCGTGTGCGTTGCCGGGACAGTAGCGAAGCGGGTTCGCTCAGCGGAAGCCTCCGTCCAGAATCCGGGCAGGGGCGCGTGCGGGACGGCGGGGTTTGCCCGCGTATGCCCGTCCGGTGCGCGGGCCGCCGAACGGTACGGCCGGACGCGCTACTTCATGCGGGTCGCCCATTCGCGGACCTTGGCGATGCGCTGGCCGAGCTGCCCCGCCGTGCACTCGGCGCTCGGCGGGCCGCCGCAGACCCGGCGCAGCTCGGTGTGGATGACGCCGTGCGGCTTGCCGCTCTGGTGGGCGTAGGCGCCGACCAGGCCGTTGAGCTGCTTGCGCAGCTCCAGCAGCTCCTTGTGCGTCACCACCGGCCGCCGCTCGGCGGGCATCTCCAGGAGGTCGGCCTCCTCGGCGGGCTTCTTCCGGCTGTGCGCGATCTGCCGCGCCTGGCGCTTCTGCAGCAGCAGTTGCACCTGGTCCGGTTCGAGCAGCCCGGGGATGCCGAGGTAGTCCTGCTCCTCCTCGCTGCCGGGGTGCGCCTGCATCCCGAACTCCGCGCCGTTGTACATGACGCGGTCGAACACCGCGTCGGACTCCAGCGCCTCGAAGGGCAGCATGTCCTGCTCGCCGGTGTCCTCGTCCTGCTCCCGGTTGGCCTCGTCCATCTCCTTCTCGGACTCGGCGTACGGGTCCTCCTCGCCCTGCTTCTTGGGCTTGTCGAGGACGTGGTCGCGTTCGCGCTCCATCTCGCCTGCGAAAGAGAGCAGGTCGGGCACCGTCGGCAGGAAGACGGAGGCGGTCTCGCCGCGCCGCCGGGAGCGGACGAAACGGCCGACGGCCTGGGCGAAGAACAGCGGCGTCGAGATCGTCGTCGCGTAGACGCCGACCGCGAGGCGGGGCACGTCGACGCCCTCGGACACCATGCGGACGGCGACCATCCAGCGGTCGTCGCCCTGGCTGAACTCGTCGATGCGGTCGGAGGCCCCGCCGTCGTCGGAGAGGACGAGGGTGGGCCTGTGCCCGGTGATCTCGCGGATGAGTTTCGCGTAGGCGCGCGCGGAGTCCTGGTCGGAGGCGATGACGAGGGCGCCGGCGTCCGGGATGCCCTTGCGGACCTCGGTGAGCCGCTGGTCGGCGGCGCGCAGCACGCTCGGCATCCACTCGCCGCGCGGGTCGAGCGCGGTGCGCCAGGCCTGGCTGATGGCGTCCTTGGTCATCGGCTCGCCGAGCCGGGCCTCGATCTCGTCGCCCGCCTTGGTGCGCCAGCGCATGTTGCCGCTGTAGTTGAGGAAGATGACGGGGCGGACGACACCGTCGGCGAGCGCGTTGCCGTAGCCGTAGGTGTAGTCGGCGGACGAGCGGCGGATGCCGTCCTGACCCTCCTCGTAGGCGACGAAGGGGATCGGGTTGGTGTCCGAGCGGAACGGCGTACCGGTGAGCGCGAGGCGCCGCGTGGCCGGTTCGAATGCCTCCAGGCATGCCTCGCCCCAGGACTTGGAGTCGCCGGCGTGGTGGATCTCGTCGAGGATGACGAGCGTCTTGCGCTGCTCGACGCGGTTGCGGTGCAGCATCGGCCGCACGCCGACGCCCGCGTAGGTGACGGCGACGCCGTCGTACTCCCGGCCGAGCGGGCCGGCGCTGTACTCGGGGTCCAGCTTGATGCCTATGCGCGCGGCCGCCTCGGCCCACTGCTTCTTCAGGTGCTCGGTGGGCGCGACGACGGTGACCTGCTGCACGACGTGGTGGTGCAGCAGCCAGGAGGCGAGGGTGAGCGCGAAGGTCGTCTTGCCGGCGCCGGGGGTGGCGACGGCGAGGAAGTCGCGCGGCTGCTGCTGGAGGTACCGGTCCATCGCCCCCTGCTGCCAGGCCCGCAGCTTGCCGGCGGTGCCCCAGGGGGCGCGGCCGGGGAAGGCGGGCGACAGGTGGTGCGAGGAGGAGCCTGCGGGGGCGGCCGGGGTAGTAGTCACGGTCTCCGGGTCGGGGTAGCGCACGGTCACGGCAACCGGGCCACCCTACCGGGGGCCGCCGTGCGCGGACGGGTGATGCCACGGGCTCACCCGCGGGTGGGACTCACGTCACACCCGTCACTCGGCCAGCTCCCGCAGCGCCTCGGAGACGGCCTTGACCTCGTCCATGGCGCCGGTCGCCACGGCGATGACCAGGCGTTCGGCCGCGTCGATGTCGGGCCGCAACTGCTGCCCGTTCATCGCCAGGAAGACCATGCAGGAGACCCACGCCGTGCGCCTGTTGCCGTCGACGAAGGGATGGTTGATCACCAGGGACTGCAGGAGCGCGGCCGCCTTGTCGAACAGGTCGGGGTACGCCTCCTGCCCGAACATCGACGCCGAGGGACGGTGCACGGCCGACTCGAGAAGCCCCGCGTCGCGGACGACGATGCTCTGGTCGTCGACGGCGTGCTCCGCGACACCCAGGACGTCCTCGGCCGAGAGGTAGATGTACGTCACCTGAGCCGCTCCAGCAGTTCGGCCCACTTGGCGGTCTGCTCCTTGGCAGCCTTGCGGACCAGCGCCTCGTGCGCGGTCCTGGTCAGGTAGTCGTCCACGGCTCTCAGCAGTATGGCGTGCATGCTGACACCCTCCTCCTCGGCGCGCAGCTTCAGGGCTTCCGTCTGGTCGTCGCGGAGACGCAGGTTCATGGCCACACCAAAACGGTACCACGTCAGTGGGGTCAAAGTGGTACCACTTACGAACGTACCGCCCGCAACCGCCCCGCCACCCACGCGCCCGCCAGAGCCACCGTCGCCATCGGGAGGAAGACCGCGGCGAAGGCGGCGGGGTGGGCGGTGGTGGCGGCGTGGGCGGTGGTGTGGGCGACCGTGCCGCCGCCCAGGGCGGCGAAGGCCGCGCCTCCGGCGGCGAGGAGGAGGACGCTGCTGAGGCCGTCGGAGATCTGCAGGGCCGCGCTGTTCGCGCCCGCCTCCCGCGGCGCCGACAGCTTGAGCAGCAGCACGCTGGTGGAGGAGATCACCAGGCCCATGCCGAAGCAGCCGAAGGCCCAGGCCACGGCGACCGTACAGGCGGGCACGGCGTCGATCAGGACGCTGGGGGCGGCCGCGACGGACGCGGCGACGAGCACCATCCCCACCGTGACCAGCCGCTCCCGGTGCCGCTCCAGGCGCGGCCGGGACTGCACCCACGAGCCGATCGCCCACGTGCCGCCGCCCGCCGCGAGCGAGAACCCGGCGAGCGTCGGGGACAGGCCCCGCTGGGTGACCAGCATCAGTGGCACGAAGGACTCGGCCGCCATGAACGAGCCGGCCGCGACCCCGCGCAGCAGGACGACGGCGGGCAGTCCGCGCGCGGCCCGCCAGGTGCCGTGGGGCAGCAGTCCGCGCGCCGCCGGCACCAGCAGCGCGACCCCGGCGAGGGCGGGCAGCAGGGAGAGCCACCGCAGGTCCTGGGCCGCGTACTGCAGCAGCCCGGCGCCCAGGGAGATGGCGAGGGCCAGCCGCAGCCGGCGCCGGCCGGAGTCGCCCGGACCGTCCTCCGCCGTCCCGGCCGGGCCGCCCGCCCGGCGGCGGATCTGCGGCAGGGCGAGCGCGAGGGGGAAGACGACCAGCACGGGTATCCCGAGGAACACCCAGCGCCAGCCGAGGTGTTCGGTGACCGCGCCGGCGGCCAGCGGGCCGACGATCGAGGGCACCACCCATCCCGCCGCGAACGCCGCCATGATGGCCGGGCGCAGCGGCTCCGGATAGGCCCGTCCCACGACCACGTACAGCGCGACGATCACCAGCCCGCCGCCGAGTCCCTGCACGGCCCGGCCGAGGATGAACAGCCACATCGTCCCGGCGGTCCCCGACAGCAGCAGCCCGGCCGCGAAGCCGGCGATGCCGGTGGTCAGCGGGCCGAGCGGGCCCCGCCGGTCGGCCCACTGCCCGGCGAGCACCATGCCGAACAGGCTCGTCGTGAAGTACCCGGAGAACGCGAACGCGTACAGCGACACCCCGTGCAGCTCCCGCGCCGCGACCGGCATCGCCGTTCCCACCGCCGTCGCCTCGAAGGCGATCAGCAGGACCACGGAGACGATGCCGATGCTCAGCGCCCGGTACGGGCCGCTGAGCACGCCCTCGGCGGCGGCGGACGGAAGCGGAGGGACCGGCGGGGGCGGGGTGGCGTCGGCGACGTCGGTGTCGCGCGGGTCGAGGGCACTCATGCAGGCCAGCGTAAGGGGCGTCACCGACATTGACCCCTGTCGGAGGTCCCACCTCCCCTACGACCATGGTCCTGGGCCCTGACCGGGTGCGCTCCCCGCCCGAGGCTCCTTTGTGAACGGCACATGGCAGTCCCGTTGCACGCCTCCCGGTTCCCTTGAGCCGCCCCGGCACGCCCCGTACGGTCGAGGACATCAGGGCGGAACGGTTCGACCGCGCCGCCACTGCCCGGCCGTGTGCCCGAGTGGCTCAGGGATTCGCCTGCAAAGCGAATTACGCGGGTTCGATTCCCGCCACGGCCTCCCGTGCCTGCGTCAGGCAGCGCGTCAGGCGACGAAAAAGGGTGGCACCCCTCCGAGGGCGCCACCCTTTTCGGTTGCCCCGTCAGGGTCCCGGAGTTTCACTGGAGGTAGGAGCTTTCGCGTGTGATCCGCCTCGCGTCGCAGAGGTCGCGAAGGTCACAGAGGTCACGGCATCGCCCGTCGCCGGCACGTCCCCTCGAGTCACCCGCCACGCGAAGCCGTTTCGAGGCCCGCTCCGCGCTCACTCCGCGACATCCGCGACATCCGCGAGAACAAGGTGCACAGAGAGCACAAACACGACTGAATCCGAGGAAAGGTGAGGGCGATGACTTCTGTCCTGAGGATGGAGAGGCTGCGCTGCGAGGACCCGCAGGACTCGCTGACGGACGAGATCATGATCCAGGCCAACGGCAGGCAGGTCTGGCCGCCCAGCGGATCCTTCTCACTGAGCACGGGCACGGAGGTGCCCATGCGCGTCGACGTCCCCTTCGAGGGCGAGGTCAACGTGCAGCTCTTCGACGAGGAGGACATCGGCCCGGACGACCGGCTCAACGGAGTCGTCATCTCCGAGGGCGACACGAACGGCCCGGAGACGTTCGACATCACGGGACCCGACTGGCACTACGTCCTCACGTTCCGGGTGAAGAGCCTCGAGTTCTGACCGTCCCCACGGGCACGTCCCCCACCGGCACGCCCCCGCCCGGGAGCAGCGGCTAACCGCGCAGCGCGGCCGTGCGCCGTTCGCGGTGCAGGAGCCACAGGGTGACCGTGAGGGTGGACAGGTCGGCGGTCAGCGGGTGGGGCGTGGGGTCGGGGGCGCGCCAGCACAGCACCTCGCCCGTGGGCCCGTCGAGGAGCAGGTCCGTGCCGGGCAGGACGGAGCCCAGGCGTATCAGGCGGTCGGCCGCACGCGGCAGCGGACGGGGCTCGCAGGCCTGGCCCGCGAGCAGTTCCTCGTACTCGGCGTGCTCGGTGAGCGTCGGCAGCGGGATCTCCGTGTCGAGTTCGAAGCCGTACTCGCGCTCGGGCAGGCCGATCTCGCGCAGGAAGCGCCGGGTGGGTTCGTGGCTGAGGACGGACGGGAAGTCCACGTCCTCGAAGCGGACGACGGCGCCCGGGGCGAACGCGTCGTCCAGGAAGCGGTCGGGCAGGTCGAGGGCGAGTCCGCCCGGCCGGCCGGGGCGGCCCGTCGGCCACCGGCGCGCCTGCGCGCGCGCCCACGTCCGGGGCAGGCGTTCCGCCTCCGCGTCCGCCGTTCCCCTCGGGCAGATCGTGTTCATTCGCTTCCCCCGTGCGCCGTGGCCCGTGTTCCGTGCACCTCGACGCGCCTGGTCACCGCGGCGAGGCGGCCCACGTCCCCCGCAGGCCTCCCGTACACGAAAAACCATACGCCGCCCCACTGACAACGGCCCGCGCAACGCACCGCCCGAAGGCCCCAACAGGCCGTTTCGGGGCGTGAGTTGGGGCACACCCGGGGTCAGGAGGTGACGACCGCCGCCTGGGGCCGGATCGGGAGGCGGTTGACCGGGCGGCCCGTGGCCGCGCGCACCGCGGAGGCGACGGCCGCCGGGGAGGTCACCACGGGCACCGCGCTCACCGACTTGGCGCCGAAGGGCGCCACCACGTCCCGTTCCTCGACAAGCTTGACGATCTTGATGTCGGGCACGTCCAGCGCGGTGGGCAGCGCGTACCCGGTGAGGTCGGGGTGGCGGACGACGCCCCGCGCGGTGCGCAGGTTCTCCGTGAGCGCCACGCCCACGCCCTGCGTCACGCCCGCCTCGATGCGCGCGGCGAGCTGCGCGGGGTTGAGGACGCGGCCCACGTCCTGGGCGAGCGCCAGCTCGACCACGCGGACCGAGCCGAGCTCGATGTCGACGTCCACCACCGCGCGGATCGCGCAGAACGCGAGCCCCACGAAGGCGTCGCCCTGACCGAAGGCGTCCAGCGGTTCGGTGGGGTGGGGGCGGCACTGGGCGGTGGCCCACAGTTCCTTGCCGTCCAGGGCCTCGGCGACGGTGGTCGACAGGACCCCGTCGTAGGAGGTGATCTTGCCGTCGGTGATCTGGAGCAGCTCGGTGGACATGCCGAACTTGTGCGCGAGCGGCTGGAGGAGCTGGGTGCGGACCATCTTCGCGGCCCGTTCCACCGCCCCGCCCGAGACCCAGGTGTGGCGGCTCCGGCTGCCGGCGCCCGCGGGCGGCTGGTCGGTGTCGACGGGGGCCACGTGGACCTCCTCGACGCCGAGCGTCTCCTGGACGATCTGCCGGGCCAGCGTGCTGAAGCCCTGGCCGGTCTCGACGGCCGCGCACAGCACCGTCGCGACGCCGTCCTGGACCTTGACCGTGGCCGTGGACACCTCGTCGGCGCCCTCCGCGCCGAGCATGTGCACCATGCCCAGGCCGTAGCCGACGCCCCGGCGGATCGCGCCGGGCTCGCCCGCGCCCTCGGGGCCGCCCGGGAGGAGCCACTCGTCGGCGGGGGTGTCCTTGGGCAGCGGCGGCAGCGGGAAGTCCCGTACCGCCTGGAGGAGTTCGGCGACCGGCGCCGGGCAGGTCACGGTCTGGCCGGTGGGCAGCACGTCGCCGGTGGCCAGGACGTTGCGCAGTCGCAGCTCGGCCGGGTCCACGCCGAGCTTCTTGGCCAGCTTGTCCATCTGGGCCTCGTACGCGGCGCACACCTGCATGGCGCCCTCGCCGCGCACGTGCCCGGAGGGCGGGTTGTTGGTGCGCACCGCCCAGCCCTCGATGAACGCGTGCGGGACGACGTAGGGGCCGCAGGCGAAGGAGACGGCGGCGGCCAGTGCCTCGGCGGAGGTGTCGGCGTAGGCGCCCGCGTCGAGCAGGATCTGCGCCTCGACCTTGACGAGTCTGCCCTCGGCGTCCGCGTGGTGGCGGTAGCGCAGCAGGGTGGGGTGGCGGTGGACGTGCCCGAGGAAGGACTCCTCGCGGGTGGCGGCGAGCTTGACCGGGCAACCCGTCCGGAGCGCGAGCAGGCCGAGCGGGAGCTGGAAGCCCTGGTCCTCGCGGTCGGCGGTGGCGCCGGGCACCCCGGTGACGACGATTTTCACCTGATCGGGGGGCAGGCCGTAGCAGGCGGCGGCCGCGTCGCGGTCGGCGTGCGGGTCGGTGGAGGCCAGGTACAGCTCGACGCCGCCGTCGGGGCGGGGCACGGCGAGGCCGGCCTCGGCGCCGATGGGGGCGGGGTCCTGGCGGCCGATGCGGTAGAGGCCCTCGACGACGACCTCGCCGACCGCGTCCGGGTCGCCGTGGCGCAGCGGGATGTGCCGGATCAGATTGCCGTCCGGGTGCAGCGGTTCGGCCTCGAAGGCCTGCTCGGGGTCGGTGACCGGGTCGAGCACCTCGTACTCGACGATGACGGCGGCGGCGGCCATCCGCGCGGTGTCCGGGTGGTCGGCGGCGACGGCCGCGAGGGGCTCCCCGTGGTGGCGCACGACCTCGGAGGCGAACACCGGCCGGTCGGCCCGGCCCCGGCCGTGCAGCGGGGTGCCGGGCACGTCCTCGTGGGTGAGGACGGCCCGCACGCCGGGCATCTCGCGGGCGTGGCTGGTGTCGATGGACAGCACGCGGGCGTGCGGGTGCGGGGAGCGCAGCACGGCCGCCCACAGCAGTCCCTCGGCCCACAGGTCGGCGGCGTAGGGGAAGGTGCCCTCCGTCTTGGCGCGGGCGTCCTCGCTCGGCAGCGAGACGCCGATGCCGTGCGGCAGCGGCTCGGGGGCGGGTGCGGCCGCCGCGGTGGGGGCGGTGGCGGCTTCGTTGCTCAACGCTGGCCTCCGTCCTGGCCGTACGACTGGTCGTGGTGGACGCCTCCCGCGCCGGGGCCCGCCTGGTGCGGGATGAGCGGCTCGCCGGACGGTGACCCGGCCTCCTCGCCCGTCCCCTCGCCGGAGTCCTCCTCGGCCGCGCCGAGGGCCTCGCGCTCGGCGACGACCTCCCGCACGGCGTCGAGCACGCCCCGGTAGCCCGAGCAGCGGCACAGGTTGCCGCAGAGCGCCTGGCGGGCCTCCAGGTCGGTGGGGTCCGGGTTGCCCTCCAGGAGGTCGTGCACGGTCATCGCCATGCCCGGCACGCAGAAGCCGCACTGCACGGCCCCGCAGCGGGCGAGGGCGCGCTGCACGTCGGAGGGCTGGCCGTCGACGGCGAGACCCTCGACGGTGCGCACCTCGGTGCCCGCGGCGGTGACCGAGGGCACCAGGCAGGAGGCGACGAGGCGGCCGTCCACCTGGACGTTGCAGGCCCCGCACTCGCCTTCCGAGCAGCCGTCCTTGGCGCCCGCGAGGCCGAGCCGTTCGCGCAGCACGTAGAGGAGCGATTCGCCGATCCAGGCGTCGGTGACGGGGCGGTCGGCGCCGTTCACCCGCAGGACGTACGAGACGAGGGGGTGCTCCTCCGGGAAGGGCACCGCGGCGGGCATCGGGTCCTGAGGGGCCGGGTCCTGGGGGGCCTGGTCCTCGGGCGCGGGTTCCGCCGTGTCCGCCGGGGCCTCGGGGCGCGCCCCGGGGTCCGGTCCGGCGGCCTCCGCGCGCGGGGCGCCGTCGTCGGCGGCGGGCTCCTCGGCCGGCGCGGGCGGCTCCTGGCGCCGT
>BNBP01000110.1 GCA_014656015.1 Streptomyces griseoaurantiacus | reverse complement strand
GCGCCTTCCCGCGGGAAGGCGCCCCACCCCTGTCGGCCGACCGGTTCACACCGCGGCGAAGGCCGTCCGCAGCGTGCCGATCGCCTGGGCGATCGCCGCGCCCGCGGCCTGGGTGCCGCGCAGGGCGTTCAGCATGACGAAGTCGTGGATGATGCCCTGGTAGCGCACCGCGGTGACCGGGACGCCCGCCTCGCGCAGCTTGTTCGCGTAGGCCTCGCCCTCGTCGCGCAGCACGTCCGCCTCGCCGGTGACGACGAGGGCCGGCGGGAGACCGGTGAGCTGCTCGGTGGTGGCGCGCAGCGGCGAGGCGGTGATCTGAGCGCGCTCGGCCTCGTCGGCCGTGTACTGGTCCCAGAACCACTGCATGCCGTCCCGGCGCAGGAAGTAGCCCTCGGCGAACTGGTGGTAGGAGGCGGTGTCGAAGGACGCGTCGGTCACCGGGTAGAACAGCACCTGCTGGACCAGGGGCACGTCGCCCCGCTGCTTGGCCATGAGGGTCAGCGCGGCGCTCATGTTGCCGCCGACGGAGTCGCCCACGACGGCGATCCGGCCGGCGTCCAGGCCGTGGGCGGCGCCCTCGCTCACGATCCACCGGGCCACGGCGTAGTTCTGCTCGATGGCGACCGGGTAGCGCGCCTCGGGTGAGAGGTCGTACTCGGGGAAGACGACGGCGGCGCCGGCGCCGACGGCGAGTTCACGGACCAGGCGGTCGTGGGTGTGGGCATTGCCGAACACCCAGCCGGCGCCGTGGATGTAGAGGATGACGGGGAGGGTGCCCTCGGCGCCCGCCGGGCGGACGAGGCGGGCCCGCACGCTGCCCGTGGGGCCGCCGGCGACGGTGATCCACTCCTCGTCGACGGCCGGCTTCTCGATCTCGCCGGACTGCACCTCGTCGACGGTCTTGCGGCCCTCCACCGGGCCGAGGTCGAAGAGGTAGGGCGGATTGGCCGTGGCCTCGACGAACGCCTGCGCGGCGGGCTCCAGGACGGGACGGGTTCCGGTGGTGTCGCTCATGTCGTTCTCCTCGGGTCGGGTGCCGCGGGCACGCCCCGCCGGTCTGCTTTCGCCGGGGCGGCGGCACAGACATGACAGTAGCGCTCGATTAAGTCGTGCGCAACTGATTCGTGGTCGACGTTCTTGTGAGCGATACAATCGGACAGACGGAAACGGCAGGCACAGGGACGGCAGGCACAGGGACCGGACCCGGCGGCCGGACCGCCGCGAGGAGGACGACGAGGCGATGAGGCGATGACGGCGAGAGACACGCACGACGAGGAGCCGCGGGAGACACCCCCGGCGCCGGGCTCCCTGCTCCTGGACGACCAGCTCTGCTTCGCCCTCTACGCCGCCTCGCGCGCCGTCACCGCGCGCTACCGGCCGCTGCTGGAGGAGCTGGAACTGACCTACCCGCAGTACCTGGTGATGCTGGTGCTGTGGGACCGGGACGGCAGCACCGTGAGCGAACTGGGCAAGGCCCTGCAGCTGGAGTCCAGCACCCTCTCCCCGCTGCTGAAGCGGCTGGAGGCGGCGGGGCTGCTGCGCCGGGAGCGGCGCCCGGACGACGAGCGTTCGGTCGCCCTGCACCTCACCGAGGCGGGCACGGCCCTGCGCGAGCGCGCGGCCGCCGTGCCCACGGCGATGGGCGACGCGATGGGGCTGACGGCGGAGGAGGACGCCACGGCGAAGCGGTTGCTGCGCCTCCTCACCGCCCATGTGACCCAGGACGGGTGAGCGCGCACCGTACCGTGCGGTACAGCTCAGAAGCTCCTCAAGTCGCTTGATCCGCGCGGTGGTTGGCGCCGAGCATGGAGTCACCCCCGCACGGGTGGCACCGGGCCGCACAGGTTCGGTGCCACCCCACCGGGTGTGCGCTCACAGGGCCACCCAGCCTCCCCGCTCCGCGGACCGTGCCATCGCGTCCAGCGCCTCCCCGCTGCGTACGGCGTCCGCGAGGGTCGGCCCGTGAGCGCGCCCTTCCGCGATCGACCGCAGGAAACCGTGGGCCTCGATCACCTTGAGGTCGTCGTAGCCCATGGCGTTCGCCGCGCCCGGCTGGAAGGCCGCGTACTCGCCGTGGCCGGGGCCTACGTGCACGGTGCTCACCGGCTGGTCCTGGTACGCCGTCCCGGAGCTCACCCCCAGCTCCCCCATCCGGCGGAAGTCCCAGAACAGCGCGCCCCTGGTGCCGTGCACCTCGAAGCCGTAGGCGTTCTGCTCGCCGACCGAGACGCGGCAGGCCTCCAGGACGCCGCGCGCGCCGGAGGCGAAGCGCAGCAGGCAGTTGACGTAGTCCTCATTCTCGACGGTCCCGACGGCTCCGACGGTCCCGACGACCCCGACGGCCGTGACGGTCTCGGCGTCCCCGGCCGGGCCCCGCCCCCCGCCCGCCACCCGCTGGTGCCCGGTGGTGGCCCCGGTGGGCCGGGGCCGCTCCGCCAGGAAGACGGCGGTGTCGGCGACGAGTGCCTCGATCTCGCCGAGCAGGAAACGGGCCAGGTCCACGCCGTGCGAGGCGAGGTCGCCCAGCACCCCGCTGCCACCGCGCTCCCGCTCGTAACGCCAGGTCAGTGCCGCGTCGGGGTGGGCGGCGTAGTCGCTGAACAGCCGGATGCGGACATGGGTCACCCTCCCGACCGCACCCTCGGCGATCAGCTCACGGGCGTACCGGACCGCCGGGGCGTTGCGGTAGTTGAAGCCGACGGTGCCCTGGACGCCGGCGCCTGCCACGGCCTCCGCGACGGCGCGGGCGTCGGCGGCGGTGAGCCCGACCGGCTTCTCGATCCAGAGGTGCTTGCCCGCCTCCGCCATCGCGGTGCCGATCTCCCGGTGCAGGAAGTTGGGCGCGGCGATGCTCACCGCCCGCACCCGGGGGTCGGCGACGATTTCGCGCCAGTCGCGGGTGGCGGTGGAGAACCCGTACTGTTCCGCGGCCTGTTCGGCGCGTCCCGGCACCTCGTCGGCGACGGCGACCAGCCGGGGCCGCAGGGACAGGTGCGGGAAGTGGTGCCGCACCCGGGCGTAGGCCTGGCTGTGCACCCGCCCCATCCACCCGAACCCGACGACGGCAACCCCGAGCGACTCCACCATTGCGTGCCCCTTCGACTGCTGCGAACCGATCCGAACCGCCAGGTCAGGCTGGAGCGGACGGCTCCGCATGTCAATCAGGGGCGGCACGAGCGGCCACGCGGCGCGGACGGCCGCCGATTTGTCGTGCGCGGACCCTTGTGCCGCACCCCCCTCTTCCTTACTTTCCAGTAAGTCCATAGTCCGTTGTCATGTTCTCCCCAACGACGGGACCCCCCATGTCCACACGCGCCCGCAGACCCCGCCTCCTCCTCACCCTCGCCGCCGCCCTCTCCCTGACCGCCCTCGGACCCGCCGTCGGCAGCGCCGGCGCGGCCGACGCCGGGCTCCAGGAAGTCATGTTCGTCGGCAACAACTGGGACGGCACCGCCGACGTCATCCACTCCTCCGGCACCTACGCGAAGATCGGCAGCGTCAACGTCGTGCCCGACAAGGCACAGCGCATGGCCGAGATCAACGCCGACCCGATCAAGTGGATCTACTTCCAGGCGATCCGCAACAGCGTCGGCGAGGGCCACGACCAGTTCGTCGACGACATGTACGCCACCCCCGACGGGAAGTCGATGGTGGTCTCCCGCCCCAGCTTCGCCGATGTCGTCTCCCTCGACCTGACCACCGGCAGGATCAACTGGCGCTTCCCTGTGGAGGGTTACCGCGCGGACCACATGGCCGTCTCCGCCGACGGCACCCGCGTCGCGGTGTCCGCCTCCACCGCCAACAAGGTGCACGTCCTGGACATCACCACCGGGAAGCAGCTCGGCCAGTTCGCCACCGGCGACAAGCCGCACGAGAACATCTTCACCAAGGACGGCAAGTACATCTGGAACATGTCGATCGGCGACGTCAACACGGCGCTGGACGACCCCATCTGGGACTGGACGAAGGGCGACCGCCACATCACGGTCGTCGACGCCACCACGTTCAAGCAGGTCAAGGTCATCGACATGCGGCAGCGGCTGGACGCCTTCGGTCTCAAGGACTATTCGGACGCGGTCCGCCCGGCGGTGTTCTCCCCGGACGAGTCGAAGTTCTACTTCCAGGTGTCCTTCTTCAACGGCCTCTTCGAGTACGACGTCGCCACCGACCGGATCACCCGGATGAAGACCCTGCCGAAGAACTCCTCGACCAGCGACGACCGCACGACCATGGTCAACGACTCTCGTCACCACGGGCTGTCGATGAGTCCCTCGGGCGACAAGCTGTGCGTCGCCGGGACGATGGACGACTACGCCACGGTCGTCGACCGCGCCACGCTCCAGGAGGGCCCCCTGGTGACGGCGTCCAAACCGTACTGGGCGACGGTCGGCGGGGACGGCAAGGACTGCGTCATCTCCGAGAGCGGCGCGGACCAGGTCACGGCGATCGACTTCGCCACGGGCCAAAAGCGCCTGTCGGTCCCGGTCGGCGACCACCCGCAGCGGGTCCGGCTGGCCCATGTGCCGCAGGGTTGGACGGGGGTGTCCGGCGGCTGAGGTGAGGCGGTGAGGGGCACGGCCCGCGGTCAGCCGCGGGCCGCGCCCGTCCCCGTCCGCGGCGGGAGGCGGTGGAGTTCCACCTCCGTCAGCCCGTCGCGGGCGGTGACCCTCGCCGTCATGTACGTGCAGTGCGGCCGGCGGCGGCGGTCGGTGGGCGAACCGGGGTTGAGCAGGCGCGGCCCGCCCGGTGCCGTGGTGTCCCAGGGGATGTGGCTGTGCCCGAAGACCAGGACGTCGAGGTCGGGGAAGCGCGCGGCGCACCGGCGTTCCCGTCCCCGCGCCTCGCCGGTCTCGTGCACGACGCCGAACCGCAGCCCCTCCAGCTCGGCCCGGGCCACCTCGGGCAGCCGGGCCCGCAGTCCGGGCCCGTCGTTGTTGCCGTACACCCCGAGCAGCCGGGCGCTGCGGCTCTCCAGCAGGTCCAGCGTGGCCTCGTCGACCCAGTCACCGGCGTGGATCACGACGTCGGCGCGCGGCAGCTCGGCGAGCAGCGCGGCCGGGAGCTCCCGGGCCCGCTTGGGCAGGTGGGTGTCGGACATCAGCAGCAGGCGCACGCCTCCAGCGTCCCACGCGGGCGCGAGGGGGAGCGGCAGCAGCAGCCGGGGGCGGCGCTCTCAGTCGGACGCCGGGCCCTGGAGCTCCGGCTCCAGGGCCAGTTCCGCCCACACCTGCTTGCCGCCGCTCGCCGGGACCGAGCCCCATGCCGCCGACATCGCCTCGACCAGGAGGATGCCGCGGCCGCCCGTCGCCTCCCAGCCCAGGCCCGTCGGCTTGATCGGGGTGCGCGGCGAGGAGTCGGCGACGGCGATCCGCAGCCGGTGGTTGATCAGGATGAGGTCGAGGCGGACGGGGCCGTCGGTGTGCACCAGCCCGTTGGTGACCAGTTCCGAGACCACCAGCATCGCGGCGTCGGCCTCCTCCCCCACGCCCCAGGCGCGCAGCACGCGCCGGGCGAACCGGCGGGCGTGCCGCACCGCCTCGGGCACCCGCCACACCGACCAGCTCTCGCGCAGCGGCCGCTGGGCCATGCCGTCGTAGCGCAGCAGGAGCAGGGCGACGTCGTCGCTGCGGTTGGCGTCGGTCAGCAGGGCGTCGGCCGCCTGATCGAGCCGGGCGGGGTCCCCGGCGGCGAGCCGCGCGGCCAGCCGTTCGAGTCCGGTGTCGAGGTCGACCTCGGCGGACTCGACCAGGCCGTCGGTGGTCAGCGCGAGCACCGTGCCCGGCTGGAACCGCAGCGGTGACATGGGGTAGTCCGCCTGGGCGACCACGCCGAGCGGCGGACCGCCCTCGAACTCCACCGTCTCGGTCCGTCCGTCGGGCAGCCGCAGCACCGGTGGGAGGTGGCCGGCCCGTGCGCACCAGGCGGCCCCCTCCTCCAGGTCGATGTCGATGTAGCAGCATGTCGCGAACAGATCGCTCTCCAGGCCCACCAGCAGCCGGTTCGCGTGCGAGACGACGACGTCCGGGGGGTGGCCCTCGACGGCGTAGGCGCGCAGCGCGGTGCGCATCTGTCCCATGACCGTCGCGGCGGAGGCGTTGTGGCCCTGGACGTCGCCGATGACGAGGCCGACGTGGTTGTCGGGCAGCGGGATCACGTCGTACCAGTCGCCCCCCACCTCCAGGCCCGCGGTCGTCGGCAGGTAGCGGGCGACGGCCTCGGCGCCGGGAAGCCGGGGCAGCCGGCGCGGCAGCAGGGTCCGCTGGAGCATGCCGATCAGTTCGTGCTCGGCGTCGAAGGCGTGGGCGCGCAGCAGCGCCTGTCCGGCAAGGCCTGCGGCGGCGGTGAGCAGGGCCCGCTCGTCGGGGGCGAAGTCGTGCGGGGCGTCCCAGCCGAGGAGGCAAGCACCGGCCAGCCGGCCGCCGGCGGGCAGCGGCAGCACGGCGAGCCCGCCCGGGCCGACCTCGGCGAGGGCGGGTTCGAGGACGGCGCCGGCGGGCCGGATGGTGATGCGGCCCTCGCGGAGGGCGGCGGCGAGTGTCGGCATGGCGCGGACGGGGGCGTCGGGCCACTCCGAGCGCCACTCGGAGCGCCACAGGGCGGGCCAGGCCCCGGGTTCCGGCGGGTCGAGGACGGTGACGACGAGGCGGTCGCCCTCCAGTTCGGCGAGGGCGAGGCGGTCGGCGCGGAGCGGGACGCGCAGCGCCGTCGCGACCGCCTCGCCGACACCGCGGACGGTTCCGGCGGTGGCGAGGGCGGCGGCGAGGCGCTGGATGCGGGTGACGTCGCTGACGCCGGGGCGCAGGGTGGAGGCGTCGGCGACGGTGCCGACGAGACGGGAGGGGCGGGGCGGTGGGCGGGACGCGTCCCCGCCCGTCTCCTCGGCGGGCAGCATCCGGCCGCGCATCCGCAGCCAGCGCGGCTCCCCGGAGGGCTGGAGGATGCGGAACTCCAGTTCGCGCTCGCCCAGCGACACGTGGTCGGGCTCGACCAGGGACATCAGGGAGGGCAGGTCCTCGGGGACGGTGGAGGCGAGCAGGGTCTCCACCCGGCCGTCGAAGGCGTCCCGGCTCAGGCCGAAGAGGTCGAGCACGGCGTCGTCGACCTCGATGCGGCCGGTGTCCATGGCGAGGCTGAAGGAGGCCGCGCGCGGGGTGTCCCGACCGCTCTCGGCGGGTGGTCCGGGGGCCGGCGGGCGGGTGGTGAGGGCCTCGGCGATCGCGGTCAGGCAGGCTCGGTCCTCGGCCTCGAAGCCCTCGGGTGCCTCGCGCACGGCGACGAGGCAGCCGCCGTCGCGCAGCGGCAGGACGCCGAGGAAGAAGTCGCCGAGGGGCGGCAGGGAGCGCGGGTCGGCGCGGCGGGCGAGGTCGGCGGCGGTGAGCCACCGCGGGTGGCCGTCGGCGTGGGCCTCGGCGAGGGGCGAGGAGGTGGTGAGGGGATAGGCGTCGCGCAGGCCGTACAGGGTGCGGGGCACGCCGACCGACTCGGCGAGGGCGAGGGCGCCGTCCCCGCCCTCGCCCTCGCCCTCGCTCACGGTGTAGAGGGCGGCGGCGCAGGCGCGGGCGAAGACCAGGGTCTGCTCCAGGGTGCGGCGCAGGCGGTCGTGGGCGGAGAGGTCGGCGGCGAGGGTCTTGAGGGCAAGCTCGGCCCGCGGTGTCCTCGATCCGCTGTCCGCGGTGCGCCGCTCACTGACCACGCCGTCATTACAGCGCGTATGGGACGGATGTGCAGCCCCTGTGACACATACGCGGTTTCCCGCCCCTGCCGCCTCCGGGGCGGCGGACACCTCCGGCCGGGTGGGCCGGTGCCGCCGGGGGGTGCCGCTCGCCGTGCGCGGCGGGTGACCGTGCGGGAGGCTTGAGGGCGGGCAGCCGGAAGGGAGGAGGTGGTCGGCGTGGCCGACGTACCGCCCCCGCCGCCTGAGTCCGAAACGCCCGGCCGGTCCTCGCTGTCCCCGGTCCTCGCGGCCCTGCTGGACGATCTGCACGCGTTGTCCGGCGCGATCTATCTGCTCTCCCCCACCGAACCGGTGCTGGAGATGGCGGTCATGGCGGGCCTGCCCCGCGTCTTCGCCTCTCCCTGGGAGCGCCTGGGTCTCGGCTCCTCCGTGCCGGTCGCGGACGCGCTCCGCGAGCGGCGGCTGGTGTGGGTCAGCGGTGAGGTGGAGATGGCACACCACTACCCGCGCATCGCGACCGTCCTGCCGTATCCCTTCTCCATGGCCGCGCTGCCGCTCGCGACGGAGGACACCGCGTACGGCGCCCTGTTCGTGACCTGGCCCGGCACCCACTCCCCGCAGCTCTCCGACCACGAGCGCCACCGTCTCACCACGGCCTGCGAACGGCTGGTGGAGCGGCTCGCGCGGGCCGCCACCGAGCACCGGCCGGTCGGACCCGAGCCCGACCTCCTGCCGCCGCCCCCCGAGACGGACCCCGACGCCCCCTCCGGCGCGGCGGCGGCACTGCGCGCGGTGGCCCGGCTGCCGTACGGGCTGTGCGGGCTCGACCTGCACGGCCGGATCACGTTCGCCAACCGGGCGGCGGGCGAGCTGCTCGGAATACCCGTGGCGGACCTGAGGGGCGCCCTGCTGTGGACGGCGGCGCCCTGGCTCAACGACCCCGGCTACGAGGACCGCTACCGGGCCGCGCTGCTCACCCGGGAGGTCACCACGTTCGTCGCGCTGCGGCCGCCGGGGACGTGGCTCTCCTTCCGTCTCTATCCCGGCGAGGACGGGCTCAGCCTGCGCATCGCCCCCTCCCGCGCGGTCGCCCGCGAGGACCCTCCCGGCCGGGCCGGGACCGTCGATCCCTCGCGGCAGGTGGGAGGCAGACGTCTGGTGACCATCGGGCACGTGCTCAACCTGGCGGGCGCGCTCACCGAGGCGGTGGGGGTGGAGGACGTCGTCCAGCTCGTCGCGGACGAGATCGCGCCGGCCGTCGGCAGCCAGGGCCTGATGATGCTCGGCTCGCACGGCGGCCGGCTGCACATCCTGGGCCACCGCGGCTTCCCCGACGACGAGGCCGTCGAGCGCTGGAACGGTACGCCGCTGACCGCGCCGATCCCCAGCGCGCACGTGCTGGCCACCGGCGTGCCCGCGTTCTTCGAGTCGCCGGAGCAGCTCGAGCGGCTGTACCCGCTGCGGACGACGCCCACCTCGGACGGCATGGCCGCGTGGGCGTGCCTGCCGCTGATCGCCTCGGGGCGGCCGGTGGGCACCTGGGTGCTGGCGTACGCGCAGCCGCACGCGTTCCCCGCCGACGAACGGGCGGTGCTGACCAGTCTGAGCGGTCTGATCGCGCAGGCGCTGGAGCGGGCACTGCTCTACGACGCCAAGCACCGCCTGGCGCACGGGCTGCAGCAGGCCCTGTTGCCGCCCTCGCTGCCGGCGCTGCCGGGCCTGGAGACGGCGGCCCGCTATCTGCCCGCCACCCAGGGCATGGAGATCGGCGGCGACTTCTACGACGTGGTGCGCACCCACGACAGGGCGGTCGCGGCGATCGGGGACGTGCAGGGGCACAACGTGACGGCGGCCGGGCTGATGGGGCAGATCCGCACCGCCGTGCGCGCGTACACCACGGTGGGGCAGGGCCCCGGGGAGGTCATGCGCAGCACCAACCGGCTGCTGATCGACCTGCGTGCCGACCTGTTCGCCAGCTGTGTGTACCTGAGCGTCGACCGGGAGCGCGGGCGGATGGTCCTGGCGCGGGCGGGGCACCCGCCGCCCCTGCTCCGGCGGCCGGACGGGCAGGTGCGGGTGCTGGACCTGGCCGGGGGGCCGCTGCTGGGCATCCAGGAGGCGGCGGTGTACCCGACGGTCGAGGTGGCGTTCCCGCGCGGGTCGGTGCTGGTGCTGTACACGGACGGGCTGATCGAGAAGCCGGGGACCGACCTCGACGAGGCGCTGGCGGAGCTGGCCGAGCGGCTCGCGGGAGATCCGGGCGAGCCGCTGGACGCACTGGCGGACCGCTTGCTGGGCCGCGGGGCGGCGGACGGCGAGCGTCCGGACGACGTGGCGCTGTTGCTGCTGCGTGCGGTGTGAGGCGCTCCGGGACGAAGCGCACGCGTGTGAGGGTGCGCACGCGGGTGAGGGTGCGCACGCGGGTGAGGGTGCGCGGGGCAGCCCCGGGCACCCTCACCTCACCCTCACCCGTTCTCTCTCACCGTGTCCCTCAGTGACCGCGACGCTGGCCGTGGCGGGAGGACTCCAGCCCCGAGCCGCCGGCCTGCGCGTCCCCACCGGTCTGGTCACCGGCCTGGTCGCCCGCCTGGTCACCGGCTTGGCCGCCCGCCTGGCCGGCGCCCTGGTCGCCGGCCTGACCGCCGCCCTGGTCGTCCGCCTGGCCGCCGCCCGTCGCCTGCCCGCCGCCCTCGCCCAGCGTCGCGCCCGTCGCCTGCAGCGCCGTCGTCACCGGCTGGAAGAAGGTCTCGCCTCCCGCGTCGCAGTCACCACTGCCTCCGGAGGTCAGGCCGATCGCGCTGCCGTCCTCGCTGAACAGCGAGCCCCCGCTGTCGCCCGGCTCGGCGCACACGTCGGTCTGGATGAGCCCGGTGACCGTGCCCTCGGGGTAGTTCACCGTGGCGTCGAGGCCCAGCACGGTCCCGTCGTGCAGGCCCGTGGTGCTGCCCATGCGGAGCACCTGCTGTCCGACGGCGGCCTCGGCGGCCTTGCCGATCGTGACCACCTTCCCGCCGCCCACGTTCACCTCGCTGGGCGCCTGCGTGGCCGGGTCGTCGTACTTGACGAGGGAGAAGTCACCCTCGCCGGGGAAGGTGGCCTGGTCGACGGTGGCGATCGGCTGCCCGTTCTCGTCGTCGGCCCACTGGTCGACCGCGACCCCGCAGTGACCGGCCGTCAGGAAGGCGGGGCTGCCGTCGCCCGCGGTGACGTTGAAGCCGAGGGAGCAGCGGGCGTTGCCGCCGAAGATGGCGTCGCCGCCGGAGACGAAGGTCTTGAAGGTGCCCTCGGACTTCTTCAGGGTGGCCATGCCGGAGCCGAGTCCCTCGACGGTCGACTCGAGCCGGTCCCACCCGGCGCCGGTGACGGTGCTGTCGGCGGTGACCCGGATCTCGTTCGTCCTGGGGTCGACCGACCAGGCCGTGCCGGGGATCGCGGCGTCCGTGCGCAGCGTCCTCGCGGCGGTCTCCAGCGCCCCGGTGCTGTTGCGCACCTGGTGCGGGACCGCGCCCGCCTCCTTGACTGCGTTCATCGCGCTCTCGTCGTCACCGACGACGTTGACGACGATCCGCCGGCCGGCGGCGTCGTAGTAGGAGCCCGCGAAGGTGTCACCGAGCCGGGCCCGGAGTTGGGCGGAGAGGCCGGGTACGTCGGCCGCCTTGAACGTCCTGGGCGTGCTGTCGTCCGAGTCCGTCTGCGAGGCGTTGGCATTGGGCAGCAGGAATGCCGCCGCTCCGAGTGCCGCGACGCCACCCACCGCGATGGCGGCTTTGCGCTTGGGTATGCGTTTGTGACTCAACTCTGGACCTCCTGGGGAACGGAGTCGCGCGATCGCCGCCGTACGGCGGCGGGCTGGGGACGCCTTGTCGCCCGGTGGTACGCAGAAGAGCTGCCGGGTGTTCAAGTGTCTTTCAGACAGACCGATTTGACCGGTTCCGCGACACGGTGAGGCTCCGACGGAACGTCACCGGAGGGGCACACTCCGCATTTGCGCCGGAGCGGAACGTCGGCTTCAGCAAATCTGCACATCGAATGCGCAACGGGGGCACCGGCCACCGCGCGCGTCCACATCCTCCGCACCGGTCGGCGCCCGCGGGCGGAGCCACCCCCCGGCGGCGGGTGCTCCGCAAGGGAGGGGACGCGACGAAGCCGCGCAGCATGTGAAGAAGTGACCGGCGCGACGTGTCCGCGTCTGCACCCGAGGAGCCCTCCGTCCGGCAACCGCGCTGGTGAGGGCCCCGATCGGGTGGAAGCCCGGAGCGGGGTCGTGCTTTGATCCTTCGCACCGCGGCGGTCGCCCCCACGGCCTTGTCGCACACAGGGCCCGATCGCCCGCGGTCGCGGCCGGTCCGCTGTCCGCAGAGGCCATCTGCCGGCGCCGGAGGCCGCTCCCCCCTTGTTGCACACACTTACGAAGGGAAGTTCCCTGATGAACTCCACCCCCCAGGTCGAGACCGCCGAGATCTCGGACGCGGACCTCGACGCCGTCTCGGGCGGGCTGTCCCTCAACGCCGTCGGCACCGTCACCGGCCTGGTGGACGGCGTCGCCCCGGTGTCCGGCCTGGTCAACACGGCCGTCAACACCGTCGAGGGTGTCACCGGCCTGAACACCGCCCCGGTCACCGGCCTGGTCGCCGGTCTCTGAGCGGAACCCGCTCGTGGACGTCCCGGAACCGCCCCCCGGTTCCGGGACGTCCGGGTGCCCGCACGCCCTCCTCCTCCCCCCCCACGCACTCCCGTTCGTCCCGCACCAGATGAGGCAGTAGCCCGTTGCAGTTCCGCCAGCAGGCCCTCGCCAAACTGCAGTCGCCCGAGGAACTCGACCTCCCGGTGCGGCTGGCCCGCCCCCAGGGCTGGGCGGCGCTCTGTGTGACCGTCCTGGTCATGGCGGCCGCCTCGGTGTGGGCGGTCACCGGTTCGGTGCCCTCCACCGTCGACGCCCCCGCCGTCCTCACCCACGCGGAGGGCAGTTACCTCCTGCAGAGCCCCGTCGCCGGACAGGTGACCGCGGTCCTCGCCGAGGAGGGCGAACGGCTGTCCGCCGGCGCCCCGGTCGTCGAGGTCCGCACCCGCGAGGGGGACACGGTGGTGCGCACGGTGGCCGCCGGACGGATCACCGCGCTCGCCGCCGACATCGGCCGCATCGTGCAGGCCGGTACGGACATCGCCGCCGTGGAGAAGGTCGCGCACGCCGACGACCCGCTGTACGCGACGGTGTACGTCCCCGCGCAGAACGCCGCCTCGGTGCCCGCGCAGGCCACCGTCGACCTCACCGTCCAGTCGGCGCCCGCCCAGCGGTACGGGGTGCTGCGCGGCAGGGTGGTCCGGGTCGACCGCACCGCCCAGACCCGTACCCGCATCGCCGCGTTCCTCGGTGACGGCGCGCTCGCCGAGCAGTTCACCGCGAAGGGCCCCCCGGTGGCCGTCCTGGTACGGCTGCTGCCCTCCTCCCGCACGCGAAGCGGCTACCGCTGGTCCTCCGCGGACGGACCGCCGTTCCGGCTGACCTCGATGACCACGGCCACCGCCTCCGTCCGGCTGACCGACCGGCGTCCCCTCGATTGGCTGCTGCCGTGACCGCACCCCGTCAGACCCTCCCCCCGCGCGGCCGGCGCCGGGCCGCCCCGCCCCGGCGTGCCGCACGCGCCGCCGCGCCCAGCACCTCGCGTACCGGGCGCCGTACCGTGCGCACCCCCACCGTGCTGCAGATGGAGGCGGTGGAGTGCGGGGCCGCCTCGCTGGCCATGGTGCTCGGCCACTACGGCCGGCACGTGCCGCTGGAGGAGCTGCGCATCGCCTGCGGTGTCTCCCGCGACGGCTCACGGGCGAGCAACCTCCTCAAGGCGGCCAGGAGTTACGGACTGACCGCCAAGGGCATGCAGATGGACACCGCCGCCCTCGCCGAGGTGGCGGCGCCCGCCGTCCTGTTCTGGGAGTTCAACCACTACGTCGTCTACGACGGCACCGGACGCCGCTTCGGCCGGCGCGGGGTGTTCGTCAACGACCCCGGCAAGGGGCGCCGGTTCGTGCCGAGGGAGGACTTCGACACCAGCTTCACCGGCGTCGTCCTCGTCATGGAACCCGGTGAGAACTTCCGGAAGGGCGGCCGCCGCCCCGGTGTGTTCGGCGCGCTCCCGGCCCGGCTGCGCGGCACCGCGGGCACCCTGCCCGCCGCCGTCCTGGCCAGTCTGCTCCTCGTCGTGGTCGGGGCGGCCGTGCCCGCGCTGAGCCGCGCCTACATCGACACCTTCCTGATCGGCGGACAGACCTCCCCGCTCGGCGTGCTCTTCACGTCGATGGCCGCCTGCGTGCTGCTCACGGTGGTCCTGACCTGGCTGCAGCAGGCCAATCTGCTGCGCGGCCGGCTGATCTCCTCCACCCTGTCCAGCGCCCGCTTCCTGCGCCATCTGCTGCGGCTGCCGGTCACGTTCTTCGCCCAGCGCAGCCCCGGCGACCTGGTCCAGCGGCTGGGCTCCAACGACGCCGTCGCCGAGACCCTGGCCCGGGACCTGGCGGCGGCGGGCGTGGACGCGGTGGTCGTCGTGCTGTACGCGCTGCTGCTGTACACCTACGACCCCCAGCTCACCGCTGTCGGCATCGGCGTGGCGCTGCTGAACGTGGTGGCGATGCGGGTGGTCGTACGGCTGCGCGCGACCCGGACGGCGAAGCTGCGCGCCGACACCGCCCGGCTCACCAACACCGCTTACACGGGCCTGCAGTTGATCGAGACGATGAAGGCGACCGGCGGCGAGGACGGCTATTTCCGCACCTGGGCCGGGCAGCACGCCACCACCCTTGAGGAGCAGCAGCGCCTGGGGGTGCCGAGCGCGTGGCTGGGAGTGGTGGCGCCGACGCTCGCCACGCTGAACAGCGCGCTGATCCTGTGGATCGGCGGGCTGCGCGCCGTCGAGGGGCATCTGTCGGTGGGCCTGCTGGTCGCCTTCCAGGCGCTCGTCGCCCGGTTCACGGCACCGCTGACCCGGCTCAACGGGGTGGCGGGCCGCGTCCAGGACTTCGCGGCCGACGTGGCGCGGCTGAAGGACGTGGAGAGCTTCCGCGCCGACCCGCTGCACACCCGGGGCGCGGACGGCGCGTCCACCCGCCGGCTCCAGGGGCACGTCGAGCTGGAGAACGTCTCCTTCGGCTACAGCCCGCTCGACGCGCCGCTGCTCACCGGCTTCGACCTGAGCGTCGGGCCGGGCCGGCAGGTGGCGCTGGTGGGCGGCTCGGGCAGCGGCAAGTCGACGGTGTCCCGGCTGATCGCGGGCCTGTACGCGCCGTGGGAGGGCGTCATCCGGATCGACGGGCGGCGGCTGGAGGACATCCCGCGCGGCGCGCTGGCCGCCTCCGTGTCCTTCGTCGACCAGGACGTCTTCCTCTTCGAGGGGTCGGTCCGCGACAACGTGGCGCTGTGGGACCCCTCGGTGCCGGACGAGGCGGTGGTGGCGGCGCTCAGGGACGCCGCCCTGTACGACGTCGTCGCGCGCCGCCCCGGGGGCGTGCACAGCAGGGTCGAGCAGGACGGACGCAACTTCTCCGGCGGGCAGCGCCAGCGCCTGGAGATCGCCCGGGCCCTGGTGCGTGATCCGAGCATCCTGGTCCTCGACGAGGTGACCAGCGCGCTGGACGCGGAGACCGAGCAGATCGTCATGGACAACCTGCGGCGGCGCGGCTGCGCCTGCGTGGTGATCGCGCACCGGCTGAGCACCGTGCGCGACAGCGACGAGATCGTCGTCCTGGAGCGCGGCACGGTGGTCGAACGCGGCCGGCACACGGACCTCCTCGCGGCCGGCGGCACGTACGCGGCCCTCGTCGGGGAGCGGTGACGTGATCCCTTCCCCGACCGACGGGAGCCAGGCCCCCGCACCCGGCGAGGACCTGGTGCTGTCCGCCCTCGGCGGGCTCGGCACCCCCCTGGACCGGGTGGCGGACGGGAGCCGCCTGGACCTGGACGGCCCCCAGGTGCTGTGGCTGGTGACCGCCGGGGCGCTGGACCTGTACGCGGTGGACGCGGCCGCCCGGGGTCACTGGCACCACCTGGGCCGGCTCGAGCCGGGCGCGCTGCTGCTCGGCCCGGTCGCCGGCCCTCGCCACACCCTTGTCGCCCGCCCGGTGCGGGACTGCGCGGTGCGCCGCATCGCGCTGCGCGAGCTGTACCGGCAGCAGGAGACGGCGAGCTGGTCCTACGACGCCTACGGCAACCCGCAGTACGTGCCGCCGGCCACCAGCCCGCTGGAGCACGCCCTCGCGCTCGGCGTCGGCCGCGGCCTGTCCGTGCTGTTCCAGGCGCCGATGGCGGGCGAGGCCGCGGCCACGCCCGCCGACGACGACGTGTTCTGGATGCAGGTGCCCCCGGGCAGCGTGGCGTACGGCTCGCTGTACGGGGCCGAGGCGGCGGCCGACCTGCTGATGGACCCGGGGCTGTGGCAGGGCCTGGTGGACCAGCAGTACCGGCTGCTGACGACGCTCGACCGGTGGATCGAGGAGCTGGAGCGCAGCCACGAGGACCGCGCGGCGGCGGGCATCCGGGCCGGTGAGGCGGCGCGCGCGCAGGCCGACCGGACCCTGCTCGCCTCGCTGGGCCCCACGGGCCGCGCGGCCGGCCGGCGGGCGAGGGCCGCCGAGGCGGACGCGACGTACGCCGCGTGCGCGCTGGTCGCCGAGGCGGCCGGTCTGGAACTCAC
>BNBP01000109.1 GCA_014656015.1 Streptomyces griseoaurantiacus | reverse complement strand
GGCGGCCGGACCGCCGTCGGGCGCCGCGCGCTCCAGCAGCCGGGCCGCCGCGGCCAGGGCCGGGGCCGGGGCGTCCGGCGAACGCAGCCGGACCAGCAGGGCCAGGCTCTGCCCGGTCGCGCCCCAGGGCACCGTGCACCGCGCCACCGCGCCCGGCACCGTGCGCACCGAGGGGGCGTCGTCCGGGTCGGCCGAGGGCCAGGGCGCCACGCACACCACCGTGTGCACCGCCTCCGCCCGCTCGCCCAGCCCCGTCCGCAGCTCCGCGATCGCCATGTCGCGTCGCCAGCCGTCCTCCGCGGTGAGCACCGCCCGCAGCTCGCGGGTCAGGTCCGCGCGGTGCTGCACCTCGTCGACGAGCAGCGCCCCGATCCGCCCGGTCACCTCCATCGCCGCCGCGAGCTGCCGCTCGGTCGGGCCCGGCTCGCCGTCCAGCAGCCACACATAGCCGAGCACGACACTCCGATGGCGCACCGGCAGGCAGATTCTTCCCCGGTACACGCCCGCCTCGGGGGTCGGCGGGATGCGGACCGGGCCGCTCGCCCGGGTGATGCCGAAACCCTCGAACCAGGCCCGCACGGCGGCGGTGGAGCGCCGGGTCAGGATCGAGCGGGTGCGCACCGGGTCCAGCGCGGAGGCGTCCAGTTCCTCGTCGCTGTCGTAGGCGCCGAAGGCGATCAGCTCGAAGTCCCGGTTCTCCAGCGTCGCGGGGGCGCCGAGCAGCGCGGAGATCTCGTCGACGAGGTCCTGGTAGTCCCCCCGGTGGTCACCGCGGTGCTCGGGCCGGTGCTCCTCGCGGCGCCCGGGCGGGTCCTCCCCGCCGGGGGCGCCGCCGGTGTCACTCGTGTGCTCACTGCCCTCGTCCGCCGTCACCCGGACATTGTCCCGCGCTCCGGGCGTCCTTCATACATCTGTCTGAGATCCGGGGCACGGATGCGTGACAGCTGTCGATGGCCGGGGAAGTCGGGAATCCCTAGGTTTCACCGTGGTTCCCCGTGCCGTACCCGGACCGTCGGGCGCGGCTCCCGGCGTGTGTTCTTGTGGAGGTGCCCCGTGCTGGGTCCCGTGATTCTCGCCGCCTCGCGCAGCGACCGACTGCGCCGGCTGGTCTCGGCCGCCCCGGTGACCCGGCCGGTCGTCGACCGGTTCATCCCCGGGGAGAACGTCGACGACATCGTGCCGGTCGTCCGCGAGCTCACCGACAAGGGCCTCGAACTCACCATGGACGTCGTGGGCGAGGACATCACGACCCCCGAGCAGGCCGCCGCCGCGCGCGACGCGTACCTGGAGCTCATCGACCGGCTGAAGCCGATGGAGCTGGGCCGGCGCGCCGAGATGTCCGTCAAGCTGTCGATGTTCGGCCAGGCGCTGCCCGGCGGCCACGAGCTGGCGCTGGCCAACGTCCGCCCGGTCGTCGAGGCCGCCGACGCCATCGGCACCACCGTCACGCTGGACGCCGAGGACCACACCACCCTCGACTCGATGTTCGCCGTCCACGAGGAACTGCGGCGGGACTTCCCCCGGACGGGCTGCGTCATCCAGGCGTACCTCTTCCGCACCGAGGCCGACGCCCGCCGTCTCGCCGCGAGCGGCAGCCGGGTGCGGCTGGTCAAGGGCGCGTACAAGGAGCCGGCCTCGGTCGCGTACCAGGACCGGCACGAGATCGACAAGGCGTACGTCCGCGTGCTGCGGACGCTGATGGAGGGCGAGGGCTACCCGATGGTCGGCTCGCACGACCCGCGCCTCGTCGCCATCGCCCAGGAACTCGCCCGGCGCGCGGGCCGCAAGCAGGACGAGTACGAGTTCCAGATGCTCTACGGCATCCGGAGCGAGGAGCACCTGCGGCTCGCCGCGGAGGGCCACCGCATGCGGGTGTACACCGCGTACGGCACGGACTGGTACGGGTACTTCATGAGGCGGCTCGCGGAGAAGCCGGCCAACCTGCGGTTCTTCGCGAGGAGCGTGGTCGGTCGTGGCTGACCGCCCCGCGCCGCACCCCGGCACCGGCCGGGGGTCCGGGGGGTGTCCCCCGGGCAGACACAGCATGAGGCGGCTCGCGGAGAAGCCGGCCAACCTGCGGTTCTTCGCGAGGAGCGTGGTCGGCAGGGGCTGACCCCGCCCCCGCAGCCACTCCCGCCCCGCCCCTTCCGCAACCACAAACCGCCCACACAAGGAGTTACGGAAACCATGGACGCTGTGACCCGGGTCCCCGCCCCCGTCAACGAGCCGGTGCACGGCTACGCCCCCGGTTCGCCCGAGCGGGCGCGGCTGGAGGTGGCCCTGAAGGACCTCGCCGAGAACCCCAGGGAGCTGCCCTGCACCATCGGCGGGAGCAAGCGGATGGGCGGCGGCGAGAGCTTCGACGTCGTCCAGCCCCATCATCACAAGGCCGTGCTCGGCACCTTCCGGCACGCCTCGCGCCAGGACGCGCAGGACGCCGTCGACGCGGCGCTCGCCGCCGCGCCCGGCTGGCGCGCGCTCTCCTTCGACGACCGCGCCGCGATCTTCCTGCGCGCCGCCGAACTGCTCGCCGGCCCCTGGCGCGAGAAGCTCGCCGCCGCGACGATGCTCGGGCAGTCCAAGACCGCCCAGCAGGCGGAGATCGACAGCCCCTGCGAGCTCGTCGACTTCTGGCGCTTCAACGTGCACTACGCGCGCGGCATCCTGGCCGAGCAGCCGCCGGCCAACTCCCCGGGCGTGTGGAACCGCATGGACCACCGCCCGCTGGAGGGTTTCGTCTACGCGATCACCCCGTTCAACTTCACCGCGATCGCCGGCAACCTGCCGACCGCGCCCGCGCTGATGGGCAACGTGGTGGTGTGGAAGCCCTCCCCGACGCAGACCCTCGCGGCCGTGCTGCTCATGGAGCTGCTGGAGGAGGCGGGGCTCCCGGCGGGCGTCATCAACCTGCTCACCGGTGACGGCGTGGAGGTCTCCGAGGTGGCCCTGCACCACCGCGACCTGGCCGGCATCCACTTCACCGGCTCGACCCCGACCTTCCAGTACCTGTGGAAGACGGTCGGCGCCAACATCGAGAAGTACCGCACGTACCCGCGGCTCGTCGGCGAGACCGGCGGCAAGGACTTCGTCGTCGCGCACCCCTCGGCGGACCGCGCGGTGCTCAAGACCGCGCTGACCCGCGGGGCCTTCGAGTACCAGGGGCAGAAGTGCAGCGCGACCTCGCGCGCCTACATCCCCGCCTCGATCTGGAACGCCGGCTTCGAGGAGGAGTTCGCGGCCGAGGTCGACGGGCTCACCATGGGTGACGTCACGGACCTCTCCCACTTCCTCGGCGCGGTCATCGACGAGCGGTCCTTCGCCAAGAACAAGGCGGCGATCGACCGGGCGAAGCAGGACCCCTCCTGCACGATCGTGGCGGGCGGGACCTACGACGACTCCGTCGGGTACTTCGTCCGGCCGACCGTCATCGTGTGCACGGACCCCGAGAACGAGGTCTTCCGCACCGAGTACTTCGGCCCCGTGCTCGCGGTCCACGTGTACGAGGACGAGGCCTACGAGGACATGCTCACCCAGATGGAGTCCGTGTCGGACTACGCGCTGACCGGCTCGGTGATCGCGGGTGACCGCGCGGCGGCCGCCCACGCGATGGAGAAGCTGCGCTACGCGGCCGGCAACTTCTACATCAACGACAAGTCGACGGGCGCGGTCGTCGGCCAGCAGCCGTTCGGCGGCGGGCGCGCCTCCGGCACCAACGACAAGGCGGGCGCCCCGCAGAACCTCATGCGGTGGACCTCGACCCGGGCCATCAAGGAGACCCTGGTCCCGCCGACCGACTACGCGTACCCCCACATGGGCTGACCCCCCTCACCCGTCCGAGGGCGCCCCCACCGGGGCGCCCTCCGGCGTTTCCGCAGGTCGGAGCGGGTGAGGTCGAGGAGCCGTCTCAGATAGTAGGAAGCCCAAGTAATTGTGCAGACACCTGGCTTCCCGTCCCTTACTTTTGTAGGAGCCGAACGTCCCGCTCGACCGAGCGAATGGCGGCTGTGAGCCGTGCCCTAGGCAGGTGACCCCTGCGGCGCGCGTTCCCCGCTCCTTTTGGCGTCTCGTCGTTCTCCAGCTTTCCCACCGCTGGTTTCCCACCACTGGCTGAGGAGTCGATTTCCCATGGCCGAGACGACCGCCCGCCGCCGCGTCCGTCACCCCCGCACGAGTGACACCGACCGCAAGAACGCCGCCGCCGCCCTCCAGCGCGCCCTCGACCGCCGGGACAACGGCGGCCAGACGGGCCACTGAGTCCACACTCCGGACAGACCGTGTCACGCTCTAAGACATGGCGTACCGTGACGCCATGTCTCGCAGCATCAATCTCGCAGTCATTCCCGGTGACGGCATCGGCCAGGAGGTCGTGGCCGAAGGCCTCAAGGTGCTCTCCGCCGTCCTTCCGCAGGATGTGAAGCTGGAGACCAAGGAGTACGACTTCGGTGCCCGGCGCTACCACGCCACCGGTGAGACCCTCACCGACACCGACCTCGAGCAGCTCCAGGCCCACGACGCGATCCTGCTCGGCGCCATCGGCGACCCCTCGGTCCCCTCCGGCGTCCTGGAGCGCGGTTTCCTGCTCAAGCTCCGCTTCGCCTTCGACCACCACGTCAACCTGCGCCCCTCCAAGCTGCTCCCGGGCGTGCAGACCCCGCTCGCCGGCCAGCCGGAGATCGACTTCGTGGTCGTCCGCGAGGGCACCGAGGGCCCCTACACGGGCAACGGCGGCACCATCCGCAAGGGCACCCCCCAGGAGGTCGCCACCGAGGTCTCCGTCAACACGGCCTTCGGTGTCGAGCGGGTCGTGCGCGACGCCTTCGCCCGGGCGCAGGCCCGCCCGCGCAAGAAGCTCGCCCTCGTCCACAAGAACAACGTGCTCACCTTCGCGGGGCACCTGTGGACGAACGTCTTCAACAAGGTGGCCGAGGAGTTCCCCGAGGTCACCACCGAGTACATGCACGTGGACGCGGCGACGATCTACCTCGTCACGCAGCCCGAGCGCTTCGACGTGATCGTCACCGACAACCTCTTCGGCGACATCATCACCGACCTGGCCGCCGCCATCTCCGGCGGTATCGGGGTCGCCGCCTCCGGCAACATCAACCCGGGCGGCACCTACCCCTCCATGTTCGAGCCCGTGCACGGCTCCGCGCCCGACATCGCGGGCCAGGGCAAGGCCGACCCCTCGGCCACCGTGCTGTCCGTCGCCCTCCTGCTGCGCCACCTCGGTCACGAGGCCGAGGCCGCCCGCATCGAGGAGGCCGTCTCCGCCGACCTCGCGGAGCGCGTCGGAGGACCCGCCCGCAGCACCGCCGACATCGGCGACGCCCTCGTCGCCCGAGTAGCGGGCTGACCCCGCGCCGCTCACGCCACCCTGACCACAGGGACGAGAAGGCCGCCGGGTCGCATCCGCACCCGGCGGCTTTTCCATGCCCTCGCCGGGTGTCACCATCTATCCACCCTGGGCACGCCCAAGGGCCGCAGTCACATCGTTTCGTCCCTTTCATCCACGGTCCTGCTCTTGCGATAATCGGACGCGGAGCCGCGGTATGAGGGAATGCTCGGACGTCCTACCAACCGCCACGTGCGGTGCGGACGTGAGCGCGGCCCGTCACACACGACCGGTGAAGGACAACCACTCATGACGACGCCCACGATCGAGCTCAAGCCCTCCGCCCACCCGCTGCCCGCCGCGCAGCGGGAGGCGGCCATGGCCAACCCCGGGTTCGGCCGCCACTTCACCGACCACATGGTGACCATCCGCTGGACCGAGGGACGGGGCTGGCACGACGCACAGCTCGTCCCCTACGGGCCGCTCTCGCTCGACCCCTCCACCCACGTGCTCCACTACGGCCAGGAGATCTTCGAGGGCCTCAAGGCCTACCGGCAGCCCGACGGCTCCGTCGCCCTCTTCCGGCCCGAGGCCAACGCCCGCCGGTTCCGCAACTCCGCCCGCCGCATGGCCATGGCCGAACTGCCCGAGGAGCTCTTCCTCGCCTCCCTCGACGCCCTGCTCTCCCAGGACGCGGCCTGGGTCCCGCCGCACGGCGGCGAGGAGTCGCTCTACCTGCGGCCGTTCATGTTCGCCACCGAGACCGGGCTCGGCGTCCACCCGGCCAACGAGTACCTGTACATGCTGATCGCCTCGCCCTCCGGCGCCTACTTCGCCGGCGGCGTCAAGCCGGTCACCATCTGGGTCTCCGAGGACCATGTGCGCGCCGTCCCCGGCGGCACCGGCGACGCCAAGACCGGCGGCAACTACGCCGCCTCGCTGCTGCCCCAGGCCGAGGCCGCCGCGCACGGCTGCGACCAGGTCGTCTACCTCGACGCGGTGACCCGCACCAAGGTCGAGGAGTCCGGCAGCATGAACATCGCCTTCGTCTACGGCGACCGCATCGTCACCCCCGCGCTGACCGGCTCCATCCTGGAGGGCATCACCCGCGACTCCCTCCTGCAGGTGGCCCGGGACCTCGGCTACACCGCCGAGGAGGGCGTCGTCACCCTCCAGCAGTGGCGCGAGGACGCCGCCTCCGGCGCCCTCACCGAGGTCTTCGCCTGCGGCACCGCCGCCGTCGTCACCCCGATCGGCACCGTCCGCACCAAGAGCGGCGAGTGGACCCACGGCGACGGCACCCCCGGCACCGTCACCGCCCGGCTCCGCGAGGCCCTGCTCAGCCTGCAGCGCGGCGTCACCGAGGACGCCCACGGCTGGATGCGCCGCATCGGCTGAACCGGCCCGGCCCCGACGGGTCCCGCCTCCCCGCGGGCGGGACCCGGTCCCACGCGCGCCCGCATCCTGAGACGGCCGTGGGGCCCGGGGCCGGACTGTGCCAAAATGCCCCCGTGCTCTCGTTCGCCATGATTATTGGCAGCAGGCGCGCCGGTCCGCAGTGACCGTCTCGTACGACCAGGTACGGGCGGACACCGTCGTCCTCGACCCGCGCGCAGACCTCTCGCACCCGCGAGGGGTTTTTCGTTTTTCCCGGCCCACCGCATGCCGGGGGGAGAGCGCGAGGGACCCTGGAGGACGGCGGAACCGGTCAATCCGGAACAGACCGAGATCCAGTACAGGAGCCTTGACACCATGACGACGGAACCCAGCGAGCTCGACGACTCCTTCCACGTCTTCGACACCACCCTGCGCGACGGCGCGCAGCGCGAGGGCATCAACCTCACCGTCGCGGACAAGCTGGCCATCGCACGGCACCTGGACGACTTCGGCGTCGGCTTCATCGAGGGCGGCTGGCCCGGCGCCAACCCCCGGGACACCGAGTTCTTCGCCCGCGCCCGGCAGGAGATCGACTTCCGGCACGCCCGGCTCGTCGCCTTCGGCGCCACCCGCCGCGCCGGTGCCAAGGCCGCCGAGGACCCCCAGGTCAAGGCGCTGCTGGACTCCGGCGCCGAGGTCATCACCCTGGTCGCCAAATCGCACGACCGGCACGTCGAACTCGCCCTGCGCACCACCCTCGACGAGAACCTCGCCATGGTGAGCGACACCGTCTCCCACCTGCGTTCCGAGGGCCGCCGCGTCTTCGTCGACTGCGAGCACTTCTTCGACGGGTACCGCGCCAACCCCGAGTACGCCAAGGCCGTCGTACGGGCCGCCGCCGAGGCCGGCGCCGACGTCGTCGTCCTGTGCGACACCAACGGCGGCATGCTCCCCGCGCAGATCCAGGCCGTGGTCACCACCGTCCTCGCCGACACCGGCGCCCGCCTCGGCATCCACGCCCAGGACGACACCGGGTGCGCGGTCGCCAACACCCTCGCCGCCGTCGACGCGGGCGCCACCCACGTGCAGTGCACCGCCAACGGCTACGGCGAGCGCGTCGGCAACGCCAACCTGTTCCCGGTCGTCGCCGCGCTGGAGCTGAAGTACGGCAAGAAGGTCCTGCCCGAGGGCAGGCTGCGCGAGACCACCCGGATCTCCCACGCCATCGCCGAGGTCGTCAACCTCACGCCCTCCACCCACCAGCCCTACGTCGGTGTCTCCGCCTTCGCCCACAAGGCCGGACTGCACGCCTCCGCCATCAAGGTCGACCCCGACCTGTACCAGCACATCGACCCCGAGCAGGTCGGCAACACCATGCGGATGCTGGTCTCGGACATGGCGGGCCGCGCCTCGATCGAGCTCAAGGGCAAGGAACTCGGCATCGACCTCGGCGGCGACCGCGAACTGGTCGGCCGCGTCGTCGAGCGGGTCAAGGAGCGCGAACTCGAGGGCTACACCTACGAGGCGGCCGACGCCTCCTTCGAACTCCTGCTGCGCGAGGAGGTCGCCGGCAAGCCGCTGCGGTACTTCCGCACCGAGTCCTGGCGGGCCATCGTCGAGGACCGCCCCGACGGCACCCACGCCAACGAGGCCACGGTGAAGATGTGGGCCAAGAGCGAGCGCATCGTCGCCACCGCGGAGGGCAACGGCCCGGTCAACGCGCTGGACCGGGCGCTCAGGGTGGCCCTGGAGCGGTTCTACCCCCAGCTCGCCGCCCTGGAGCTCGTCGACTACAAGGTCCGCATCCTGGAGGGCAAGCACGGCACCAGCTCCACGACGCGCGTGCTGATCTCCACCTCGGACGGGGTGGGCGAGTGGGCGACGGTCGGTGTCGCGGAGAACGTCATCGCCGCGTCCTGGCAGGCCCTGGAGGACGCCTACACCTACGGCCTGCTGCGCGCCGGGGTCACCCCGGCCGAGTAGCGCGAGAACCCCGCGGCGCCCCGCGCGCCCCGCCCGGGCGGCCCCCGGCGGGATGCGCGGGGCGCCGCGCGCCGGGCCCCGCAGAACCCCCAACTCCGGTTTCCCGTAGGCCCCTTGGCTGTGCACCAGTTCCGTCCCGGTGTCTTGACGGGCCGGACGCGCCCCGCTTTTACTCACGCCGTGATCTAAGTCCGCCGTGATCCAAGTCCGAGAGCACACGAGGGACCCCGGGGGCTCACGGAAGGATCCGGGAGCCCGAAGGGCCCTCCCAGAGCCAAGGGGAAGGTCCATGCGAAGAACCGCCCTGCTCGCCTCCGCGACGCTGCTCACCGCACTCCTCCCGCTCGGCGCCGCGCGCGCGGCCGCCGCAGCCGACGATCCCGCCCCGGTCCCCGTCGACCGCTTCGAGGGCGAGGTCCCCTTCGCCGCCCAGCCGGCCGAGGGCATCTTCACCTGGGGCGGCGACGCCGACGACCCGCCCACGCTCGCGCTGACCGCCCGCGCCGACGCCCCGGAGGGCGAGAAGGTCCTCACCGGCAGCTACGACATCTCCGGCTACGGCGGCTTCACCCACGACTTCGCCGCCGACCGGCCGGCCCACGACTGGTCCGCGCACCGGGGCGTCCGCCTGTGGTGGGAGGGCCGGAACACCGGCAAGAAGATCCCCTTCGAGATCAAGGACGGCGGGGTGAACGGCGAGGCCTCCGAACTGTGGACGACCTCCTTCGCCGACGACTTCACCGGTTGGAAGCAGATCGAGCTGCCCTTCACCGACTTCGCCTACCGCACCGACTACCAGCCCGTCGGGGGCATCGACCAGGTCCTGAACCTCACCGCGATGTGGGGCTACTCCCTCACCCTCCCCGTCGGTGTCCGGGGCGAGTTCGCCATGGACCACGTCGAGCTGTACGGGAAGGCCGACCCGTCGCTGCGCGCCTCGGTCACCACCGACGCCGCCGTGTACCCGGTGAAGGAGGGCGGCACGGCCGACGTCAGGGTCACGGTCGCCACCACCGGCGCGGCGCCCCTGGACGCGCCCGTGACCGTCGCGTACACCACCGACCGCTCCGGCAGCGCCACCGCGGGCAAGGACTACGCCCCGGCCGCCGGCACGCTCACCTTCCCGGCGGGCACCGCCTCGGGGACCACCCGCACCGTCCGCGTCCGCACCCTGAAGGACCGTTCCGCCGAGACGGCCGAGACGATCCCGCTGAAGCTCACGGTCACCGGCGCCAAGCCGCCCGCGGACACCCCGCAGGTCGTGCTCGACGCGCACGGACTGCCGTACCTCGACGAACGGCTGCCGGTCCGCAAGCGCGTCGCCGACCTCGTCTCGCGGATGTCCCTCGCCGAGAAGGCCGGCCAGATGACACAGGCCGAGCGCGGCGCGATGACCGCCCCCGGCGACATCGCCTCCTACGCCCTCGGCTCGCTGCTCTCCGGCGGAGGCTCCACCCCCACGCCCAACACCCCCGCGGCCTGGGCGAAGATGATCGACTCCTACCAGCTCCGCGCCCGGGCCACCCGCTTCCAGATCCCGCTGATCTACGGCGTCGACGCGGTCCACGGCCACAACAACCTGGCCGGCGCGACGGTCATGCCGCACAACATCGGCCTCGGCGCCTCCCGCGACCCCGCCCTCGCGGAGCGGACCGGCGAGGTGACCGCCGCCGAGGTCCGCGCCACCGGCGTCCCCTGGGACTTCGCCCCCTGCCTCTGCGTCTCCCGCGACGAACGCTGGGGCCGCGCCTACGAGTCCTTCGGCGAGGACCCCGCCCTGGTGACGTCCATGGAGACGGTGATCCGCGGCCTCCAGGGCCGCGCCGACGGCCGTGACCTCGACCGCGGCGACAAGGTGCTGGCCACCGCCAAGCACTTCGTCGGCGACGGCGGCACCGCCTACGGCTCCTCCACCACCGGCACGTACACCATCGACCAGGGCGTCACCGAGGTGACCCGCGCCGAACTGGAGGCGGTCCACCTCTCCCCGTACCGGACGGCCGTCGACCGCGGCATCGGCACGGTCATGCCCTCCTTCTCCTCGCTCGACGTCGTGGGCGACGGCCGGGGACCGGTGAAGATGCACGCCCGCGCCGACATGATCAACGGCGTGCTCAAGGACCGGATGGGCTTCGAGGGCTTCGTCATCAGCGACTGGGACGGCATCTACCAGCTCCCCGGCGACCGGGCGGCGCAGGTCCGCGCCTCCGTCAACGCGGGCGTGGACATGGCGATGGTGCCGTACTCCTACAAGGAGTTCACCGGCACGCTCCTCGACGAGGTGAAGGCCGGGCGCGTCAGCACGCGCCGCGTCGACGACGCCGTGTCCCGCATCCTCACGCAGAAGTTCAGGCTGGGCCTGTTCGAACACCCTTACGCCGACACGCGCGGAGCCTCCCGCATCGGGTCCGCCGCCCACCGCGCGGTGGCCCGCGAGGCGGCGGCCGAGTCGCAGGTGCTCCTGAAGAACGGCCACGGCCTGCTGCCGCTCTCCCGGCACCAGAAGGTGTACGTGGCCGGTTCCAACGCCGACGACCTCGGCAACCAGACCGGCGGCTGGACGATCACCTGGCAGGGCTCCTCCGGTGACATCACGAAGGGGACCACGATCCTGGAGGGCATGCGCGAGGCCGGCGGACGCGTCACCTACTCCAAGGACGCCTCGGCGTCCACGTCCGGCTACGACGTCGGTGTGGTCGTCGTCGGCGAGACCCCCTACGCCGAGGGCGTGGGCGACGTCGGCAACGGGCACGACCTGGAGCTGACGGCGGCCGACAGAGCGGCGGTCGACACGGTGTGCGGGGCGATGAAGTGCGTCGTCCTGGTCGTCTCCGGACGCCCGCAGCTCCTCGGCGACCTCCTCGGCCGGACCGACGCGCTGGTCGCCTCCTGGCTGCCGGGCACCGAGGGCGAAGGGGTCGCCGACGTCCTCTACGGGCGCCGTCCGTTCACCGGGCAACTGCCCGTGACCTGGCCGAAGTCCATGTCCCAGCTCCCGATCAACGTCGGCGACGCCGCCTACGACCCGCAGTTCCCCTTCGGCTGGGGGCTGAGGACCGGCACGAAGGTGCCGAAGGGCGGCCTCGACACACTGCGGGCGCTCTCGGACACCGCGAAGGCGGCCGAGAGCGCGGGAGCCGACCGGCAGGGCCGCGAGGCGGTCGGCAAGGCCCGCCTGCTGGTGCAGCAGCGGATCGCCGCCACGCTGAACGAGGCCACCGCGAAGCCCTTCGCGGAGGCGGACCGCGCGCTGCTGCGCGGCCGGTACGGGGAGGCGCTGAGCGCCCTCACCCGCGCCTACCGCGCCGCCGGCAGGTAGCCGGGCCGTCCGGTCCGGCCCGCCGCAGGAGAGGGCGGGCCGGCCCGGACGGGGGCGGGCGGCGAGGGGGCGCCCGGACCGGGGCGCGCGGAAACGGTGCGCACCTTTCGCCGCCTCGCGGGTACCCCGCACCCATGACCTCCGCACCGACCCGAGGCTCCCGCGCCCGGCTGGTGGCCGTCCTCGCGGCCGTCCTGGCGGTGCTCTTCACCGCCGCGCCGGGCGCCGGGGCCGCACCCACGGCCTCGCCCGCCAGCGACATCGCCACCGTCGCCGCCGCCCTGCGCGAGAGCCCCGTCTATGTGGATCCCGCCGCCTCCGACCAGCTCTCCGCGGCCCAGGCCCGCGACCTCGCGAACCGGATCGAGGAGGCGGACAAGCCCGTCTTCCTCGCCGTGCTGCCCGCAGGCTTCCCCACCCAGGACCTGTTCACCGACCTGCGCACCGCGACCGGCATCACCGGCCTCTACGGGGTCCGGCTCGGCGACCGCTTCGACGCCCGCGCCGACTCCTCCGTGCTGCCGCGGACCGCCGTGCGCAACCTGGTCGGCAGCGTCCAGGGCGAGGACGCGCCGGTCCAGCTCACCGAGTTCACGGACCGGGCACTGGCGAACATCGGCGGCCGCGCCCCGTCGAGCTGGGACGGCGGGGCCGGCCGCGGCGGCGACGCCTCCCCTACCGCGCTCATCGCCGTCGGCGCGGTGGTCGTGCTCGCGGGGGCGGGCGCCTACGCCGTCAGCCGCCGCAACCGCCGCCGGCGGGAGGAGGAGCAGCGGGCCGCGCTGGAGCGGCTTCGGGTGGTCGTCGACGAGGACATCACGGCCTTCGGCGAGGAACTCGACCGGCTCGACTTCCGGCCGGGCGAACCGGGCGCGGACGACCCGATGCGCGCCGACTACGGACAGGCGCTGGACGCGTACGAGCAGGCGAAGTCGGCGATGGCGGGGGCCCGGCGTCCGGAGGACGTGCGCGGGGTGACCGAGGCCCTGGAGAACGGCCGGTTCTCGCTGGCGCGGCTGGCCGCCCGGCGGGAGGGGCGGCCGCTGCCGGAGCGCCGGCCGCCGTGCTTCTTCGACCCCCGGCACGGGCCCTCCGTGGAGGACGTGGAGTGGGTGCCCGCCGGGGGCACCCCCCGCCGGGTCCCGGTGTGCGCGGCGGACCGGGCGCGCCTCGCGGACGGGCGCGAGCCGGAGGTGCGGGAGGTGGAGACGGACCGGGGCCGCCGCCCGTACTGGGACGCGGGCCCGGCGTACGGGCCCTGGGCGGGCGGCTACTTCGGCGGCGGGCTGCTGCCGGGGCTGCTGGTCGGCACGATGCTCGGCGGCCTGATGTCGGGGCCGGGCTACGGGGCCTTCTACGGCGGCGGGTACGGCTACGCGGACGCCGGCCACGGGGACGGCTTCGGCGGGGGCTACGGGGGAGGTGACGTGTCCGGGTCGGACTTCGACCCGGGCGACTTCGGCGGCGGCTTCGGTGACGGCGGCGGATTCGGCGGGGGAGGGGACTTCGGCGGCGGGGGCGGCGACTTCTGAGCTCCCCCCGCACGCCAGGGAGCCCGCCCTCCCCGGACGGGGAACGGAGGGCGGGCCCGGTGGAGGCGGGAGTGCGCGGGGCGCGGCTCAGGCCTGCTTGATCGCCGAGATGTCGAAGACCAGCTTGATCTTGTCCGAGACGAGCACGCCGCCGGTCTCCAGCGCCGCGTTCCACGTCAGACCCCACTCCGAGCGCAGGATCTCGGCCTTGCCCTCGAAGCCGACGCGCTCGTTGCCGAAGGGGTCCTTCGCGGCGCCGTTGAACTCGAGGTCGATGGTGAGCGGCCGGGTCGTGCCGAGGATGGTGAGGTCACCGGTGATCCGGTAGTCGTCCCCGCCCGTGGCCTCCGCCCCGGTGGAGCGGAACGTCATCGTCGGGAACTCCTCGGTCTTGAAGAAGTCCGCGCTCTTGAGGTGCCCGTCGCGGTCGGCGGACCCGGTGTCGATGCTGTCCATCTTCACGTCGATCGTGGCCGTCGACTTCGCCGGGTCGCCCCCGTCGAGGTGCAGCGTGCCCTCGAAGTCCTTGAAGCTGCCCTTGACGTTGGTGACCATCGCGTGCCGGGCCGTGAAGCCGATGGTCGAGTGGGCGGGGTCGATGACGTACTCGCCGGTCAGTGCCGCCAGGTCCGGGCTCACCGCGGTGGTGCCCGCGGCGGAGGCGGTCTCGTCGTTGCTGCGGCCGAAGATGCCCATGGCGCACTCCTCTTGTCGGGGTTTGGTTGAAGGTTTAACTAAGTACCGTCTTCACCGTAGCCCCATTCTGTTAAACCTTCAACATCGCCGGGGCCGTTTCCGCCAAGTCGCCGGGGACTCCGTACGATCGGTCCCGTCCTCGCCGCCCGTGCCCCCGGTCGGGCGTCGCCCGTCACTCCGCCGAGGGCATGCGCGGACACCGAATGTGAGCACCCTCTCCCCGCGTTCCTTTGTGCGCCCCCCACAAGTCCCGACCCCTGTGAGCAGTCGAAACGGCTGCATCCCGGCAGGGTTCTGTTCAGTGGCACCAGGAAAACGCCCCGGAGACTGTACGGAGTCGACGGCTCGCTTTCGCCCGTCGGCTTCGTAAGGTCACTACATGACCGTTTTGGAAGAGACGACGGGCGAACCCACCGGCGAACCTGCGGATGCCCGCGGCCGGGTCGCCGAGCTGCACGAGATCCGTGCGCAGGCGCTGGCGGGCCCCAGCGAGAAGGCGACCGAGGCGCAGCACGCCAAGGGCAAGCTGACCGCACGGGAGCGCATCGAGCTGCTGGTGGACCCCGGTTCCTTCCAGGAGGTCGAGCAGCTCCGCAGGCACCGGGCCACTGGGTTCGGCCTGGAGGCCAAGAAGCCGTACACCGACGGTGTCATCACCGGCTGGGGCACGGTGG
The DNA here is from genome assembly GCA_014656015.1 of Streptomyces griseoaurantiacus. GTDB lineage: Bacteria > Actinomycetota > Actinomycetes > Streptomycetales > Streptomycetaceae > Streptomyces > Streptomyces griseoaurantiacus. The sequence continues at coordinate 1,794 of BNBP01000109.1, read as the reverse complement.
AGGGCCGCACGGTCTTCGTCTACGCCCACGACTTCCGCATCTTCGGCGGCGCCCTGGGCGAGGCCCACGCCACGAAGATCCACAAGATCATGGACATGGCCATCGCGGCCGGTGCCCCGCTGGTCTCCCTCAACGACGGCGCCGGCGCACGCATCCAGGAGGGCGTCAGCGCCCTCGCCGGCTACGGCGGCATCTTCCAGCGCAACACCAAGGCCTCCGGCGTCATCCCGCAGATCAGCGTGATGCTCGGCCCCTGCGCGGGCGGCGCGGCCTACAGCCCGGCGCTCACGGACTTCGTGTTCATGGTCCGCGACACCTCGCAGATGTTCATCACGGGACCCGACGTCGTCAAGGCCGTCACCGGCGAGGAGATCACCCAGAACGGCCTCGGCGGCGCCGACGTGCACGCCGAGACCTCCGGCGTCTGCCACTTCGCGTACGACGACGAGGAGACGTGCATCGCCGAGGTGCGCTACCTCCTCTCGCTGCTCCCGCAGAACAACCGCGAGAACCCGCCGCGCACCGAGTGCTCCGACCCGGCCGACCGCCGCTCCGAGGTCCTGCTCGACCTGGTCCCGGCCGACGGCAACCGGCCCTACGACATGACCAAGGTCATCGAGGAGATCGTCGACGACGGCGAGTACCTGGAGGTCCACGAGCGCTGGGCGCGGAACATCATCTGCGCGCTGGCCCGGCTCGACGGCCAGGTCGTCGGCATCATCGCCAACCAGCCGCAGGTGCTGGCGGGCGTGCTGGACATCGAGGCGAGCGAAAAAGCTGCGCGCTTCGTGCAGATGTGTGACGCTTTCAATGTCCCGATCATGACCCTCCTGGACGTCCCGGGCTTCCTGCCCGGCGTCGACCAGGAACACGGCGGCATCATCCGGCACGGGGCGAAGCTGCTGTACGCCTACTGCAACGCCACCGTGCCGCGGATCTCCCTGATCCTGCGCAAGGCGTACGGAGGCGCGTACATCGTCATGGACAGTCAGTCCATCGGTGCCGACCTCACGTACGCGTGGCCGACCAACGAGATCGCGGTGATGGGCGCCGAGGGCGCCGCCAACGTCATCTTCCGCCGGCAGATCGCCGGGGCGGAGGACCCCGACGCCATGCGGGCACGCATGGTGAAGGAGTACAAGTCCGAGCTGATGCACCCCTACTACGCGGCCGAGCGCGGCCTGGTCGACGACGTCATCGACCCGGCCGAGACCCGCGAGGTGCTCATCAAGTCCCTGGCGATGCTGGCGAGCAAGCACGCCGACCTGCCGTCCCGCAAGCACGGCAACCCGCCGCAGTAACACTGCGGACACCTTCCTCACGGAGACTGACACCCATGAACGTTCCTGACATCCGCGTCGAGAAGGGGCACGCCGGGCCCGAGGAAGTCGCGGCGATCACGGCGGTCCTGCTGGCCCGGGCGGCCGCCCGGCAGGAGGCCCCGGCACCCGGTCACCGCGGGCGTGCGCGGGCCGGCTGGCGCCGCCTCGAGCGCGAGAACGGCTTCCGCGCCCCGCACAGCTGGCGCTGAGCGCCGCACCAGACAGCAGAAGGGCCCCTCCGCGTGCTGCGGAGGGGCCCTTCCGTCGTACCCGCGTGGTGCCCGCGCCCCGGAGGGCGCGGGCCACCGCGTGCTACCTCAGCCGTGCCATCAGCGCGTGCTCGACGAGCGTGATCAGGGTCGACTTGGCGTCGGCGCGGTGTCGGGCGTCGGTGGTGATGATGGGGGCGTCGGGGCCGATCTGGAGGGCCTCGCGGACTTCTTCGGGGTTGTAGGGCTGTTGTCCGTCGAAG
>BNBP01000108.1 GCA_014656015.1 Streptomyces griseoaurantiacus | reverse complement strand
CGGGCCCGGCTGCCGGGGGACGCGGGCGGCCCGCCCGGTGCCCGGGGAGCGCCGTGCGTCCGCCGCCTGCCCGTAGGGGTCCTCGGGGGCGGCCGGGGCGCCCGGGCCGGCCCCGTACGGGTCGTGTGCGCCGTAGGGGGAGGCGCCCGCGCCGGTGTCGTACGGCGGGGCGGGCTGCTGGGGCGCGGCCGCGAAGGGGTCGTAGCCGTAGCCCCCGTACCCGGAGGGGTCCGAGGGAGTGGAGGGGGCGGCGTAGTCGGGGTCGGCGTAGTCGGACCGCGCGGGGTACTCCGGCGGGGCGGAGTACTGCGAGGGGCCGCCGTACCCTCGTGACTGCTGTTGCGGGCCGGCCCCGTAGGGGTCGTGGCCCTCGGGTGCCCGGGGCGCGGGCACCTGCCGGTACACGGGCTGTCCGTACTCGTCGTAGCCGACGAGTTCGTAACTGTCGCCGGCCGGGTATCCGTCGTATCGGTCGTTCACCGGTGCCCCTCTCGGCTCACTCGCCGCGGTACAGCTGGCGCTTGTCGATGTAGCGCACCACGCCGTCCGGGACCAGGTACCAGACCGGCTGGCCGCTCGCGACCCGCGCGCGGCAGTCGGTGGAGGAGATCGCCAGGGCCGGGACCTCGATCAGCGAGACACCGCCCTCGGGCAGGCCCGGGTCGGTCAGCGTGTGGCCGGGGCGGGTGACGCCGATGAAGTGGGCCAGGGAGAACAGTTCCTCGGCGTACCGCCAGGTGAGGATCTGCCCCAGGGCGTCGGCACCGGTGATGAAGAACAGGTCGGTGTCCGGGTTGAGGGCGCGCAGGTCGCGCAGGGTGTCCGTGGTGTACGTGGGGCCGCCTCGGTCGATGTCGATGCGGCTGACCGAGAACTGCGGGTTCTCGGCGGTGGCGATGACCGTCATCAGATAGCGGTCCTCGGCCGGCGTGACATGGCGGTCGGCCTTCTGCCAGGGCTGGCCGGTGGGGACGAACACCACCTCGTCCAGGTGGAACTGCGCGGCGACCTCGCTGGCCGCCACGAGGTGTCCGTGGTGGATCGGGTCAAACGTTCCGCCCATGACGCCGAGACGGCGTTTGCCCGGATTCGACGGCGCGTTGCCGGGGCCGCGCCGGATCCCGGGGGCCGTGCCGCTCGCCGGACCGGTAGGCATGTCCTGCTCTCCCATGCGTGCAGACCCTACCGGCCCGTCCTGCGGGCTCCGTCCGACGGGCGTCCTTCGTACCGTGTCATGGCCGGGACACGACCGCGCCCGGGCTTCAGCGGTCGCGGTTGAAGCGGGTGGTGATCCACAGCAGCAGGAGCAGGATGAGGAGGGCGGCGCCGCCGGTCACGGCGGGGTCGAGGCTTTCGTGGTTGCCACCGTGCTCCCCGCCCTCGGCGGCGAGAGTGACCAACTGGGCTGCGGTGCTGGGAAGGCTCATCTTCGGCAGGACCTATCCGGTGTGGGCGGGATAAACGTCGCCTCATCGTATGCGGGGGCCCGTGCGCGCCTCACGCCGACTCCACCGTTGGGACGGGCGCGCGGGCCCGCGGGCCCCTTCCGCACACCCGTTCGGGCAACCGTTCGGGGCCGGGAGACGTCAGTCGTCGTGACGGCCGTAGCCGCGCAGGACGAACCAGGCGGTGAGGACGCAGCCCACGACCATGACGATCAGGACGACGCGGAGGAGGTTTCCGGAGCCCTGCCGAGCGGCGGCATCGGCCGCCCCGGTGAGCCAGGCGGCGGGGACGTGCTCCATGGATCGCTCCTTACGGGTGTGCTGACCCGCCACGGTAACTCCGCCTAGGCTGGGTGCCGCTCCGGGGGCGCGGGGGTGGGCGGCTTTCTTGTACGGCTCCCACCGGATTCACACCTTCGCCCCGCCTCCGCCGGCCTCCGCCGTCCTCACCATCACGACGACAACCACACAGCAGGCACCGACAGGGCAGCCATCGACGCATGGGGGACCACATGTCCGACGACAGCCGACCGAACGGCAACGGCCACGAGCACGTGCCGAGCAGGCAGCGCAGGCGTTTCCCGGGGATCTCCTCGCGCGCGTACGAACACCCGGCGGACCGTTCGGCCCTGGTGGCCCTGCGCAAGCTCAGCGGCTTCGACACCGTGTTCAAGGCACTCAGCGGCCTGCTGCCCGAGCGCAGCCTGCGGTTGCTGTTCCTGTCCGACTCGGTGCGGGTCTCGGACGCCCAGTTCGCCCACCTCAACGACATGCTGCGGGACGCCTGTTACATCCTGGACCTGGAGAAGGTCCCCCCGATGTACGTCACCCAGAACCCGCAGCCCAACGCGATGTGCATCGGCATGGACGAGCCGATCATCGTGGTGACCACGGGTCTCGTCGAGCTCCTCGACGAGGAGGAGATGCGGGCCGTCGTCGGGCACGAGGTGGGGCACGCGCTCTCGGGCCACTCCGTGTACCGGACGATCCTGCTGTTCCTGACCAGCCTCGCACTGCGAGTGGCCTGGATCCCGCTGGGCAACCTGGCGATCATGGCGATCGTGACCGCGCTGCGGGAGTGGTTCCGCAAGTCGGAGCTGTCCGCGGACCGGGCGGGGCTGCTGGTGGGGCAGGACCTCAGGGCGTCGATGCGCGGGCTGATGAAGATAGCGGGCGGCAACCACCTGCACGAGATGAACGTGGACGCCTTCCTGGAGCAGGCGGAGGAGTACGAGGCGGGCGGCGACCTGCGGGACTCCGTGCTGAAGATCCTCAACGTGCTGCCGCGCTCGCACCCCTTCACCACGGTCCGGGCGGCGGAGCTGAAGAAGTGGGCGGAGTCGCGGGAGTACCAGCGGCTGATGGACGGGCACTACCCGCGGCGGGCGGAGGACAAGGACGCCTCCGTGTCCGACTCCTTCCGGGAGTCGGCGGCGCACTACGCCAACAACGTGAAGAGCTCGAAGGACCCGCTGATGAAGCTGGTCAGCGACCTCGCGGGCAGCGCGGGCGGGATCGGGGACCGGGTCCGGCGCGGATTCGACGGGTTCACCTCCGGCCCGCAGAACGGCAACTCCAAGGACGCCCCCCAGGGCACGCCGAAGGACGCACCGGGACCCGAGGGCGACGGTGACGAGAACTGAGCCGCTGAGCCGCCGTTGACCCGCTAGCGCGGCGCCGCCGTGGCCAGGGTGCCGCACAGGGCGGTGGCCGCGCCGGTGGCGTAGGGGTTGGTGCCGGCGGGGCCGCCGGGCTTGGGCGACTCGCCGGCCAGGAGCGGGAGCAAGTGGCCGGCCTGGTCCTCGGCGCAGGAGAGCGGGCCGGCCTGCACGGTGGCGAGGGCCAGCACCGTGCGGTGCGCGCGCAGGTCGCCCCGGTCGAAGTGGAACGTCAGTTCGCGCCGCACGGTGAACAGTGAGACCTTGGCGCCGGCGCCCGCTCCGCTCGGCCGCAGCGCGTACACGAGGGTGTGCTCGGCGACGACCTCCAGCGTGTCGGAGGTGGTTTCGCCGGCCCGTAGGGTGCCCCGCACCCGGACGCCGCGGTCGGCGAGTTCGGCGCGGGAGGGGTCGAAGCGGACGAGCCAGCCGGTGACCGCGTGCCGCCCGTCCGCGGCGGGGTGGGCGAGGCCGCGGTCGAACTGGGTGAGCTGCCGTGGGTCGAGGAGCAGCCGAACGGGGCGGACGGTGGCGCCGCTGAGCACCTCGGGGTCGAGCGCGGAGTCGACGAGGTAGTCCTTGGCCGTGGTCAGCGCGGTGAGGACCTGGCCCTCGGCGAAGTGGGCGGTGCGCCGTACGGCCGGCAGGGTGAAACCCTCGGCCCCGTGGCGGAACCCGGCGGCGGGGCTGTGGGCCCACAGTGCCTCGATGTCGGCGGAGCCGGGGACGGCCGCGCGCGGGGCCAGCGGGACGACCGTGGTCCGCAGCGGCTGGACGGGCCGTGCCGCGGACTTCTGGTACGGGTGGCGGAAGCCCATGTAGATCGCGGTGCTGAAGGCGAACGCGATGAGCAGGGCGAGGAACAGCACCTGGCGGGAGAGTCCGCGCCGCAGGGCGGCGGGACGGCGGCGGACGGCGGGCGCGTGATCGGAGATCCGCTCGCGCGCGGAGAACTCCTGGAGGCGGGCAGCACGGACGAACGACTCGTCGAAGACGACGGATCGGTATTCGTCCTCGCCACCGCCGGGAGCGCCCTCGGGGGTCCCCTCCGGCGGCTCTCCGGGCACGCCCATACCTTCAGGGTAGGTCGCGCGGAGCCCCGGTAAACGCCGGGCTACCGGACAAGTTCTGTCAGGTCCCGGCCAGGTTCGGGGGTGCGCGCCGCCGCCCGGTTCAGGGCGCGGGCGGTGCCGCCGAGACGGCGGGCGGGAGGAGTTCGGCGGGGCCGTCGGGGTCCGCGCCGACGCCCGCGCCCAGGCCCTGCTCCAGTCCCGTGGAGGCGGGGGGCGGCACCTGGTCGCGGCGGTCCGGGGAGGAGGAGCCCCGGTAGACCGCGGCGAAGGCCAGCGCGACCATGCCGACGCCCATCACGAGGGCGAGCATCCAGGCCACCGGGCGGTGCCAGCGGGCGTGCTTGCCGTAGAGCCGGCCGCGGGGGCCGTGAGGGCCCCGGCGGCCGAGGAGGTCGCTCTCGTCGAGGTCGTCGAAGTCGGGGCCGTACCCGGCGCCGGGACCGCCGTCCGGGCCGAAGTCGTCCTCGTAGGGGTCGTCCTCACCGAGGGCGCCGCGGGCGTGCGCCCGGCGGGCCTCGGCCTCCTGGGCCTCGGCGCGGGCCTGGGCGGCGGCGAGGAGGCGTTCCACGGCCGTCGGTTCGTGGACCACCGCGGCCCGTACGAAGGTCTCGTCGAAGACCACGGAGGCGAACTCTTCGTCCGTCGCTCCGCGGTCGTGGTCGTCGTCGGGCTCCCAGCCGTCAGGGAACGGCGTGCCCCCCACGTCCTCCGGCACGGATCCAGAGTAGTCCCGGGGGGTCAATTTGGGCAGACCGCACGGAAATTCGTCGGCCCGCCGCCCGTCGTCCCCCCGCCGCCTCAGCGGCGCACGTGGCCGTCGCCCGTGACGATGTACTTGGTGCTGGTCAGTTCCGGCAGGCCCATCGGGCCGCGGGCGTGCAGCTTCTGCGTGGAGATGCCGATCTCGGCGCCGAAGCCGAACTGGCCCCCGTCGGTGAACCGGGTGGAGGCGTTCACGGCGACCGCGGCGGCATCCACCAACTGGGTGAACCGGCGGGCGGCCTGCTGCGAATTGGTGACGATCGCCTCGGTGTGCCGGGAGCTCCACAGCCGGATGTGGGCGACGGCCTTGTCCAGCGAGTCGACGACGCCGGCGGCGATGTCGTAGGACAGGTACTCGGTGTCCCAGTCCTCGGCCGTGGCCTCCACGACGGTGGCCGCCGAGTCCTTCGCGTAGGCCAGCACGCGCGCGTCGCCGTGCACGGTGACCCCGGCCTCGGCCAGCGCGTCCAGGGCGCGGGGCAGGAACGCGGGGGCGATGTCCTGGTGGACCAGGAGGGTCTCGGCGGCGTTGCAGACGCTGGGCCGCTGGGCCTTGGAGTTGACCAGGATCTCGACGGCCATGTCGATGTCGGCGTCCGCGTCGACGTAGACGTGGCAGTTGCCGGTGCCGGTCTCGATGACCGGGACGGTGGACTCCTCCACGACCGTGCGGATCAGCGAGGCGCCGCCGCGCGGGATGAGCACGTCGACCAGGCCGCGGGCGCGCATCAGCTCGCGGACGGCGTCACGGCCCTCGCCGGGCACGAGCTGGACGGCGTCGGCGGGCAGCCCGGCCCCGCCGACCGCGTCCCGCAGCACCCGGACCAACGCGGTGTTCGACTCGTACGCCGAGGAGGAGCCGCGCAGCAGCACCGCGTTGCCGGACTTCAGGCACAGGGCGGCGGCGTCGACCGTCACGTTCGGGCGGGCCTCGTAGATGATGCCGACGACGCCGAGCGGCACCCGGACCTGGCGCAGGTCGATGCCGTTGGGAAGGGTGGAGCCGCGGACGACCTCGCCGACCGGGTCGGGCAGCGCGGCCACGTCCCGCACGTCGGAGGCGATGGCCCGCACCCGTTCCGGGGTGAGGGTGAGCCGGTCGACGATGGCCTCGCTGGTGCCGGCCTCGCGGGCGCGCGCGACGTCCTTGGCGTTGGCGGCGACGATCTCGCTCGTCCGGACCTCCAGCGCGTCCGCCACGGCGAGCAGCGTGTCGTCCTTCACGGCCCGGGGCAGCGGGGCGATCTCGGCGGCCGCTGCCTGAGACCGGTAGGCGGCCCGGGCGACCGGGGACATCGAGTCGTACGGCGAGAGCGTGGTCATGGGAAAAGCGTAGTGCGCCGAAGGGGCCGGATCCTCCGCCGTTCCACGCAACGAGACGGTGTGAACCACGGAAAGCGCGCGCTCGTCCCTCGAACGCGGACCGGCACGCGGATCAGAAGGGGTGCACCCCGACCGGGGTGGCGGGGGCCGGGCCGTAGCCCGCGGCGACCCGCTGCCGGTAGGTCTCCCGGCCGATGACCTCCAGGCCGACGATCTCCCAGGCCGGCAGCCGGGCGGTGCGCCGGTGCTCGCCCCACAGGCGGAGGGCGACCGCGGCGGCGTCGTGCAGGTCGCGAGCCTCCTCCCAGTAGCGGATCTCGGCGTGATCACCGGCGTAACGGCTGGTCAGCAGGAAGGGATGGTCGTGCGCGAGCTGCTCGAGCCCCCGCCTGACCTCGTCGAGCGGGGCCTCGCCGCCGGACACGCTGAGGGTGACGTGCCACAGCCGGGCGGCAGGACGGGCGGAGCGCCCCGGCCCCTCGGCCGCGCCCGGCTCGACCTGCGTGCCGGACTCCTCGTGGCCGTCCCCGCCGCTCACACCGGCGGCTCCGGCGGGCGGCCGTGCCTCGCCGACGCTGCGGAGCCCGCGCACCCGGCGCAGGGCCTGCGAGCCGCGGACGCCGGACGTGCCGCGCGCCTCGCGTCCCCCGGCCGGGTCCCGGGGCTCGCGGGCGCCGGACGCGACCCGCGGTTCGCGGGCAGCGGCTCGGGGCTCGGGTGCGGTGCCCTCGGGGCGGGACGTCGGCGTCCCAGGGCGCACTCGTGTCACGGCGGCCTCCTTCAGCGCACGGTCGTGCCGTGTCCAGCGGTCGTGCGGAACGTGTCCCCGGAAGACAGTTGAGCAGGCGGGGGACGGTCGTGTGGCGGTTTTGCGGAACGTCCTCCGTCGGAGGCGGGCGAATGGGTGTTCGGGGCGGGACGGGGGCGGCGGGGCTCCGGGGAGCCTCGCCCGTCATCCCTCCAGCAGGACGAGGTCGTCGCGGTGCACGACCTCGCGCTCGTACGCCGGCCCCAGCTCGCGTGCCAGCTCCCGGGTCGAGCGGCCGATCAGACGGGGGATCTCCTTGGCGTCGAAGTTGACGAGCCCGCGTGCGACGGCCCGGCCCGCGCCGTCGCGCAGTTCCACCGGGTCGCCCGCCGTGAAGTGGCCCTCGGCGCCCGCGATGCCGGCGGGCAGCAGCGATTTGCGGCCCTCGACGACCGCCCGCACGGCCCCGTCGTCCAGGATCAGCGCCCCCTGCGGGGCGGAGGCGTGCTGCAGCCAGAGCAGGCGGTCGGCGGAGCGCTTGCCGGTGGGATGGAAGTAGGTGCCGGTGTCCCCGCCGGCCAGCGCCTCGGCGGCGTGCACCGCGCTGGTCAGCACGACGGGGATGCCGGCCGCCGCCGCGATCCGGGCCGCCTCCACCTTGGTGACCATGCCGCCCGTGCCCACGCCGGCCCGGCCCGCGCTGCCGATCTCGATGCCGTCGAGGTCGGCCGGGCCCGTCACCTCGGAGATGCGGGAGGTGCCGGGCCTGCCGGGATCGCCGTCGTAGACGCCGTCCACGTCGGAGAGCAGGACCAGCAGGTCGGCGTGGACGAGGTGGGCGACGAGGGCCGCGAGGCGGTCGTTGTCGCCGAAGCGGATCTCGTCCGTGGCGACCGTGTCGTTCTCGTTGACGACCGGCAGCGCGCCCATCGCGAGGAGCTTGTCCAGGGTGCGGGAGGCATTGCGGTGGTGGGCGCGGCGGCTGGTGTCGTCCGAGGTGAGCAGCACCTGCCCGACGCGGACGCCGTAGCGGGCGAAGGAGGCGGTGTAGCGGGCCACGAGGAGCCCCTGGCCGACGCTGGCGGCGGCCTGTTGCCGGGCCAGGTCACGGGGACGGCGGCGCAGCCCGAGGGGGGCGAGCCCGGCGGCGATGGCGCCGGAGGAGACAAGCACCACTTCCTTCCCGGCGCTCTCCCTCCCGCCGCCGTGGTGCTTGGCGAGGACGTCGACCAGGGCGTCGACACGGTCGGCGTCCAGGCCGCCGGCGGCGGTCGTGAGGGAGGAGGAGCCGACCTTCACGACGATCCGGCGTGCTGCTTCGACGTCCTGCCTGTGCGCTGACACGTGCGCCTCTCGCTTTCCCGACATCTGCTTCCCGGCATCCGCGGACGGCCGCCCCGAGGGGGGCGGTCCCCGTCCGCAATCTACGGGACCGGGGGTTTCGGGTGCGCGGCAGTTTCGCGGGGTGGACGGGGACCCGGTCCCCGTCCTGGCCGCCTCACCCCGGTGCTGCCCGTCTCACCCGGTCCGGCCGGCACCCCTGACGGGGCACACCGCTCACAAGAGCGGACACCTGACCGATATGCCCCTTTCGCAGGCGCGGCCGGTGGCGGAGATTGCTTGCCGGGCACCGGAAGTCATACCGTCAGCCTCGGCTCTCCCCGAAGGTGCACCCGTGTTCGGGTGCTCGCGAGGGGCTGGCCGTCACCCCCCATGCTTTCCCCCCATCCGCCGCATTTCCCTCCGCAGGAGCCCAGCCCGTGCCCTCCGCAGGTCCTGCCACCCGCCGTCTCGTGCAGGTGGCCACACTGTGCGCGATGTTCGCGCTCTTCACGGCCCAGATCATCACCGCGCTGCTCCCGAACGTCCCGGTCCTCGTCGCCGTGAGCGCGGCCGGACTCGCCCTGGACCTGTACTTCCAGTACCGCGACCCCGGCCTCCTCGCGCTGCTCGGCAAGGTGCGCTTCGACGTCACCGTCCGCCAGCTGCTGCGCGACATGCTCGTCCTGGTGGGGCTCCTGCGGATCGACGGCATCGAGCCGCTCCACGAGCAGGCGCCCCTGACGGTCGCCCTGTGCGCCTGCTACGCCCTGCACTTCTGCTGCCAGGCGGTCGCCGTCCTGGTCCGCCGCACCCGCACGCTGCCGATCGTCACCCGCAACATCGACGCCTCCGCGCTGCGCCTGACCAAGGCCCCGCCGCGCATCCTGGCCCGCCGCCCCGGTCACCGCCTGCTCGCCCTCTCCGTCCCGGCCACCGCCGGACTGCTGGCCACCGCGGCCACCAAGGACGGCCTGTGGGGCGGCATCGGCGTCGGCGCCGCCCTCGCGCTGGCCCTCGGCGGCACCGCGTACCTGGGCACCTGGCTGCTCAAGGGCAAGCGCGCGAAGACGGAGCAGCAGGTCATGGAGTGGCTGGACGGCTGGCTGGCCGAGTACCGGCCCACCGTCGCGATGTACTTCTCCGGCGGTACGACCTCGGCCTACCAGGCGAACATGTGGCTCTCCACGCTCTCGCAGCTCGACGGCCGGCCGCTGATCGTGCTGCGCGAGCGCTTCATGGTGCAGAAGATCGACGCCACCGACGTGCCGGTGATCTGCTTCCCGAAGGTCTCCACGATGTTCTCGCTGGAGAACTCGACGCTGAAGATGATGCTGCACCCCGCCAACGCGGCGAAGACCTCCCAGGTGCTGCGCATCCCCACGATCAAGCACGCCTTCATCAACCACGGCGAGAGCGACAAGCTCTCCTCCTGCAACCCCTACGCCAAGGCCTACGACGAGGTCTGGGTCGCCGGTCCCGCCGCCCGCGAGCGGTACGCGCTGGCCGAGGTCGGCGTGGAGGACAAGGACATCGTGGAGGTCGGCCGGCCTCAGCTCGCGCCGATCCGCCCCTACGCCGGTCCGCCGACCGGCACGTACACCACCGTGCTGTACGCCCCCACCTGGGAGGGCTGGGACGGCAACCCCGGCAACACCTCCGTGGTCCTGGCCGGGGAGAACGTCGTCCGCAAGCTCCTCGCCGACGACAGCGTGCGCCTGCTGTACAAGCCGCACCCGATGACCGGTTCCGTCGACCCGCGGGCCGGCCGGGCGAACGAGCGCATCAAGGCCATGATCACCGAAGCGAACGCGAAGCGGTCGGGGGCCCGGCCGGGTCCCGAGGCCGCCGCCGAGCTGGCCCGCCGCACCGCCGAACTGGACCGGCTGACCTCCACGGACTTCCGCGTGAGCGCCGACGAGATGGAGCGGATGCTGATCCAGGGCCGGCCGGACGGGCGGCGCGAGGCGCTCATCGCCGAGGCGACGGCGGCCTGGGAGCGAGCCTACTGGGCCTCCTTCCCGCAGTGGGAGCACCAGATCATCACCGACGCCCGGCCGGGCATCTTCGCCTGCTTCAACGAGGCGGACCTGCTCATCAGCGACGTGTCCTCGGTGGTCTCGGACTGGCTGTCCAGCGAGAAGCCGTACGCGGTCGCGAACACCTCGGGGCTCTCCGAGGAGGCCTTCCGTGAGGCGTTCCCGACCGTGTCCGCGGGTGTGGTGCTCACGCCGAAGGCGGGCGGTGTCAAGGGGCTCCTCGAGTCGGTGCGGCACCCGGAGAAGGACGCGTTCACGGCGGCCCGCGCGGAGCTGAAGGTGCAGCTCCTCGGCCCCTCGGAGCCGCCCTCGCTGATCCGCTTCAACGAGGCGGTGCGGGCGCTGTGCGAGCGCGCCGACGAGCGGCGGGCGCGGATGGAGTCCCGCACGGGCTCCGAGATCCCGGCCCCGCGCGGTGCCGCCGAGGAGGCTCCGGAGGAGCTGGCGATCGAGGCGGACGCGGCGGGCACGGAGGACTCCGTCACCGCCTGAGCACGGAGAAGGACACGAGGAAGGGCCCCGGGATCTCCCAGGGCCCTTCCTCGTGTACTCGGTGCTTCTCGGTCACTCGGTGCTTCTCGGTCACTCGGTACTTCTCGGTCACCCGGTGCTTCTGCTCACCCGGTGCTTCTCGGTCCTAGAACGGTTCGAAGTCGTCGTACTCGCGCAGCGACTCGTCCCGCTCCGCGTCACGGTCCCGCCTGCGCTGCGCCGCCGGGCGGGGCGCCTCGAAGCGGTGGTCCTCGCCGCGCCGGCCCAGCATCTCCGCGCCGGCCATCACGGTCGGCTCCCAGTCGAAGACGACCGCGTTGTCCTCGGGGCCGATGGCGACGCCGTCGCCCGTGCGGGCGCCCGCCTTCATCAGCGCCTCCTCCACACCGAGCCGGTTCAGCCGGTCGGCGAGGTAGCCGACGGCCTCGTCGTTGCTGAAGTCGGTCTGCCGTACCCAGCGCTCGGGCTTCTCGCCCCGCACCCGGAACAGCGGCTCGCCCTCGGCCTCCTCCTGGGTGACGGTGAAGCCCGAGTCGTCGACGGCCTTGGGCCGGATGACGATGCGGGTCGCCTCCTCCTTCGGCCTGGCCGCCCGCGCCTGCGCGACCAGCTCCGCCAGCGCGAAGGACAGCTCCCTCAGGCCGATGTGGGCGACCGCGGACACCTCGAAGACGCGGTAACCACGCGCCTCGAGGTCCGGCCGCACCATCTCGGCGAGGTCCTTGCCGTCGGGCACGTCGATCTTGTTGAGGACGACGATCCGGGGCCGGTCGTCCAGGCCGCCGTACTCGCGCAGCTCCGCCTCGATGATGTCCAGGTCGGAGATCGGGTCGCGCTCGGACTCCAGCGTCGCGGTGTCCAGCACGTGGACCAGCACACTGCACCGCTCCACGTGGCGCAGGAACTCCAGGCCGAGCCCCTTGCCTTGGCTGGCGCCCGGGATGAGCCCCGGCACGTCGGCGACGGTGTAGACGGTGGAGCCCGCCGTGACCACGCCCAGGTTCGGGACGAGGGTGGTGAAGGGATAGTCCGCGATCTTCGGCTTGGCCGCGCTCATCACCGAGATCAGCGAGGACTTGCCGGCACTCGGGTAGCCGACCAGCGCCACGTCGGCGACGGTCTTCAGCTCCAGGACGATGTCCTGGAGGTCGCCCGGGACGCCGAGCAGCGCGAAGCCGGGCGCCTTGCGGCGGGCGGAGGCGAGCGCCGCGTTGCCGAGGCCGCCCCGGCCGCCCTGGGCGGCCACGTAGGAGGTGCCGTGGCCGACGAGGTCGGCGAGGACGTTGCCCGCCCGGTCGAGCACCACGGTGCCGTCGGGGACCGGCAGGACGAGGTCCTGGCCGTCCTTGCCGCTGCGGTTGCCGCCCTCGCCGGGCTTGCCGTTGGTTGCCTTGCGGTGCGGGGAGTGGTGGTAGTCGAGCAGCGTGGTCACGGACTGGTCGACGGTGAGGATCACATCGCCGCCCCGGCCGCCGTTGCCGCCGTCCGGGCCGCCGAGCGGCTTGAACTTCTCACGGTGGACGGAGGCACAGCCGTGGCCCCCGTTACCCGCGGCGACGTGCAGCTCGACGCGGTCCACGAAGGTGGTCATGGTTCGGTGCCTCCAGTGAGCGGCGGGAGCGCCGCGGTCATACGTACAAATGCCGGTGCATGCCTGTGCATGCCGTGGTGCGCCCGGTCATGGTGCACCCGCTGTGCTCTTCAACACGCGAAAGGCGGACCCGCCTTCCCGACCGGGAAGTGAGGTCCGCCTCTCGGAAGACGTCCGGTCAGCCGACCGGGACGATGTTCACGACCTTGCGGCCACGGCTGGTGCCGAACTCCACCGCACCGGCCTGCAGCGCGAACAGCGTGTCGTCGCCGCCGCGGCCGACGCCGGAGCCCGGGTGGAAGTGGGTGCCGCGCTGGCGGACGATGATCTCACCGGCGTTCACGACCTGGCCGCCGAAGCGCTTCACGCCGAGCCGCTGGGCGTTGGAGTCGCGACCGTTCCGGGTGGACGATGCGCCCTTCTTGTGTGCCATCTGTTCTCAGTCCCTTACTTCGCAGCCGCGGGGATCTCAGTGACCTTGATCGCCGTGTACTGCTGGCGGTGGCCCTGACGACGGCGGTAGCCGGTCTTGTTCTTGTAGCGCAGAATGTCGATCTTCTGGCCCTTGTGGTGGTCCACGACCTCGGCCTGGACCTTGATGCCGGCCAGCACCCACGGGTCGCTGGTCACAGCGTCGCCGTCGACGACGAGCAGGGTCGAGAGCTCGACCGTGTCGCCCACCTTGGCAGTGGAAATCTTGTCAACCTCAACGATGTCGCCGACAGCAACCTTGTGCTGGCGACCACCGCTGCGCACGATGGCGTACACGCGGATCTCACTCTCTACGCTCGGGAACGGCACCCCCGCAGTCCAGCCGCCCGGCAACACGGGCCGCCTCTCCGGCACACGCGGTGTCCCGGAGGAAAAGGGTTTACGGGGATGTGGCGTGTCACTCGACACGCCGACGGTCAAGGTTACGGGGCGCTTCCGACAGGGTCAAACCGAGCCCCTCGGGCCCCGTACGGCGGTGGCCCACCCGCGCGCCGCGGGTGGGCCACCGTCCTGCTGCCTGCTCGGGTCAGTCGTCCGTGGACGCCGTCACCGTCGGCCGGCCCGGCTCGGTCGCCGCGGCCGTCTTCTTCGCCGTCGCCTTCTTCGTCGTCGTCTTCTTGGCGGCGGTCTTCTTCGCGGCGGTCTTCTTGGCCGTCGTCTTCTTCGTGGCGGCCTTCTTCGCCGTGGCCTTCTTGGCGGTCTTGCGGGCCGCCTTCTTGGCCGGGGCCGACTCCTCGGCGCCCTCCGCGGCCTCCACCGCCTCGCCGGACGGCTCCGGCGCCGTGGCGGGCGCCGGCTCCGCCGGGGTCTCGGCGGAGGGCACGACCACGACGGCCGCGTCCTCGGACGAGGTCGGCGCGGTGGCCTTGCGGACGGCACGGCGGCGCGGACGGGCCGGGGCGGCGCTCTCGGCGGCCGGCTCCGGCTGTTCGGCCGGCTGGGCCGCCGTCTCCTCGGGCGCCGCCTGCTCGGGCGCCTCCGCCGGCGCGGGCGCCGGCTCGGCGACCGTCACCACGGCCTCCTCGGGGGCGGTCACCGGCGCCGAGACCTTGCGCACCGCCCGGCGGCGGGTACGGCCCTTGGGCGCGGCCGGTGCGGCCTCCTCGGGGGCTTCGACCACCGGGTCCTCGGCGGCGGCGGGCTCGGCCTGCACGGCCTCGGCCGGCTCCGGGCGCACCGGACGCGCGGTCTCCTCCTCGACGGTGACCTCCTGCGCCGTGGGCACCTCGGCCTCGGCCCGCTTCGGGGCGCCCGCGGGGGCGGAGGACCGGCGGGTCGCCCGGCGCCGGGAACGACCCCGGGTGGCCGCGGCCTCCGCCTCGGCGACGCTGCTGTACAGCTCCTCGTCGGGCGCGAAGGCCTCCGGGACCTCGGCGGCCGGCTGCCGACGCTCCGGCTCGGCCTCCTCGACGGCGGTGGCCACCGCCGCCGCGTGCGTCTCGTGCTCGTCCGTCTCGTGCGTGTCGTGCGTCTCGTGCTCGTGCGGCTGGTCGGCACTGCCGCGGCCGCGCTTGCGGCGCTTGCCGCCGCCACCGCCGCCGCCGGAGGCGCTCGGCTGGTCGAGGTGCACGATGACCCCGCGCCCGTTGCAGTGCACACAGGTCTCGGAGAAGGACTCCAGCAGACCCTGGCCGACCCGCTTGCGGGTCATCTGCACCAGGCCCAGCGAGGTCACCTCGGCGACCTGGTGCTTGGTCCGGTCCCGGCCCAGGCACTCCAGCAGGCGCCGCAGCACCAGGTCCCGGTTGGACTCCAGCACCATGTCGATGAAGTCGATGACGATGATGCCGCCGAGGTCGCGCAGCCGGAGCTGGCGCACGATCTCCTCGGCCGCCTCCAGGTTGTTCCTGGTGACGGTCTCCTCGAGGTTGCCGCCCTGACCGGTGAACTTGCCGGTGTTGACGTCGATGACGACCATCGCCTCGGTCCGGTCGATCACCAGCGAACCGCCGCTGGGCAGCCAGACCTTGCGGTCCAGCGCCTTGGCGAGCTGCTCGTCGATCCGGTACGTGGCGAAGACGTCGGTCTCGCTGGTCCAGCGCGACAGGCGCGGCGCGAGGTCCGGCGCGACGTGGGAGACGTAGCCGTGGATGGTCGACCAGGCCTCGTCACCGCTGACGACGACCTTGGAGAAGTCCTCGTTGAAGATGTCCCGCACGACGCGGACGGTCATGTCCGGCTCGCCGTACAGCAGCGTCGGCGCGGTGCCGCCGTTCTTGGACTTCTTCTTGATCTCCTCCCACTGCGCCTGGAGCCGCTCGACGTCGCGGCGCAGCTCGTCCTCGCTGGCGCCCTCGGCGGCGGTGCGCACGATGACGCCCGCGTCCTCGGGGACGACCTTCTTCAGGATGCTCTTCAGCCGGGCCCGCTCGGTGTCGGGCAGCTTGCGGCTGATGCCGGTCATCGAGCCCTCGGGCACGTAGACCAGGTAGCGGCCGGGCAGGGAGACCTGGCTGGTGAGCCGGGCGCCCTTGTGGCCGATCGGGTCCTTGGTGACCTGGACCAGCACGGACTGCCCGGACTTCAGCGCGGACTCGATGCGGCGCGGCCCGCCCGACATGCCGAGCGCGCCGAAGTTGACCTCACCGGCGTAGAGCACGGCGTTGCGGCCCTTGCCGATGTCGATGAAGGCGGCCTCCATCGACGGCAGCACGTTCTGCACCTTGCCGAGGTAGACGTTGCCGACGTACGAGACGGCCTGTTCCTTGTTGACGTAGTGCTCCACGAGCACGTTGTCCTCGAGGACGCCGATCTGCGTGCGCTCGCCGCTCTGCCGGACCACCATCACGCGCTCGACGGCCTCGCGGCGGGCCAGGAACTCGGCCTCGGTGATGATCGGGACGCGCCGGCGGCCCTGCTCGCGGCCCTCGCGGCGGCGCTGCTTCTTGGCCTCCAGCCGGGTGGAGCCCTTGATGGACTGCACCTCGTCGACGGCCTCGCTGGCCTTGCGGGGCTCGCGGACCTTGACGACCGTGCGCTCGGGGTCGTCGGCGGACGGCTCGCCCTCGCCGGTGCCGTCGCCCGCGCGGCGGCGGCGACGGCGGCGACGGCGGGTACCGCTGGAGCTGCCGCCCTGGTCGCCGCGGGAGTCGTCCTCGCCGTCCTCCGAGTCCTCGTCCTCGGTGTCCGCGGTGTCCTCGGCGGTCTGCTCGGCGGTGTCCTCGGCGTCCTCCGCGGCCTGCTCGGCGGCGACGTCCTCGGCCTCGTCGCCCTCGTGGGCGTCCGTGTCGCCCTCGGCGGCCTCGCCCCGGCGACGGCGCCGGCCACCCCGGCGGCGGCGCCGGCGGGAACCGGTCTCCTCGTTGTCGTACGCGTCCTCGCCGTCGGCGGAGTCCTCGGCCGGCTCGGCGGCCTCTTCGGGCTCCTCCGGCTCCTCGGGCTTCTCGGAGCGCCTGGCGGGCTGCGGCGTGTCGTCGCCCTCGGCACCGCCACGACGGCGACGGCGGCGGCGCGGACCGCCGGTCTCCTCCTCGGCGACGGGCTCGGCGGCCTGCGCGGGCTGCTCCTGCTCCTGGCGTGCCTCGGCGGCCGCCGCGGCGGCCGCGCGCTCGGGGGTCTGGAACATCGGCTCGGTGAACACGGGCGCCTGGAAGACGGCGACGGCGGGCCGCCGGGGACGCCGGGAACCCTCCTCCGGCTCCTCGCCCGTTCCCGTCCTGCGGCCGGCGGGCTGCGCGGGGGCGGCGAAGCCACCGGCGGCCTTGCGCACGGCACGGCGCCGGCGGCGGGGCCCGTTCTCCTCTGCGGCGAGGGCGTCGCCGACCTCGGGGGGCGCGGGCAGCGTGCCCGGCCCGGGCACGGCGGCCTCCGCCGCCGCCAGGCGGCGCCTGCCACGCCCGGCCCGGGCGGTCTCGGCCGGTGCCTCGGCGGTCTCCTCGGCGCTCGCGGCGGAGTCCTGCGCGTCCTCGGCGGTCACAGGCGCCTCCACGCGCTCGTCGGGGGTACCGGCGGGCGCGGCGACCCGGCGGGTGGCGCGGCGGCGGCCACGACGGGGAGCGGCGTCGGCGTTCTCGGCGTTCTCGGCGTTCTCGGTGTTCTGGGCGTTCTGGGCGTTGCCGGTGTTCTCGGCCGGCTGCAGAGCGGGGGCGGCCTCGACGGGGACCTCGACGGCGATGGGCGTCTCCGCGGTGACCGGGGTCCCGGCGGAGGCGTTCTCGTCGGCGGCGTTCTCGTCCGCGGCGGGTGTCTGCGGGGCACCGGCGGGCGCGGACGCCCGGCGGGTCGCGCGACGGCGCGCACGCGGCGGAGCGGCCTCGGCGGGGGCGTCGTCCCCGGCGTCGGCAACGGCCG
>BNBP01000107.1 GCA_014656015.1 Streptomyces griseoaurantiacus | reverse complement strand
TCCCGCACCGGCTGCCCGCCCGGGCCCGCGCCCAGTGGCTGCGCCCGCTGTTCGGGCCGCTGGCCACCGCGACCGCCGCCGCGGCGCTGGTCGTCGCCGCTCTCATCGCGGTGCAGGCCGCGCGGACCCAGGACACGCTGGACGCCGAGCGCGCACAGGCACGTGAGATCGCCCACGTCCTCGCCGCGCCCGACGCCAGGGCCGCCGCCGACCGCGACGCCCGGGGGCGGGGACTGTCCGTGATCGCCTCCGCCTCACAGGGGCGTGCGGTGGTCACCCTGAGCGGTACCGGCGCACTGCCGGACACGCGCGTGCACCAACTGTGGCTCATGCGCCCCGGCGCACCACCGCGCTCCCTCGGCCTGTTCGAGGACGACACGCCCTTGGTGGCCGACGGCCTGGCCACGTCGGCCACGTCACTCGCCGTGACCGTGGAACCCGACGGGGGATCGGTTCGTCCGACGAGTGCGCCGCTTGTCCAACTCGCCCTGGATTCGGTCGGATTCGGAGAGTAATCATCAACACCCTTGCGGGGAAGGTGAATCGCGTGACCGTGATACACGAGTGCCCCGGGGGAGCGATAGGGTTACCCTGCCCGGGCCGGGTGGACAAGTACGGGTGGGGAGTGACATGGAACAGATAACGATGCGCAGCAGGGCGAGGGTCCCTGCGATCACCTGCGGGAGCAGCGCGAGCAGTACGCGCCTCGACCGCCACCTCGCGGTGCTCGGCGGCCCCGCGCTCCCGCAGCGCGAGACCGCGGAGGCGACCTCGCTGATGCGGGAGATAACGGCGCGTGACGTCCGGCACGCACGCAGTGACAGGGGGGCACGGGTCCGCCGGGTATCGCTGTTCGCACCGCTGCGCCGGTCGCTGTTCGGAGGACGGTGAGCGGGAGAGAGCTGAGCACGCGGGCGCCGTTGGCCTGATCCGACGGTGCCGTCCCTGGCGTACGCGGCCCACCCGGACCGTACGCCGGCCCCGGCCTCTGCTCCTTCCGTCCCACCCGGGGGCTCCGCCCCCGGCCCTTCCGGAATCCGGCGGCTCCTCACCGCACTCGGCCCCCTCGCCGGACCCGTCCCGCGTGCCGCCCGCACGCCGCACACCACGACTCGGCCCCGCCCGGCCCTCTTCTCCCCTCACAGCAGGGTGAACTGCCCTTCAGGGCCCTCCTCCTGATGGTCGAGCACGGAGGCGGGGCGACGCCGGGCGGCCGGCACCGGCAGGACCCCCGCGTCCCGCAGCGCGGACGCGCTCACCTCCCCCTCGGCCGACGAGGCCAGTTCCGCACGCGCGGGACCCAGTTCCGCGAGCAGTGTCAGCACGGTGAGCAGTTCCAGCAGCTCGGACGTCCGGTTCTGCGGCCAGTCGGCCGGACGGATCGCGGCCAGGGTGCCGGGCTCCGGCTCCGCCGTCCGGGCCGCGAACCAGGACTCGACCACCCGCGCCCCGGCCACCTCGAACTCCCACGCGGCGGCCGGCACCGGCGAGATGCGGCCGCCGTCGAGGTCGAGGACCTCCTCCTCGGGCGTGTGGACGAGGTGCGCCGGACGCGCCGGAAGCGGCGCGCGGACATAGGGCCGCCGCCCGCCGGGCAGCCGGGGGCGCTCCCCGTCGCGCCGCATCAGCCAGAGCATCCGCCGGCCCAGCGCCACGCCCCGCTCCCACCGCTCGGGATCGGTGGTCAGCGGGACGGTGTGCCCGCGCGGCCCGTGGCGCACGGCCGCCATGATCCAGGCCAGGATCTCCGACGGTCCTGGCGTACGCCCCAGCCGGGTGCCCAGGTGCGCCGCGAGACCGGGCACCAGGTTGGGCTCCGCGCCCCCGGGGCGGCGGTAGAGGGGCCGGACGCGGCCGGTGCGGGGCGCGGGGAAGGGCAGGAGGGAGGTCGCGAG
Source organism: Streptomyces griseoaurantiacus (assembly GCA_014656015.1). Taxonomy (GTDB): domain Bacteria; phylum Actinomycetota; class Actinomycetes; order Streptomycetales; family Streptomycetaceae; genus Streptomyces; species Streptomyces griseoaurantiacus. The sequence continues at coordinate 17,043 of BNBP01000107.1, read as the reverse complement.
CAGCGGCAGCGTCAGCCGTCCCGGCCCACCGGGGGGAGCGGCGCCGCCGGGCGCGGGGGCCGGAGGCAACTCCAGTACGAACACCTGGTGTTCGTCCGCCACGCGCCACAGTTCGGGGCGGGCGGCGTCGAGCAGGCGGTGGTCGGGGATCAGCCACTGCTCGTCGAAGGGCGCGCGCAGTACACGGACCGGTTCGGGGCAGGGGCCGGTGGCGTGGGCGAGGCGTTCCGTGCCGGCCGGGTGCCCGGGGAGCTGGGCGACCGCGGAGTGCGGGGTGCGGGCGCGGCTCGGTTCGAACAGGGCCGCGCGGCCCGGGCCTTCGGCCTCGAGGAGGGTGTCCCAGCGGGTTCTGAGCGACGGGGCGTCCGGGGCGAGGGGCCATGCGCGGCCGGCCCGGGGAGGCGGGACGGACCACGGCATGAGGTCCGCCAGCAGCGGAGCGTCGTCGTTCGTCACGGATGGCATCGTACGACGGCCTCCCGCCGCCGGACCCGGTCCCTCCCGGGGGCCGAACGCCCGTCCGCGCGCCTCGCCTACGTCGCCTCCAGCGTCACCGTGAACGAGAAGCGGTCCCCCCGGTACTGGATGACCGCGACGTCCAGCACCCGCCCGTCCGTCCCGTAGGTGATCCCGGTGTAGTGCAGGATCGGGCTCAGCAGCGGCACGTCGAGCAGGCGCGCCGTCTCCGGGTCGGCCAGCCGTGCCTGGACGGTGTCGGTGATCCGGGCGATCTCCACGCCCACGACGTCGCGCAGCACCTTCGTCATCGGCCACCGCTCCAGGTCGCCCGGGGCGATCCCCGCGGCCACCTCCGGCCGCACGTAGTTGCGGGCGTGGTTCGTCGGCTCGCCGGTCTGCTCGTCGCTGCGCAGCCGGTGGTACGCCGCGACCTCGTCCAGACCGGCGAAGTGCTCGGCGAACTCACCGGGTACCGGCGCGGTGCCGTGTGCGAGCAGCTTCGCCGCCATGCCCGACTGCTGGGCCACGATCGCGTCGACCGAACCCAGCAGCCGCACCGGGGCGCCCTGCCGGGCGTCCGGTTCGATGAAGGTGCCGCGCCGCCGGTGCCGGCTGATCAGCCCCTCGTCCTCCAGCTCCTTGAGCGCCTGCCGCATGGTCAGCACGCTCACCCCGTAGTGCAGCGCGAGCTGCTCCTCGGTGGGCAGGCGCAGCGGCGCCTTCGGCGGACGGCCCAGGATCGAGGCGCGCAGCGACTGCGAGACCTGGTACCACAGCGGCAGCTTGCGGTTCAGGACGATCGAGTCGGGTGCGAAGGCGGTCACGGTTGCTGCTCCGTCCGGCTCCCGGGAGGACCCGCGAGGGCCTCGTGTGCGGCGATCGGCGTGGGCGGCCGCCGTTCACGGCCGGAAGTGCCGCTGGAGACCCTGCCACACCTCGTCGTAGCGCGTCTGCAGGTGGTCCGCGTTCGCGGCCCGCTCGGTGAGCGTCACCGGCCACCGGGTCTCGAACATGAACGCCAGCCCGTCGTCGATCTTCTGCGGCTTCAGTTCCGCCGCGCTGGCCCGGTCGAAGGTCTCCCGGTCCGGTCCGTGCGCGGACATCATGTTGTGCAGGGAGCCGCCGCCCGGCACGAAACCGCCCTTCCCGCCCGACTTGGCGTCGTACGCGCCCTCGACCAGCCCCATGTACTCGCTCATCACGTTCCGGTGGAAGTACGGCGGCCGGAAGGTGTCCTCGCCCACCAGCCAGCGCGGCACGAACGCCACGAAGTCGACGCCGGCCAGGCCCGGGGTGTCGGACGGCGAGGTCAGCACCGTGAAGATCGACGGGTCGGGGTGGTCGTAGGAGATGCTGCCGATCACGTTGAAGCGGCGCAGGTCGTAGACGTACGGCACGTGGTTGCCGTGCCAGGCGACGACGTCGAGCGGCGAGTGGCCGTACTCGGCGGCCCAGAGGTTGCCGCAGAACTTGTTCACCACCTCCACCGGGCCCTCGACGTCCTCGTACGCCGCCACGGGCGCCCGGAAGTCCCGTGCGCCCGCGAGGCCGTTGGCGCCGATGGGCCCGAGGTCGGGCAGCCGGAAGGGGGCACCGTAGTTCTCGCACACATAGCCGCGCGCCGCCCCCGCGGGGCCGCCGTCCGCCCCGCCCTCCGGCAGTTCCACCCGGAAGCGGACCCCGCGAGGGATCAGCGCCATGTGGCCCGGCTCGGCGAGCAGCGCGCCGAACTCGGTGTGCAGCAGCAGCGCGCCGCGCTCGGGGACGAGGAGCAGTTCGCCGTCCGCGTCGCTGAAGACCCGCTCCATGGAGGCGTTGGCGTGGTAGAGGTGCACGGCCATGCCGGTGCGCTGGGTGGCGTCGCCGTTGCCGCCGAGGGTCCACAGCCCGGCGAGGAAGTCGGTGCCCGGGGCCGGTTCGGGCAGCGGGTCCCAGCGCAGCCGGTTGGGATCGGGCACGGTCTCGGTGAACGGGGCGGAACGCAGAGCCCCGTTGCCGGTGCGCCGGAAGGCGGGGTGCGCCGCCGAGGGCCGGATCCGGTACAGCCAGGAGCGGCGGTTGTGCGCCCTCGGCTCGGTGAAGGCCGTGCCGCTGAGTTGCTCGGCGTAGAGCCCGAGCGGGGCCCGCTGCGGCGCGTTGCGGCCCTCGGGCAGGGCACCGGGCACCGCTTCGGAGCTGTGCTCGTTGCCGAAGCCGTGCAGGTAGGTCAGCCCCTCGGCACGCTTCCTCGCGTCCCCGTCCATGCCTGTTCCCTCGTTCCCGGTCCCGTGCGGGGCCCGCCCTGGGCCCCGTCGATTCCTATGCTTCACCGTAGGAATGGCAGCGGGTGTACGCAAGAGGGAGGAGCCCGGGGTGTACCGCGGGGTGCACGAGGCGGCCGGGAACCAGCCCTGAGGACGATCCGGCGAGTCGCAGGAATGTTCTACGCTCACCGACATGTCGTGGACGCGCGGACTGCTCGCGGCGCTCGCGGTGTGTGCCCTGCTCGGCGGTTCGGCCGGCTGTGGCGCCGAGGACGGGCACGGGCAGAGCAACGGGAACAACCGGAACGGCGGGGACTCCTCGCCGGTGGGCAAGGTGCTGGAGCACACCGACGAGGAGGGGCGGCACTACCGTGAAGTGGACCGGAAGAACGCCCCCGAGGTGGGCATCCAGATCGAGCCGGACACCGGCAGCACGGACGGCACGGACGGCGCCGAGGACACCTGGGACGTCCGGCTGATCCTGCGCCGCTTCCGCCTCTCGCCCGCCGGCGCCCGCCCGGTGGCCGTCGCCGGACAGGGCCTGGTCCGGCTCTACCTGGACGGCCGGCTCCTGGCCAGGCTGCACACCACCGAGTACCGGCTCACCGCCGACCTCGCGCGCGGCACGCACCACCTCACCGCACGGCTCTACGCGGACGACGGCACCCTGTGGGCGGTCGACGGCGAGCCCGTGGAACGCACGGCGGACATCACGGCCTCCGGCGCGGGCACGGAACCGCCGTCCTCGCAGTCGGCGTCGCCCACGGCGAGCGGTGCGCACGGCACGACCGCGGCGGAGGGCGGCCGGAACGTCACCGCCCGCGGTGCGCACCCGCCCGTTCCCGTGCGTGGACGGCGTTCCGCCGTCCGGACAGACGGGGGAGGTCTGCCGGCCCCCGTCGGAAAGGCATGCTGATGCCCGGGCCCCACCCCACCTCGCTGCGCCGCGCGCCGGTCCAGCGACGCAGCGCCGAACGCCTCACCCGCATCCTCGACGCCTGTGCCGACCTCCTCGACGAGGTGGGCTACGAGGAACTGAGCACCAGGGCGGTGGCCCTGCGGGCCGGCGTCCCGATCGGCTCCGTGTACCGCTTCTTCGGCAACAAGCGCGCGATGGCCGACGCCCTGGGCGAACGCAACTTCGAGCAGTACACCGAGCGCGTGGCCCGGCGGCTGGAGGAGACGGCGGGGGAGGGCGGCTGGCGTGCGGCGATGGACGCGGTACTGGACGAGTACCTCGACATGAAGCGCACGGCCCCCGGCTTCTCCCTCGTCGACTTCGGCAACCAGATACCCATCGGCACCCGGCACGCCGAGCCGAACCACCGGGTCGCCGACCGGCTGGCCGAACTGCTGGCCGCCCCTCTCGGCCGCGGCCCGGACGAGGAGCTGCGGCGCACCGTCCTGGTCGCCGTCGAGGCCGCCGACACCCTCGTCCACCTCGCCTTCCGCGTCTCTCCCGAAGGGGACGAGCGGATCATCGAGGAGACCCGGCAGCTCCTGCGGGCCTATCTCGCACGGTCACTGGACTGAACGCCCGCCGCGGTCCCGCCTCCTCACGCGCCCTCCGGGTGCCCGCCCGCTGCTCCGACCGGGCGAACCCGGGGCGGCGTGCCGCGTGGCGCACGGGCCCGCGCATGCTCCTCGTGAAAGAGAGTCAGTGAAAGAGCGATTTGTATGAAAATCGTCTGACTCGGAGGAACGCGCATGTCCCCCTCGACACTCCCACGCACCCTCGCCTCCCGCGTCGGCGCCACCGCCGCCCTCGCGGCCCTCACCGCCTCCGGTGCGGTCTGGCTCGCCGCGCCCGCCGCGGCCGTCGGGGAAGGCGGTGACATCAGGGTCCACCGGGAGGGAGTGCCCTTCACCGTCTCCAAGGAGGACCCGGTGGTGTGCAGGTTCTACCTGGACGCCACCAACTTCGACTCGGCGTCCGTCGTCGCGTACTCCATCACCCCGCAGCCCCCGCTGCCCACCAGTGCCACGGTCACCGGAGCCATCACTCTGGCCGCGGGTGCCGGCCACACCGACGTGCTGGGTCTGGCGGACGGCCAGTACAAGATCACCTGGGTGCCGGGTGTCAACGTTCTCCCGCCCGTCCTGCCGCCCGGCACCAAGGAGAAGGTCTTCCGCGTCAACTGCCACGACGGGAAGCACGAGGAGAAGAAGGGCGGCAACGAGAAGGCGGAGGACCCGGGGCACGGCTCGGCGACCATCGGCAACGACAACGGCGAGGGCCCCAAGGGCGGCGTCCACGCGGGCGGCGGCGGCCTCGCCCGCGCCACCGAGGCGTTCTCGCCCGCCACCGCGACCGCGGCCGTGGGCCTCGTCGTGCTGAGCGGGTTCGCCTACGTCCGCCTCATCCGCCGGCGCCCCGATGGTGCCGCGTAGGCGCGGACGCAGGCCGTGGCGCCGGACCCGCGCCTACCGCCTCGCCAGGACGGCCGTGCTCGCGGTCGTCCTGGTGGCGGTGTCCCTGCGGTGCGTCGAGGGGCACCGTGAACGGCACCCGGAAGCGCGTTCCGCGGCCTCCCGGGTGCCCTCGGCCGGCTCCTCCGCGCGCGGCCACCCGGCGGCGGGGCCCTCCTCGAGTCCCGACGCCTCGCCCCCGCCCGCGCCGCTGCCCCGGTCCCCGGCGACCGCCGTGCGCATCCCCGACCTCGGGGTGGACGCGCCGATCGTGCCGGTCCGCCTCGACGCCCACCGGCAGCTCGGCACCCCGCCCGTGGACAGGCCGAAGCTGATCGGCTGGTACGCGGACGGGCCGAGCCCGGGGGAGGCGGGCACCGCCGTCGCGGTCGGCCACCGCGACACCCGGACCGGGCCCGCCGTCTTCGCCGCGCTCGGCCAGCTCGACCCCGGCGACCACGTGGAGGCCCGCCGCGCCGACGGCCGCACCGCCGTCTACACCGTCGACCGGGTGCGCACCTTCGACAAGGACCACTTCCCCGACAAGGAGGTGTACGGCACCAGCAAGCGCCCCGAGCTGCGCGTCCTCACCTGCGGCGGCCTCTACCGCGGCAAGGCGGGGTACACCAGCAACATCGTCGTCTTCGCCCACCTCACCGCCACCCGCGGCGGCTGAGGCGCCGCACACCGCTCCCGCGAGCCGTCCGCCGTCCCTCGCCCCCGACACCCCTGGCGTCAGAAAACTAACGCCGCTAGTTTGGGGTCCGGACGCAGAGGCCGTACCGCCCGGGAGGAAGACGATGAAGGCACACGACGGCATCTACGTGGACGGCGCCTGGCGCCCCGCCGCCGGACCCGACACGATCGAGGTCGTGAACCCGGCCGACGAGCAGGTCCTCGCGCACGTCCCGGCCGGCACCGCCGAGGACGTGGACGCCGCCGTGCGCGCCGCCCGGGCCGCCCTCCCCGCCTGGGCGGCGACGGAGCCCGCCGAACGGGCCGCCCGGCTGACCGCCCTGCGCGACCGGCTGGCGGCCCGCGCGGAGGAGATCGCCGAGACCGTGACGGCCGAACTGGGCGCCCCGCCCAAGTTCTCGCAGACGGTGCACGCCGCCCTGCCCGTGGCGGTCGCCGGCTCCTACGCCGAACTCGCCGCCGCCCACGCCTTCGAGGAGCGGCTCGGCAACTCGACCGTGCTGCACGAACCGGTCGGCGTGGTCGGCGCCATCACACCCTGGAACTACCCGCTGCACCAGATCGTCGCCAAGGTCGCCCCGGCGCTCGCCGCGGGCTGCACGGTGGTGCTCAAACCCGCCGAGGACACCCCGCTCACCGCGCAGCTCTTCGCCGAGGCGGTCGACGAGGCGGGTGTGCCGGCCGGGGTGTTCAACCTCGTCACGGGCCTCGGCCCGGTCGCCGGGCAGGCCCTGGCGGAGCACGAGGGCGTCGACATGGTCTCCTTCACCGGTTCCACCGCCGTCGGCCGCCGCATCGGCGCGACCGCGGGGGCGGCGGTCAAGCGCGTCGCCCTGGAACTGGGCGGCAAGTCCGCCAACGTGATCCTGCCGGGCGCCGACCTCTCCCGCGCGGTCAACGTCGGCGTCGCCAACGTGATGTCCAACTCCGGTCAGACGTGCAGCGCCTGGACCCGGATGCTGGTCCACCGCGAGGACTACGAACAGGCCGTGGAACTCGCCGCCGAGGCGGCCGCCAAGTACGGCGAGCGCATCGGCCCGGTGGTCAGCGCCCGGCAGCGGGACCGGGTGCGCGGCTACATCGAGAAGGGCCTCGCCGAGGGCGCCCGCCTGGTGACCGGCGGCCCCGAGGCCCCGCGCGAGCGCGGCTACTACGTCCGCCCCACCGTCTTCGCCGACGTGCGCCCGGACATGACGATCGCCCAGGAGGAGATCTTCGGCCCCGTCCTGTGCCTGCTGGCCTACGAGGACACCGAGGACGCGCTCAGGATCGCCAACGGCACCGAGTACGGGCTGGCCGGGGCCGTCTGGGCGGCCGAGGAGGCGGAGGCGGTGGCCTTCGCGCGGCGGCTGGAGACGGGCCAGGTCGACATCAACGGAGGCCGCTTCAACCCGCTGGCGCCCTTCGGCGGGTACAAGCGCTCCGGGGTGGGCCGGGAGCTGGGCCCGCACGGACTGGCGGAATACCTCCAGACGAAGTCCTTCCAGTTCTGATCGGCGGCCCTCCCCCCCCGGCCCGCCGCCTCACGACCCCGACGCCTCGAGGAGCCGAACGACCATGGCCGTACGTGCCGCCGTCCTGCCCGCCCTCGGCGCTCCGCCGGAGATCGCCGAGATCGACCTGCCCGAGCCCGGACCCGGCCAGGTGCGTATCCGCCTCGCCGCCGTGGGCGTCTGCCACTCCGACCTGTCCCTGTCCGACGGGACGATGAGGGTGCCGCTGCCCGCGGTGCTGGGACACGAGGGGGCCGGCACGGTCCTCGCCGTCGGGGAGGGCGTCACCCATGTCGCCCCGGGCGCCGGGGTCGTCCTGAACTGGGCCCCCTCCTGCGGAAGTTGCCCTGCCTGCGCGCGGGGCGAGGTGTGGCTGTGCGCCAACGCGCTGAACGGCGCGGGCCAGGTGTACGCCCGCACGACGGACGGCACGGACCTCCACCCGGGCCTCAACGTGGCGGCGTTCGCGGAGGAGACGGTGGTGCCGGAGGGCTGCGTGCTCCCCGCGCCGGACGGGGTGCCGCTGGCCGAGGCGGCACTGCTCGGGTGCGCGGTGCTCACCGGGTACGGGGCGGTGCACCACGCGGCGCGGGTGCGGCCTGGGGAGACGGTCGCGGTGTTCGGCGTGGGAGGGGTGGGCCTCGCGGCACTCCAGGCGGCGCGGATCGCGGGGGCCGGGCGGATCGTCGCGGTCGACGTCTCCCCGGAGAAGGAGGAACTGGCACGCCGGGCCGGCGCCACGGACTACGTGCTCGCCTCCGACACCACCGCCCGCGAGATCAGGGGCCTGACCGACCGGCAGGGCGTCGACGTCGCCGTGGAGTGCGTCGGGCGCGCGGTGACCATCCGCACGGCGTGGGAGTCCACCCGGCGGGGCGGCCGGACGGTGGTCGTCGGCATCGGCGGCAAGGAGGAACAGGTCACCTTCAACGCCCTCGAGCTCTTCCACTGGGGCCGCACCCTCTCGGGCTGCGTCTACGGCAACTGCGATCCGGCGCGCGACCTGCCGGTCCTCGCGGACCACGTCCGCGCGGGCCGCCTCGACCTGGGGCTCCTGGTCACCGAACGCATCACCCTGGACGGCATCGCGGGTGCCTTCGAGAACATGCGCGCGGGGAGGGGAGCACGGGCGCTGGTGACGTTCTGAGGGGGCGGCGGGGGTGCCCCCGGTCGTGCGGGGGCGCGGGGAACCGCGCGAGAAGCCCCACCGGCCGTCGGACGACAACGCGCCTACGGGGTCCAAGGGGCGGAGCGCCTTGAGCGGAGCCCCTTGATAGGACGGGCAGGGTAGGGGCGGCGGGGTGGAAAACAGCCCCCTACCCCTCCACCCGCCGCACCTCCTCGAACCGCACCTCCAGCCCGTCCAGCAGCGCCCGCAGGCCGACCTCGAACGCCCGCTCGTCGATCCGCTCCTGCCGCCCGGCCAGCCGGTGCGCCTGCCCCAGGTGCGGATAGTCCTCGGGATCGTAGGCGGCCTCGTCGTTCACGAACCCCCCGGCGAACGACCCCAGCGCGGACCCCATGACGAAGTACCGCATCAGCGCCCCGACCGAGGTCGCCTGCGCCGGGGGCCACCCCGCGTCCACCATCGCCCCGTAGACCGCGTCCGCCAGCCGCAGCGCCGCCGGCCGCCGCCCCGGCCCGTGCGCCAGCACCGGTACGAGGTTCGGGTGCGCCCGCAGCGCGGCCCGGTAGGACACCGCCCAGTCGTGCAGCGCGGTCCGCCAGTCCCGTCCGTCCCGCCCCTCCTCGAACATCGACAGGTCGACCTGCGCGCTCACCGAGTCGGCGACCGCCTCCAGGATCTCGTCCTTGGTGCGGAAGTGGTTGTAGAGGGACGGTCCGCTCACCCCCAGTTCGGCCGCGAGCCGGCGGGTGGAGACGGCCGCGAGGCCCTCCGCGTCCACGAGCGCGCGGGCCGTCTCGACGATGCGGTCGGTGCTCAGCAGGGGCTTGCGCGGTCGGGCCATGGCGCACATAGTAGGGCTGCACACATAAACTAGCAGTGCTAATTAATCCGTGGGGTGACCGAGGTGAACCTGGAGCTCAGCGAGGAACAGACCGCCGTCCGCCGGCTCGCCCGGGACTTCGTCGCGGGCGAGATCGCGCCCCACGTCGTGGCCTGGGACCGGGCGGAGGAGGTCGACCGGGGCATCGTCAAGAAGCTCGGCGAGGTCGGTTTCCTCGGTCTGACCCTCGACGAGGAGTACGGCGGCTCCGGCGGCGACCACCTCGCGTACTGCCTGGTCACCGAGGAACTGGGCCGGGGCGACTCCTCGGTGCGCGGCATCGTCTCCGTCTCCCTGGGCCTCGTCGCCAAGACGATCGCCGCCTGGGGGAGCGAGGAGCAGAAGCGGCGCTGGCTGCCCGGACTCGTCGCCGGCGAGTACGTGGGCTCCTTCGGCCTCACCGAGCCGGGTACCGGTTCCGACGCGGGCAACCTCACCACCCGTGCCGTGCGCGAGGGCGGGGACCACGTCCTGAACGGCACCAAGACCTTCATCACCAACGGCACCTGGGCCGATGTGATCCTGCTGTTCGCCCGGTCCACCGACGCCCCCGGCCACAAGGGCGTCACCGCCTTCCTCGTCCCCGCCGACAGCCCCGGACTCACCCGCCGCACGATCCATGGCAAGCTCGGCCTGCGCGGCCAGGCCACCGCCGAACTGGTCCTTCAGGACGTGCGGGTTCCCGCCTCCGCGATGCTCGGCCCCGAGGGCAAGGGCTTCTCCGTCGCCATGTCCGCGCTCGCCAAGGGCCGGATGTCGGTCGCCGCCGGCTGCGTCGGCATCGCCCAGGCGGCCCTGGACGCGGCCGTGCGCTACGCCGGGGAGCGCGAACAGTTCGGCAAGCCGATCGCCCGCCACCAGCTCGTACAGGAGCTGATCAGCGACATCGCCGTCGACGTGGACGCCGCCCGGCTGCTCACCTGGCGCGTCGCCGACCTCGTCGACCGCGGCCTGCCCTTCGCCACCGAGGCCTCCAAGGCCAAGCTGTTCGCCTCCGAGGCCGCCGTCCGCTCCGCCAACAACGCCCTCCAGGTCTTCGGCGGTTACGGCTACATCGACGAGTACCCGGTGGGCAAACTGCTGCGCGACGCCCGCGTGATGACCCTCTACGAGGGCACCAGCCAGATCCAGAAACTGCTCATCGGCCGTGCGCTGACCGGCGTCTCGGCCTTCTGAGTACCTGGGCCCCGGGCCCTGAGTACGGCGACGGATGTGGCCCGGGCCACGTCCGCCGATCCTGTTCCCATGAGTGACACACCGGTCAAGCAGCAGAACACCGCCGCCTTCTACGGCCAGGCCGCGGCCTCCTTCGTCGTCGCGATGATCGCCACCGCCGTGGGGATCTACCACCTCCAGGCCGACGCCTGGGTCCGCGCCTTCCTCGCCATCGCCGTGCTGTACCTGGTGACCTCCGCCTTCACCCTCGCCAAGGTGATCCGCGACCGGCAGGAGGCCGGGCAGATCGTCAGCCGGGTCGACCAGGCGAGACTGGAGAAACTGCTCGCCGAGCACGATCCGTTCGAGAAGCTCTGAGGCGGCCGGGCCGGGCCCGCCCGGCACCCGCGTTCCCGCGGTCCCCGCGCCTACCGGAGCACCCGGCCGAGGAACGCGCGCAGATGGCCGGCGACGACGTCGAGGTGGCTCTCCAGCAGGAAGTGGCCGCCGTCGACGAGGTGGACCTCCGCGTCCTTCGCGTCACGGGCGAAGGCCTGCGCGCCCGCCGGGCCGAAGATCTCGTCGTTGCGGCCCCACACGGCGAGCACCGGCACCTCGTGGGTGCGCAGGAACTCCTGCAGCGGCGGGTAGAGCGGGCGGTTGGTGCGGTAGTCCCGGAACAGGGCGAGCTGGATCTCGTCGTTGCCCTCGCGGGAGACGAGGGCGTGGTCGTGCTCCCAGGTGTCCGGGCTGACCAGGCTCGGGTCGGGCACGCCGTGCAGGTACTGCCAACGAATGGCCTCACGGGTCAGGGCGGCGCGCACCGCGGGCTCGGTCTCCGGGCCGGGATTCTCGCCGTAGGCCCACACGTCGGCCCAGAAGGACTCGACGAAGCCCTCCTCGTAGGCGTTGCCGTTCTGGCTGACGACGGCGGTGATCCGTTCGGGGTGCCGCAGCGCGAGGCGCCAGCCGATGGGGGCGCCGTAGTCCTGGACGTAGAGCGCGTAGCGGTCGACCCCGAGCCGGTCCAGGAGCGCCGAGGTCAGGTCGGCGAGTGCGTCGAAGGTGTACGTGAACTCCGTGACGGGGGGAGCGTCGGAGAGGCCGAAGCCCAGGTGGTCCGGCGCGAGGACGTGGTAGTCGCCGGCCAGCAGCGGGATCAGCTCCCGGAACATGAACGAGCTGGTCGGATAGCCGTGCAGCAGGACGATCGTGGGGGCGTCGGCGGGGCCGGCCTCCCGGTAGAAGAGCTCGTGGCCGTCGACGGTCGCGCTCCGGTGGTGCACCGCGTACATCTCTAACCTCCTGAAGGCGTTTTTGTGGTTAGTTCCTCCATCGGACCATGTGGCATCTAACCCATCAAGTCGCTATTGATGGTTAGGGTCGGGGGTGATGGTGCTCGTGCCGGGGCGCCGGAGGCCCTCTTCGCCGGGGGGTGCCCTGACCGGCTGCGCTAAGCGGCCGCTCAGGTTCGGCGGTATGGTGGTGCACCTGTCGGTGGAGAGGGGCACGAGCGATGAGTACGGCGCAGGAGACGGTCGGCGGCGAGAGCGAGCCGTGGGTGGAGGTCACCCCGGACGCGGCCCGGCGACTGCTGGTGGCGGCCGTGGACGCGTTCGCCGAGCGTGGCTACCACGCGACGACCACCCGTGACATCGCGAGCCGCGCGGGCATGAGCCCGGCGGCGCTCTACATCCACTACAAGACCAAGGAAGAACTGCTCCAGCGCATCAGCCGGATCGGCCACGAGAAGGTGCTGGAGATCCTGCGCGCGGCGGACGGGGCCGGAGGCAGCGCCACCGAGCGGCTCGCCGAAGCCGTCAGCTCCTTCGTGCGGTGGCACGCGGGCCGGCGCACGACCGCGCGGGTCGTGCAGTACGAACTGGACGCGCTCGGCCCCGAGGCGCGCGCGGAGATCGTCGCGCTGCGCCGCCAGGTCGACGCCGTGGTGCGCGGGATCATCGAGGACGGGGTGGCGACCGGCGAGTTCGACGTGCTCGACGTGCGGGGCACCACCCTCGCGGTCCTCTCGCTGTGCGTCGACGTCGCCCGCTGGTTCAACGTCCAGGGGCCCCGCACGCCCGAGGAGATCGGCACGCTCTACGCCGACCTGGTGCTGCGCATGGTGGGCGCGGCCCGGTAGGCCCGCCCGGCGGGCGCACCGGGGGTCAGAGGTAGTAGCGCGAGACGGACTCCGCGACGCACACCGGCTTGTCGCCGCCCTCGCGCTCCACGGTGAACGCGACCGTGACCTGCACGCCGCCGGGCACGTCCTCGGCGCCGGTGATCCTCGCGGTCGCCCGCAACCGGGAGGCGACGGGCACGGGGGAGGGGAAACGCACCTTGTTCGTCCCGTAGTTGACGCCCATGCGGACGCCCTCGACGGTGAGGAGCTGCGGTCCGAAGAGCGGCAGCAGCGACAGCGTCAGATAGCCGTGCGCGATGGTCGTGCCGAAGGGGCCCGCGGCCGCCTTCTCCGGGTCCACGTGGATCCACTGGTGATCGCCGGTCGCCTCGGCGAACAGGTCGATCCGCTTCTGGTCGACCTCGACCCAGTCGCTGTACCCCAACTGCTCACCGACGGCCGCCTTCAGCGCCTCGACGGAAGCGAAGACCCTCGGTTCGGTCATGCTCCGACCTCCATGTCACGTCACCCATGCTAAGCGACTGCTTAGCATGGTCGGCCGGGAGGGCAAAGTCAATGAGGTCGCACGGGCGTGCGCCACGAAGGCGCGGAGCCGTGCTGCCGGGAGTGCCGTGCTGCCGGGAGTGCGGTGCTGCCGGGGTGCGCCCACGAGCAAGGCGCACCCCTCCCGAAGGGCCGGACCTACGCCGACACCAGCAGCTGCCGCCCCTGCCGGGCCTCCCGCACCGCCTCCTCGGTGAGCACCGGCCGCGGCACCACGATGCCGCAGTCCCCGCACACCGGTCCCGAGGACGGTTCGTGTGCCAGGTCCCACCGCCACACCAGCCGTTCCCCACCGCACACCGGGCAGCACGCCCCGGGCTCCCGCTCCAGCGCGGCGATCAGCCGGCGCAGCACCTCCGCCATCGGGCCACGGGGGTGGACCCGGGGATCCTCGCACCACGCCACTCCGAAGCCGCCCCAGGTCAACCGGTGCCAATCGTCCACGCTGCCCGGCCTGCGCAGCCCGTCGTGCTTCTCCTTGCGGCGGCGCTCGGCGAACTCCACCTCGTAGGCGAGCCACACGGAGCGGGCCTCCTCCAGTTCCTCCAGTGCGGCCACGAGCCGCGCCGGGTCGGGGGAGCGGTCCTCGGGGCCGAAGCCGGCCCGGGAGCACAGGTGGTCCCAGGTCGCCCGGTGCCCGTACGGGGCGAACCGCTCAAGGCACTTGCGCAGCGAATAGCGCCGCAGTGCCAGATCGCACCTCGGATCGCGCACCTGTCTCGCCAGACTCCGGAAACCCGCCATCGTGCTGCACCTCCGTCACACCTGCACCTGTACTTCGGTCACTTCGGCGTCGTCGTACGGACGTCGTCGAATAGACGTATCGACACACGATTCGGCTCCGTCCGATCCCCTCCTCTTCCCTACTTCTTTCCGACTTCTTTTCCGGCGACCTCCACGAGTCCGCCCCCAACGGGTTCAAAAGTGACGCATGTTCATGTTCAATCGCGGGAGTACCGGCGGTAACATCCGGCCCCACCTCAGCTCCGGAGGTCCTGCCATGCCACGGCACACCCCCCGCACCTTCCTGGACAGACTGAGAACTCCCCGCGGAATCCCCGGGTTCCTGAAGACCGCGTCCGTATGCGTGCTCATTGCCGGACTTTTGTCCCCGCTTTCCACGGCCGTGGCCGCGCAGGGCGCCCCGGCGAGTACCCGGACGGCGACAGCGACCGCCGGCGACAGTTGCGGCGGCCAGTGCTCCGACATCCTCCCGCCGGGCGAGAACGGCAACGCCACGCTCGCCCAAGTGCTGCTCAACCAGGTATTCGGCACCCAGCCCGAGCACGCGGAGGACCAGCTCGGCCCCTACGCCGACCTCGCCACCGGCTACCCGGCGCTCACCGACGCGAAGGTCAACACCTTCTTCAACGACGCCTCGTTCGGGGTCCCTTCGGGGCAGGTCGCCTCCACCACCAAACCGGGCGGTCGCACGGATGTGACCATCGTCCGGGACAAGAAGACGGGTGTGCCGCACATCACCGGCACCACGCGGTACGGCACCGAGTTCGGGGCCGGCTACGCCGCCGCCCAGGACCGGCTGTGGCTCATGGACGTCTTCCGGCACGTCGGCAGGGGCCAGTTGACCGGCTTCGCCGGCGGCGCCCCCTCCAACCAGGGCCTGGAACAGGAGTTCTGGCGCAACGCCCCGTACACCGAGGCGGACCTCCAGGCGCAGATCGACGGCGCCATCGCCTCCGCGGGGGACCGGGGCAAGCAGGCCCTCGACGACGTCAACGCCTACCTCGCGGGCATCAACGCCTACATCGACGCCTCCGACAGCGGCCGTTACTTCCCCGGCGAGTACGTCCTCACCGGCCACAAGGACTCGATCACCAACGCCGGCACCATCGACCACTTCAAGGTCACCGACATGGTCGCCCTCGCCTCCGTCATCGGCGCGCTGTTCGGTTCGGGCGGTGGCGGCGAGGTCAACAACGCCCTGTCCCTGCTGGCCGCGCAGTCCCGGTACGGCGTGGCCGAGGGCACGAAGGTGTGGGAGTCCTTCCGGGAGCGCAACGACCCCGAGGCCGTGCTCACCGTCCATGACGGCGAGTCCTTCCCCTACGCCGGCAAGCCCGCGGACCCCCGGGGCGCGGCCCTGCCCGACGCCGGAACCGTCGCCCGGGAACCCCTGGTGTACGACCGCACCGGCAGCGCCGCCAAGGCGGCCGCGAAGAGCACCTCGGGCACGGCGGGCGCGAGGGCCCTCAGCTCCGCGAAGCGCGGCATGTCCAACGCCCTCGTCGTCAGCGGGAAGCACACCGCGAGCGGCCGTCCGGTCGCCGTCTTCGGGCCGCAGACCGGCTACTTCGCGCCGCAGCTCCTCATGCTCCAGGAGTTGCAGGGCCCAGGTATCAGCGCCCGCGGCGCCTCGTTCGCCGGCCTGAGCATGTACGTCGAACTCGGCCGCGGCCAGGACTACGCGTGGAGCGCCACGACCTCCGGCCAGGACATCATCGACACCTACGCGGTCGAACTGTGCCAGGACGACTACCACTACCTGTACCACGGCACCTGCACGGCGATGGACAAGGTCGAGCGGACCAACGCCTGGAAGCCGACCGTGGCCGACTCCACGGCCGCCGGCTCCTACACGATGCGGGTCTGGCGCACCAGGTACGGCCCCGTCGAGTACCGGGCCACCGTGGACGGCAAGCGGGTCGCGTACACCACGCTGCGCTCCTCCTACCTCCACGAGGCCGACTCGATCATCGGCTTCCAGATGCTCAACGACCCCGACTACGTCAAGGGCCCCGAGGACTTCCAGAAGGCGGTCCAGCACATCAACTACACGTTCAACTGGTTCTACGCCGACTCCGCGCACACCGCGTACTACAACAGCGGCGACAACCCCGTCCGGGCCACCGGGGTCGACGGTGAGTTCCCGGTGTGGGCGCGGCAGCCCTACGAGTGGAGCGGCTGGGACCCCGCGCACAACACGGCGTCGTACACCCCCGCCTCGGCCCACCCGAACTCCGTCGACCAGGACTACTACATCTCCTGGAACAACAAGCAGGCGAAGGACTACGCCGCCGCGCCCTGGGGCGAGGGCTCCGTGCACCGGGGCGACCTGCTGGACGACCGGGTGAGGAAGCTCGTCGCCGACGGCGGCGTGACCCGGTCCGCGCTCGTGAAGGCGATGGCCGACGCGGGCCTCGCCGACCTGCGCGCCGAGGACGTGCTGCCGAAGCTGCTGAGGGTCGTCAAGAGCGCGGCGATCACGGACTCCACGACCGCGGCGGCGGTGGACAAGCTGTCGGCCTGGGTCTCGGCGGGGGCCCAGCGCAAGGTGACCTCGGCGGGCGCGAAGAAGTACGCGGACGCGGACGCCCTCCGCATCCTCGACGCGTGGTGGCCCGAGCTGGTGAAGGCCGAGTTCGCACCCGGCCTCGGCGAGGACCTCTACACCGCCATGACCGCCAACCTCCCCGTCGACGAGTCGCCCTCGGCCGCCCACGGCCCGACCGGCTCGCACGCGGGCAGTTCCTTCCAGTACGGCTGGTGGTCCTACGTGGACAAGGACCTGCGGACGGTGCTGGGCGAACCGGTCGAGGGCCCGCTCGCGCAGACGTACTGCGGCGGGGGTTCCCTCGGTGCCTGCCGCACGACCTTGTTGAACACCCTCAAGGCGGCGGCGGGCAGGTCGGCGTCCCAGGTCTACCCGGGTGACGATCTCTGTTCGGCCGGCGACCAGTGGTGCGCCGACTCGATCGTCCAGCGCGCGCTGGGCGGCATCAAGCACGGCAACATCAGCTGGCAGAACCGCCCGACCTACCAGCAGGTGGTGGAGTTCACCTCCCACCGCTGAGGGACGGGCCCCGCACCGGCCGCTTCCGGTGCGGGGCCCCGCCGACGGCCGGGCGGTCGCCGCCACCCCCGTGCGCGGC
>BNBP01000106.1 GCA_014656015.1 Streptomyces griseoaurantiacus | reverse complement strand
ACCACCGCCCGCACCCGAGCCGCCCGCGGCGCCGTCCGGCCCGGCGCCCGGGGCCGCGGACTTCGGGTCCTCGGCGTCCGGGCCCTCGGCGGCCGGCGTGTCCTTCGCGCCGCTCGTGCGCGCGGACCTGCCGAGGACACCGGAGGCCACCGCGTCGGCGTCGGTGTCGTCCGTGTCCCCCAGGCCGGGGGCCTCCGCGGTCCCCGGCCCCGTCCCGGCGCCGGTGAGCGCCTGGAAGGCCGCGCCCTCCTCGGGGGCCTCGTCCCCCGCCGCGTCCGAGGCGCCGGTAGGCGGGGTGCCCGGCCACGCCGTACGGGGATCCTGCGACCCGCCGTCCGTGGCCCCGTCCCCGGCTCCCGGTCGCGCAGCCTCCGGCTTCGGGGGCTTCACGGTCGGGTTCCCGGTCGCCGAAGTGTCGTCCGTCGAAGTCCCCGCCGTCCTCTTCCCGACAGGTGATTCCGTCCGATCAGCCATCCGCGCCATCCGTCCCGCAGTTCGTCGTACGCCTGTGTGTGCGACTCCATTCACGCACAACTTCCGACGGCTCGTCATGTCACCGGGGTTACCAAAGGGCGTCGGAAAGTCTCCCCGCTGGTAAGAGCGTTGCGCGCGGCCCATAATTCGACACACGGAAACACTCGCCACACCGCGTGCCCCACCCGCCCCGGTCGTCACGGAACCCGGACCGGAGTAGGAACACGCGTACGGGGACGGCATGATGGTGCCCACCGCAACCCACGGGTGCCGACACGAGGAGGTCAGCGGAGTGCGCCAGGTAGTGACGGTCTGTCCGGAGGGCACCGGGGACGCCCGGACGATCGGAGAGGCCCTGGCCAGGGCGCGCGGAGGCGCGGTGCTGAGCGTGCGCCCGGGGACGTACGAGGAGAACCTCGTCGTCACCACCCGGGTGACCATCGTCGCCGAGCAGTCCCGCGGCAGCGTCCGCATCACACCACGTCAGGGCACCGCGATCTCCCTGCGGGCCGACGCGGTGATGCTGACCGACCTCGTGATACACGGCCAGGACGAGAAACTCCCCGTCGTGGACGCCTCGCAGGGGCAGGTCGCGATGCAGGGCTGCGAAGTGTCCGGTGCGGCCTGGACCACGGTGCTGGCCCGCAACTCCGGTTCGCTGGCGATGCGCGAGTGCCGGGTGACGAGCCGCTCCGGCGCGGGCGTCGTGGTGACCTCTTCGACGGAGAGCTCGCTGGAGTCCTGCACGCTGGAGCACCTCGGCACCACCGGTGTGGTGATCGGCGAACGCGGCCGGGCCACGATCCGCGGCTGCACGATCCGGGACGCCCGCGGCAACGGCATCCTCGCCAACGGCGACGCCCAGGGCTCCGTCGAGGACTGCGACGTGTCCTCCACCGACAAGCCCTCGCTGGCCCTGGAGGAGCGCAGCGCGCTGAAGGTGCTGCGCACGGTGATCCACGACACCACGATCGGCGCCCACCTGACCAGTTCCGGCCGCACCGAGCTGGAGGAGCTGCGGGTCAGCGGCACCAGCGGTCCCGGCATCGTGGTCTCGCACGGCGCCGATCCGGTGCTGCGCCGCTGCCGCACCGCCCGGACGCAGGGCCACGGACTGCTGGTGACCGACCGTTCGCGCGGCACCTACGAGGACTGCTGGCTGACCGGGGCGCACGTGCCGGCGCTGCGGGTGGCGGGGGCCTCCTCGCCGACGCTGACCTCGCTGACCGTCCGGGACGGCGACGCGGAGGGCGTGCTGCTCGAGGAGGACTCGGCGGCCGAACTGGAGCGCATGGAGATCGTCGACGTCAAGGGCGTCGGCGTCGTCATCAAGGGCGGCGCCAATCCGCTGGTGCGGCGGGCCCGGATCACCGGGGCCGGCGGCACGGGCGTGGTGGTGCGCGAGGGCGGCCGCGGCCGGGTGGAGGACTGCACGGTGGAGACACCGGGCGGCGCCGGCGCGCAGATCGCCTCGGGCGGCGACGTCTACCTCGCCGGGTTCTCGGTGAGCGGCCCGGGCGGGGCCGGTCTGGAGATCGGCTCGGAGGGCACGGTGTCGATCCGTGACGGCGAGCTGGTGTCGGCAGGCGGCTGCGGCGTCCTGGTGGAGGACGGCGGTGAGCTGACGGCGACCCGGGTGCGGGCGGCGGCGGCCACCGAGCACGGCTTCCTGATCCGGGAGGGCGGCCGGGCCTCGCTCAACGGCTGCGAGGCGGCCGGTTCCACCCGCGACGGCATCCGCGTCGAGTCCGAGGCACCGGTCTCGGTGGTCAACTGCACCGTGCGGGAGAACAAGGGCTCCGGCCTCGTGCAGTCCAAGACGGGCGGCCGGCTTGCGGTGGAGAACCTCACCAGCACCGGCAACGAGTCCCGGGACGCCTGGGGCTTCGGCGAGGCGGAGGGCACCGACCCGGCCGGCACCGTGCCGGACACCGACGGCCCGGAGCGCCCGGACGGGCCGATGGCCGCGCTGGAGAGCCTGATCGGCCTGGAGAACGTCAAGGAGCAGGTCCGCACGCTGGTCAACCTCACCCAGCTCGCCCGGCGCCGCGCCCAGCTCGGCATGCAGGCGCCGCCGATGAGCCGTCACCTGATCTTCGCGGGGCCGCCCGGCACCGGTAAGACCACGGTGGCCCGGCTGTACGGCACGATCCTGGCCGAGCTGGGGGCGCTGCGCTCCGGGCACCTGGTCGAGGTCTCCCGCGCCGATCTGGTCGCCCAGGTCATCGGCGGTACCGCCATCAAGACCACGGAGACCTTCGAACGCGCCCTGGGTGGCGTGCTGTTCATCGACGAGGCGTACACGCTCACCTCCGACTCCCGCGGTTCGGGCGCGGACTTCGGCCGGGAGGCCGTGGACACGCTGCTGAAGCTCATGGAGGACCACCGCGACGACGTGGTCGTCGTGGTGGCCGGCTACTCCAACGAGATGCGCAGCTTCCTCACCTCCAACCCGGGCCTCGCCTCCCGGTTCTCGCGGACCGTGGAGTTCGAGAACTACTCGGTGCCCGAGCTGGTGGAGATCATGGAGAGCATGTGCGGGCGCCACCAGTACGTGCTCGCCGACGAGACCCGCAAGGCGCTCGCGGTGCACTTCGATCGGATACCCAAGGACGCCGGGTTCGGCAACGGCCGTGCGGCGCGCCAGGTGTTCGAGGAGATGGTGGACCGCCAGGCGGTACGGCTTTCCTCGCTGACGAACGTCTCGGAGCAGGACCTCACCCTGCTGCTGCCGCAGGACATCAGTGAGGAGGCGGCACAGGAGGCCGCCGCGGGACCGGACGCGCCGGACGCCGGCGACGACGCGCTCAGCAGGCTGGACGCCCTGATCGGGCTCTCGGCGGTCAAGCGGGACGTCACCGATCTGGTCAACCTGGTGTCGACGGCCCGGCAGCGCGAGGCCGCCGGGCTCCCGGTGCCCCGGATCAGTCACCACCTGGTGTTCACCGGGCCGCCCGGCACCGGCAAGACGACCGTGGCCCGGCTGTACGGCGAACTCCTCGTCTCGCTGGGCGTGCTGCCGCGCGGCCAGCTCGTGGAGGTCTCCCGCGCCGACCTCGTCGGCCGGTACGTGGGCCACACCGCGCAGTTGACCCGGGAGGTCTTCGACCGGGCCCTGGGCGGCGTGCTGTTCATCGACGAGGCGTACACCCTCACCCCGCGCGGGGGTTCGGGCTCGGACTTCGGCCAGGAGGCCGTGGACACGCTGCTGAAGCTCATGGAGGACCACCGCGACCAGGTGGTCGTCATCGTGGCCGGCTACACCGGCGAGATGGAGGCGTTCCTGTCCTCCAACCCGGGTCTGTCCTCGCGGTTCTCCCGCCGGGTGGAGTTCGCCGACTACTCCTCCGACGAGTTGGTCACCATCGTCCGCCAGCACGCGCTGCAGGCGGGTTACGAGTGCGGGGCGGGCCTCGGCTCGGTGCTGCGGCAGCACTTCGACACGCTGCCCCGGGACCGGTCGTTCGGCAACGCGCGCACCGCCCGACAGGTGCTGGAGCGGATGATGACCCGGCAGGCGGGTCGGCTCAGCCGGCTGGCCGCGCCGAGCCTGGACGACCTGCGGCTGCTGCTGCCGGAGGACCTCGTCGACCAGGCCTCCGCCTCGCCCGCCTCCAGCGGGGCGGGCGCATGAGCGAGGGGAAGGGCACACGTATGAGGGATACCGCCGCGCGCAGGTCCCGCCCGGCCCGGCGGGCCCGCGCGCTGGGCGCCGCCCTGCTGGTGACGGCCGTCGTGGGCGGTGCCGCCGCCGCGCCGGCCGCCGCTGCCGGGGGCAGTTCGGTGCGGCTGCCGGTGCTGCCGTCGAAACTGGCCCCGGACGATCCGTGCACGGCGGGCTCCACCCAGCGGGCCACGGCGGTGCCGTGGGAGCAGGCGGGCCTCCAGCTCAACCGGGCCTGGCAGGTCACGGCGGGCGAGGGGGTGACCGTCGGGGTCGTCGACACCGGCGTCTCCACCTCCGCGCCCGCGCTCAAGGGGCGGGTGACGGCGGGCGGCGACGCCGGGACCGACTGCGTGGGACACGGCACCTTCGTCGCCGGTCTCGTGGCCGCCGCCGCCCAGGACGGCGTGCGGTTCACCGGCGTCGCCCACCGGGCCCGCGTCCTCGCGGCGCGGGGCAGCGACACCAAGGGCACCACGAGCGCCGACCGGGTCGCCGCAGGCATACAGACGGCGGTCGCGGGCGGCGCGGACGTGGTGACGGTGTCGGCGGCGCTGCCGGGCGACTCCGCCGCGCTGCGCTCGGCGCTGGCACTGGCCGCGAAGAAGGACGTCCTGGTGGTCGCCGCGGCGGTGCCGGACCTGCCGGACCAGCCCGGCTCCAAGGACCTGCCACCGCGCGACTTCTACCCGGCCGCGAGCAAGGGGGTGCTCTCCGTCCTCGACCTGGACGTCCAGGGCAAGCGCCCGGTCGGCTCGTTCACCACCGAGAGCGCCGACCTCGCCGCGCCGGGCGACGGCGTCGTCGGCATCGGCCCGGCCAAGGACGGCCACTACATCGGCTCCGGCGCCTCGCTGGCCGCCGGGTTCGTGGCGGGGACGGCGGCGCTGGTGCGCTCCGTGCACCCGGAGCTGTCGGCGGCGGCGACGGCGCGACTGCTGCGGTCCTCCGCGTACCCGGCGGACGTGCCGCGCCTGGACCCCTACGCGGCCGTGACCGCCGTCCTCACCCGCGCGGATTCCGGCGGCGCCGGGGTGCGCGCGGAGACCGCGGGGGCGCCGGTGCGGATGCCGGAGGACAAGGCGGCCGGGCCGATCCGCCGCGCCATGTGGCCGGCGGCGGCGGGCTTCGGCGCGATCGTCGCGGTGGTCTGGCTCGGGCTCGTCATCCCCCGGGGGCGCCGGCTCGGCTGGCGGCCCACCCGTGGCGGGACCCCGCGGGCGGCCGAGTCGGAGAGCTGAGCGCGGCACGCGCACGGAAGGGGCCGGTCACGACCACGCGGGTCGCGACCGGCCCCTTCCGTGTGCCGGGCGGCGCCGTGCGGGCTACTCCGCCGTTCCGGCGGCCAGGGCCGTCTGGATGAGCGTCGGCTTGCGCCGCACGATCCGCAGCGCCCTCCCCGGCGGGAGGACCCTGGGCTTGACGTTGCCGAACATGTAGCCCTCGGAAGGCGGGCAGGACAGCATGAGGCCCGGCGTGTTGACCTCGTCGAGCCGCCGCAGCAACTGGTCGTTCAGGCCGCGGCCGGCGCCCATCGCGGAGCGGACCACGACCATGTGCAGGCCCAGCTCGTGCCCGAGGGCGAGGTGCTCGAAGAGCGGGGCGAACGGGTGGTCCACGATGGTGCCGCCGCCGACCATGTCGTAGTCGTCGACGAGCACGAACAGCCGGGGTCCGGTCCACCAGTCGGCGAGCCGCATCCGGGCCGGGGTGATCTCGGGGCCGGGGAGCCGGGTGCGGAGCGCCTTGGCCGAGCCGCCGACGAGCTGCTTGAGCGCGTCCATGGCGACGGCGTGGCCGAGCCGGTACTCCTCGGGCACGGCGTCGACCAGGTCGCGCCGGTAGTCCACGACGAGGACGCGGGCCTCGTCGGGCTGGTAGCGGGCGACGATCGCGTCGGCGACCACCCGCAGCAGGTTGGTCTTGCCGCTCTCGGTGTCACCGATGGCCACCATGTGCGGGGTGCGGGAGAAGTCGTGCCAGACCGTGCCGAGGGTCTCCTCGTCCTGGCCGAGCGGCACCCTGAGACCGTCGCCGAGGTCCGGCGCGGGCAGTTCGGCGGCGGGCAGCAGATGCGGCAGCATCCGCACCTGCGGGGCGCGCGGGCCCTGCCAGGCGTCCGCGATCCGCTCGACGAGCTCGGCGACGCCCTCGCTGAGCGTCTCGGGGTCGTTGGAGCCGTCGCCGCGGGGCAGCGCGGACAGGAAGTGCAGCTTGGAGTCGACGGTCAGACCACGGCCGGGGATGCGGGGCACCGCGTTGGCCTTGCGGATGTCGACCACGGAGTCCATGTTGTCGCCGAGCCGCAGTTCGAGCCGGGTGGCGGCCTGGTCGCGGACCGGGGCGGTGAGCTCCAGCCACCGGGCGGTGGCGACGATGAGGTGGATGCCGTAGTTGAGTCCGCCGGTGGCGATCTGGTTGAAGGTGGGCAGGAACTGGTCGAAGTTCTGCCGGACCTCGGACCAGCCGTCGACCACCAGGAAGATGTCGCCGTGCGGTTCCTCGGCGAACTCCCCGGCGGCGCGGCGGCGCCGGTAGGTGGCCATCGAGTCGATGCCGTGGTCGAGGAAGAACTGCTCGCGCTGGGTGAGGACGGCGGTGACCTCGGCGACGGTACGGCTGATCCGCTCGCTGTCGAGGCGGGCGGCGACGCCGGCCACGTGCGGCAGCTTGGTGAGCTGCGAGAGCGTACCGCCACCGAAGTCGAGGCAGTAGAACTGGACTTCACGCGGGGTGTGGGTGAGCGCCAGGGCCATGATGAGGCTGCGCAGCACGGTCGACTTGCCGCTCTGCGAACCGCCGGCGACGGCGACGTGGCCGCCGGCCGTCGCGAGGTCCACGAGGAGCGGGTCGCGCCGCTGCTCGAAGGGCTTGTCCACCAGGCCGACCGGCACCCGCAGCTTTCCGGTGCCCGCCCAGCCGGGCGCGGTCAGGCCGCGCACCGGGTCGACGGTGAGGCCGCCGAGGAGTTCGTCGAGCGGGGAGGGGTCGCCCAGCGGCGGCAGCCACACCCGGTGGGCGGGCGGCCCGGAAGCGCGCAGCCGGTCCAGGGCCACCTCCATCAGGCTGCGGCTCTCCTCCTCGGCCTCCGGCTCCGGTTCGATCGCGGCCGGGGCGGGGGCGCGGGGCACGACGTACCCGGCGGACCAGGGCACCACCTGGGTGGCGACCCGGGCCTGGGCGACGGCGCCGCCGCGCCTGCGGTAGGGGCCGGAGACGTAGGCGGCGCGGAACCGGGTGAGTGCCTCGACACCGCTCTTGAGGTAGCCGCTGCCGGGCTGGGAGGGCAGCTCGTAGGCGTCGGGCACGCCGAGGACGCCGCGGGACTCCATCGCGGAGAAGGTGCGCAGGCCGATCCGGTAGGACAGGTGGGACTCGAGCTGATGCATGCGGCCCTCGTCCAGGCGCTGCGAGGCGAGCAGCAGATGCACGCCGAGAGACCGTCCGAGACGGCCGATCATCACGAAGAGTTCCATGAACTCCCGGTGCGCGGCGAGGAGCTCGCTGAACTCGTCGACGACGACGAAGAGGCTGGGCAGCGGGTCGAGGGGGGTGCCGGAGGCGCGGGCCCGCTCGTAGTCCAGGGCGGAGGTGTAGTTGCCGGCCGCGCGGAGCAGTTCCTGGCGGCGGATCAGTTCACCGTGCAGGGCGTCCTGCATACGTTCGACCAGGGCGGCCTCGTCGGCGAGGTTGGTGATGACGGCGCTGGTGTGCGGGAGTTCGTCCAGGCCGAGGAAGGTGGCGCCACCCTTGAAGTCGACGAGGATGAAGTTGAGGGTCTCGGAGGAGTTGGTGAGGGCGAGACCGAGGACCAGGGTGCGCAGCAGCTCGGACTTGCCGGAGCCGGTGGCGCCGATCAGCATGCCGTGCGGGCCCGTGCCGCCCTGCGCGGACTCCTTGATGTCGAGCTCGACCGGTCGCCCGTCGGCGCCGACCGCGATCGGCACCCGCAGCCGGGCGGAGCCGGTGTGCTTGCGGAACAGGGTGTCCGGGTCGAGCCGGTGGAGGTCGGCGACGCCGAGCAGGGTGGTGAGTTCCATGTCGGCCAGGAGCGGCTCGACGGAGTCGGTGGTCAGGCTCATCCGGTAGGGGGAGATGAGCCGGGCGAGCGACTCGGCGGCGCGGGGGCCGACCCGGTCGGGGCGGCCGAGGGTGGTGGTCTGTTCCCGGCGGCTGCGGTCGGTGCGGACCAGGGAGACGGTGTCGCGGGCGACGTCGAGGCGGAGAGTGGTGCGGCCGGGACGCCAGGTGAGGGTCTCGGACAGGTCGATGACGACGGCGTTGCGGTAGCCGGGGCCGTCGAAGCGGTGCCCGCCGGGGACGGCGGCGCCGTCCACCACGACCACGACGAACGGCTCGTCACGGCCGGGCGCGGCGTCCGGGTCGTAGGCGGGCCGCTCGGCGAACTCGCTGCCGAGCTGGTCCTCCAGGTCGGTGAAGGCGGTGGCGATCATGCGCAGGGCGCCGGCGCCGTCGGTCTCGTGCGGGTGCTGGCTGTGGGGCAGCCATTTCAGCCATTCCCACTCGCCGCGCACCTCGTCCTCGGCGCAGACGGCGATCCACATCTCCTCCGGCGGGTGGAACAGTGCCAGTTGGCACAGCGCGGCGCGGATCATCGCACGTGCGGCCTCCCGGTCGCCGCGCATCAGCACCCGTGACCAGGACCGCAGGTAGAGGGCGATGGGCTGGTGGGGGACGGTGCTGTAGGCGCGGATGAAGCGGCGCAGGGCGTGTGCGCTGAGCGGTTCGAGGTCCTCGACCGGCTTGGTGGAGATCGGGGTGAGCCGCATGGCGAACTGCTGGTCGCCGACGGCTATCCGCACCTCGCCGAAGTCCTCGTCCTTGGGGCGGCGTTCCCACAGCCGGGTGGTGCGCACCATGGTACGGAGCACCGCCGGGTCGGGGTGGCGCCAGGCGAGGGCGAGTTGCTGCTCGACCACCGCGCGCTGCACGGTGCGCCGGCTCTGCGCGAGGTAGCGCAGGTAGTCCCGGCGCTCGCCGCGCAGCCGCTGCTTGCGGTCGCCGGCCTTGCGCATGACCTGACCGACCATCATCGCGACGGCGGCCAGCACCATCATGCCGAGCGCGATGTACATGAAGACGCCGTTGCCGCCACCGCTGCGCAGGAACATCAGCATCATGGACACCGACATCATGGCCATCGGCATGTAGGTCCATATCGCGGAGGTGTCCGGGACGGTCTCCTGCAGGGTCGGCGGTTCCTGCAGGGTCAGCTCGCCGCTGGGCATGTGGGGGCCGCGACGGCGGGCCGGACGACGGAACAGGACCACGCTCAACGCTGGAGCTCCTTACGGTTTGTCGCGCACGTCGGCGGCACGTGGAGGCAGCCGGGCGCGCCCGGGGACGGCACGCCGCCATCGTGGGCCGGGCGAAGAAGGCCGGTAGGCCGGACCGTACGATACGGCGGTGTACTCGGACGCACCCGCGGGGGTGACGAGATGTGAACACCATTGTGCCCTGGCTCCCGTTGACCACAGTCACCGGAAGTGTCAGTAGTCTGCACCCGTCAACTCCGTACGTCCATGTCACCCCTCCCCCCTCTCGCCACTCCCTCCCCCTTTCGACGTTCAGGAGACGTGAGTCCCGGTATGACCGACACCTCCGTGGCCGGACTGTGCCACCTGACCGTGCGCGCCCCCAGCCGCACCATCGACCTCGCCGTCCCCTCCGACGTGCCGGTCGCCGACCTGCTGCCCACGGTGCTGCGCTACGCGGGCGAGGACATCGAGGAGAACGGCCTCGAGCACGACGGCTGGATACTCCAGCGCCTCGGCGGCCGACCGCTGGACGAGGAGGCGACGCTGGCCTCGCTCGACCTGACCGACGGCGAGGCGCTGCATCTGCGACCGCGCACCGAGGCGTTGCCGGAGGTGCGGCTGGACGACCTGGTGGACGGGATCGCGGCGGTCACCCGGGACCGGCTGCACGGCTGGAGCGAGGAGGCCGCGCGGCGGCTGCTGCGCGGCCTGGTGGCGCTGGCGGTGCTGGCCGGGCTGACCCTGCTGGCCTGGCCGGGGGGACTGTCGGTGACGCTGCGCGCGGGCGCCGCCTGCGCCACCGGCCTGCTCCTGCTGGCCGGTTCGGCCTCGGCGAGCCGTGCGGTGGACGACGCCGCGACCGGCGCGGTGCTGGGCCTGCTGGCCTCCCCGGCGCTGGCGCTGGCGGGCTGGCTGGTGCCGGGCGGTGAACTGAGCGGGCCGCAGGCCCACCAGGTGCTGGGGGCGCGGCTGCTGGGGGCGGCGGCGGCCTGGGCGGGCGGTGCGGTGCTGGCGCTGGCGGCGGCCGCGGTGCGCACGCCGCTGTTCCTGGCCTCGGCGGTGGTGGCGCTGGCCACGGCGGTCGGCGGCACGCTGATGACGGTGTTCGATGTGCGTCCGGCGGCCGCGGCCGGGGTGGTGGCGGCGCTCACGGTGCTCATGGGCGGCCTCGTGCCGGCGCTGTCGTTCCGGTTCGCGGGAATGCGGATGCCGGCCCTGCCCACCAACGCGAGCCAGCTCCAGGAGGGCATCGAGCCCTACCGGGGCGAGGACGTGACGGTCCGCACGGAGCTGGCGAGCGAGTGGATGACGGCGCTCTACGGGGCGACGGGGGTGCTGGCGTCGAGCTGCCTGGTGGGTCTCGGCTACCACCCGAACCTGCCGGCGCTGCTGTGCGCGCTGTCGCTGTCGCTGCTGCTGCTCCTGCATGGCCGCGGTCTGGTGAACACCGCCCAGCGTCTGGTGCTGGTGCTGCCCGGCGCGTGGGGTCTGCTGCTGCTGTCCTTCGGCTGGGGCCTGGAGCTGTCCGGGACCGACCGCGCGCTGCTGGTGGCCGGAATGCTGGCGGTGGCGACGGCCCTCACGGTGGCGCTGTGGACGGTGCCCGGCCGACGGCTGGTGCCGTACTGGGGGCGGGCGGCGGAACTGCTGCACTCGCTGCTGGCGATCGCGCTGCTGCCGCTGACGCTGTGGCTGCTCGGCGTGTTCGGTCATCTGCGCGGCATGACGGGCTGACCCCGGCGGCCGGGCCGGCGCCCTCCCGGGGCCGGCCCTCCCCTCAAGCGAGTACGAACCAGAACGAGCCAGGAGGCAACCGTGCGGTCCAAGCGCGATCAGGTGCAGGCGCACACGTTCATGATGGGGCGGCTGACCGCGGGCATGCTGCTGGCCGACCCGGACGCCCCGGAGAGCCCGCTCGGGCGCACCACCCGCGGGGCGCTGATCGGGGTGGTGGTCGGGGCGCTGGTGTGCGGCGGTGCGGTGGTGTTCGGGCTGCTCAAGCCGGGCGGCAACGACAGCTGGCGCGGCGGCGACACCCTCATCGTCAACAAGGACACCGGCGCCCGCTACCTGTACGTCGGGGGCCGGCTGCGCCCGGTGCGCAACTACGCCTCGGCGATGCTCATCGGCGGCTCCGACCTGAAGACCACCACGGTGGGGTCGGCGTCCCTGGAGGGCACCCCGGTCGGCAGGCCGGTCGGCATCACGGGTGCCCCGGACACCGTGCCGGGCGGCGGGAACCTGGAGGACTCGGCGTGGGAGGTGTGCTCGGCGGGTACCGGGACGACCACCGCGCTGGTGCCGGGTGCCCCGCTGGAGAACGAGCCGGTCGGTGAGCACTCCGCCTTGGTGGTCCGGGGTCCCGACAGGCGGATGTACCTCGTGTGGCAGGGCAGCCGGCTGGAGCTGGACGACGCCTCGGGCGCCGCGGAGTCCCTCGGCTACGGGGCGGTGAAGCCCAGGCCGGTGTCGGCCGCGTTCCTCAACGCACTGGTGAGCGGCCCGAAGCTGGCCACGCTCCCCGTCCGGGAACAGGGCGCGCAGGGCCCGGAGCTGGGCGGCCGCGGCACCCGGGTGGGGCAGGTGTTCCGGGTGGTGGCGGGCTCCGGCAGCCAGGAGTACGTGCTGCAGAAGGACGGGCTGCACCCGGTGACGGCCACGCAGTCGGCCCTGCTGGTCGGTGACCCCGGCACCCGCAAGAAGGCGTACGCCGGGCAGCCCCCGAAGGTCGTGACGATCGGCGTCTCCGACCTGCGGGCCCATCAGGCGCCGGGCACCACGGCGAAGGACCCCTCGGTGGCGGGACTGCCGGACAGTCCGCCGCGTGCGGCGCGGACGGAGACGGGGCAGGCGGTGTGCGCGCAGGTCGACTCGGTCGACGGCCGGGTGCGGGTGCGGTCGGTGCGGGTGGCGGAGTCGGCGCTGTCCCCGGTGACCCAGCCCGACCCGACGGCGCTGACGGCGGCGTGCGTGCCGGTGAACGGCGTGGTGATGCGTCCGGGGCACGGCACGCTGGTGCGGGCGCTGGGGGCAGCCGGGGCGCCGGTCGGTGACACCACGTTCCTGGTGAGCGACGACGGGGTGAAGTACCGCATACCGAACTCCGACGCACTCACCGCGCTCGGCTACGACGAGGGGTCCGCCGTACGGGTGCCCTCCACCCTGCTGTCCATGCTCCCCACCGGGCCCGAACTGGACCCGGCGGCCGCGGCCTCGGAGTCGGTCACACCGGTGGCGGCCGGTTCCACGGCGCGCGGGAGAGCGGCTCAGTGCGAGAGCGGCCCCGCGAAGGCGGGCACCGCGGTGGCCGGGGAGGCCAAGGCGCCGTCGAAGGGCACGGAGAAGGACTCGTCGAAGGGCACGGGGACGGGCACGGGCACGGGCAACGGCGTGGAAACGGCCACCGGCACGACCGCGGGATCGGGCACCGCGGGCAGTGGTTCGTGACCGTTTGCGGCACTCTCCGCGCCCGCTTGACGACCGCTTCCCGGGGCACCCTGCGTGCCCACGCCGGTACGCCCCGGGACGTGAGGGTTGCGTCCAAGTAACCGCTGAGCAACAGAACTTGACGATCCGGCGTCAGTAACCTCAGATTTTCCTCAGGCGGTTGGCAGCGCAACTTTTCGCACTCTAGGCTCGCGGTGCCCCGAACACTAACCCGACACACGAAAGGTGGGACGATGGCGGGAGACGGCCAGCAGTCAAGCGAACATTCAACCCGGAACGGCATTCAGGCCCTCGAGAGCGCTTTCAGCGGCATCATGAAGATCCGCCAGGACGTCGACGGGACTCGTGCCACCCTGGGCGCCGGTTACCAGGGAAGTGACGGTGGCCAGTACGGCCAGCTGCTCAGGCAGTGGGACGAGCAGTGCAGCGTCATCCTCCGGAACCTCGAGACCATGGTCGACCGACTGAACCAGAGCCTGGTGCAGCACAACAAGACCCAGGGCTCCTCGAACGACCAGATCAACCAGGCGTACAGCGCCTCCCAGTCGGCCTTCGACCAGCTGGCGGGCTGAACGCGGGACGCCAGGCCCCTTCCCCGGCACCTCCGGTCACGGTCGTGCCACGGGCACCGGCGCCCCACACCGGTCGCACTCGTGGCGACATCCACATCCACACCCCCGCACACCCTCGTGAAAGAGGCAGACCGTGGCAGACAATCTGAGCGACGGTTACATCTACGTCAGCTACAACCACATGGCGAACGCGGCCGACGACATGGTCATGCAGACCAAGGCCATCTCGGAGACGCTGTCCAACCTTGAGGCGGAACTCAACGAGCTCTCCAAGACCTGGTACGGCACCGACGCCGACGAGTACCACCGGAAACAGAAGGCCTGGCACGGAGCGGTGGAGCAGATGAAGATGCTCCTCAACTCGAACGGCAAGCTTCTGCAGGACATTCACGACTCCTACTCACACAGTGAGAAGTCGCTCAGCCAGATGTGGTCCGAGGTCACCATCGGCCGCTGATCCGGCTCGCCACCGCACCGCGCCGGAACGGCCCTCGCGCCGCCGGCGCGGTGTGCGCATTCCCCCTTCCGTCGCCGTCGCCGCTCCCCTCGGCCGGCGCACACCGCCAGCGGAGACACTCATGACAGACCTGACCCATCTGGACTCGAACGCGCTGAAGACCTTCAAGAACCAGGATGTCGCGACGTTCAAGAAGGACCTCAAGGACGTCCGCGAGGACGCGGCGGGCGTCAAGTCACTGAAGAACCTGATCACCAACAACGGCGACGACTCCATCAAGCACAAGTCCATCCTGCGGATCGGCATCATGGGCGGAGGCGACAGCTCGGATCCGCTCGGTGGCGGCGCGCTGCTGTCGGCGCTCGGTAAGAAGGCGACCGGCCTGGACGACCTCTTCGTCTCCCAGGGGACCCTCTTCGACGACATCGACGAGGCCCTCGAGACGACGCTCACCACTCTGCTCAAGACCCAGGGTGACAGCCTCACCTCGATCGACGGCGAGAAGCTGCTGGACATCTTCGGATCCGTCGAGGACGACATGAGCGGTACCGGAAACAAGAACGACGACTGACGCGGGCGCACACACCCCCGCCGCCCGCTCACCGCCCTCCCTTCCCCCACCTCTCTCAGCAGCGGAGCTCCGTCCCATGGCCGACAGCACGTCCGGTGTCCCGACATACGACGAAGGCGACTACTTCGCCCAGGCGGTCATCAGCCTCACCGGCTACCCCGTCCCGTCCAGGTCCTCCCTGTTCAACAGCCTGAGCAGCTCCAGCAGCGACGACTTCTCCGACCTCAAGCTGTTCCGCATGGAGATCTCGGGCGAAGGCATGCGGTCGGTGACCGAAGCCGACTACTCGGCGCTCTACCAGCAGCGGCACACGGGCGGTGACGACTACGTTCTCGCCTTCTACGACGCCGGCGGCGACGGGGCGCACAGCAGCGTGAGCTTCAAGAAGGCGCGGATCATCATGATCGGTGTCGGTGTGGACGAGAACGGCCGTGCCACGCTCTGGGGCGACAAGCAGATCAGCGGCGGCGGCAAGTTCGAGGGGTCGTACTCGCACACCCAGTGGGACTCCGGGCCGATGGCGCAGTACATCTCCGGCAGCAAACTCGCCCTCGACAGGATGATCGACAGCCTCACCACCGAGGATTTCGAGTACGCCGGGGCCAGCGTCTCCGACGCGAACGCCGTCGACCTGAACTCCTTCATCACCGTCGGGCAGTCCTTCGACCGGGTGATGAACTTCTTCACCGCTCACGCGGACACCATCGATTCGTGGATGAAGTCGCTCGGCGAGGATCAGGCCGCCTGGAAGGGAAAGGCGGCCAGCCTCTTCTGGCACCTGCTGAAGGAACTCAAGACCAACTACGACGGCTACGTCACCCAACTGGGCGGCCGCAACTTCTCACCGAATTTCGGCTTCAACGACTATCACCCGAAGACCAATGTGAGCAACGCACTGCTCGGCGCGATGATAGCCGCGCGGCAGGCGGTCCTCGATGTGCAGAAGGGGTGGGAGTCGTGGGCGAAGGACGGCAAGCACGACCCCCACTACCACCTCGTGAAAAAGCTCGACGAGGTCAGTAAGTTCGTCATCCAGAACAACATCAACCACGTGAAGTCGCACACGACCACCTACGGCAACTACGGCGGTGGCACCTCCACGAGCACGTCCTACTCCACGGAGGATGGATTCAAACAGGTCTCGGCGTACGGCGACCTCACCCAGAAGACGACCTGGCAGAAGATAGCCGACGCCGCCGTCGCGGACTGGGAGAAGCACGCGGACGCGACGGTGGTGGCCGCGTCCATGACGGCACTCAGCCGCATGAAGAACGCCTGGGCCGAGGCGCTCGACGTCGTCAAGAAAGAAATCAAGAACAAGAACACGGAAACGCTGCAGGAAGTCTACACGAAGCAAGAGAACCAGATCGCCAAGGACGAGGCCAACGAGAACAACGACAAGCTCAACAAGTACCTCGACGACCTCGGTGACGGAGTCAACGATCTCGGGGACAACTTCAACAAGCTCGGGGACAACTTCAACGACCTCAACGACGACCTGAACGACAACCTCAACAACATCGGCGACAATTTCAAGGACCTCAACGACGGCCTCAACGACAGCTTCGACAACCTCGGCGACAATTTCAACAGCTTCGGGGACAGCTTCAACGACCTCAACAAGGGCCTGAACGACAACCTCAAGGGTCTCAACGACGGAATCGGCGACAATTTCAAGACGTTCAGCGACGATCTCAACGATGCGTTCAGTTCGGGTAACGACAACCTCAACGAAGCGCTCGGCGGCAATTCCGACCTGAACAAACTACTGAACGACGACCCGAACAACCCGCTCAACCCGGCCATGCTCCTCAACAGGAGCCTGTTCGACGGCGGCGACGGCACGGACGACAAGACGAAGCTGAAGTCCGTCAACGGAGCCACCACTCAGCTCAACGACGACGGCACCCTGGGCACCGACTTCCCCGACGGCTCCCACACCACGTTCGACCCGGACACCGGTGACCTCACCACCATCGACGCCGACGGCAACAAGACCACGACACATCTCAATCCGGGTGACACCTTCACCAACCCGGACGGCTCCACCACCAAGCTCAACGACGACGGCACCCTCACCACCACCTTCCCGGACGGGTCCAAGCAGACCCTCGACCCGGCCACCGGGCAGGTCACCACGCTCAATCCGGACGGCAGCCTCGCCGACAGCGGGATCCTCGACCCGACCGACGGCGCCTTCACCACGCCCGGCGGCGGCACTTCGCAGCTCAACGCGGACGGCAGCCTGAGCTCCGACTTCCCCGACGGTTCCCACTCCACGTTCAACCCGGACACCGGTGACCTGACCCTCACCGACTCCGACGGGAACACCACGACCACGCACCTGAACAAGCTCAACGACGACGGCACCCTCACCACCACCTTCCCCGACGGCTCCAAGCAGACCCTCAACCCGGACACCGGGGAACTCACCACCACCGACCCGCAGGGCCACACCACCACCACCGACCTGGTGCCGAACGCGGGGTCGTTCACCACGCCGGACGGCGGCACGGCACACCTCAGCGCGGACGGCAGCCTGAACACGGACTTCCCCGACGGTTCGCACTCGAAGTTCGATCCGGACACCGGTGACCTGACCCTCACCGACTCCGACGGGCAAGCTCAACGACGACGGCACCCTCACCACCACCTTCCCCGACGGCTCCAAGCAGACCCTCAACCCGGACACCGGGGAACTCACCACCACCGACCCGCAGGGCCACACCACCACCACCGACCTGAACGGTCCCGGTCTGCCGAACTCCTCGCTCAACACCGACGGTCTCAACCTCGACGGCCTCACCTCACACTCCACGCCGGACTTCAGCAACCTGAACGGCAACCCCGACTCCTTCTCGTTCAGCGGCGGCCCCAACTCGCTCAACGGCGGCGGCCTCGGCGGCGATTCGCTCACGTCGAACGGCCTGGACTCCGACCTCGACGGCGAATACGACGACTACGACAGCACCCCGTACGGCGGTGGCTCGCTCCGCTCCGGCGGCGCGAACCAGGGCGTCTCACTCAACGCCGGCTTCGGCACCGACGCCCAGGACGCGCAGACCGCACCGGGCGGCACGCCCATGAACCCGATGGCCATGGGCGGGGCCGGCGGCGCGCCCATGGGTGGTGGCATGCCGATGGGTGGCATGGGAGGCGGTGGCGGCGGCCAGGGCGGCAACAGCGAACGTACCCGCGCTGTGCTCACCGATCCCACCGGTGGCCGACGTGGCAGGATGGCCGGCAGGGCGGCGGGTGTCGACGAGGACGAGGACATCGTGTACACCCGGCCGACCACGTCCAGCTCCCCGTATCCGGTGGGTGGACCCGGCGCGGCCGGCCAGAACGGCCGGTCCACGGAGAGCGGCGACCGGGCCCGGGAGGCATGGCTCGCCGAGGACGAGGACGTCTGGGGCACCGACGAGGGCGGTGCGCCCGCGGTTCTCGGCCGCTGACGCAGGGTGACGGACGGCATGTGGCCGTCCGTCACCGCGCGGCGTGGTTCACGGACCCGGCAGACGCCGGACAACAGCCAACTACAGCGAACGACCCAGAACGAACGGGGAGGGTGCGCGATGGACAGCGAGTCGATCGAGAAGCGGCTGGCCAAGGCCATGGCCCAACTGGAGGCCACGGAGGCCGCGGTGGCGGAGGCCGAGGGTCAACTCGCGCACGCGGAGGCAACGGTGCGCTCGTCCGACCGAGCGGTGGAGGTGACGGTCACCGCCCAAGGTGACCTCACTTCCGTGACCTTTCTCGACGGCAAGTACCGTAATATGCCTGCAGGTCAGCTGGCGGCGAGTGTTCTGGAGGCGGTTCAGGAGGCGCGGGCACGGATGGCGCGGAAGGTCATGGCGACGTTCGAACCGTTCACCAAGCCGAACCCCGAGGCACCCGAGATCAGCGGCTTCGACGTGGACTGGAACAAGATCTTCGGACCCGGTGTGCTGGAGGGTCCGAGGAGTGACCGACGTCGCGGTGCCGGCCGGCTCCGTGACGAGATCAGCGAGGACCCGGAGGACTGAGGCAACGATGTCGGAAAACGCGTACTTCGCCAGTCCCGATGGCCTGGCGAACGGGACTCGGCAGGTCATGCAGATCAGCCAGTTCGCCGTCAATATGCTCGAGGAATTCATCACCGACGTGTCGGCGACGTCCGACTGGCCGGGGAAGGACGACAGTTACGCCAAGCAGATGATCCCCAAGGAGCGGGAAGGGCGCGAGGGCGCCATCTCGACCTGCAGGGAGTTCGTGAACGCGCTCGTGGCCATCGGCGACGGCACGATGGCGAACCTGCACAACGTCGTGGGCACCCAGGGTGGCGTGCTCGACGGCATCCGTAACTCCCACATCAACACGGGTGACGGCAACAACGGCACGCACAGCGGCAAGCACTGACGGCACGGTCCTCGTCCCATGAGCATTCACGTTTCCGAGAAGCTGAACAATTTGTTGTTCGTGCTGATCGGTGAGCGGATGCTGCAGGGGGACGAGGACAAGGCCGACGCCAACGGCAAGCCCTACGGGCGGCTGGCCCGGCGCATGCGGGAA
>BNBP01000105.1 GCA_014656015.1 Streptomyces griseoaurantiacus | reverse complement strand
ACACCCGTACGGACAGACGACCAGGCTCAACCCCACCCAGAAACCGCCCCGACACACCAGACAAATTCCCACAACCACACACCAAGCTGATCGGAGCCCAAAACCGAACCCAAACCAACCACCCCCTCCTACCATTGCGCTGATGCCACGTCACCGAGGTCGGCGGCCACGGCTGCGGCCACACCCGCCAACTGTGTCCGCAGCCGCTCGTCCTGCCGGGGGGAGAGTTCGGCGGCGGCGGCGAGCATCACGGCGGCGTCGTCCAGGCGTCCCTCGCTGCGGGCGGCCTGCGCGCACTCCGCGAGGACCGCTGGGACCGAGAAGTCGCTGCCCAGCCTTCGCGTCGTGTCCGCGGCGGCCCGCCAGTGCCGCGCCGCCGCGGCCCGGTCGCCGCGCAACAGCGCACCGTCGCCGTAGCCGATCGGCACGTGCACGGCCGCCCACACGTCACGCTCCACATCAAGGCGCTTCTTCATCAGAACGTCTGCCCTGGCCAGCAGAGTCTGTGAGCCGTCGAGGTCCTCCAGGCGCAGCGCCGCCGCCGACGCGAAGATCGCTGCTTCCACGGCCAGCGAGGCGTCGTCGGTCCGCTCGGCAAGGTGCATCGCCCGCTCCGCCGTGGTGAACAGATCCGCGGCCACGCGATGGGACCCGGCGCGCGCCACCAGCCAGCGGGCCCGCCCATGTTCGCTCAGGTCGTCCTCGTGCAGGCGGTTGGTCCAGGCGTGGGCTTCGTGAGTGTGCCCGGTCATCCACAGTGGCAGCCACACCGACCACAGCAGCTCGGCGGCGGCGTCGTACTGGCCGGTGTCAACGAGGTGGTCGAAACCGAGCCGCAGCACATGACGGTCGGTCTCGACCCGCTCGACCGCTGTCATGTCGCCGCGGCCCCGGATCCGCGCACCGTGCTCGCGCCCCGTCCGCAGGGCCCATCGGGCCACGCCCCTGCGGACGTGTTCCCGGTCGGCCGGTTCCAGGGTCTCGACGGCGTGCCGGCGGACCGGCTCCAGCAGCCGGTACCGCGTGACCGGCCCCGTGTCGTCGGCGCGAGTCACCAGGAAGTGCTCGATCAGCTCGGCGAATGCCCCCACCGCATCCGCCGCGTCCGGCGCGGCGATCGCGTCGACGGTGGCGAGGGAGAAGCTGCCCGGGACCATGGCAAGCCGGGGGAGCAGCCGCTGGGCTGAGGGGCCGAGCATCCGGCAGCTCCACTCCACGGTGGCCGCCATGGAGCGTTGCCGCGCAGGCAGGTCCTGCGGGCCGGCCACAGGCAGTTCCGTGAGCGCGTCGATCCGCTCAAGCAGCGCCCGCGGCCCCAGCCGGGCCGCCGCGGCAGCCAGAAGCTCGATGGCCAGGGGCAGCCCGTCGGCCTGTCGGCACAGCAGCGCGACAGCACGGTCGTCCCCCCTCCCCATGGGCGGTGCCCCGGCGGCGGCCAGCCGCTCTCCGAAAAACCGCTCCGCCGCGCTCGGACCGAGCGGAGCGATACGCACCTCCCGTTCCCGGCGTAAGCGCAGCGGGACCCGGCTGGTGGCCAGGATCACCGTGTCGGGGGGGGCCGTGAGCAGCTCGGTCAGGTGGGGGCCGCAGGCCGTGACGCGCTCCAGGTTGTCGAGCACGAGCAGGGCCGACATCCCCGCGAGATGCTCCGCGAGTCCAGTCCAGGTGTCGGCTGCACAGGCCGCCGCGTGGGCCACGGTCGCGAGGGCGTCGTCGGATTCGGTGACGTCGGTGAGGTCGGCGAAGTACACGGCGCCCGGGCGCCCGGCGGCCATCGCATCAGCGGCTACGAGGGCGACGGTGGTCTTGCCCACCCCGCCCGGGCCGGTGAGCGTCACCAGCCGGCCCGGCGCGGTGCCCAGGGCGGCGACGATCTCCGCGACCTCGTCGTCACGCCCGACCACCTCGACGCTCGGCGGCGACGGCGTGCGCGGCGTCAGCTTGCGAGACGGCATTTCGAGCGCCACGTCCCCGGCCCGCCCCAGAGCGGACAGCAGCGCCATGCGGTCGGCGTCGCGAAGCTGCAGCGCCGTGGCCAGGGCCCGCACGGTGTGCGGCTGAGGCCGGGTCCGTCGCCCGCGTTCCAGCGCGCTGACCGCGTCGACGGACACCTTGGCAGCGGTGGCCAGCTCCTGCTGGGTCAGCGACCTGGCCTCCCTGAAGTCCCGCAGGAGCGCCGCGAAGCTGATCGCCTTCTGTGCCGGTCCCGCTGAATCGTTCACCATGTCGATTATGCCCGCCGGGTCGGGACGGCTGTCCGGGCGGTGTCCCGGCAGTGTCCGGTTGTCCGGCGGCACCTCCGATACTCATGATCGACATGACAGGACGAACCACCGCTAGGAGATCCCCGCCATGCTCCCCCAGGCTCTTCAATCACTGCGCGACGCGATCAACTCCCACGTCCCGGAACGGATCGCCGACTGTTTCACCGATGACTACGTCGCCGAACGACCGCTGCGACCGGCCGAAGGGTTCATCGGTTCCGGCGAGGTCGCCGCAAACTGGACGAAGATCCTGGCCGGGCTGCCCGACCTCCACGTCGAGATCCTGCGCCACGCCCAGAACGGCGACGAATCGTGGTCGGAGTGGGAGTACCGGGGCACCACCCCGACCGGGGCGACGGTCCTGCTGCGTGGCCCGGTCATCCTCACCACACGCGACGGACGGATCGCCTGGGCCCGGTTCTACCCCGACCCGGTCACCACGGAGGGCCCGACCCGCACCACCGTCTCCCAGGTACTGAACGCACCGGCCGAACGGATCTTCGCCGTCCTCCGCGACCCCCGCCGCCACCCCGAGTTCGACGCCACCGACCGACTCCGGCACGCCGAGACCTCCCAGCCGCTCGCCGCCGTCGGCGACACCTTCATCATGGCCGTGCACAGCGAGGAGCACGGCGACCACCGGATCGAGAACCGCGTCGTCGCCTTCATCGAGAACCACGTCATCGGCTGGGCCCCCGGGCAGCCCGGACGGCGCCCGCCCGGGCACCGCTTCACCTGGAAGCTCACTCCGACCGACGACGGCCGCACCGAGGTGACCCTGACCTACGACTGGGCAGCGGTCACACACCCGGCACACCTGGTGCGACAGCCGGTCGTCGCCGCCGGCGAACTCGATGCATCGCTGACCCACCTGGCCACTGTGCTGGCCCACTGATCTCTTCGAGGTGTTGTCGGAGAGGTGACGGGTGGTGATCCCTTCGGTAGGCCGGTGGTGTGCGGTACGCGCAGGGCGGCGGGCTGACCGCCGAGCGACGGCAGTTCCGGGAAGGGATCCGGTTCGAGGCCGGCGAGCGGCGTCACGTCCAGCAGATCGAAAGCGGCCGTCACCGTCGGGGACAGGAAATCCTTGCCACGGACCACCCGTACCTTCTCGGGCACCCCGCCGAACGGGCGCGGGACCGTGGAGCGCAGCGCCGCGAGCACGGACTTCCGCGACGGGTCCCCCGTGGCCGCGACGCCGGTGATCGCGTTCGTCGCGCGGTCGGTGAACCAGGTGATCCACGGCCTGCGGGCCTTGCCCTCGACGTCGGTCGGCACCGGCGCCTGCATGTGGTCCGTCTCCCACACCTGGTTGCGCCGGCCCCGCGGCCGGGCCAGGAAAACGTCATGCTCGCGCGCCGCCCACTCCCCTGCCGCCCACTCCCCTCCCGCAAGTCCGGCCCGCTCCCCCGGCGTCAGATCACGGCGGATCGCCCGGTGCAGCGTCGCCAGCGACGGTGCGTGTGCGGGCGGAGACTGCCTGGCAGCACGCAGGACCAGTCCGCGGTGGACCGCCCGCACGTTCCCCTTCCACAGCGCCCACGGTCCACGGACCTCGGGCGTGACCGTGAACCTTGCATCGACCCGGGAGCCTGCGCCGTCCCCGCCCGGGCCGGCGCTCGGGCGGTCAGGACTCGGAGGCCGACGGTCGTGTCTCCAGCGTGCCCGTCAGGACGTCGCGCACGGTGAAGCGCCGCAGTGTGGCCGTCACCGAGTCGGCGACGGCACGGTCGAGCGTGGTCAGGCTCTTCTGCACCTGGCGGCCGGTCGCACAGGCGGGGTCCGGTCCGTGCAGACCGAGTACCGGATCGGTGCCCTGGAGCAGCGACCACACCTGTGCCAGTGGAATCCCCGCGGGGTCCCCCGCCAGTTCCCAGCCGCCGCGGACGCCGGGGCGCGAGCGCACCAGTCCCGCCTCGCGCAGCGGGCCGAGGACGCGGCGCACGTAGACGGCGTTGACGTTGGCACTGCTGGACAGTTCCTCGGAGCTGACCGGGTGGCCGTCGGTGACGCCCGCCAGGTAGGTCAGCACGTGCACGGCGACGGCGAACTGGGTGTTGGTGGAGCGGGCCATGGGCCCATCTTGTCATTTCGTAGCCGTCGTGGCTACGCTTACGGCAATTCGCAATCGCCATAGCTACAGTTAGGCAGAGTGATGATCGGTATCACGGGTGCTTCCGGATCCCTGGGGCGCGCCACCGCCGAAGCCGTGCTCCGTACGGTCGATCCCCGCCGGGTCGTGCTGACCACGCGCCGGCCGGAGGCGCTGGCCGACCTCGCGGAGCGTGGTGCCCACGTGCGGCCGGCGGACTTCGAGGACGTGCGCGGTTTGACCACCGCGTTCGAGGGCGTCGAGAAGCTGCTCCTGATCTCCACCGACCGGGTGGGCGCGCGTCTGGAGCAGCACCGTGCGGCCCTCGCCGGGGCGGCCGCGGCGGGGGTGGCCCATGTCGTCTACACCTCCGTCCCCGAGCCCGTGCCCGGCAATCCCGCCTCGGTGGTCCCCGACCACGCCGGCACGGAGCGGTCGCTGCGCGAGAGCGGGCTGCGGTGGACGATGCTGCGCAATCACCTCTACGCGCACCTCCAGGCCTCCGCGATCGCGGGGGCACTCGTCTCCGGCCGTCTCGTCACCAATCACGGCACGGGTGCGGCGGCGTACGTCACGCGGGAGGACTGCGCGGCGGCCGCGGCGGCGGTGCTGACCCAGGAAGGTCACGAGGACCGGGTGTACGACATCTCGGGGCCGGAGGCCGTCAGCGCCGAGGACCTGCTGGCCCTGGCCCGGGAGCTCGGCGGCCACGAGGTCGAGCTCGTCGCCGTCGACGACGAGACGTTCGCCGAGGGGCTGCGGGCCGCCGGTCTCCCGGAGGCCGCGGTGCGGTTGGTCACCTCGTTCGGCGCCTCGACGCGTGAGGGGTATCTCGCCGCTGTCAGCAGCGCGGTCACCGATCTGACGGGCCGCCGGCCGACGCCCCTCGCGGAGGCGGTACGCGCGGCACTCCCCCGGTGAGGGCCGCCGCGACGTCCGTGTCGGCGGCGCCTCCGCCGTCCCGGCCGTCGGTGCCCCCGCTTGTGCACCCTCCGTACCGGCCGGCTCCGGTACACCCTTCCTCTTCCTTCCCTTTCACCGCATCGAGGCGGCCACGGCCGCACCGGAGAGGTTCGTCATGAGCACCCACACCCCGACCGACACCCTTCGTCTGCGCCGCCTGGGGTGGGCGGGAGTCGAGATCCGGCTGGGCGAGACCCGGCTGCTGATCGACCCGCTGGAGAACGTCGAGCCGCTGGAGCCCGCCCTGGGCAGGCCCAAGCGGCCCCTCCCTCCCGTGGACGTACCCGCGGGAACCCACACCCTGCTCACCCATCTCCACCCCGACCACTACGACCGCGAACTGGTCACGCGCCTCGCCGCCTCCGGGACCGTCGGCTGTCACGCGCCCCTCGCACCGGCGCTGGCGGAGGACGGCATCGAGGCCGTGCCGCAGGAGCGGGGGCGGCCCCGCCGCATCGGCCCGCTGACGGTGACACCGGTCGCCTCCCTGGACTGGCGGGGCAGTGAGGCGGACCAGGTCGCCTGGGTGGTGGAGGGCGCCGGGGCCCGCGTCATCCACTGCGGGGACACCATGTGGCACGGCGACTGGTGGAGCATCGCCCGCGAACACGGCCCCTTCGACCTGGCGTTCCTGCCCGTCAACGGGGTCATCGCCAAGTTCGAGGGCTACGAGGCCGACGTGCCCGTCACCCTGACGCCCGAGCAGGCCGTCGAGGCCGGCGCGATCCTCGGCGCCTCCGCCCTCTGCGCCATCCACTACGAACTGTTCGACAACCCGCCCACCTACGTCGAACAGCGGGACATCGCCGGGCGGTTCGTCCGCGCCGCCGCGCGGCGCGGCCTCACCGCCCACCTGCCGGGTGACGGCGAGGCGGTCCCCCTGGTCACGCGCGGGGGTGGGAAGGCCGCCTGACCCCGCCGCCGTCGGCCTTCGGAACGCCGTGCCGCGCCGGCGGTGGCGGCCCGGACACCGGTCGCCGCCGCGCTCACGCGCAGCGGACTCCGGTCAGTTCCTCGGAACGGGCCCAGACCCGCTCGGCCTCGTCCGTGCTGTGCAGTCGGCTGTACAGCTTCTGCCGCACGGGCGGACCGCCGAGGTGGCCGGGCCCGCCGGGACCGTAGAACGCCCCGCCCTCGGCCTCGGGCGAGGTGGCGGCGTACAGGGCGGGAAGCTGCGCCGTGCGGACCGTGCCGAGGAGGATGCCGCGGGCGGACAGGGCACGGATGACGCGCACACCCACCGTGTCCTTGGCACGGCCCAGTTCGGGGCGGGCGGCGAGGAGGCTGGTGGGGGCGATGCCCGGGTGGGACAGGTTGCTGGTGATGCCCCAGCCGCCGGCCGCGCTGCGGCGGTCGAGTTCCAGGCCGAACAGCCCGGCGGCGATCTTGGACTGGCTGTAGGCGCGCCCGCCGCTGTACGAGCGCTCCCAGTTGAGGTCCTCCCAGTTGATCGCGTACTGGTTGGCCGCGACGCTGATCTGCGTCGTCACGCGGGCCCGGCCGGCCCGGAGCAGTGGCAGCAGACGGGCGACGAGGGCGAAGTGACCGAGGTGATTGGTGCCGAACTGCAGCTCGAATCCGTCCTCGGTCGTCTGCCGCTCGGGTGGGGTCATGACGCCGGCGTTGTTGACGAGCAGATGGATCGGGCGGTCCTCCGCCAGCAGGGTCTCGCCCAGTGCCGTGACGGACTTGAGCGAGGACAGCTCGAGTGTGCGCAGCGACACGTCCGCGTCGGGGACCTCCGTGCGGATCGCGGCCAGTGCCGCCTCGCCCTTGCGGGGATTGCGGACCGGCAGGAGCACCTCGGCTCCGGCGGCCGCGAGGCGGGTGGCGAGGACGAGTCCGATGCCGTCGCTCGCGCCGGTGACGACGGCGCGCCTGCCCGACAGGTCGGGGACGGTGATGTCGATGTCGGTACGTGGCATGAGTGGGCTCCTTCGTGGTGTGCGGTGAGACCACCGTGACGCAGTCCGCCGGCCGGGTGCAGGGCCTGCCTAGCCACTGATCGCGGGGCCGTGGACACGGGGGACTTACCTCGCGTTTCGCCGTGGCAAGCGGGGTGAGGGGGTGAGGCCGGTGCGGTGCGGGGACGACCGGGCGCGTCATGGGCCCGGCGCCGCTCCCAGAGGGGGATCGACGATCCGTGGCTGGGCCGCCGTGACCACTGGTGGGAGGCGGTAGAAAAGGAGGCGTCACGGAGGAGGGAACATGACGATCGACCGGGCCGGACTGGCCGCGTTCCTGCGGCACCGGCGGGAGTCGCTGCAGCCCGAGGACGTGGGGCTGCCCCGTGGGCAGCGCCGCAGGACGAGTGGTCTGCGGCGCGAGGAGGTCGCGGCGCTCTGCCACATGTCGACCGACTACTACGCCCGGCTGGAGCGCGAGCGCGGCCCGCAGCCCTCCCCGCAGATGGCCGCCTCGATCGCGCAGGGGCTGCATCTGTCCCTGGAGGAGCGCGACCATCTGTTCCGTCTCATCGGGCTCGGTCCGCCCGTGCGCGGCGCGGCCGGGGACCACGTCGGCCCCGGTCTGCTGCGCATCCTCGACCGTCTCGCCGACACCCCCGCCGAGATCGTCGGCGAACTCGGGGAGACCCTGCGCCAGACCCCGCTCGGTGTGGCCCTCACCGGTGACACCACACGGTTCACCGGTCCCGAGCGCAGCATGGGCTATCGCTGGTTCGCCCGGCCCGAGACCCGCACCCTGTACGCGCCGGAGGACCACGCCCATCTCTCCCGCATGTTCACGTCCGGGCTGCGGGAGGTCGCGACGTTGCGGGGTCCGGACTCGCGGGCGGCGCACTACGCCGGGCTGCTGCTGGAGCGCAGCGA
The DNA here is from genome assembly GCA_014656015.1 of Streptomyces griseoaurantiacus. Taxonomy (GTDB): domain Bacteria; phylum Actinomycetota; class Actinomycetes; order Streptomycetales; family Streptomycetaceae; genus Streptomyces; species Streptomyces griseoaurantiacus. The sequence goes on along the minus strand of BNBP01000105.1, from coordinate 10,883 downwards.
GGAGTTCCGCGCACTGTGGGACACCCACGAGGTGGGTGTCGGCCCTCAGCAGGTCAAGCGGTTCCTCCACCCGGAGGTGGGGCTCCTGGAGCTGAACTGCCAGTCCCTCCTGGACACCGAGCAGTCGCACCGGCTGCTCGTCTACACGGCCGCCCCCGGCTCGGAGAGTTACGAGAAACTCCGTCTGCTGTCCGTCATCGGCACCCAGACGGTCGGCTGAGCCCCCGGGTACGGGGGCGCGGAGGCGGAGGCGGGGGCGGTGGTCTCGTGGTGGCCCTCAGTCGAGGTGGTCGGCGAGGAGGGCGGCGAACTCCTCCGGGGTGGCCAGGCGGATCCCGAGGCTCTCGGCCTTGGCCCGCTTCGAGCCCGCGCCCTCCCCGGCGACGACGAGAGTCGTCTTCCTGGAGACGCTGGAGGAGGAACGGCCGCCGGCCTGCTCGACGAGTTCGTTCATCCGGTTGCGGCTCAGTTTCTCCAGGCGGCCGGTCATCGCGCCGGTGACGACCACGGTCATCCCGGCCAGTGGCCCGCCCGGGCTCTCCTCGGCGGCCTCCGCGCCTCCCCGCGTGTCCTCGGCCTGCTCGCCGGTGGTGGGCTCCTCGGGGGCGGGCGGGGTGGCGCCGGGTTCGGTCATGTTGACGCCGGCGGCGACGAGTCTGTCGATGAGGGGCGCCAGTTCGGCCAGTTCGGCGACGATCGAGGGGGCCTTCTCGGTGCCGATGCCCTCGACCCGGCGCATGGCCTCCGCGTCCGCGGCGCGGATGTGGTCCATGGTCGCGAAGTGCCGGGCGATGCGGCGGGACATGGACCGGCCGGTGCCGCGGATGCCGAGGGCGCACAGCACCCGCGCCAGCGGCCTGCCCTTGGCCGTCTCCAGGGCGGCGAGGAGGTTGTCGGTGCTGGTCTCGCCCATCCGCTCCAGACCGAGGAGCTGCTCCCTGGTGAGGCTGAACAGGTCGGCGAGGTCGGTCACGAGGCCGGCGTCGACGAGCTGGACGACGCGGGTGTGGCCGAGGCCCTCGATGTCGAGCTGGTCGCGGCCCGCCGCGTAGGACAGGGCGGCCACCAGGTGACAGTTGCGGCCGTTCTCGCAGCGCCAGCGCTGCTCGCCGGTGTCGATGCCTGCCCCGCAGCGCGGGCAGACGGCGGGGAAGACGATGGGCTGCTCCTCGCCGGTGCGCAGATGGGCGACGGGGGCTTCGACGCGTGGGATGACGTCGCCGGCCCGGTGGACCATGACCCGGTCGCCCAGCCGCAGGTCGCGGCGGGTGATGTCGGCGGGGTTGTGCAGGGTGGCGTAGGTGATGGTGGCGCCGTCGATCTCGACCGGCTCCAGCACGGCGCGCGGGGCGATGATGCCGGTGCGGCCGACGTTCCACTCCACTTCGAGCAGCCGGGTGATCTTCTCGACGGCCGGCAGCTTGTAGGCGATGGCCCAGCGCGGGGCGCGTGAGCCCGAGCCCGCCGCGCGCTGGTCGGCGGCGAGGTCGGCCTTGATGACGATGCCGTCGATGCCGAAGGGCAGCTCGGCGCGCAGGGCGGCGATCTCCCGCACCCGGTCCAGCACCTCCGTGACGGTGCCGGCGATGCTGCCGGGCACCGCGGTGGTGGCGGTCGTGTTGATCCCGTACGCGGCGGCCCGCGCCATCAGTTCGCTGTGCGCCTCGTCGGCGAGCCGAGTGGCGAGTGCCGTGTCGGTCCCGGGCAGGGCCAGCAGGCCGTAGCCGAAGAACGTCATGGGCACGGTGTAGGCGCGCTCCCGTGCGCGCAGGCTGCCCGCCGAGGCGCCGCGGGGGTTGGCGAAGGGCTGCCCACCGTGTGCGGTGCGCACCTCATTGGCGTGTTCGAACTGGGCGGTCGTCATCAGGACCTCGCCGCGCACCTCCACGGTGACCGGTTCGGCCAGTTCGACGGGCAGTCCCTCGATGGTGCCGATGGCGTGCGAGACGTCCTCCCCGGCCGTCCCGTCCCCGCGGGTGATGAGCCGTTCCAGCCGGCCCTTCGTGTAGCGGGCGGCGACGGCGAGCCCGTCCAGCTTGGGTTCGACGCTGAACCGCTCGACCTCGTGGCCCGCGCGGCGGGCGAGGGAGGCGGTCCAGGCGGTGAACTCCTCCGGCGAGAACACGTTGTCCAGGCTCAGCATCGCCACCGTGTGCGGGACGTCGCCCTCCACGGCCCCGCCGGCGACCTTTCCCGTCGGGGAGCCGGGCAGCACCTGCTCGGGATGGTCCGCCTCCCAGGCGGCGATGCCCCGCACCAGCCGGTCGTAGGCCTCGTCGTCCAGTGCGGAGGTCCCGTCCGCGTAGTAGGCGGCCGAGGCCGTCACCGCGTCCTCGACGGCCTGCGCGTAGGCGGCGGCATCCATGATCACTGCTGCGGGAGTAGTCATGCCGGTCATCCTGCCTGCCGCCACTGACAACGCCCCTCCCCCGAGGTGGTACCAGCTGTTACCATCGGGGCATGGCGAAGACGCAGAAGGGCTGGCGGGTCGACGACGAGATCGCGGAACTGGCCACGGCCCGGGCCAAGGACCGCGGCATGAGCGTCGGCGACTACATCGCCGCGCTCGTACGGGAGGACGCCGACGGATTGCGGCAGCGCGGTCTGGAGGCGGCGCGGCGGTTCCTCGACGAGCACCAGGCGGTGTTCGACGAGGCCGAGGACGCCGACCGCCGCGCCCGGGGAGCGCACGCCGCGTAATGGACCTGCACATCGACGTCCCCTGGATCCTGCAGGTCGCCGAGGTCGCGGGCGCGGCGGACCCCGCCCCCGAGGACTACGGGGTGCCCGTCGCCGCGGTCGCCTGCCACCGGGCGGAACTGCTGGACACCCCCGTCTACGACGGCCCCTACGCCCGTGCCGCCGCGCTGGTGCACCTCCTCGGACGCTGCCGCTGGCTGGAACGCTCCAACCTGGCCGTGGCGGCCGCGACCGGGGTGATGTACCTGGAGGCCTCGGGAATCACGGTCAAACCCGCGCGCGAGGACGCGCTCGCCCTGCGCGACCTGCTGCGCGATCCGGCGTGCACCGCCTCCCGGATCGCCGCGCTGCTGCGCGGCTGGCCCCGGGCGGGCTGAGGGCCGGGGCCGGGCGCCGACGGCGGCCGGGAGGCCGGGCGTCGTGCGGGCGGTCAGAAGGTCAGGACGATCCGTCGGCGCAGGCCGCCGGCCTCGAGCAGGCGGTGGGCCCGCGCCGCCTCCTCGGCGGGGAGCGCGTCCGCCTCGCGCAGCACGAGCCCGCCGTCCTCGACGGCCTCGCGGAGCGCGTCGAGTTTCTCCGGGGAGCGGTACTCGTCGGGGACCCAGGCGGCCTCGTGACGGATGCCGCGCTCGGGCTCTCCCCTCCAACGGCGCAGTGAGACGAACACGCCGCCGTCGCGCAGTGCCGGCACGACCTTCTCGTGCAGCAGCGCGGTGTCGGCCACCGCGTCGACACCGTCGCCGAGGACGGCGCGGATCCGGGCCGCGAGGTCGTCGCCGCGCTCGAGGACGTGGTCGGCGCCGAGCGAGCGGAGCAGCGGGAAGTCCTTCGGCGCCGCGTCCGCGATCACGGTCAGTCCCCGGCGCCTGGCGAGCTGGACGAGGAGACTGCCGACCACCCCGGCCCCGCCGGTGACCACGAGGCGCTCCCCGGGACTCAGGGACATGAGTTCCAGGATCTGGAGGGCGGTGAGGCCGTTCATCGGCAGCGTCGCCGCCTGTTCGAGCGAGGTGCCCGCGGGGACGCGCGCGAGGGAGTCGTCCGGAGCGAGGAGGTACTCGGCGTAGGCCCCTCCGTGCCCGGACATCGGCACGGCCATGGTCATCACCTCCTCACCGATCCGCCAGGTGCTGCCCGCTCCGACCTCGTCGATCACCCCCGCCGCCTCGGCGCCCGGGATGTAGGGCGGGCGCGAGGTGCCGACCCCGAGCAGGCCGGTCCGGCTCGCCACGTCGGTCGGGTTGACGGCGGCCGCCCTGACACGTATCCGGACCTCCCCGGCGCCCGGGTGCGGGTCCGGAAGGTCGTGCACACCGAGCACCTCCGGCCCTCCGAACTCGGTGAACCCCACTGCTCTCATCGTTCTTTCCTTCCAGAACTCGGCACCGAGGGCTCGGGCGGGCGCGTGGGCGCCCGCCGGTCCACGGAACCGCTTAACCAACAACAACGTTGGCGGCGGACGAGCCGTCACCCTACACCCGTCGCCAACGTTGGTGTCGGTACGCTGCCCCCATGGTTCGCGACAGCGCAGAGACTCAGCGGCGTCTGCGGGAGGCCGCAGCCGCGGAATTCGCCGAGCGCGGCCCCGACGGCACCACGATGACCCGGATCGCCCGGCGGGCCGGTGTCAACAAGGAGCGCCTGTACGCGTACTTCGGGGACAAGGACGATCTTTTCGCCACCGTCGTCACCGAGGCACTGGAGCGGCTCTCGGCCGCGGCCGCACCGGACGGGATCGACTTCGGCGACCTGGGCGAGGTCGCGGGCCGCACCTTCGACTACTACGCCGCGCACCCGGAACTGGCGCGCCTGCTGCTCTGGGAGGGGCTGCGGGCCGACCGTTCCACCGACCTGCGGGCCCGGGCGGAGCACTATCGCCGGAAGGTGGCGGCGACCCGGCGGGCCCAGGAGCGGCAGGCGATCGACCCCGGTGTCGACCCCGGGTACCTCATGTTCGCCGTCATCGGCCTGGTGACGAGCTGGTACAGCCTCCCGCAGGTGGCCGAGATGCTGACCGGCGAGGCGACCGTCGCACCGGCGGAACTGGCTCGCCGACGGGCGTTCGTGGTGGCGACCGCCCGGCGCATCGCCGCGCCGGACTGACCGGCGGCCCGGTGCGGGCCGTCCGGCGGGCCCGTCGCCCGGTCAGGCGGCCGGCCGCGTGAGGTAGTCGCCGTGCGTCAGGTCCTCGAGCAGGGTGGGACGCCGGGGGGACCAGCCGAGCAGTGTCCGGGTGCGGGCGCTGGAGGCGGGGCCGTCGAAGGCGTAGACGCGGGCCATGAACGGGTTCGCGAAGTGGGCCGCGGCCTCCTCGTGGGCGACCGAGGCGGCGGGCACGCCGAGGCCCCGGCCGATCGTCTCGGCAACCGTGCGCAGGGTGACGCCGCTCTCGTCCACCCCGTGCAGCACGCTGCCCGCGGGTGCCTTCTCCAGGGCCAGGCGGAACAGGACCGCCGCGTCCTCGCGGTGCACCGCGGGCCACCGGTTGGCGCCCTCCCCGACGTAGGCCGAGACGCCGGTCCGCCGTGCGGTGGCGATGAGCATGGGGACGAAGCCGTGGTCCCGGGGGCCGTGCACGGTGGGGGCGAGGCGGACCACGCTCGCGCGCACTCCGCGGGCGGCGAGGTCCAGGCAGGCCCGCTCCCCCACGAGGCGGAAGCCGGCGAGGCCGGCCGTGTCCGGTTCGTCCTGCTCGCCGCTCACCCGGCCCTCGCGCAGGACCAGCGTGCCGGAGGTGACGACGAGCGGTTTGCCCGAGTGCTCCAGCGGTCCGCCGAGCGCCTCGATCGCGGCCCGGTCGCGCCGCTTCATGTCGTCGAGGTCGGAGAAGTCGCCCCCGTAGGCCATGTGCAGGACGCCGTCGGCCGCCTCGGCGCCCCTGCGGAGGCTGTCGAGGTCGTCCAGGGAGCCGCGGTGCGGGGTGGCGCCGAGCGCCTCCAACCGGGCGGCGGCGGCGTCCGAGCGCGCCAGGGCGGTGACGGTGTGACCGCCCGCGAGAAGCTCGGTGACGACGGCGGGACCGGTCTGGCCGGAACCGCCGGTGACGAACACATGCATGGGAACTCCAGGACACGTCAGTGACTGGCACCTCTTAGCGCCATTCACTGACGTTACGTAGTGCCAGTGAATGGCGTCAAGTAACGCCAGTCACTGGCCCGCATGTATGCTCGACGGGTGCCACGCAGCGGAGCAGAAGCGCGTCGCCGCCTCCAGCAGGCGGCCCTCGAGCTGTACCGGGAACGCGGATACGACCGGACCACGGCGGCCGAGATCGCCGCTCGCGCCGGCGTGAACGAGCGGACGTTCTTCCGGCACTTCCCGGACAAGCGGGAGGTGCTCTTCGACGGCGAGGCCGACCTGCGGGACGCGCTGGTGCGGGCCGTGGAGGAGGCGCCCGGCGACCTGGCGCCGCTCGACATGCTGGTGCGCGCCTTCCGGACGGCCGGACGGATCCTCGAGGAGAACCGCCCCTTCACCGAGCCGCGGCTGGCCATCATCGCCGTGACACCGGCGCTTCGCGAACGCGACATGGCCAAGGCGGCGTCGCTCGTCGACGCGCTGACGGAGGCCCTGCGGCGGCGGGGTGTCCCCGGTCGGCTGGCGGGCCTCGCCGCGCAGACCGGCTGGGGCACCTTCCATCACGCCGCCCAGGCCTGGATCGACGACCCCTCGCAGGACCTGGAGACACATCTCCAGCGGGCCTTCACCGACCTGCGGGCCCTGTCCGGTGCCGCCCCGTCGGCACAGGACGGGGCCCGGACGCAGCCCTAGGCTGGCCCGCGCAGCACGGTGGTGAGCATGCGCCGTTGATGGCGGCCCTTGAGGGGGGACTGTCGGGCGTTCCTCGAGTGCGGCGCCCGTGTGGGTGGAATGGTCCTACCGAAAACGGTGAGGCACAGCGCTTGCAGCGCGCGGCGGAGGGCCAGCACTCAGGATGCTGCGTACCCAGTCGGGTGACGCTGCCCGAACGCGAGACCTTTGGCGGGCACCGGCGCGTCGTGCCGGGTATGAAGCCGATCAACGAGGCGCAGCTGGCGGAGCGGGGACTCCCGGTCGTGGAGGTCGCCGCCGCCGATGACGAGACTGCGTTCACGGTCCAGAAACTGCTCGCCACACGGTGGGCGATCGCCCCGGCGGACCGCAGGACCGCACTACCTACGAGCCGGGTGAGCCGGGTGTCCGGCTGCGCTGCCTCCTGGACCTGCGGCAGCACTCCGGACACGAGACTGATGGCCAGCTTCCCAGCAGTTACTGGTCAACTGCGCGGTCCTTGTCCAGCTCGAACTCGACCTGCTGGCCTGGATGCCCATGCTCGCCCTGGCCGGAAGGCCCCGCTCTGGTAGCCCCGCGGGCTTCGACTCCGCCTCTTCTCCGCGGTTGCCCAACTCTTCACGACTGGCCGGCGTCGCATCCTCCGCATCGCCCGCCACTGGCCGTGGACCGGCGAAATCACCACAGCTCTCGCACGGGCTCGCTCTTCTGCCGAAGCCCGGAGGACCAGCGACTTCACGCCCCTACGAGGAGCACCATCCCTACCGGAGCAGTGGAGCCCGGCGCCCACCCGAGGCGGCACACGGACTGTCGGCTTGCCCGGCATCAGCCACCGAAAACTAAACGGTCCGCCGACGGAGTCGGCGGACCGTCAAGAAAGATCGAGGCTAGCGACGCGGGCGGCGCCGAAGGTAGCAAACAGAGCCGCAAGCTAACGGTTGTCAGCGTCGTACGCATCCCTGTGTTGTTCCACTTCGGCGAGGTGATCGGCCGTCCATGCAAGAAGGGTCAAGAATGGCTTATCGAGAGTGCGCCCGAGCGGTGTGATGCGGTACTCCACGGCAATGGGACGTTGCTCCAGCACCTGACGTTCGACGAGGCCGTTGCGTTCCAGGCGACGCAGCGCCTGCGTCAAAGACTTCTGCGTGATCCCGTCAATTTCTCGCTTGAGTTCGTTGAAGCGTCGCGGTTGCTGGCACAGCGACGTCAGTAGCAGCTGACCCCATTTATCGAGGATCTGATCCAGGAGTTCACGCTGCGGACCAACGATGGTGCCCGGGGCGGCCTGGTCTCCAGGGGTACCAGGTTTCGTTGAAGTACCTGCCATGCACCAGGTATACCAGAAATACCACCCCGATCAAAGGAAAACCATGCCTGAGCAGCCCCTGACCACCCTCCACCTGAAGCGCCAGGGCGGCGTGCTGTGGGTCTCGATCGATGTCCCGCCCGTCAACCTCATGACGGCCCAACTCCTCCTCGATTTTGACGCCGTTGCCGCATCGGCCGAGAACGATCCCGACCTGCACGTCATCGTCGTCCAGAGCGCCAACCCGGAGTTCTTCATGGCACACGGCGACCTGACATTCGTCGAGAACCCTGAGACGTACGCTGCCCTGCCGATCGCGGAGGAGACGCTCGTCGGAACCGGCCCGATGATGCGGCTCCACGAACGCTGGCGGCGTCTGCCCCAGACCACCATCGCGAAGGTCGCAGGACTTGCCCGTGGCGGCGGCCCCGAGATGATCTCCAGCCTGGACCTCCGCTTCGCAGCGCTCGAAACCGCCGCATTCGGCCAGTTCGAGACCCTTACGGGTATCGTCCCCGGCGCTGGCGCAACTGCTCACCTGCCCCGTCTCGTGGGTCGCGCTCGCGCCCTCGAGATCGTGCTCACAGGCGGCCTCATCGACGCCGCGACCGCCGAGCGTTGGGGATGGGTGAACCGGGCCTTGCCCGCCGCGGAGCTGGACGCTTATGTCAACTGGGTCGCACTGACCATCGCCAACCTGCCCGAAGGCGTCCGCGTCGCAGCTACCAAGGCGATCGACGCTGCCGACGGCCCACTCGAGGATGCACTGCGCGCGGAGGACCGCTACCTCGGGGAAACATTCACCCCTGCCTCCGGGGAACTCGCTAAGGCAGCACTTGCGGCTGGCGCTCACACGCGCGAGGTCGAACTCAACCTCGAAGAGGTCCTGCGGGCAAACCTCGTCCGAAATTCCTGAAATTCCGCTCTGCGGTGAACGGTTCGAAGAAGTCGATGCCTTTCGAGTTCGACGCATTGTGGGCCATTCAGCCGCTCGGCGTACCGGATGCAGCAGGAGGCACGACCTGGGCATGCTTCGGGCTCTGCTTCGACATTAAGTCATTGGGCGCGCCCCGGCCTCGACCCACGTCTTGAGGAGAACACCAATGACCGATTACCGACTCGACGATCAGCTCGCGCAGGCGCTGGCGCAACTCCCTCCGGAGTTTTTGAGCATGCCCGATCCTCCCGCGAACGATGTGCGGGCACTACGCGATCGAATCAATTACCAGTACACCGAAATGGGCAGGCTCGCGCCGCCCGTCCCGGCCGGTGTCGATCGAGAGGACGTCTCCATCCCCGTCGGCGGTGACGTCTCGCTCGAGGCCCGTTGGTACAGCAAGGGTGGCGCCCGTCCCGGCTCCGCCGTCGTCTACGCTCACGGAGGCGGTCAGGTGGCCGGCACTCTCGATCACTACGATCGCAGGATGCGTGTCTACGTGGCCGAGACGTCCGTCCCCATCTTGTCGGTCGGCTACCGCGTGGCTCCCGAGGGAAAAGGCCAGCAGCTCAGCGAGGACGTTTTCGCTGGGGTGATGTGGCTGCTTGAGGAAGCAGACCGGCTGGCGGTGGACCCTACGCGCATCGCCGTGATGGGTGACAGCGGGGGCGGAGGGCTCGCGGCGTCGGCCGCCGTCCTGGCGAGGGACCGTGGAATCACGATCGCCCGGCAGATACTGCTGTACCCCATGCTCGACGATAGGACCACGGTCGCCAGCTCGGCCCTCGACCCCTTCCTCGCATGGACCGCTGGCATGAACGCGACCTCCTGGAACGCCCGCGCCGATGGTCCGGCCTCGGAGACGACCTCTCCCGCGCGATTGAGCGATGCCCGTGGTCTGGCGGCCGCCTACATCGAGGTGGGCGATCTCGATCTCCTGCGGAACGAGAGCCTCGCTTACGCGCAGAAACTGGCGGCCGCCGACGTCCCGCTCGAGCTGCACGTTCATCCCGGGACGCCACATGCCTACGAATGGCTGGATGAGAACGCGGCTGTAACTCAGCGCGCCCTGGCGGACCGCTACCGCGTCCTTCGCTCCCTTTGACGCTGATCGTGGATGTGATCGACGGGGAGAATTAGGTTCTGTCCGGCGGATCACTGGCGGAGCCGGAGCCGGATCGCTGCGGCGGTGATGGTGCCGTGGAAGACGTAGGCCCGTTTGTCGTAACGGGTGGCGACCGCGCGGGAGTTCTTGAGCCGGATGATGGTCCGCTCGACCTCGTTGCGCCGGCGGTAGCGGTCGCGGTCGGAGCCGGCGGGCCTGCCGTCGGCTCTGCCCCTGCGTTGGCGGTTGGCCCGCTGATCCTTCGGTTCCGGGATCGTGTGCCGGATGTGACGTCTGCGCAGGTAGCGGCGGTTGCGGCGAGAGCTGTATGCCTTGTCGCCGCTGATGTGCTCGGGCCGTGTCCGGGGGGCGTCCGCCAAAGGGCCGGAGGACCCGGATGCGGTCCAGGACCTCGATCATCTGTGGGGCATCGCCCCACTGGCCCGGCGTGAGCAGGAGGGCCATGGGACGGCAGCCACCTTCGCCCGCGAGGTGGATCTTGCAAGTCAGGCCGCCCCGGGATCGTCCGAGTCCCTCGTCGGGCCGGTGGTGCCGGGGCGTCGTCCTTTTTTCGGGACCCGCGGCTTGGCCTTGCGGGCACCGGCCGCTTGCTGATGGGCCCGGCACGACGTCGAGTCGACCCCGGCCTGAACCGCGTGCGGGATCCGGTCCCAGGTGCCGTCCGCCGACCAGCGGCGATGTCGCTCATAGACGGTCTTCCACGAGCCGTAGCGTTCCGGCAGGTCACGCCACGGAACACCGGTCCGGATCCGGAAAAGGATCCCATTGATCACGGTGCGGTGGTCGTTCCACCGGCCGTCCTGGCCACCCAGAGGTGGCAGATGCGGCTCCAGTAACGACCACTCGCGATTCGTCAGATCCCCCCGACCCATGACCGAACCAACGAGTGACCAGCCAGTCACATGATCCGCCGGACAGAACCTAGTGACCTGAGTCGGAGATTCGTCGTTGGTTGAGTATGAGTCGTCCGGGTCCGAAGATTCCACCGTTGTCCGTCACTGATGCCCAGCGGGCTGTGCTGGAGGGCTGGCTGCGTCGTCGTT
>BNBP01000104.1 GCA_014656015.1 Streptomyces griseoaurantiacus | reverse complement strand
GGCGCCACCGGTCGCACCCGTCGGCCGGGCGCGCGCCCCTCGGCCGGGTGGCCGCCCCGTACCCTTGTCGCCGTGAGCAACCCCTCCCCCTCCGACGCCCTCCTCGGGGCCGCCGACGCGCCGCGCCCCGGCGAGGCCGAGGCGCCCCGCGGCGAGCGCCGCGCCGACGCCTCCCTCGCCCCCCAGGACCGGGGACCGCTCGCCCCCGCCGCCCTCACCGACCCCGGACACTGGCAGAGCAACCCGCCCGGTTCCCTCTACGACTACATCAAGGTCGCGTCCTTCTCCGTGGGCCCCGACGGGCTCGTGGAGCAGTGGAGTCTGCGCGCCGAGCAGATCTTCGGCATCCCCGCCGAGCGGGCCATCGGCATGGACCCCATCGAGGCCTTCGTCGACCCCGATCTGCGCGAGCGCGGCCGCCGCAAGATGGCCGAAATCCTCGACGGGCGGGAGTGGACGGGCCTGATCCCCTTCCGCGCCAAGAGCCCGCAGCCCTCCCAGCGCCTCCGGAAGACCACAAGCGCCGGGAACGCCGGCGATGCCGGGGACACCGCACGCGCGGGCCGCCCGGAGCACACCGAGGACTCCGACGGCCTGGCCGAGGTCTATGTGATGCCCACCACGACGGAGGACGGCCGCAGGGCCGCCGTCTGCATCGTCGTGGACGTCCACACCCTGCGCAGCATCGAGACCGACCTCGCCGCCTCGCAGTCGATTTTCGGTCAATCTCCCTTCGGTTTCCTGCTGATCGACTCCGACCTGCGGGTCCGCCGCGCCAACAAGCGCTTCTCCTCCACCTTCGGCGGCACCCCCGAGGACCACCGGGGCCGCACCGTCCACGACTACCTGCTGAGCCCGGAGGCGGACCGGGTCCGGGCGACGCTGCGCCGGGTCCTGGAGACCGGCGAGTCCATCACGGACATGCACATCACCGGCTTCGTCCCCGGCTCCGACCAGCGCAAGCACTGGTCCGTCAACCTCTACCGCGTGCACAGCGGCAGCGGCCGCCCCATCGGCGTCGCCTGGCTGGCCATCGACATCACCGCCCGCCGCGCCGCCGCCCGCGAGGCCGCCGCCGCCCGCCGCAACCTCGCCCTGCTCAACGAGGCGGGCGCCCGCATCGGCAACTCCCTCGACCTGGAGACCACCGCGCGCGAGCTGCTCGACGTGGTGGTCCCCGGCTTCTGCGACCTCGCCGTCGTCGACCTCTACCAGGGGCTGCTGGCCGGCGACGAGACCCCGCCGGGACTCGCCGACGGCAGCGCGGAGCTGCGCCGGGTCGCCTCCGCCAGCGCGGTCGCCGGCGCCCCGTTCACCGGCGGTCCGGCCCCCGTCGCCGTCGGCGGCGTCCACCACTACCCGTTCAACTCGCCCTGCGCCGACGCCCTGCGCACCGGCCGCCCCAAGAGCGTCGCCCCCGAGGAGGGCAGCCCGATACAGTCCACGCTCGCCGTGCCGATGGTCGCGCACGACACCGTCGTGGGACTCGCCCAGTTCTCCCGCACGAAGGGCAGCGAGCCCTTCGGTGAGCGGGACCGGGCGCTCGCCGTGGAACTCGCCGCGCGTGCCGCCGTCTGCATCGACAACGCCCGCCTCTACCGCCGTGAGCACGAACGCGCCCTCATCCTCCAGCGTTCGCTGCTGCCACCGGGCGACCCGGAGGCCTCCGGTCTGGACATCGCCTGCCGCTACCTGCCCGGCAACGCGGCGACCGAGGTGGGCGGCGACTGGTTCGACGTCATCGAACTGCCCGGCCACCGGACCGCGTTGGTCGTCGGCGACGTCATGGGCCGCGGACTGCGCGCCGCCGTCGCGATGGGCGAACTGCGCACGGCGGTCCGCACCCTGGCCCAGCTCGACATCGAGCCCGCCGAGGTGCTCTCCCAGCTGGACGAGATCGCCCGGGGCCTCGGCGCCCCCGGCGGGGTCGCGCAGGCCACCCGCACCGCGGCCCGCAAGCCCCGCGACGCCGACCTGTCCGAGGTGTACCTGGCGACGTGCGTGTACGCCGTCTACGACTCGGTGACCCGGCGCTGCACCTTCGCCAACGCCGGCCACCTCCCGCCCGTCCTCGTCGAGCCCGGCGAGAGCGCGCTGATGCTCGACGTGCCGCCGGGCATGCCACTCGGCGTGGGCGGCGAGCCCTTCGAGGAGGTGGAGGTCGAGCTGCCCGAGGGGTCCCTGCTGGCCCTCTACACCGACGGCCTCGTCGAATCCCGCCACCACCCCCTGGACGAGGGCCTCCAGGCGTTCGTCGGCGCCCTCACCGACCCCTCGCAGCCGCTGGAGGACGTCTGCGACCACGTCCTCAGCACGCTGGACACGCACCACGGCGAGGACGACATCGCCCTGCTGATGGCACGTGTCCAGGGCCTCCCGGCGGATTCCGTGGGCGACTGGACGCTTCCGCGCGAGCCGCGCAGCGTCGGCCGCGCCCGCGAGTACGCCCGCGCCCAGCTCCTCTCCTGGGACCTGGAACCGCTGGTGGACACCGCCGAACTGCTCGTCAGCGAGCTGGTCACCAACGCGCTCCGCTACGGCGAGGGCGAGATCCGCCTCCGTCTCCTCCTCGACCGCACGATGGTCTGCGAGGTCTGGGACGCCGGACTCGTGCAGCCGCGCCGCCGCCGCGCCCGGGACACGGACGAGGGCGGCCGGGGCCTGCAACTGGTCGGCCTGCTCAGCACGGCCTGGGGCTCCCGCCGCACGCCGCGCGGCAAGACGGTCTGGTTCGAACTCCCGCTCCCCGGCGGGGACACGGCCCTCACGGACCCGGCCGAGGCGCTGCTGAGCCTGTTCTAGTGGCCGGCACGGATCGCCGACCGCGTCATCGGTTCGCCGTCCGGTGCCCGTCGCTCTGCCTCCAGGTGTGCTCCCGACGGTGGTGGTGAGGGCGTCCTGGAGTGTTCGCACGCCTGCGGGCATGCGGCGAGGGCGCCCGCCCCGCCGCGTGCTCCCCGCTCTACCCGTCCTGGCCCGTCGCCTTGTCCGCCACGGCGGCGGCCGCGCGGACGAAGGCGGCCAGGGCCGGGGAGGTGGCGTGCTCGGGCCAGGCGAGGACGAGCGTGGTGGGCTCGGCGTCATCGACGGGGACGGCGACCAGGTCGTCGCGGAGCTGGCCGCGGATGGAGGCGGGGAGGACGGCGACCGTGCGGCCCAGGGCGATGAGGTGGAGTAGCTGCCCGAGGTCGTGGACCTCGGGTCCCTGCGAGGCGTCCTCGGACGCCCCGGGCCAGCGCGGCAGGGGTTCCCCGGCGAAATCGTCCAGGCAGACCCGGGCACGGCCCGCGAGGCGATGCGACCTCGGCATCACGAGAAGTTGCGTCTCGGTCAGGAGGTCCTGGGTGTCCAGGCCGGTGAGGTCGTGGTGGGGGAGGTGCAGCAGGGCGGCGTCGGCACGGCCCTCCCGCAGGAGGGTCTCACGCTCGCCGAAGCTGCACACCAGCTCGACCGGCAGCGCGTCCGGCTCAGCCTGATAGGCGTCGAGGATCGCGGGCAGCAGGCCACCGTCGCCGCCCGGCTTGATGACCAGGACCAGACTCGGGTCGGTGCGGCCGGCCCGCCGGGTGCGGTGCGCCGCGGCCGACGCGGCGTCGAGCACCGTGCGGCTCTCGCGGAGCAGGACGGCCCCCGCCTCGGTCAGTGCGATCCGGTGACCGCCACGTTCCAACAGGGGCACGCCCAGCCGTCGTTCGAGCTGCTGAATGGCGCGGGAGAGCGGCGGTTGGGCCATCCCCAGCCGGGCGGCCGCCCGGCCGAAGTGCAGCTCTTCGGCGACAGCGGTGAAGTAGACGAGCTCGCGGACCTCCAGTCTTTCCATACCCGCACGGTATCGCTGCGTACCTGATCGGTGTTGGCCCTCCCCGCCGCCCCCGTGGTGGGCTGAACACATGACTGAAAGTACGACTGCCCTGGTCACCGGTGCCAACAAGGGCATCGGGCGCGAGGTCGCGGCCCAGCTCGCCTCGCTCGGCATCGACGTCCTGCTGGCCTCGCGCGACCCGCACCGCGGTGCGGCGGCCGCAGCCGCCCTGGGCCCGCGGGTGCACCCGGTCACCCTGGACGTCACCGACCGCGCCGGCGTCCTGTCCGCCGCCGGCTGGATCGAGGAGCGCTTCGGCCGGCTGGACATCCTGGTCAACAACGCCGGCGTCTCCTGCGACCTCGCCGCCCAGCGCCCTGGCGGTGTCGACCTGGCCGCTGTACGCGAGGTGTTCGAGACCAACGTGTTCGGCGTGATCAGCGTGACCACCGCGATGCTGCCGCTGCTCGCCCGCTCCCCCGCCGCCCGGATCGTCAATGTCAGCAGTGGACTGGGTTCCCTCGCCCGGATGACCGATCCCGAGGACTACTTCACGACCCGGCCCCCGATGGCCGCGTACGTCCCGTCCAAGACCGCGCTCAACTCGCTGACCGTGCAGTACGCCAAGGAACTGCGCAGCCGCGACATCCTGGTCAACGCCGCCGATCCGGGGCCGTGCGCGACCGACTTCACCACCGCGTTCCCCGGCCTCACCCGCACCGCGGCCGACGGCGCGGCCGTGGTCGTCCGGCTCGCCACGCTGCCCGACGACGGGCCGACCGGCGGATTCTTCGACGAGAACGGCCCGGTCCCCTGGTGACCTGCCCGTCGGGGAACCGAGGGGCGGGGTGGTGGGGGTCGGCCCGGACAGCACGGGCGAGCCGGAGACCGCGCCGGCGCCCGACGGGCCGCAGCGCCCGGGTCACCCGCCGGACCGCCCCGGCGACAGCTCGACGCACCTGTCGCGGTTGGTCTCCGACCGCGCGTGGTGCCGGCGGCTGACATGGGTGGGCGTCCTACCCGCGCCGCACTCTGCACGGCTGAGCACACGAGTGCGTGCCCGGGGTCAGCGTGCCGCGCCGTCGGGCTCCCGGTCCGGTGCGCGCTCCGCGGGGGCGGGGCCCGCCTCGCGCAGCGCGGTGAGGTATGCGCCGATCGCCTCGCGGTTGCGGGTCAGGCATTCGATGCGTGCGCTCAGCCGGGCGTGCTCCTCCTCCAGGAGGGCGACCGTCTCGGGGGTCACCCCGGAGAAGCGGACGCTCTCGCGGGGCGTGGAGAGACAGGGCAGGATCCGCACGATGAGCCGCGTCGGCAGTCCGGCCCGCAGGAGTTCCCTGACCTGCCGTACCCGGCCGACGGTGTCCTCGTCGTACTCCCGGTAGCCGTTCTCCGCCCGGCCGGGCGCGATCAGCCCCTGTGCCTCGTAGTACCGCAGCAGGCGTGGAGTCGTCTCCGTGCGCCGTGCCACCTCGCCGATGCGCATGCGGCCGATTGTAGGACCGGCGGCGGGCGAGGCGGCCGGACGTCGCCCCCCGTCCGCCCCCGCGTCGGCGGCCGCGGTCCGCACCGCTTGACCTTCACATCCGTGGCACGGTTCGAGACTGGCCACGCAGTCGGGGGTAGAGCCGAAGACCCCGTGGACCCGAGGAAGAGGGCGGCACCATGACCACCGCGCACGGCACGACCACGGCCCGTTTCGGCGGCGTGGGGGAGGTGTTCCGGCGGAACGTCGCGTCGGGGGAGGAGCTCGGCGCCTCGCTCGTGGTGGACGTGGACGGCGAGCGCGTCGTCGACCTGTGGGGCGGTTTCCGCGATCCGGCCCGCACGGCGGTCTGGGAGGAGGACACGGTGGTCAACGTGTGGTCGATCACCAAGAGCGTCACCAGTCTCGCCGCGCTCGTCCTCGTGGACCGGGGCGAACTCGACGTGTACGCCCCCGTGGCACGCTACTGGCCGGAGTTCGCCGCGAACGGCAAGCGCGACGTCGAGGTCCGCCACCTGCTCTCCCACACCTCCGGCGTCTCCGGCCTGGAGCAGCCGGCCGTCCTGGAGGACCTGTACGACACGCGCGGGGCGGCGGCCCGGATGGCGGCGCAGGCCCCGTGGTGGACGCCGGGCACGGCCTCCGGCTACCACCTGCTCAACTACGGGCACCTGATCGGCGAACTCGTGCACCGCGTGACCGGCTGCTCGCTCAAGCGGTTCGTCGCCGAGGAGATCGCCGGCCCGCTGGGGGCGGACTTCCAGGTGGGGCTGGCGGAGGCGGACGCCGGCCGCGTCGCGGACGTCGTGCCGCCGCCCCCGCTGCCCTTCGACCCCGCGGCCGCCGGAACGGACAGTCCCGCGTACCGGACGCTCACCGGCCCCTCGGCGACGGCGGAGGCGGCCAACACCCCGGCCTGGCGGGCCGCCGACCTGGGCGCGGCCAACGGCCACGGCAACGCCCGCTCCGTCGCCCGCGTCCTGTCCGTGCTCGCCCGGGGCGGCCGGGCCGACGGGCTCCGGCTGCTCGGCGAGCGCACGATCGACCTTGTCTTCGACGTGCAGTCGGACGGCGCCGACCTCGTCGTCGGCCTCCCCGTGCGCCGGGGCATCGGCTACGCGCTGCCCAAGCGGGAGACGGCACCGTGGATCCCGGACGGCCGGATCGCGTTCTGGGGCGGCTGGGGCGGCTCGATGATCATCGCCGACCTGGACCGGCGCACGACGATCTCCTACGTCATGAACCGGATGGCCCCCGGCATCCTCGGCTCCGACCGCAGCGCGGCCTACGTCCGGGCGGTGTACGACGGGCTGTCCTGACCGGCTGCCCCGGGCGCTTCGCCCCGCCCGCCCCGGCCCGCGCGGCAGGGTCGCGGACGCTCGTCCCGGCCCGCGCGGCAGGGACGGCGGGCGGCTCACCCCGGTCGGCGGCGGGCAGTTCGGCCCGGCCGGCGGCTCAGCCCCGCCCTGCGGTGGCCTTCCCGCCCCGCTCCGGGGCGGCCTCCTCGATCCGGGCGACGACCTTCTCGGCGCACCGGTGCAGCACCCGCAGCTCCTCCGGGTCCAGCGCCTCGACGAACAGCTCGCGCACCCGCGCCACGTGGGAGGGCGCCGCCGCGACCAGGTGTTCGTACCCGGCCCCGGTGAGGATGACGTGGGTGTAGCGCCCGTCCTCGGGGTCGGGTTCCCGGCGCAGGATGCCGCGCTTCTCCAGCCGGCTGACCAGGTGCGAGAGCCGGGAGAGTTCCGCGTCGGCCTGGCCGGCGAGCGCGCTCATGCGCATGCGGTGCTCCGGCTGCTCGGACAGCAGTGCGAGGACGTAGTACTCCAGGAAACTCAGTCGTGAATCCTGCTGGAGCTGGAACTCCAGGGCCGTGGGGAGCAGTTGCGTCATGTGCATGAACGCGCGCCAGGCCGCGAGCTGGTCGGCGGTGAGCCACCGGGGCTCGGCCGTCTCGTCCTTCTCCGCAGCAGGCATGCGGACAGTCTAGAGTCAGCCACCTCCACAGTTCACTTGAACATTCATGCCATCGAGGGCTAGGCTCGGAGTCGCACATGAAAATTCAAGTAATCCGATGAGGCAGTGCCGGAGGAACCACGCATGAGCAACACCCTGAAGATCGGCGTCATCCTGGGCAGCACCCGCCCCGGCCGCAACGGCAAGGCGGTCGCGGACTGGGTCATGGCCAGGGCGAAGGAGCGCACCGAGGCCGACTACGAGCTGATCGATCTCGCCGACCACCCGCTGCCCCACCTCGACGAGGCGGTCCCCGCCTCCCGGGGCGCCTACGCGGGCGAACACACCAAGGCCTGGGCCGCCGTCATCGACCGCTTCGACGGATACGTCTTCATCACCCCCGAGTACAACCACTCCATCTCGGGCGTACTGAAGAACGCGATCGACTACCTGTACGGCGAGTGGAACAACAAGGCCGCCGCCTTCGTCGCCTACGGCGGGCTCGGCGGGGCGCGGGCGATCGAGCACCTGCGGGGCATCGCGAGCGAACTGCAGCTCGCCCACGTGCGCCAGCAGTTGTCCTTCTCCCTGCTCACCGACTTCGAGAACTACTCGGTGTTCGCCCCCGCCGCGTACCACGACGCCGCCGCCGAAACCCTGTTCGACCAGCTCGAGTCCTGGGCCGGCGCGCTGCGGACCGTCCGGGGCTGACGGGAGTCCGCCCCCACCGTTCCGGTGGACCGCCGGGGCCCGCGCGCACCTTCTCGGGTCCCGCCCCGGCGGTCCACCTCCCCGGGGCCCGTCCCGCCGGGCCCCCGACCGGACGAGGAGGCCCCGCCGATGAGGGTCTACGCGCTGGAAGAGCACATGGTCACCGCCGCCGTGACCGAGGCATGGCGGCGACGGGATCCGCGGCTCGCGGAACCGATGATGAAATGGGCCGTCTCCGGCGACGTCACGCCGGCGCTGCTCGACCTCGACGAGGGCCGGCTGGCCGCCATGGACGACGCGGGCATCGACACCGCCGTGCTGTCCATGACCACGCCGGGCCTGCAGAACCTGCCCGCCGCCGAGGCCGTCGCCCTGCAGGGACCCACGAACGACGCCCTCGCGGCCGCCGTGGGACGCCACCCCGGGCGCTTCGCCGCCTTCGCGACGCTCGCCACCCCCGCCCCCGCGGCCGCCGCCGCCGAACTGCGCCGGGCGGTGACCGACCTCGGCTTCCACGGTGCCATGGTCAACGTCCGCTCCGGCGAACGGGGCGTCGACGCCGCCGAGTTCTGGGACATCCACGAGGCGGCCGCCGAGCTGCGCGTCCCCCTCTACCTCCACCCCCGCGCCCCGCTGCCCGCCGTCGGGCGGGCCTACTACGGGGGGTTCGGCGAACCCGTGGACAGCCTGCTGGCGACCGGCGCGGTGGGCTGGCACTACGACGCCGGACTGACGCTCCTGCGGATGATCGTCTCCGGACTCTTCGACCGGTTCCCCGACCTCCAGGTCATCCTCGGGCACTGGGGCGAGGTCGTCCTGTTCTACCTCGACCGCATCGCCGTCCTGGACCGGGTCGCCCACCTCCAGCGGCCGGTCGCCGAGTACTTCCGCACCAACGTCTTCATCACGCCCGGCGGCATCTCCAGCCACCGCTACCTGCGCTGGAGCCTGGAGACGGTGGGCGCCGAACGGACCATGTACGCCACCGACTACCCCTTCAACCGGGAGCGTGACGGCTCCGCCCGGCGCTTCCTGGACACCGCGCCGGTCAGCGCCGCCGACCGCGAACGCATCGCCTTCCGCAACTGGGAGGAACTCGTCGCCGGCATCCGCCGCTGACGGCACGTTCCGACGGCGGCCCGTCCGCGGGCCCGCCGAAGAGAAGGAGCGCCTTCATGAGCACACCCGAGACACGCCTGCAGGTCGTCTTCGCCGACCTGCGCCGCGCCGTCGACGACGTCGTCCTGCGGCACCGGGTCACCCCCGAGGAGCTGTTCGCCGCCGTCGACTGGCTGCGGCGCGTCGCCGACGCCGGCGAACTGCCCCTCACCGGCGTCCTGTTCCTCAAGAGCGCACTGCAGGCCACCGAGGGCGCCGCCTACGCCCACCCGGAGACCGACGGCGCGACCCCCTGGGAGATGGAGGGCCCCGCACACCTCCCCGGCAGCCCCGAACTGCCCAGCCCGGCCGTGCTGCCCATGCGCCCCGAGGAACCGGGCGAGCCCCTCGTCGTCTCCGGCACCGTCCGCAGCACCAGCGGCGCCCCGCTGCCCGGCGCGGTCCTGGACGTCTGGCAGATCGACGCCGACAACCTCTACTCCGGCGTCGGCACGCGGGACTTCGAGCCGCTGGACATCCCCAACGACTCCACCGGCATCCCCGTCCACAACCTACGGGGCAGGGTCGTCACCGACGCGGAGGGACGCTACGAGTTCCGCACCGTCATGCCCGGCGTCGAGACGTTCGGCTTCGCCCCGGACAGCCCCCTGACCGAACTGGCCGAAGCCCTGCGGCTGCCCGGCCTGCGGCCCCTGCACATTCACGCGATCGTCACCGCCGAGGGCTGCCTGCCGCTGACCACGCAGATCTACTTCGACGGCGACCCACTGGCCGAGGGCACCCTCGAAGGCCCCGTCCCCGCCGCCACCGTCCGCACCACGGTCGTCCACGACACCCCCGAGGACTACCGCGCCCACGGCCTCGACCGCCCCTACCGCGCCCTCACTCACGACATCGTGCTGCGCCCGGTGCGGGGCGACTCGACGAACTGAGGATCGACGGCATGGCACGATGGCCGCCATGTCAGCTCAGGTCTGGGGGCCCCTCATATCGCTGGGCGGCGTCGTCCTCGGCGGCTCGCTGTCCTACCTCGTGCAGCACAGGACGCAGCTCTCGGCGGAACGCGCGGAACGGCAACGGCAGCAGACCGCCCTGTCGGAGGCCCGGCGCGGAGAACGGCTGGCCCTGCTCGAGCGGTTCATCGAGGTGGGCGCCGAGGCCGAACGCTCCGCTTTCAGCCGGCCTTCCGAATGGGAGGACACCGACGCATGGTTCCTCACGACCCGGGACGTCATGAACAGGCTGTGGGTCGCGGAGCGTCTCATCCGCATCCAGTTCCCCCTTCCCGTGCATGACGCGGCACGCGCGTACTTCCTCGACCTCAACCGCACGGTGTGGGAGGGCCTGCCCGACGGCGAGAGCGTGCGCGACTACCTGGAGGACAACCGACTGGCATTCCTGGACGCGGCCCGCGCGGTCATGGGGCAGCGGGACGGCGGAACATGACGGGCGCCCGGCCTCAGCGCGGTCGTACGCCGTCCATGAGCATGTCGAGCAGGCGTCCGGCCTGACCCGGTTCCCCTGACTTGGCCGCCACGGCCAGCATGCCGAGGACGGCCGCGGAGAGGTCGTCGGCACGGGCGTCGGCTCGGATGTCCCCGGCGGCGGCACCCGCGTCGAGGATCGCGGTGATGGCGGAGAGCAGTTCCTGCCGGCTGTGCGCGAGGGAGATCTCACCCGCGTCGATCATGGCGAGCAGGGTGTCGGTCATGCCGTGCTTGGTGGCCTGCCATTCCGCGAACAGGTCCATCCACAGGCGCAGTGCCCGCGCGGGCGGGTGCTCGGCGAGCAGTTCGCGCGCCCCGGCGGTCAGCCGGACGACCTGGTCCCGGTAGACGGCCTCGACGAGGGCCTCCCGGGTCGGGAAGTGACGGAAGGCCGTGGCGATGCCGACCCCCGCCTGCCGGGCGATCTCGCGCATCGACGGCTCGGTGTCGGAGGTGGCGAAGGCGCGGGTCGCCGCCGCGAGCACGGCCTCGCGGTTGCGCGCGGCATCGGCGCGCGGCTGCGGGCGTGCGGACGGGGACGGGGACGGTTCAGCGGCCATGTCTGATCGGATCACGTTCCATTTCGCTCGGTCTCCGGGTTAGTCTAGGCGCGCACTAAGTGGAACACGTTCCAACTGGCTTCCGAGGAGACCTCATGACCGCACCCGTTTCCGGGCCGGACACTATGCGCGCGGTGCGCTTCCACGAGTACGGCGAGCCCGCCGACGTCCTGCGCCTGGAGACCGTTCCGGTGCCCGAGCCGGGACCCGGCCGCGTCCGCGTCGCCGTGCACGCGTGCGGGCTGGCCCCGGCCGACTGGGCGCTGTGCCGCGGGCTCTTCGCCGGGAGCCTGCCCCGCGGCGTCGGCTGCGACGTCTCTGGCCTGGTCGAGGCCGTCGGCGAGGGCGTCACGGACGTGAGCGTCGGCGACCGGGTGTTCGGCACCGCCGACTTCGCGGGCTCACCGAGCGCGGGCGCGGCGGAGCACGCCGTGCTGGACCACTGGTTCGCGGTGCCCGAGGGCCTGGACCTCGCTCAGGCCGCCGCGCTTCCCATGGCGCTGAGCACCGCGTCCTGGCATCTCGCGCGCCTCGGCGCCCTGGCGGGCCGCACGCTCCTGGTCAATGGCGGCGGAACCACCGTGGGGTACGCGGCCGTGCAGATCGCCCTCCTGCGCGGGGCGCGGGTGATCACGACCGCGGGCGACACCTACGCCGGGCGGTTGCGCGCGCTCGGCACCACCGTGGTCGGCCGTGGCGAGGGCCTGCCCGGGCGGGTCGAGGCCCTCGGCGTGGGCCCCGTCGACCTCGTCCTCGACACCGCGCCGCCCGGTGGCGCCCTGCCCGAACTCGTCGAGGTGGCCGACGGTGATCCCACGCGCGTGCTGACCTGCTCCGACCTGGCCGCGGCGCCGGAGCTCGGGGTACGCGACACCTTCCACGAGGATCCCACGAAGTGGACCGACGCCGAACGTTTCGGTGTCTTCCCCGAGTTCGCTCGGCTGGCCGCCGAGGGCGGGTTCACCGTGCCGGTCGCCGCGACCTTCCCCCTCGAGGACTGGAGCAAGGCGCTGGAGATCAGCCTCTCCGGACACGCCCGCGGCAAGCTCCTGCTCCTGCCGTCCGGCGACGTCGGCTGACGGCCGATACCACCCGCGTTCGGGACGCCCGCCATGCATGTCGGGCGGCGAGCCCCATCCGCCGGCCTGCGAGGTCAGGCGTCCCGCCCCCGCGGGGCGTCCTGGTCGGCGTCCTTGAGGGCGTCGACGAAGGCGGTGAAGGAGGCGGTGGGGAACGTGAGAGCGGGGAGGGCGGGGGCCTTGGAGTCGCGGACGGCTGTGCGGGTGGGGGAGGTCGCGATCTCCAGACAGGCGTTGCCGTCGCCCTCACCGGAGTACGACGACTTCCGCCAATTGTCGTGCGTGACCATGGGGGTGCCTCACAAATCCTTCGTCAGCGAGTGAATGAGGTCGCGGGAGCGGTCGGCGGCGAGCGACACGGACTTCACTCTACGGAAGAGCGTTCGGAAGACGCCGAGTTGTGCCTCGGAGTCGATGAAGAGCGAACCGTGGGGGCCGTCACGCACCACGGTGTCCAGTCTCGGGACCGCCGCGCCCACGTACACCATGCCGGCCGTGACGTCGGCGAAGTCGTCCAGCGAGAAGGGGATCACCCGCACGGTGACGTGGTCCGTCTCCGACAGCTCCAGGACACGCGCGAGCTGAGCCCGTGAGGCGGCCCGGCCACCGACCCGGATACGCAGGGCCGCTTCGTGCACCAGCACGTCGTACGGCACGGGTGAGGGGCGCTCGATGATGACGCGCCGCCGCATCCGGTGCTCCACCCGCAACTCGACCTCGCTCGGCGGGGGCTGGGGTACTCGGCAGGCGAAGAGGGCGGAGCCGATCTGCATGGCGTCGACCCAGGCGTCCCATGTCGGGAAGATCGCCGCCCGTGGGTCCATCAAACAGTGCGCCTCGGCCAGGGTGAGGGTGGTACTCAAGGCGTCGCCCGGATTGGTGGAACCCTCTTCCAAGCCGTCGATCAACTGCTGTGCATTCTCCTGAAGGACGGCGAGCCCGGCTTCCGCGTTCCCCGTGGGAAAAGGGTGCCGGGGAATGATCGAGGCCAAAGCGCTCTCCATTGTTCGAACTCGTTGGGCTGCAGCCGATTCGCCGGTTCCGTCCGTGTCAGTACTCGATCTCACCGCTCCAGGAGTACTCCAGAAGCGCCTTGGGCAGGTACTCGGACTCGACGTTCACGGGGAGGCCCTGGTCGCGGGCCAGGCAGGTCAGGGCGAGTGGGCCGAGGGCGACGAGTCCGTCGGCGCTGGTGGCGCGACCTTCGTCGGCGGTCCAGTACTCCTTGTGCAGGCGCAGAGCGTCGGTCCGTGTCTTGCCGAACTCGTCCGGGTCCCGGCGCAGGATGCGGTAGAGCATGAGGAGCGGAGGGCGGAGGATGTGGGACATCAGGTCCGCGTCCGCGAGGTGTCGCGCCTCCGGGGCGGTGCCGTCGACCGCCGCGACGAGTTGGTCGCCCACGTCCTGGCGGCCGAGCCAGAAACTCCGCAGGGCCTCCACCCAGTCGTAGACGTACTCGTCGAACAGCGCGCCCGCCTGGCGCAGGAAGGAGACGGGCACCTCGGCCAGCCGACGGAGGCGGTCGTTGTCGCGGCAGATCATGGCCAGGTAGAACGAGGTGACCCAGGTGCCGGCGTTCAGATGGGACTCGATGCCGGTCGCCGGGAGCGTACGCTCCCGCTCCTTGATCCGGCACGTGACCCTGGTTCCCTCCGGAGCGGTGGCCGCGGCGAAGAGCGCGGAACCGGTCCGCATCCCCGTCACCCACGCCTGCCAGGCCTCGAATCGCACGGCTCGCGGGTCGAGCGCGCAGTGTTGCTGCGCCAGCGTGAGCGCTGTACTCAGCGCCTGCGGACGCAGGACCGGAGAGTCGGGGAACTCTTCGAGAATCCAGTCCGCGGTCTCACTGAGAGCGTCGAGCGTGTCCGGGACCTCGTCCGTGGGATACGCGTGACGGGGGACGGACGTGACCATGGATGTCACAGACGTCTTCCTTCACGGCTGGCTTCGCGTCACGTGTCGTACTCGCCCACCCAGGACCGCTTCAGGAGCGCCTTCGGGAGGTACTCCGACTCGACGTCGATCGGCATGTCGACGTCGTAGGCCATGCAGGCGATGGCGAGCGGGCCCAGGGCGACGAGGCCTTCGGCGCTTCGTGAGCGGGCCTCGTTCGCCGTCCAGTACTCCTTGTGCCAGGTGAGCGCGTCGACGAGGGAGGCGTTGAACCGCTCGGGCTCGCGGCGCAGGTAGTGCTGGAAGAGGTCGAGGGGCGGGGAGAGGATCTTCAGCATGAGCTCGGGGCCGGCGATCGGGGCACGCTGCGGGTCCGTGCCGTCGACGGCGGTGACGAGGGTGTCCCAGACCGCCTGCCGGCCGAACCACAGATGCTGAAGAGTCTCCACCCAGGCATAGATGCACTCGTCGAACTCGGCGCCGGACGCGCGCAGGAAGGAGACCGGTACCTGGGCGAGCCGGTTGACCCGGGCGTTCTCTCGGCAGATCACCGCCAGGTAGAAGGAGGTCAGCCAGTTCCCGGCATGGAGGTAGTCCTGCGGGCCGGTCGCGGGAAGTTGCTTGATCTCGCCGCTGCTGCCGATCCGGCACGAGAT
Organism: Streptomyces griseoaurantiacus; assembly: GCA_014656015.1. Taxonomy (GTDB): domain Bacteria; phylum Actinomycetota; class Actinomycetes; order Streptomycetales; family Streptomycetaceae; genus Streptomyces; species Streptomyces griseoaurantiacus. The sequence goes on along the minus strand of BNBP01000104.1, from coordinate 4,643 downwards.
GGGTCCCTCGTCCGCCGTCCCCGCGGCGAACAGCGCGCTGCCGACCTGCGTCGCCGTGACCCACGCCTCCCAACTCGGGAACTCGGCGGCCCTGGGATCCGTCGCGGACCGCCACTTTGCGACGGCGAGAGTCGTCGGCAGAGCGTCGTAGCGGTCGTCCTCCGAGGTCTCGATGTGGGCCAGGACGTCCTCGGCGCTCCTGATGACGGGCGCCATGAGGTCCGTCGCGTTCTCGCCGGGACGGACCTCATGTCGTGCGATGCGGTTGACGACGCGTTCCTTCCGTGTGGGACTCAGACCTCGAACTCGCCGAGCCAGCCGCGCTCCAGCAGGTGCTTGGGCAGGTAGTCCGACTCGACCTCGATCGGGATGCCGCCGTCGTGGGCGAGGCAGGCGACGGCCAAGGGCGCGAGGGCCATCATCCCGGAGGGATCGTCGGTCCGGTCCTCGTCGGCGGTCCAGTACGCCTTGTGGAGCTCCAGGGCCTCGGTCAAGGCCTGGTTGAAGCCGGGGGCGTCCTGGCGCAGGAAGCGGTAGAAGAGGTTGATCGGCGGGTACAGCACCTGCTGCAACCGGTCGCGCGGAGCGATCGTCGCCACGTCCGGGTGCGATTGCTGCATCGCGGCTGTCAGCTCTTCCACCAGGCCGGGACGTCGCGACCAGTACGCCTGCAGTGCCGCGACCCAGTGGTAGATGTAGTCGTCGTAAGCGCCTTCTTCGGAACGCAGCCGATCCAGCGGAATCTGACTCAGTTCCGTCAGCCGCTTCTGATCGCGGCAGACGACTGTCAGCCAGAAAGCGGTGAGCCAGTTTCCCGCGTCCGCGTAGGGGCGGGGGCCGATGGCGGGGAGCGTGCGCACTTCGTGGTCGATACGGCACTGGACGGTGCCCTCCGTGGCGCCGGTCACCGCGAACAGCGCGGAATACACCTGCATCGCCGTGACGACCGCCTCCCACGTCTCGATCCTGGCGGCACGGGGGTCGACGATGGACCGGGCCTGCACGTGCAGGACGGCCGTGCCGAGCATGGAATCGATCGAGGCGGGTGAGCGCTCGAGCTTCGCCGTGTTCCTGGCCATGTTCTGGCCGAGCCGCTCCGCGTACCCCTCATCATCGGGCCCCGGCGAGCTGTGGCGTGTGACGGTGATGGTCATGGAGTTCCTGTGTCGACCGTGAGTTCTTCCAGGGGCATGTCCCGGGTGCTCGCCAGTCCTGTTCCGGGACGCGATGCAGGACCGCGTCCGCGATCGCGCGATCAGGCCGACCTCGAGTGGCGGGTGTTGGGACTCCTCCACCACCACGTTGACGGCTCGACACGGTGCGACCTCCCGTCCGGTTCCGATACGAGATACCGGTAGTCGGCGGGTGAAGCAGGGTCCTCTGCCTTTACCCAGGTCGCACCCTGTCCTGCTCCCGTCACTCACTCGTCGCTTCCAGGTTCGCCGGTTTCCTATCAGTACTCGATCTCACCGACCCCGGAGTATCTCAGCACTGCCTCGGGCAGGTACTCGCACCTGACTTCCACCGTGATGTCCTGGTCGCGGGCGAGACAGGGCAGGCCGGTGGGCCGAGTCCGTCGGCGCTGCCCGTCTCAGGTCCGGCTCAACCCAGGTCGTGCAGCGGGTCCCTGCGACGCGGCGCGAAGAGCGGCGGCCCGGGCCGCGGCGTCGCGGTGCGTGCCGTCCGCCCACTCCCGCACCTCGGTGGTGGGCCCGCCCGATGCCGCGTCACTCACGTGGGGAACTCCCCGCACCAGTTGCGTTTGATGAGAACGGCAGGCAGGTAGTCGGACTCGATCTCAACGGGGATGCCCGCGTCGTATGCCATGCAGACCATGGCAAGCGGGGCGAGTGCGACCAGTCCCGAGATCTGGTAGGCGCGGTCCTCCTCGGTCCAGTACTCCCTGTGCAATACGAGGGCGTTGGTGAGGGCCTGGTTGAAGCCGGTGTGGTCCTTACGGATGAAGCGGTGGAACATCTCCATCGGCGGATAGAGCAGTTTGCTCACGGTCTCTGGATCGGCGACCAATTGCGGATCGGTGCCGTCGATCGCGGAGACCAATTTCTGGACGAGATCCTGCCCCCCGAGCCAGTAGCTCCGGAGTGTCTCGATCCAGGCGTAGTGGTGTTCCTCGAAGCGAGAACCGTTTTCCCGGAGCAGTGACATGGGCACATGGCACAGGGCAGTGATTCTGTCCTTCTCCCGGCACACCACCGCCAGGTAGAACGCGTCGAGCCAGGTGCTCGGGTTGACGTACCACTGCGAACCGCCGGCAGGAAGCGTGCGGTCCTTGTGCGCGATCCGGCACCGCACGTGGCTCTCGGCCGTCGTCGCGGCGGCGAAGAGGGCGGAGCCGATCTGCATGGCGTTGACCCAGGCGTCCCATGTCGGGAAGATCGCCGCCCGTGGGTCCATCAGACAGTGCGCCTCGGCCAGGGTGAGGGTGGTACTCAAGGCGTCGCCCGGATTGGTGAAACCCTCTTCCAAGCCGTCGATCAACTGCTGTGCGTTCTCCTGAAGGACGGCGAGGCCGGCTTCCGCGTTCCCCGTGGGAAATGGGTGCCGGGGAATGATTGAGGCCAACGCGTTCTCCTTAAAAAATCTTGAAGTGCTTCAGTTCGGCGCCGGCATACTTGCCGGCGTTTTCCGTGGCCTGGACGAGGACGTATCGCAGAGTCTTGTTGTCGATGGCCGTTCGGATTTCCCGCGCGTATTTGGCGTCGTTCGGCGATACGAAGGCGCGCTGCTCCATGTCGGCGCAGATCGTACGAACGTACTCGATCGTTCCCTGCTTCACCATGGTGCCCTTGTCGAGGGCGCCGTTGCCCTGACGCCAGTCAAGGGTTGCAGCGGGACCCTTGGCCTCAACGATGACGAGATTACCGTCCTTGTCGCGCCAAAGTTGATCGAACCTCCTCGAACCGTTTGCTGTCTCGGGAAGGTCAGTGATCTCTCTCGCACCTGCGAACTCCTCCAGCTGGAGCATGTGATGACGCGCGGCCTCCTCGCCGAGTGCTTCACCCAGTTTGCTGTTGTTGGAGATGCCTTCGCCGACCGTCAAGGTGAAGTGGTCCTGAGCCGCAGCGAGTTTCTGTGCGGCCTCGTCGATCGGGTTGGCATCGAAGGCCTTCTCGGCTCTGGTCAGCTCCATACCCGCCATGCGGTTGGCTGCGACTTTGTCCAGGTGGTCGAGTGCCTGAGGATCGACTGTGTCTCGGCCTCGTACCAAGTCATCGAGGTGGAACCGCTCGGGGTTCGCGTACGGCAACGCCTCGGCGGACATCCAGCCGCCGCCCGGTTTCTCGACCAACTTGGGCAGAAGCTGGCCGTCGACCAGCTCTTCGGCGTTGTTTCGTTTTCCGAGCCCCCACTTGTCGTAGTGCTCCGCACGCCAGAGCGGATCTTCATTGGCCAGTCGCACGTGCTCACGCGTGATGGCGGCCCGCTCCTCCGCCGTCCGTTCGGCGGCCGGCTTCTCGCGGGCGGCCTCGTACTCGGCGCGGTGCTGAGCCGCCTCGTCCCCGTGGCGCCCTGCCTCGTCCGCCGCGTGCCCCGCGTCATCGACCCCGTGCCCGCCCACCGGCGGTTCCGCGCCGTGGTGCGGGGTGCCGGTGTCGCCCGGGCCGTCGTGGTGCGGTGTGGTCGTGGCGTCGTCCGCGTGGCCCGCGGTGGAGGACGGGGTGTCCGGGTGGTGGGTGCCCGGGGGTGTGGTGTCGCCGTGGCCGGTGTGGACGGGGTTGTTCAGCTCGTTGGTGGGGAGGTGGTCGCCCGCGTGGCCGCCGGGGAGGTGGTCCCCCGCGTGCCCGCCGGGCAGGTGCTCGCCCGCGTGGATGACGGGGGTGTCGCCGCCGGCGTGGACGACCGGCGTCGTCTTACCGGCGTCGTCGCCGACGCGGCCCAGGTCGGCGAGGTTGTCGTCGAGGCTGTTGCCGAGGCGGATGTGCTGTCCGGCGTTCTCCGCGGTGTGGGTGCCCGCGCCGACGAGGGCGGGTTCCTTGACCGGGGTGGGGGTGTGCGGGTTGTCCGCGCCGGAGGTGGGGGAGCCGTTGTCGCCCAGGTCGTTCATGTGGGGCTGGTCGACGATGTCGCCGGGGCCGTCGGCCCCCTTCTGCAGGACGTTGCCGTGCTCGTCCAGGAAGTTGCCGTCCGGATCGTAGTAACGCGCCGGAGCGCCCGGCTCCGTGGGGAGTTTCGTGGTGCCTTCGGGCAGGGCCGGGACGTCGTCGGGGAGTTTGAAGTTGCCGTCGGGGAGCTTGACCGCTCCCTCGGGGACCACCGCGCCCTCGGGCAGGTGGAAGGAGCCGTCGGGCAGCTTCAGGGCGCCCTCGGGCAGCGTGATCGCGTTGTCGGGCAGCTTGGGGATCTCGATGTTGCCGACGCCCTTCAGCGCCTTGCTGATGTCGCCGATCTTCGACAGGCCCGCCCCGGCGCCCTTCATCACGTACGTCATCGGGTCGATGACCTTGCCGGCCTTGCCCGCCACGGACAGGGCCTTGGCGACCGCACCGGCCTTGCCCGCGCCCGAGGCCGCCGCCCCCGTACCACCGGTGAACACCGTCGTCAGCACGTTGAAGGTCACCGCACCCGCCGCACGCGCGGGATTCTTCCCCCACTCGTCCCACGCCACCAGCGCCTTGCCCGTC